>JBBECV010000025.1:137307-146714 GCA_040881635.1 Thermoleophilaceae bacterium
AACGCCCTTCGTTCACGCGCCGGCAGCGGTCTCGCCGGGACGGCGGGCGCGCCCCCGCGCGCCCGCCGGGATCGAGCTAGGTTCCAGCCGGGATCTCCTCCGACCCATGGGCCTGGAGCACGAGGTCCCCGTCCTCGCCGGTGCGGATGCGGATCGCCTCCTCGACCGGCAGCACGAAGATCTTGCCGTCGCCGACCTGGCCGGTGCGGGCGTGCCTGAGGATCACCTCCGTGATCGTGCGCACGTCCTGCGTCTCGACCACGATCTCGAGCTTGAGCTTGGGGCGCAGGTGGATCGTCAGCTCCGAGCCGCGGTAGTGCTCGGTGATGCCCTTTTGCCTGCCCGAGCCCTTGTACTCCGCGATGGAGAGGCTGGGAAAGCCCTTGTCGAGCAGCTCCATGCGGATCGGCTCGAACGCCTCGTGGCGTATGTATGCCTCGATCTTCTTCATCGTCGGACTCCTATCGGGACTCGGTTGACGCGGTCATCGCCTTGACGGCCGCCGCCGGGGCCGGGATTCCGCCGGCGCCCGGCATGCCGGTCGAGTACTCCGGCTGCGGGATGAATTGCTCGGGGTATCCGTACATCCCGTGCGAGGAGATGTCCAGCCCGGCCTCCTCCTCGTCGTCGGTCACGCGCAGGCCGATCGTCGCCTTGATCAGCGCGAACGTGACGTACGAGAGGACGAACACGACGACGAAGGTCAGTGCGACCGCCGCCCCCTGGACCGCCAGCTGGCCGAGCGATGCGCTGAAGGTCGCGTCGCCGAAGACGGCGTACCAGACCCCCGGAGCAGCCCCGTCGCCCGACAGGATCAGTCGCTCGGAGCCGAAGATGCCGACCGCGAGCGTGCCCCAGATGCCGGCCAGGCCGTGCGCCGACAGCGCGCCGACCGGGTCGTCGAGGTAGCGCTCGATGATCAGCACGCCGTAGACGACGAGCACTCCGGCGAGGAACCCGATCACCGGCGCTGCCCAGAACTCGACGAAGCCGGCCGGGGCGGTGATGCCGACGAGGCCGGCGATCGCGCCGTTGCCGGCCATGCCGACGTCGAGCGACCTGGTCTTCATGTAGACGATCAGGCTCGCGCCGAGGACACCGGCGGCGGCCGCGAGCTGCGTGTTGAGCATGACCTCGCCGAAGAAGGCGCCCGAGCTCTCGAAGGTCGAGCCGCCGTTGAAGCCGAACCAGCCGATCCAGAGGACGATCACGCCGAGGCCGACGAGCGGCATCGAGTGGCCGGGGATCACGCGCGGCTTGCCGTCGGGGCCGTACTTGCCCTTGCGGGCGCCGAGCAGCAGCAGGGCGGCGAGGCCGCCGACCGCGCCGGTGAGGTGGACGACCGAGGAGCCCGCGAAGTCCATCACCGGCTTGCCGCCGACGTCCGCGAGCAGGCCGCCGCCCCAGACCGCGTGCGCGATCAGCGGGTAGATCAGCGCGCCGAAGACGAACGCGTAGACGACGTAGGCGCCGAACTTGATCCGCTCGAGCGTGGTCCCCCAGACGATCGCGAGCGACACGGCGGCGAACGCGAGCCCGAAGAGCATCATCATCGCGTCCGGCGATCCGACGGTGAACGCGTCGGCCCCGCTGCCGATCGCCTGCCCGAAGTGGAAGAAGAAGCCGTCGGTGCCGAGGATGTCGTTGCCGGGCCCGTTGATCCCGTACCCGATCGCCCACCAGGCGATCGTGATCATCGCGAGGTTGACGAAGACCTTCGCGACTCCGGTTCCCGCGTTCTTCTGCCTCGAGAAGCCGATCTCGAGGAACATGAACCCGGCCTGCATCAGGAAGACCAGCACCGTCGCGATCGCGACCCAGACCATGTCGAGCTCGGCGGCCTTCGCCTCGACCGTCTCGAGCACGTCGGCCTGGGCGAGCGCCATTCCCGGCAGCGCGAGGGAGGCGAGCGCGGCCACGAGCAGCGCCAGCGCCGTGGGCCTCAGGAACCTTGATCTCATCGTGTGGGGCTCTCCTTCGGGCCGGCAGCGCCTATGCCGCCGGATCGGGGGGTGTGACTGAACCCCAAGAACGTACGAGCGCTCGGGCCGCCGGTCTTTGTCCATTTGGAGGAGATTTCGGCGACGCGGTTCTCACGCCGGTCCGCATACTGCGGCTCATGCGAAGCGGCCTGTGCGATTCATGCGTCCACCAGCGCGTGGTGAGGAACACGCGCGGAAGCGCGTTCAGCCTGTGCGAGCGCTCGAAGGCCGACCCGAGCTACCCGAGGTACCCGCGGACGCCGGTGCTGGAGTGCCCCGGCTTCGAGAGTGGTCCTCCCGCTAGGGAGCCGGATTCACGACGGTGACGCCGTCGGCGGCGATGCGGCTGCTCGGCGGCTTTGAGGTGATCGTGCCCTGGAGCTTGCCGCGCGGCTGGGCGCCGCCCACGCTGACGGCCTCGGCGTTGCCGTGGAGGCCGGCGGAGACGGCCCAGGTCAACTCGAACGGGCCGGCCTCGACGGCGGTCACGTGCCAGCGGAAGGTCTTCTCGGCGCCCGGCTCGAGCCTGCCGAGCGTCCAGGTGTTGACGAGTGCGGTCGGCCCGCCGCCGGGCCCTGCCAGCTTGACCTCGGGATAGCCGCCGATCTGCTTGCGCCGTCCGTCGACGACGAACACCGGGCGGTCGGCGTCGGCCACGTCGTCGCGATCGAGGCGGCGGTCGAGGCCGTCGAGCGTGACGGCGATGTCGGGGATCGCCTCCGTGCCCTCGTTGCGAACGGTGATCTCGAGCTGCGACTTCTGCGCGAGGCGATGGCGCTCGGGGAAGCTCGCGTCGACGACCTCTACGTCGTAGGACGCCTCCGCCTCGTTCGCGTCCTGGCGCTCGCCGCTTCCGCATCCGACGGCGACCGCGGCCGCCAGTCCGCACAGTCCGCCCAGCAGCGCATGCCCTCTCCTCACCGTCAAAGCGTTCGCAACATAGCACGCGCTTCGGTGACCGAGACGCAGTTCGATCCGCCTCGCGGGGCGCACGGTTCCCGCTTGGCAGTGCGGTATTGCATGCCGTAGTGTTTCGCCTCGACGGAGGTTCTCCCGCGCCATGGTCGGGGGAGCCTCGACACGGAGGAGCATCAGTGGTCAGAGCTGCAGCCGATCGGGCCTTCCTGCCCACCAAGAACCTGCTCGAGCAGGTCGGGGACATGATGATCCTGACCGGCAAGACGCTGCTGTCCGCGCTGCGTCCGCCGTATCCGTACGGCACCGAGTTCGTCCAGCAGTTCCTGTTCATGTTGCGGCTCTGCTGGCTGCCACTGCTGATCTCGACAGTCGCCATCTGCTACGGCGCGCCGGGGCTGCAGGCCGGCAACGCGCTCGTCATCTTCGGCGCGCTCGACCGCCTCGGCGGGTTCTTCGTGCTGTCGGCGATCCGTGAGATCGGCCCGAACGTGACGGCGATCATCGTCGCCGGCGTCGGCGGCACGGCGATCACCGCCGACCTCGGTGCGCGCAAGATCCGTGAGGAGCTCGACGCGCTCCAGGTGCTCGGCGTCGACCCGGTCAAGAACCTCGTCGTCCCGCGCTTCCTCGCGCTGATGGTCATCACGGGCCTCTTCAACATCTTCGCGATCATGTTCGGGCTCTTCGGCGGCGTGCTCGCGACGCTCACATTCGACGCGCCGCTCGGCCCGTTCTTCGCAACGCTGCTCAGCAACGCGTCGACGACCGACCTCTGGGGATCCGTCCTCAAGACGACCCTCTTCGGGGCGATCATCGCGATCGTCTCCTGTTACAAGGGCATGACCGCGTCCGGCGGCGCCGAGGGGGTCGGCAGGGCGGTCAACCAGGGCGTGGTGATCGAGTTCCTCGGCATCTTCGCCTTCAACTACGTCTTCACGCAGATGCTGCTCGCCACCCATCCCGAGATCTCGGTGATCAAGTGATGGGCAATCAGTCGTGGCTCGACGTGCCGCGCGACTGGCTCGCGTCGCTCGGCGACATCGCGAAGTTCTCCTGGCGCGTGATGGTCGAGGTCTTCGAGGGCCGCGCGCTGCGCTTCTTCGGGGAGACGCTGCGTCAGGCCGGGATTTTGATCGTCGGGTCGGCGATCGTCATCTGGGCGCTCGCGTTCATCCTCGGCGTCTCGATCTGCGGCGTCGAGTCGGCCTACTTCAACCGCTCGATCGGGGCTCCGGCCTACGCGGGCTGGTTCTCCGCCTGGTGCGACCTGCGCGAGGCGATCCCGTACGCGTTCGGGTACATGATGTCGGCGAAGGTGGGCACCGGCCTCGTCGCCGAGATCGGCGCGATGCGGATCTCCGACGAGATCGACGCGCTCGAGGTGATGGGCATCAGCTCGCTGACCTTCCTCTGTGCGACGCGCCTGCTGGCCGCGTGGATGGTACTGCCGTTCATGTACATCGGAGCCGTCGGAGTCGGCTTCTTCGCCAGCTACCTGGCGGTGGTGCAGCAGATCGGCGAGGTGTCGTCGGGCGGGTACTTCCTGATCTTCTGGATGTTCCAGAATCCGCCCGACCTGCTGTACAGCACGATCAAGGGCATGGCGATGGCGACCGTGATCGTGCTCGTCGGCTGCTACTACGGCTACACGGCATCCGGCGGGCCGGTCGGCGTCGGCACGGCGACAGCCAAGTCGATGGTGCTCAACACCGTGATGGTGCACCTGATCGGCATGGTGGGCACCCAGATATTCTGGGGAACGAACCCGCGCGCCCCAATCGGCGGATGACGGGCTGAGGAGGAGAGAGATGGCCGACGAGCAGAGCAACCCGACGTCCCCGGAGCCGCGCGAGGACGTCCCGGACAGCATCCACGCGCAGACGCGCGACGGCGAGCACCCCTACCAGTGGCACGAGGGCGTCAACCGCGAGCACGGCTCCACCGACGCCGTCGAGTTCATCGACGTCAAGAAGTCCTTCGGGCGCAACACCGTGCTGAACGGCCTCAACCTCGGCATCCCCGAGGGTCAGATCTCGATGATCATTGGCCCGTCCGGGACCGGCAAGTCCGTCTGCATCAAGCACATGGTCGGCCTGCTCTACCCCGACGAGGGCGACGTCCTCGTCCACGGCGAGTCGGTGCCGAACATGCCCGACGACCAGCTCTTCGAGATGCGCAAGAAGTTCGGCGTCCTGTTCCAGGACGGCGCGCTCTTCGGCTCGATGAACGTCTACGACAACACCGCCTTCCCGCTGCGCCAGCACACCGACAAGGGTGAGGACGAGATCGAGGAGATCGTCGTCCGGCGGCTGCGCGAGGTCGGACTCTCCGACGCGCTGGACAAGATGCCCAACGAGCTGTCCGGCGGGATGCGCAAGCGCGCCGGCTTCGCCCGCGCGCTCGTGCTCGACCCGCAGATCGTGCTCTTCGACGAGCCCGACTCCGGCCTCGACCCCGTCCGCACGGCGCTGCTCTGCGAGCTGATCCAGGAGGTGCACGCCGAGAACGGCGGCGCCTACGTCGTCATCACCCACGACATCATGAGCGCCCGCCGCGTCGCCGACTACCTCGCCGTCCTCTGGAAGGGCCGCATCGTCGAGTCGGGACCGGCAAGCGAGCTCTTCGACTCGCCGAACCAGTTCGTCCGCCAGTTCCTCTCAGGTGAGGCTCGCGGACCTTTGGGCATGGAGTAGTTCCAAGCCGCTGGTTGCCTGCTTGGAACCGGCGCGCGGAGGGAACTAGGCGGTCATACTGCCCATGCGGGCGGTGCCGAGCAGTCGGGACCGTTTTTGAGAGTTCGAGGGAGCAAGAGCCGCGCTGCGCCCGGCCCTGACCGGGGGTCGCTGACGGTGCGCGTGCTGGCGCTCGCCGGCGTCGTGGCTGTGGCCGTGGTGGCTGCGGTGCTCCTGCTGACCGGTGACAGTTACCGCGTCAACGCCGTCTTCGAGAACGCTGGGCAGCTGGTCGAGGGCAACGACGTGCGCGTCGGCGGGCGCTCGGTCGGCACGGTCGCGGACATCCGCCTCGGCGACAGCGCGGAGGCGGTGATCGAGATGGAGGTGGAGGGCGATCTCGCGCCGCTGCACGAGGGCACGACCGCGACGATCCGCTCGACGTCGCTGTCGGGGATCGCCAACCGCTACGTCACGCTCCATCCCGGCCCCAACGACGCCGAGGAGATCCCGGACGGGGGCCGCATCGGAGCCGACCGCACCAGCGCGCCGGTCGACCTCGACCAGCTCTTCAACGCGCTCGACCCGCGGACCCGCCGCGGCCTGCGGCAGATCATCCGGGGGCAGGCGACCTACTACGGCGGACGCGCCGACGAGGCGAGCGCGGCGCTGCGCTACCTCAGCCCGGCGCTCTCGACCACCTCGCGCCTCACGAGCGAGCTGGTGCGCGACGACGCGCTGTTCGAGCGCTTCGTGGTCGACACCTCGCGCGTGATGGAGACGATCGCCGAGCGCCGCGACGCGCTGTCGCGCCTGGTCGCCAACGCGAACGCGACCACGGCCGCGATCGGCGACGAGAGCGAGGCGCTCGGGCGGACGCTCGAGCTGCTGCCCGGCTCGCTGCGCAAGGCCAACACCACGTTCGTCAACCTGCGCGCGACGCTCGACGACCTCGACCCGCTGGTCGCCGAGAGCAAGCCGGCGACGCGCGAGCTCGCCCCGCTGCTGCGCCGGCTGCGCCCGCTGGTCGCCGACGCCCGCCCGACGGTCCGCGATCTGCGCGTCCTGATCTCGGCGCCGGGCTCCGCCAACGACCTGATCGATCTGACCCGGCGCCTGCCGCGACTCGCGCGGCTGACCGGCAGGACGTTCCCGCGCGCGATCCGCACGATGAACCGCTCCTCCGACGTCGTCGACACCCTGCGCGTCTACACGCCCGACCTCGTGGGCTGGTTCACGAAGTTCGGCCAGGGTGCGGCCGCGTACGACGCCAACGGCCACTACGCGCGCATCCAGCCGATGTTCAGCCCGTTCTCGTACAACGACGACACGGGCCTGCTGACGCCGGTCCTGCCCGAGGACCGGCTCGACGAGTTCGAGACGCGCCAGTTCAGGCGCTGCCCGGGCGGCTCGGTGCAGCCGCCGCCCGACGGGTCGGCGCCGATCCCCGTGCCCGACTGCGACCCCGCGACCGTCCCGCCCGGAGGCTGATGGCGCGGATCGTCACAGCCGTCGCGCTGGTCGCCGTCGTCCTCGCGCTCGTCGTCGTGCTCGTCGGCGCCGACGGATCCGGCGACGGATATCGCGTGCGGGCGATCTTCGACAACGTCGCCGCCGCCGTCGGCGGGGAGGACGTGAAGGTCGCGGGGGCGACCGTCGGCACGATCGAGTCGCTCGACGTCACGCCCGAGAGCAAGGCCGCCGTCGTCCTGGCGATCGACGACGACCGCTTCGCCCCGTTCCGCGCCAACGCGACCTGCACCGTCCGGCCGCAGTCGCTGATCGGCGAGAAGTTCGTCGAGTGCGACCCCGGCCGGGCGCCGGCGCCACCGCTCGAGGAGATCGAGGAGGGCGACGGCGAGGGCCAGCACCTGCTGCCACTCGCGCGCACGAGCTCGCCCGTCGACCTCGACCTCGTCAACAACATGATGCGACTGCCCTACCGCGAGCGGCTGGCGATCCTGCTCAGCGAGCTGGGCGCCGGCGTCGCCGGCCGCGGCGAGGACCTGAACGAGCTGATCCGGCGCGCCAACCCGGCGCTGCGCGAGACCGACCGCGTGCTCGCGATCCTGGCGCGCCAGAACCGCGTCCTGGCCGACCTCGCACGCGACTCCGACGCGTCGCTCGCCCCGATCGCACGCGACAAGGAGCGCGTCACCGGCTTCATCGAGCAGGCCAACGCGACCGGTCAGGCGACGGCGGAGCGGCGCGACGACATCGAGGCCGGGATCGCGCGGCTGCCCGCCTTCCTGCGCGAGCTGCGGCCGTTGATGGCCGACCTCGACGCCTTCGCCGGGCAGGCGACGCCGGTCGCGCGCGACCTGCGCACCGCGGCCCCCGACGTCTCCCGGCTGATCCGGCAGATGGGGCCGTTCGCGACGGCGGCGACGACGTCGATCCGCAGCCTCGGCGAGGCGACCGACAGCGGCCGGCCGGCGCTGCTGCGCACCCGGCCGCTGATCCGCGACCTCGGCAGCTTCGCCCGCGAGGCGCGGCCGGTGTCCACGAACCTCGACCGGCTGACGGCCTCGATCGACCGCACGGGCGGGATCGAGCGCATCGCCGACTACCTCTTCTTCCAGACGCTGGCGGTCAATGGCTTCGACGGCATCGGTCACTACCTGCGCGCCGGCTTGATCGTCAACCTCTGCTCGCTCTACGCGATTCAGCCGGCGACCGGCTGCAACGCCAACTTCACCTCGACGCGCGCGATCGGCGCGAGCGACGGCGGCGGCTCGGCGCCGGCGCTGGCCGCCTCGCCGCGGCGCGCGCGGGGCGGCGGCGCGCCGGCGGGCGACCGCGCTGCCTCGGACGCCGAGCTCGAGGACGAGCTCACGGTCGCCGGCAGGCGCAACCTGCGGCGCATCCGCGAGGGGGCGCAGCGCCCGTCGCCGGCGCTCGAGGGGGCGGGGGATCCGCTGCTCGACTACCTGCTCGGGGAGGGCGGGCCATGAGCCCGCGCCGCGGTCACGGGATCGCCGCCAGCCCGGTGCTGGTCGGCGCCGTGACGGTGCTCGTCGTCCTGGTCGCCGTCTTCCTGTCCTACAACGCGAACTCGGGGCTGCCGTTCGTGCCGACCTACGAGCTCGAGGCGCGCCTGCCGAACGCCGCGAGCCTGGTCGAGGGCAACGAGGTCCGGATCGGCGGGACTCGCGTCGGCACGGTGTCCGACGTCACGGCCGTCCGCGGGCCCGACGGCAGGCCCGTCGCCGAGATCGCGATGCAACTCGATCAGCAGGTCGAGCCGCTGCCGATCGACTCGACCTTCGTCGTCCGGCCGACGTCGGCGCTCGGGCTCAAGTACGTCGAGCTGACGCCGGGGAGCTCGGACGCTGGCTTCGACGAGGGCGCCGTCGTGCCGATCGAGCAGGCGACGCCGGAGCCGGTCGAGATCGACGAGGTCCTCAACGCCTTCGACGCGCGCACGCGGCGCGGGGCCCAGCAGTCGCTGCAGGGGCTCGGCAGCGGGCTCGCCGGGCGCGGCCCGGCGATCAACGACGCGATCGTCAGCCTGCGACCGCTGCTCACCGATCTCCAGCCGGTGATGGCCAACCTGGCGGCGCCCGAGACGCGGCTCGACCGCCTCTTCCGGGCGCTCGCAGCCACCGCGGCCGAGGTCGCTCCCGTGGCGGAGACCCAGGCCGAGCTGCTCGCCAACCTCGACGTGACGTTCACGGCGCTCGCGAGCGTCGCGCGGCCGTTCGTCCAGGAGACGATCTCCGAGTCTCCGGCCACCTTCGCCGTCGGCGCGGAGGAGCTCCCGCGCCAGCGGGCCTTCGTGCGCAACTCGACCGCCCTCTTCCGCGAGCTGCGGCCGGGGATCCGCACGCTGCCG
>JBBECV010000025.1:146814-156344 GCA_040881635.1 Thermoleophilaceae bacterium
CACGCTGCCGCGCACCCCGCCGCTCAACCGCCGCCTGGCGCGCGTCTTCGACGCGCTGGCCGACTTCGCCGACGATCCGCTCGTGCCGCTCGGGGTTCGACGCCTGCGCGACACGACGCGCGTGCTGCGCCCGACCCTCTCCTTCCTCACGCCCGCGCAGACCGTCTGCAACTACGTGACGCTCTGGTTCCGCAACATCTCGAGCCTGCTGTCCGAGGGCGATGCGAACGGCACCTGGCAGCGGTTCATCATCATCGCCACGCCGACGGGACCGAACTCCGAGGGCGGGCCGTCGAGCGCGCCGGCGAACGGGCCGGGCGTCGACAACCACCTGCACTCGAACCCGTATCCGAGCACGGCCGCGCCCGGCCAGGTGCGCGAGTGCGAGGCCGGGAACGAGGACTACGCCGTCGGCGACACGACGATCGGCAACGTTCCCGGCAACCAGGGCACCGAGACGGCCGGTCAGGCCGAGTCGTCGACCGCGGGAGGCGAGCGCCGATGAGATCCTGGCGCGCAGGCCTCACGCCGGTGGCGGCCGGGCTCGTTGCGGTCGCCGTGATCGCGATCGGCGCCTACCTGGCCTTCTTCGGCGTCCCGTTCCGCGGGGGGTACGAGCTCCAGGCGGTGTTCGACGACGCCAGCAACGTCGGCTCGCGGACGCCCGTGCGGATCGCCGGCGTCGACGTCGGTCGCGTCACCGGCGTCGAGGCCGCCGAGGAGGGCTCGACCGCCTCGGTCGTGACGATGGAGATCGACGACGAGGGGCTGCCGATCCACGCGGACGCCAGGATCAAGGTCCGGTCGCGCATCTTCCTCGAGGGCAACTTCTTCCTCGACCTGCAGCCCGGGTCGCCGGGGGCCGACGAGCTCGACTCGGGCGAGGTCATCCCGCCGGCCCAGACCGCCGGGACGGTGCAGCTCGACGAGGTGCTCGGTGCGATCAGGAGCGATGCGCGCAGGGACCTGCAGACGCTCGTCCGCGGCTGGGGCGAGGCGCTCTCCGGGGCTCCCGAGCCCGGCGAGGACGCCGACCAGGATCCGGCGGTGCGCGGCGAGACGGCGGCCCAGTCCGGCAACGACTCGCTCGAGTACGCGCCGGGCGCGCTACGCGGCATCTCGGTCGTCAACCAGGCGCTGCTCGGCACCGAGCCGCATGACCTGTCGAAGCTGATCGCCGGCGGCCAGAAGGTCGCCGCGGCGCTCGAGAGCCGCGAGCGCCAGCTGCAGGACCTGATCGTCAACCTCGACGTCGTCACCGGCGCGCTGGCGGCCGAGCAGGGGAGCCTGCGGGCGACGATCGCGAGCCTGCCGCCGCTGCTCGACGCCGCCAACCCGGCGCTCGACAGCCTCAACCGGGCGTTCCCGCCGACGCGCGCCTTCGCGCGCGAGATCTTGCCGGGCGTCCGCGAGACGGCGAGCACGATCGACGCCGCCTTCCCGTGGATCCGACAGACGCGCCGGCTCGTCTCGCCGGCCGAGCTGCAGGGCCTCGTCGGCGACCTCCAGCCCGGCGTCAGCGACCTCGCGCGCGCCACCGACGGGATGGTCGCGCTGCTGCCGCAGATCGATCTCGTGAGCCGCTGCCTGCTCGACGTCGTGCTCCCGACCGGCGACGTCGTGATCGAGGACCCGCCGCTGACGACCGGCGTGCCGAACTACAGGGAGCTCTTCCAGGCGATGGTCGGGCTGTCCGGCGAGTCCCAGAACTTCGACGGCAACGGGTCGTACACGCGCTTCCAGCCGGGCGGCGGCGCTCACACCGTGTCGACCGGCCCGCTGCCCGGGCAGGGCCCGCTGTTCGGCAACGCCGTCGCGCCGCCGCTGGGGACCCGCCCGGCGCGCCCGCCGCGGCGCCCGCCGTACAACCGCGAGGCGCCGTGTTACCGCCAGACGCCGCCGGACCTCAACTCCGCACGGACGGGGGCGGGCCCGTGAGCACCGCGATCCGCAAGCACGCCGGCCCGGCGGCGGCGATCGTCCTGCTGGTGATCGCGGCCGTCGCCGTGACCGGTTACATCCTCTCCAACCAGCGCTTCTACCTGCCCGGGTGGGTGCCGATCGTCGGGACCGACTTCTACACCGTCGAGGCCGAGCTGACGACCGCCCAGGCGGTCTCTCCGGGCCAGGGGCAGACGGTGAACGTCGCCGGCGTCGCGGTCGGCGACATCGCCAGCGTGCGGCTCGAGGACGGGCGCGCGATCGTCGAGATGGACATCCGGCGCGAGCACGCGCCGATCTACCGCGACGCGACGGTCCTGCTGCGGCCGAAGACCGGCCTCAAGGACATGTACCTCAGCCTCGACCCCGGCACCGAGGCCGCCGGGGAGGTTTCGGAGGACGGGCGGCTCCCGGCCTCGAGCGCGCTCGCCGACGTCAACTTCGAGGAGATCCTGGCGCAGCTCGACACGGACGTGCGCGCCTACCTGCGGATCCTGCTCAACGCCGGCGGGCAGGCGCTCGCCGGCGACGCCCCGCGCGACCTGCGCGAGACGCTCAAGCGCTTCGAGCCGACGGCGCGCGACACCGAGCGGATCACCGAGCTCCTGGCTGAGCGCCGGCGCAACATCCAGCGCGTGATCCACAACTTCCAGGAGCTCGCCACCGAGCTGGGCGCGAGCGACACCGAGCTGGCCGCGTTCGTCGACTCGGCGAACGCCAACTTCGCGGCGATCGCGCGCCAGGACCAGAGCCTGCGCGAGGCCGTGCGGCTGCTCCCGGGGACGCTCGACCAGACGGCGTCGACCCTGCGCGGCGTCGACGCGCTCGCCGCCAACCTCGGGCCGGCGCTCGAGGACCTGCGCCCGGGAGCGCGCGCGCTGGGGCCGTCGCTGCGCCGCACGCGCCCGTTCCTGCGCGCGACGACGCCGGTGGTGCGAGAGAGCCTGCGGCCGTTCGCGCGCGACGTCCGCCCGACGGTGCGCGACCTGCGGCGCGCCGCCGCCGACCTGTCCGTGGTGACCCCGCGCCTGACGCGCTCGGTGCGGGTGGTCAACGCGCTGCTGAACACGGTCGCCTTCAACCCGTCGGGGTCGGAGGAGGGCTTCCTCTTCTGGGCGTCGTGGGCGAACCACATCGGCGCGACGCTGTTCGGGACGCAGGACGCCCACGGCCCGATCCGCCGCGGGCTCGTGCTGGTCTCGTGCCCGGGACTGAGCGTGCTCGAGGCGATCCGCCAGACGACGCCGTCCGTCGACGTGCTCGTGCGGCTGCTCAACCCGCCGGCGACCGGCGTCGTGTGCCAGGACGGAGGCGGGGACTGATGATCAAGCAGTCGCCCAGCCTCGCGCGGATCGCGGCGATGGTCGCCTTCACGATGGCGTGCGTCGGGCTCGTGCTCTACCTCTGGGTCACCTTCGGCGGCTCGGTGCCGCTGCGCGCCGAGGGCTACCGCTTCGACGTCCGCTTCGCGGAGGCAGGCCAATTAGCCCAGGAGGCCGACGTGCGGATCTCCGGAGTCGACGTCGGCAGGGTCAAGAGGAAGGTGCCGGATCGGCGCAACGGCTTCACGAACGCGACGATCGAGCTCGACGAGGAGTACGCGCCGATCCCGGTCGACACGAGGGCGATCCTGCGCCAGAAGACGCTGCTAGGCGAGACCTACGTCGAGCTGTCCCCCGGCGACCGCGACGCCCCGAAGCTGGCGGACGGCGGCGAGCTGCGACCGGGCAACGTCTCGCCGACCGTCGAGCTCGACGAGATCTTCCGCACGCTCGACCCGCGCACTCGGGCCGCGCTCGGAAACTGGCTCGATGCCCAGGGCCGCGCGGTCGGCGACCGCGGCGAGGAGCTCAACGCGGCGCTCGGCAACCTGACGCCGTTCGCGCAGGACGCGGAGGACGTGATCCGCATCCTCCGGCGCCAGAGCGCCGCGACGCGCGGCCTGGTGCGCGACACCGGCACCGTCTTCGAGGCGCTCAGCGAGCGGCGGGGGCAGCTGCGCGGGCTGATCGCCAACTCCAACCGCGTCTTCGCGACGACCGCCGCGCGCGACGACCGCCTCGCCGAGACGTTCCGCGCCCTGCCGACGTTCCTGCGCGAGACGCGGACGACGACCCGGCGGGTGACGGACTTCGCGCGCCGCACGAACCCGCTCGTCACCCAGCTGCGCCCGGCCGCCCGCGAGCTGTCGCCGACGCTCGTCGACCTGCGCGAGATCGCGCCCGACCTGCGCGGGCTGTTCCGCGACCTCGACCCGCTGATCCGCGTGTCGCGGCGCGGCCTGCCGGCGCTCGAGCGCACGCTCGACGACACCCGCCCGCTGCTCGCCCGGCTGGAGCCGTTCCTGCGCAACGTCCAGCCGGTGCTCCGCTACCTCGGCCTCTACCGCCGCGAGATCGCCGCCTTCTTCGCGCTCGACGCGGCCGCCACGCAGGCGACCGACCTGCCGCCGGGCGCGTCGCAGCCGATCCACTACCTGCGCACGACGAACCCGGTGAACCCGGAGGTGCTGGCGGCGTATCCGCGCCGGCTGCCCTCCAACCGCTCGAACCCCTACACCGAGCCGGGCGCCTACTCGCAGCTCCCGCGCGGGCTGCCGGTCTTCGGCCGCTACCTGTGCGAGACGAGCGCCCCGTCGCCGCTGCTGGCCCCCGTCGGCCCGCTGCTCTCCCCGGAGCTGCGCGGGCTGATCGAGCAGTTCGTCTTCGCCGGCAGCGACGCCGGCGGCTACCCGTCGCCGCCGTGTCGCGAGCAGGCCCCGCTCGGCCGCCTCGTCGGGCAGACCGGCAGGTTCCCGAACCTGCGGCCGATCCCAGCCCCCTAGCCTAAGCTGGGCTCCGTGCCGGCGGGTGAAGCATTCGAGCGCCTCGTGCGCGCGATCGCGCGCCGGCCGGCGGTCCCGCTCGTCGCCGTCGCCGTGCTGGCGATCGCCGGGGCGCTGCTGGCGCTGCGCCTGGAGCCGAGCACCGGCACGGACACGCTCGTCTCGCACGGCAGCGACACGTACGAGGAGACCGAGCGGTTCAAGCGCGACTTCGGCGACGACGCGATCGTCGTGCTCGTCGAGGGCGACCTCCAGCAGACGCTGCTGACGACCGACATCGGCCGGCTGATCCGGCTCGAGGGATGCCTGTCGGGCAACGTCCCCGAGCAGGGCCTGCGCGGGCTTCCGGGCGCCTGCCGCGAGCTCGCCGAGCTGAAGCCGGCGCAGGTCGTGCTCGGCCCGGGCACGTTCGTCAACACGTCGGTCGAGCGGATCGGCGAGGAGCTCCAGCGCCGCCTCGGCGCGGCGCAGCGCAGGGCCGCTCGTGCCCGGCGGAGGGCGCGCGCGGGCGCGGCCGAGCGGGGGCTGCCCGCCGACGAGCAGGAGCGGCTCGGTCAACAGGCGCATGACCGCGTGACCGCGGAGGTCCAGCGCGAGCTCGCGACGATCGCGCTGCGCTACGGGATCACGGACATTCCGAGCGTCGACAACCCGGCGTTCGTCGCGGCGCTCGCGTTCGAGGACGACGGGCGTACTCCCAAGGCGCGCTTCTCCTACCTGTTCCCGAGCGCCGACGCGGCGCTGATCCAGATGCGGCTGCGGGCCGACCTGAGCGACTCCGAGCGCAGCCGCACGATCGATCTCGTCCGCGCCGCCGTCGCGGACGGGAGGATGCGGCCCGAGCACGGAGCGCGCTACGTCGTCACCGGCGTGCCGGTCGTGGTCGACGGCCTCGGCGATGCCGTCCGCGGCGCGATCCCATGGCTGCTCGGCGCCGCGATCCTGATCATGGCCGCCACCCTCGGCCTGGTCTTCCGCACGCGCCTGCGGCTGCTGCCGCTCGCGCTCGCGCTGGCGGCCGCCGCGATCACCTTCGGCGTCCTGTCGCTCGTCGGCGGCCGGCTGACGATGGCATCGATCGCCGTCCTGCCGGTCCTGATCGGGCTCGCCGTCGACTATGCGATCCAGTTCCAGGCCCGTTACGACGAGGTTCGGGCGCGCAGCGGCGCTCCGCCCGGCCGTGCGGCGGCCGCCGCGGCGCGCGCCGGCGGGCCGACGATCGCCACCGCCGGGCTGGCGACCGCGATCGGCTTCCTCGTGCTGCTGACGTCGCCGATCCCGATGGTGCGTGGCTTCGGCGCGCTGCTCGTGCTCGGCGTCGTCGTCGCGCTCGCCTGCGCCGTCGTCGCCGGCTTCGCCGCGCTGACGCGCTTCGGTGGCGAGCGCCGGCCGCGCGCCGACGTGCCGCCGGCACTGCCGCGGACGTGGGCGGCGGCGCGCTCGCTGGCGGCCAGGGCGTCCGGCTCGCACGCCGGGGCGGCGACCGCACGTGTCGCGCGCGAGCTGCGGCTGCGCGCGATCGAGACGGGCGAGCGCGCGCTCGCGCTGTCGATCTCACGGCCGCGGCGCGTGCTCGGCGTCGCGCTCGCGATCGCGGTCGTCGGCTGGGCGGCCGACACGCAGTCGACCGTGGTCTCCGACGTCCGCGAGCTCGTGCCGGCCGACCTGCAGGCGCTGCGCGACATCGAGCGCCTGCAGGACGAGACCGGCGTCTCGGGCGAGATCGACGTCACCGTCCGCGCCGACGACGTCACCGATCCGAAGGTGATCGCCTGGATGGCGAGCTTCCAGGACGCCGTCCTGCGCGACGCCGGCTACCGTGAGGGGGCGCGCTGCAGCCAGGCGAAGCGGCCTCCCGACCTGTGCCCGGCGCTGTCGTTGACCGACCTCCTCGGCGGCGCTCCCGGCGGCGACCCCGCCGACGCGCGCGCGTTGCTGGACGCGATCCCCGAGTACCTCTCCCAGGGCGTCGTCGCGCCCGATCGCAAGACGGCGAACCTCGCCTTCGGCATCCGCCTGCAGCCGCTCGAGCTCCAGCAGGAGGTGATCGAGCGGATCGAGGAGCGGCTCGACCCGCCGCCCGGCGTCGAGGCGGCCGTCGTCGGCCTGCCGGTGCTCGCCGCCGACGCCAACGCCCAGCTGTCGTCGCCGCTGCGGCGTGCGGCGATGCTGATCGCCGCGCTGGTGGCGGTCTTCCTGGTCCTGCTGGTCGTCCGCCGCAGCACGCGCGACGCGGCGGTCCCGCTGATACCGATCGCGTTCGCCGCCGGCTGGTCGGCGGGGATCATGTTCGCGCTCGGCCTGCTGCCGGGGCCGTTCGAGGTCGAGCTCAACCCGATGTCGGTCACGCTCGGGGCGCTCGTGATCGCGATCTCGACCGAGTTCGCGGTGCTGCTGTCCGCGCGCTACCGCCAGGAGCGCGAGGCCGGGGCGCCGCCCGCGCGGGCGATCGAGGCGACCTACGCGTCGACCGGCGCGGCGGTGCTCGCCTCCGGGGCGACGGCGATCGCCGGCTTCGCCGCGCTCGCGGCGTCCGACATCCGCATGCTGCGCGACTTCGGCATCCTGACGGTCGTGGATCTTGGGGTTTCCCTGCTCGGCGTGATGCTCGTGCTGCCCGCGGCACTCGTCTGGGCCGAAGGCCGCAAGCGGCTGAGCGTCCGCGCCCTCGATCCGCGGCGTTGGGCGCCGCGCCGGCCCGGCGCCCTGCGCGCTCCGCTGCCGTGGCGCACGTCGGCGCGCACGCTGCGCTTCGGGAGGCGCGATGCCTGACGACCGCTTCGGCGACCTCGGCAACGGCGATCGCCGCAGCGCGGCCGAGCGCTTCGAGGAGCAGGACCGGATCAACCCCGAGCCCGACGCGCCGCAGCGGCGGCCCGACGTCCCACGGCCGGGCAACCGCTACGCGTGGGGGGTCGGCATCGTGCTGTTCATGGCCGTCGCGGTCCTGATGGTCACGTCGTCGGTCCCCAACGACGGCGCGGGGCTGCGCGGGCCCGCCGTCGGCGAGCGGATCCCCGACTTCGCGGCGCCGGTGGCGACCGGCCACGCCGACGACGCCGACGCCAACGTCCGCCAGCGCGCCGGCACCGCCAGCGAGGCCGGTCCCGTGCCGGCGTGCGAGGTCGTCAGCGAGGAGGTCGTCAACGTCTGCGAGCTCCGCCGCCGGCCGCTCGTCCTGACCTTCCTCGTCACCCGCGGAGCCGACTGCGAGCCCCAGATCGACCGGATCGAGCGAATGCGCGGCGAGTTCCCGCAGGTCAACTTCGCCGCCGTCGCCAGTGGCGAGGACCGCGAGGCGGTCGAGCAGGTCGTGCGCCGGCGCGGGTGGGAGCTGCCCGTCGCGGTCGACCGCGACGGGGCGGTCGTCGGCATGTACGGGGTCGCGGTCTGCCCGACGACGGTCTTCTCGGCGCCCGGCGGGCGCGTCCGGCGCGTCGAGGTCGGCAACCTGACCGAGGACGAGCTGCGCAGGCACGTGCGCGCGCTCGTGCGCCGCTCGCAGGCGTAGCGATGGCGGCGGCCGGCGTCGTTCACGGCGACGTCGACCCCCAGCTCGCCGCCGAGCTGCCCGGCCTCGCAGTCGTCAGCCTGCGCGTCGAGGGCCGTGCCGGCCGGGCGCCGAAGCCGGTGCGCGAGCAGCTGCACGCGCTGGCCAGCCGCATCACCGCCGCCAAGGTCGTCGAGTCGCGCCGGGCCGGCGTTCCCTGGACCTACCGCGTGCTGTGGCGGCGGCTCGGCGTCGACCCGGACGTCGACCGGACGCCGGTCGAGGCGCTGATGCTCGACCGGCTGCGCGACGGCGGCATCTCGAGCCGCGGCGTGGCCGCCGACGCGGCGGCGCTCGCGACGCTCGAGACCGGCGTGCCCGTCCTCGTGCTCGACGCCGCCGCCGTTCACGGACGGCTGCGCCTGCGGCCGGCGGGACGCGACGAGGCGCTCGCCGGCGAGCCCGCGCGGCCGCTGCGGCCCGGCGAGGCCGTCTACGCCGACAGCACCCGGCCGCTGGCGCGGATCGCCGGCCAGGTGGCGCACGACTGCCTGCCCGGCCGAGATACCACGGCGATGCTCGTCTGCGCGATCGCGGCGCCGACCGTGCCGGCGC
Source organism: Thermoleophilaceae bacterium (assembly GCA_040881635.1). Taxonomy (GTDB): domain Bacteria; phylum Actinomycetota; class Thermoleophilia; order Solirubrobacterales; family Thermoleophilaceae; genus JAAYBF01. The sequence continues at coordinate 155,685 of JBBECV010000025.1, forward strand.
TCGCCCTCGAGGAGGCGCTCGTCACCGCCGCCGACGCGCTCCGCGGCGATGCAGCGCGCGGGTCCGGCGGGCCCTGACCGCATAATCAGGCCATGGGAAGGCGCAGCCGCAAGCGGGCGGGGGAGGCCGGAGCGCCCAGCTCCGAGAACGGGAGCACGCGCGCCGAGCGCGACGCCGCCCGGCGGGCGCGGGCGGCCAGGGCGCGCGCGGGCAAGCCGCCGCCGCGAGCGGGCCGGCGCGGGTCCGGGCGCCCGCCGCTGTCGGACCGCCCGAAGCCGCCGTGGGCGCCGTTCCCGCTCACCGAGCTGCTCGTGCTCGCCGGCATCGTGCTGATGGCTTGGGGGTTCGTCGCCGGCGCCGGACGGGAGGCGAACGCCAAGCTCGCCGCGGGCCTCGCGATCGCATCGATCGCCGGCATCGAGCTCGCTGTGCGCGAGCACCTCACCGGCTTCCGCTCGCACACGACGCTGCTGGCGGGCGCGCTGGCGATCGCGACGATCCTCGTGCTCGGGCTGGTCGCCGGGGTCGGCACGCTCGGCCCGTTGCTGCTCGCCGCGGCGATCGTCTTCGCCGCCTCCTTCTACGGCCTGCGCCAGCTGTTCAAGCGCCGCTCGGGCGGCGCCACGTTCCGCTGAGGCGCCGCGGCCGGCGTCCGACGCC
>JBBECV010000025.1:156354-251093 GCA_040881635.1 Thermoleophilaceae bacterium
CCCCCCCCCCCCCCCCCCCCCCCCCCCCCTGCCGCCCCGGCCCGTCAGACAGTGCTGAGCGCGCGCTCGCGGTGCGCCGATCGGTCGCCGTGCCTGCGCTCGAGCCGGCGCAGGCCGTCGTCCGGGGCGGGCTGGCCCTCGAGCATCGCCACGACCATCGCGCGCTGACGGTCGGTCAGCGTCCCGACGCGCTTGTTCTCGAGGATGCCGATCGACGTCAGCAGCCGGCGGCAGCGCGCACGGCCCCAGCGTCGCTGACTCATCAGCACGTCGCTGATCGACATGCTCTCCGCCTCCCACGGACTCTCGACGATCACCTCCGCCGCCGCCAGGTTCCCCGAGGCGATCCGGCGCTTGAGCTCCGCCCGCGCGAGCCGCACCCTGTTGGCGTGCTCGAGCGCGCGTAGGTGCTGCGCCTGACCAGCATCCATCGTGGCGATGTCGCCCATACGTCCTCCCCGCACTTCGGTGCAGTATCTGAACAGCGTGCAGTTCCCCTATTGCGGCTCCGTCGTCTCTCGCGCCGACGGCGAATCTCGCCGGCCTTCAGGAGACGATGGGGCCGTCACGAAATAAAGCCGAGCGACAGCCGGGCGTCAACAGCCATCCGTCCAGGCCGTGCGCTAAGAGCGGGGTTTTCGTGGATGAACCTCGGGGGGCTCGCGCCCCCCGTACCCCCCGCTGGCGCTTGGCCGGTGGGAGGGCGCTCCTGGCTAGGCGGCGGCCGTCGGGGCCTCGGGGAGATCGGCCCACGCGCGCTCGAAGATCTCCAGCGCGCGGTCGAGGTGCTCGCGCTCGTGCGTGGCCATCACGCTCGTGCGCAGCAGCGCGCCCCCGCGCGGGACCGCGGGGTAGAGCGCGACGTTTGCGTAGACGCCGGCGTCGTACAGCGCCTTCCAGAACAGGACGGCCTTCCAGTCGTCGCCGACGACGACCGGGACGATCGGCGTGACGACCTCCGAGCCGTCCGGCAGCCGCGCCGGCTCGACGACCTCGAAGCCGCGCTCGGACAGCCCGCGATGCAGATAGCGAGCGTTCTCGAGCACCTTGGCCAGCAGCTCGCGCCCCTCGTCGGAGCGGATGATCCGCAGCGCCCCCAGCGCCGCGCCGATCGCCGCCGGCACGGCCGCCGCCGTGAACATGAACGCGCGCGACTGGACGCGCAGGAAGTCGATCACCTCGGCGGGGCCGGCGACGAAGCCGCCGCACGACGCGAGCGACTTCGAGAACGTGCCCATCCGCAGGTCGACTTCGTCGGCGACCCCGTACAGCTCGCAGGCGCCCGTGCCGCGCTCGCCGAGCACTCCGACGCCGTGCGCCTCGTCGACCATCAGGCGGGCGCCGTGCTCGCGGCAGAGGCGGACGATGTCCGGCAGCGGGGGAAGGTCGCCCTCCATCGAGAAGACCCCGTCGACGACGACCAGCACGCCGCCGCCGTCGTTCGCCGCCCGGTCGAGCATCCGCTCGAGCTTGTCGAGCCGGTTGTGACGGAAGGGGCGGATGCGAGCGCGCGACATCGAGACCGCGTCGAGGATCGACGCGTGATCGCCCGAGTCGCAGATCACGGTGTCGGCCGGGCCGAGCAGCGTCGCGATGCAGCCGACGTTCGCTAGGTAGCCGGCCGTGAACACCAGCGCGTCCTCGGTGCCCATCCAGTCCGCCAGCTCGCGCTCGAGCTCGAGGTGCAGCGGCGTCGTGCCGTTCATGAAGCGCGACCCGGTCAGCCCGGTGCCATACGCCTCCAGCGCCTCGCGTGCGGCCTGCTTGACGCGCTCGTCGCCGGTCAGACCGAGGTAGTTGTTCGAGCCGAGCGTGATCCGCCCGCGGCCCTCCATCAGCGCGATCGGGCCCGGCTCGGCCTCGACGACGCGGAAGTACGGCAGCAGGTCGTGCTCGCGGGCCGCCTGCAGCTGCTCGAGCCGGTCGTGCGTGCGCGCCTTCGCGAAGAGGTCGGTTTCGATCGCCATTGACTAGGGTCCCGCGCCGTGGCCCTCGACGTCAGCCCCGTGCGCTCGCGGCGAGACCGGCGGGAGTTCGTCGAGCTGCCGTTCCGGCTGCATGCTAACGCCGAGCAGTGGGTGCCTCCGCTGCGGCTCGAGCGGCGGATGTTCCTCAGCCCGCGCCTGAGCTCCTGGTGGAAGCACGCCGACGCCGACCTGTTCCTCGCGCGCCGCCGCGGCCGCGTCGTCGGCCGCGTCAGCGCCCAGATCGACCACAACTTCAACGCCCACCAGGGCAACGACTGGGGGATGTTCGGCTTCCTCGAGCTCGAGGACGACCCGGAGGTCGCGCAGGCGCTGCTCGACGCGGCCGCCGCCTGGTTGCGCGAGCGCGGCCGCGACCGGATGGTCGGCCCGATGGACTTCACGATGAACGACGAGGCCGGCGTGCTGATCGAGGGCTTCGAGCGCGAGCCGTTCGTCAAGCAGCCCTGGCACCCGCCGTCCTACCAGCGGCTGTGCGAGGGCGCCGGGCTGGAGAAGGCGATCGACCTGCTGATGTGGGAGCTGCACATCGAGGACCGCTCGAAGATACACCCGTCGATCGTCCAGCTCGCCGAGCGGCTCGAGCCCGACCACGGCATCCGCATCCGCAAGATGTCGCGCCGCCACCTGCGCCGCGAGCTCGACCTGTTCGCCGAGACCTACAACGAGGCCTGGAAGGACAACTGGGGCTTCACCCCCTACACCGAGGAGGACCTCGACACCTACGCGCTCGACCTCCAGCTCGTCTTCGACCGCAACTGGTTCATGGTCGCCGAGAAGGTCGACAGCGGCGAGACCGTCGGCATCGCGATCACGGTCCCCGACATCAACCAGGTGCTGAAGCGGATGAAGGGCCGCGTGCTGCCCCTCGGCTGGTGGCACTTCCTCCGCCGTCGCAAGATCGTCGACCGGGTCCGGGTCGGCTTCCTCGGGGTCAAGCCCCAGTACCAGCACACCGGCGTGGCCGCCGGCTTCTACCTCGAGCACTTCGACATGGCCGAGGCGACGCCGCAGAAATGGGGCGAGATGGGCTGGATCCTCGAGACCAACGAGGCGATGAACCGCGGGATGGAGGGGATGGGCGGAACGGTCGTCAAGAGGTACCGGGTCTACGAGCGGGTGCTGTAGCTCGCGATCGGCGTCGCGTAGGTGGGTGGTCTTATGCATGCCAGGCCCGCATAAGACCGCCCAGGTGGCCTCCTCGCCGACGTGGGTGGCGTTGTTCACGTCATGGCCGCGCGAGGACACCCACGTGGCCTCGCGGCGGACGTGGGTGGCGTTATGCATGGCCGCGCTGGCGGACGACCGGGGCCGTAGGCGCTCGGCGTGGCTTCCTCTCCCTACCCAGCCCCTTCCACGCCGAGCCTGCAGGGGACGGCGGGAGCGACCGCGCGCTCCCGCCGGGCCGCCGGGCGGAAGAGCCCGCAGGCAGCGGCGCCCGCCCCCAGCGCCACCCGCCGCGGTGGTGTCCGGAGGGTGGTTACACTCGGCGGGCGTGTCCGATGTGGGCGACAGCCGGGCGGACGAGCCTGTGGGCCGGGAGTTGGTTCCGGTCGCGCGGGACGAGGTGGTCGAGGCGCGGCCGGTTGACGACGGGGCGCTGCCGGTGGTCGCCGAGCGGGCTTCGCTGCCGGCGACCGTTGCGGCCGCGAGCGGCGGGTTCTTGCTTGGCGTGGCCGCGTTCATGCTCGTGCGGGTGCTGAGGCGGCCGGCGGCGGCGCGGAGGGTGACGGGGCGTAGGGGGCGGCTGCTGGCGCGGCGGCGGGGCGTGGAGGTTGCGAGCTCGCGGTCGTTCCTGGTCGACGTCCACCTGTTGAAGCGCTGACGGCGACTGCTGCCAGCGCCGGCGCGATTGCGCCGACCGCGGAGGAGGCGCGCGCGGCCGGAGGCCGGCCGGCGACGGTCGAGGTCGACGTGGTGCCGGTCGGGCCGTATCGGATGCCGGGCGGCGGGGTGGACGGCGTGCTGCGCAACCGCGCCGGGGTGCTGGAGCGGCTGCTGCACGTAGCGGGCGAGCCGGTCGTGGTGCGGGCCTGGGTGGCCGGGGGCGGCGTGCGGCTTCGCGGTGAGGCCGCGACGGACGCCGCGGCGGGGGAGGGGATCGAGCGGATGCGGTTCGCGCTCGGGGTCGATTACGACCTGCGGCCGTTCCAGCGGGCGTTCGGGCGCGATCCGGTGCTGGGGCCGATCGTGCGGCGGTGTCCGTGGCTGCGGCCGCGGCGGCGGCCGCAGCCGTTCGAGGCGCTGGCGTGGGCGGTCTGCGAGCAGTTGATCGATGTCGAGCGGGCGTTCGGGATCCAGCGCGAGCTGGTGCGCCGGCATGGGCCGCGGAGCGCGTGCGGGCGGCTGCGCGACGTGCCCTCGGCGGCGGCGATGGCGCGGCTGGCGCCGGCGCAGCTCGACGCGTGCGGGCTGGCGCCGAAGCGGTCGGTCGCGCTGATTCGCGCGGCGCGGGAGGTGGCGAGCGGCCGCGCGGACCTGGCGACGCACGAGCCGGCGTGGGCGCGGCTGCGGACGATCCGGGAGATCGGTTCGTGGACGCTCGAGTGCCTGGCGTTCATGGGCCAGGGGCGGGACGACCAGCTTCCGGCGGGCGATCTCGCCTACGTCAAGCTCGTCGGCCGGCTGGCCGGCCTCGGGCGGCGTGCGACCGAGGACGAGGTGCGCGAGTTCTTCGCCCCCTACGCTCCATATCAGGCCCTCGCGGGCATGTACCTTCTACACGGAGCGGGCAGATGGCGGATCGCGTGAGCAAGTCGGACGAGGAGTGGAGGCGCGAGCTTCCGCCTGAGCGCTACGAGGTCCTGCGCGAGGCGGGCACCGAGCCGCCGTTCACCGGCGCCTACACGCACTCGAAGGCGGACGGCATGTACCGCTGCGGGGCCTGCGGCGCCGAGCTGTTCAGCTCCGACACCAAGTTCGACTCGGGCACCGGATGGCCGAGCTTCACCGAGCCGGCGGTCGCCGAGGCGGTCGAACTGCGCGAGGACAACAGCCTGCTGATGCGCCGGACCGAGGTCGCCTGCGCCCGCTGCGGCTCCCACCTGGGCCACGTCTTCGACGACGGCCCCGGCCCGACCGGCCAGCGCTACTGCATCAACTCGCTGGCGCTCGACCTCGACGCGGACGCGTCACCGAGCGGCGGGGGCTAGCCGACGGCCCTAGCGCGGCGTGCGCCAGAGGTCCGACGGCTCGTCGATGCCGAAGATGACTCCGACGAAGTCGAGCAGCTCGGAGAGCGGGCGCGGATCGGCCGGGGGGCGGGGGTCGACGTCGACGCCGAGCTCCTCGAGCACGAGCTCGGTCTCGATGGTGCCGTTCTCGATCGCGGTTCCCTTGACGCTCTCGGGAACGGTGAAGCGCAGCTTTGCGTAAACGCGGCGGGCGTAGCCCTCGTCGTCGACGTTGACCTCGACGCGCGCCTCGTCGATCGCGTCGACCACCTGGTCGAGGCTCTCGCGCGAGAGGTCGGGCAGCATGCCGGCGTCCTTGCCGGCGGAGTCCTCGATCCGTCCCTGCACGTCCTTCGACTCCGCGGCGGCGAGCAGGTCTCCGAGCACGGCGCGCTTGTCGACCTGGCCGGTGATCAGCCGCGTCGAGTCGCCGCCGACGTCCCCGCCGTCCTCGACCTCGAGGTCGGTCAGCCAGCGCGCAGGATCGATGCCCAGCGCCTTCAGGCTCATCGTCTCGCGCCCCGCGCCGTCGCCGTCCTCGTCCACGCCGCCGATGCCGAGCCGCCCGATCAGCTTCGGGTCGGCCTCGTAGGCGAGGCCCTGGAACTCGACGTAGGCGCGGTCGTCGACCACCATCAGGCTCGCCGGGAAGCTCTGGCCGCCGGCGCGCAGCGACACGTCCCAGTCGAGCGTCGGCAGCGAGCCGCGACCGTTGGAGGCGATCGGGCCGCTGCCCGTCAGCGTCAGCCGGCTGCCGAGGATCGGGAAGCCGGGCACGTCGGCGTCGGCGCGCAGCTCGACGTCGGCGCTCTCGAACCGCTTCTCCGCCGCCTCGCGGAGCAGCGCGCCCGGGTCGTCGTCCCCGTCGTCGCCGCCGCAGCCGGCGACGGCGAGCGCGAGCAGCGCCACCGCGGAGAGCAGCGCGAGCACGCGGACGAGGGGGTGGCGCCTACCCATCAGCGCTGGTTATAGGGATTTCGCCAGCTCGGCGTCACAGTCCCTCGCCGGGAAGCAGCTCGTTCGTGAACGCCCCGCGCGCGTCCGGAGTCTCGGTGAGGAGCTCGTTCTCGTTCGCCCACGCCGTGAACTCCTGCCACTTCTCCGGGTCCTGGTAGCCGAAGGGACGGCCCTCGGGCGGCAGGAACAGCGGCAGGGTCACGCGCACGACCTCGCGCTGGAGCTTGGGCTCGAGATCGGGGTTGGCGTCGAGCAGCGCCTGGATGCCGCGATCCGGGTTGCGCTCGAGCTGGCGCGTCCCGCGAGCGAGCGCGGCGATGAAGGCGCGGATGCGGCCCTCGTCGAGGTCGAGCGCGTCCTCGTTGGCCACGAGCACGAGCTCGTCGTAGGCCGGCACGCCGGCATCCTGCATCTTGATGATCTGCGGCTTGCGCCCCTCGAGCCGCAGCGACGTGCCCTCGTAGTTCCAGAACGCGCCCAGCGTCGCGTCGACACGGCCGGTCAGCAGCGCCGGCGAGAAGCTGAAGCCGATGTTGCGCTCGGTCACCGTGCTCGGGTCCACCCCGGCGTCGACCAGGATCGTGCGCAGGTAGGCCGACTGGTAGTCGATCCCGGCCGTCCCGACCGTCTTGCCCGCCAGGTCCGCCGGCCTGCGGATCCCCGCCTTCGGCAGCGAGATGATCGACGTCAGCGGCTCGCGCACGAGCGCCGCGACCGAGACGACGGCCAGGCCCTCGTCGCGGGCGCGCAGCACCTCGGGCTCGTAGGAGACGGCGAGGTCGACGCGTCCGGCGGCGACCTGCTTGATCGGCGCCGATGCGTCGGGCGGCTGGCGGATCTCGACGTCGAGGCCGGCGTCCTCGAACTCGCCCGCCGCCTGGGCGGCGTAGAAGCCGGCGTGATCGGCGTTCGGGAACCAGTCGAGCATCAGCGTGAAGCTCTCGGTCTGCGCGGCCTCGAGCGCATCCTCCTTCTCGCTGCAGCCGGCGGCGAGCGCGATTAGCGCGAGCGCGGCGGCGAGGGCGAGCAGCGGGCGGGTCCTTCTCATGCGGGTGTGTCCTTTCGTCTCCATGGGCAGGCCCATCGCTCCGCAAGCGAAGCGAGCGCGAACAGCGCGACGGCCATCAGGGTCAAGATCACGATCCCGGCGTAGACGCGCGGGGTCTGGAGCTGGTTGTTGCCGAGCAGCACGAGCCGGCCGAGGCCCTCGTCGGCGCCGGCCCACTCGCCGAACACCGCGCCGATCACCGACACGGTCGCGGCGACGCGCAGGCCGGAGAAGAAGCTCGGAAGCGCGGCGGGCAGCTCGACGGCGCGCAGGGTCCGCAGCCGCGACGCGCCGAACGAGCGCATCAGCTTGAGCTGCTCGGGGTCGACGCCGCGCAGGCCGTCGAGCACGTTGACGGTGATCGGGAAGAAGCAGATCAGCGCGACGATCGCGAGCTTCGGGCCGATCCCGTAGTCGAACGCCAGCACGAAGATCGGCGCGAGCACGACGATCGGGACCGCCTGCGAGCCGACGAGCAGCGGGTAGGCGGCGTCGCGAAGGGCGCGGCTGAGGTGCATGCCGATCGCGAACAGCGTGCCGGCGGCGACGGCGATCGCGAGGCCGAGCAGAACCTCCTGCAGCGTCACCCAGGCGTTGTCCCAGAGCAGCCCCCAGTCGTCGCGCAGCGCCTGCGCGACCTCGCCGGGCGACGCGAGCGTCAGGTCGTCGACCGAGTCGAGCGAGGCGACCCACGCCCAGACGCCGACGAACGCCGCGAGCATCAGGACGGTGAGCAGGGTGCGCCTCACGACAGCGCGTCCAGGGCGCGGGCGCGCAGGTGCGCCAGGTCGGGGTCGGTCACGGCGGCGCGGCGGTCGCGCGGGCGCGGCAGCGGGACCTCGAGCTCGGCCACGACCCGGCCGGGGCGGGGCGAGAGCACGGCGACGCGGTCGGCGAGGAACAGCGCCTCCTCGACGTCGTGGGTGACCAGCACGACGGTCCGCGGCTCGGCCGCCAGCGCCTCCGCTAGCCACTGCTGCATCTCGGCGCGCGTGATCGCGTCGAGCGCCGCAAAGGGCTCGTCGAGCAGCAGCAGCGGCCGCCCGGCGAGCAGCGTGCGGATGAACGCCACGCGCTGGCGCATCCCGCCGGAGAGCGCCGCCGGGCGCGCACCCTCGAACTCGCGCAGGCCGAAGCGCTCGAAGTACGGCGCGGCTCGCGCCCGCGCCTCGCGTCCGCGCATGCCCTGGGCCTCGAGCGCGAGCGCGGCGTTTGCGAGCGCGTCGCGCCAGGGCAGCAGCAGGTCGCGCTGGGGCATCAGCGCGCAGGCGTCGCGGCGCCGGTCGCGGTCGAGCGCGTCGCCGACCGCGACCGCACCCGCGTCCGGGTCCTGGAGCCCGGCGATCAGCTCCAGCAGCGTCGACTTGCCGCACCCCGAGGGCCCGACGACTCCGAGCACCTCGCCCGAGCGGACCTCCAGGTCGAGCCCCTCGAGCGCGACCACGTCCTCGCCTCGTCGCGCGCGGTAGCGCCGCAGGACGCCCGCGAGCGCCACGCCGGTGCCTTCGATCGAGAGAGGCTCCTCCGCCGGAGCCTCGGCCTTCATGCGGAAATCCACTCCCTTCGCGGGCATTACCCCACAGGTTCGAAGGGTCAGCGCCGGGCGGGTGGTCCCAGAGGCGCTATCTCAGCCCGCTACCCGCGAGCCCCCCTGTCTTGGTCCGGGCCACTCTAGCGCGATCTCAGGCGGTGGCGACCGGCCGCAGGTCGGCGATCGCGTTGACGAAGCCCTCGAGCTGCTGGGTCGTCCAGCACTCGAATACGCCGGTGCAGTGGGGCTCGTAGACGGACATGACCGAGTCGCCGTAGTTCCAGTAGAGCTTGGGCTCGGGGTTCATCCAGAAGGTGCGGCCGGCGCGCTCGGCGATCGCGCCGAAGGCGGCGGCGTGGGGCTCGCGGCCGTTGGTGCGAGCGTCGCCGAGGACGATCACGGTCGAGCGGGGGTCGAGGTCGTCGACGACCTTGTCGAGGAACTCGATCCAGACGCGGCCGTAGTCGGTGTAGCCGGAGACGTCGGCGACGCCGGCGTCGCCCGCGATCGCGCGCGAGACCGCGTCGAACGAGCGCTCGCGCTCGAATACGTCGGTGACCTCCGAGATCCGCTCGACGAACACGAACGAGCGCAGCTTGCGGAACGAGTCGTGGAGCGCGTGCAGGACCGAGAGGAAGAACACGCTCGCGCTGGTGACGCTCGTCGAGACGTCGCAGAGCACGTAGAGCTCGGGCCGGCGCGGGCGCTTGGGGCGGTAGTGGAGGTCGAGCGGCACGCCCCCGGTCTGCAGCGAGGCGCGCATCGTGCGGCGCACGTCGATCGCCGACGAGCGGCTGCGCCCGCGCGCCTCGCGGCCCTGCGTCGCCAGCCGGCGCCGGAGCTGGAGGACGACGCGGTGGACCGCTGCCAGGTCCTGGGCCGGGCCGGTCGGCAGCGCGCGGTCGAGCTCGCGCAGCGGCTTCGACGGCGGCAGCGCCTGCGTGCGCTCGATCAGCGCGCGCTCGAGCTCGCGGCGGACCTGGCGCTCGAAGTCGCGCAGGCGCTCGCGCGGGACGCTCTCCGGGTCCGGCAGCTCCGCGCCCGCCTGCTCGCCGCGCAGTCCGAGCGTGCGACGGATCCGCTGCACGTCGACGCCGATCACGCCCGAGCCCTCCCCCTGCTGGCCGAAGGCGGCGATCGCCAGCCGGGCGAGGTCGCGCAGCTGCCCCTCGGACGCGTCGGCGTCGCGCAGCGCCTGGCGGATCCGCTCGCGCAGCGAGTCGAGGTCCATCTCGGCGGGCGCTCCCTGGGCGCCCTGCGCGTCGGGCGCGTCGCTCTCGGTCAGACCGTGCTCGACGGCCTCGCGCTCCACGGCCCGGAAGAAGAAGCGGTCGAAGACCAGCTCGAGCACGCGGCGGTCCTCGCGCGACTTGGCGAGCGTCGCCGCGAGCGCCTCGAAGAAGCCCTCGCGGTCCTCCCAGCTCACCTCGCCGAGCGCGGCGAAGGCGTCCATCAGCTCCGACGTGCCGACCGCCATCCCCTCGGCGCGCAGCTCGTCGGCGAGCTCGAGCAGGCGCGGCGCCATCCCGGCCGGACCGCGCGCGGGCGGGAGGCCGCCGTAGAGGGCGCCGGCCGCAAGCGCCCGGTTCGGCCCGGTGCGCCCGGGAGCGTCTCTAGCCGGTCGGTCTGGATCCGACGAGGCCATCGGTGAGCTTCACGCCGACGCGCTCGGCGACCAGGTCGAGGTCCGTGCGGTGCTTGACGATGATGCTCATCGTCTGCGCGAGCACCTCGGCATCGACGTCCTCGGCGCCGAGCAGCAGCAGCGCGCGCGCCCAATCGATCGACTCCGCGATCGAGGGTGGCTTCTTGAGGTCGAGGGCGCGCACCATGTGCATGACGTCGACGAGCTTGCGCGCGATCCGCTCGTCGAGCTCGGGCGCGTGCAGGCGGACGATCTCCAGCTCGCGCTCGACCGACGGGTAGTCGAGCCACAGGTAGAGGCAGCGGCGCTTGAGCGCCTCGGTCAGCTCGCGCGAGTCGTTCGACGTCAGGAGCACGAGCGGACGCGTCGTCGCCTCGACCACGCCGAGCTCGGGGATCGAGACCTGGAAGTCGGACAGGACCTCGAGCAGCATCGCCTCGAACTCCTGGTCGGTCTTGTCGATCTCGTCGATCAGCAGCACGACCGGCTCGGCCGCGGAGATCGCGCTCAGCAGCGGCCGCGGGAGCAGGAACTCCTCGCCGAAGATGTCGTCCTTGACCTCCTGCCAGCCGGCGTCGGTCGCCTCTACCTGGATCCGCAGCAGCTGCTTGCGGTAGTTCCACTCGTAGAGCGCCTTCGCCTCGTCGAGCCCCTCGTAGCACTGCAGGCGCACCAGCTTGCGTCCGGTCGCGCGCGAGAGCGCCTTCGCCAGCTCGGTCTTGCCGACTCCCGCGGGGCCCTCGACGAGCACCGGCTTGCCGAGCCGCGCGGCAAGGAACGACACGAGCGCCGTCGGCTCGTCGGCGAGGTAGCCGGCGTCCGCGAGGCTCGCGCGCGTCTGCTCGATCGTCTGAAGCTCCGCGGCCACCCCGCCAAGGTTATTGGCTAATCTCGGGCGCTCCCCAGGAGCCGTCACAGGAGGCCGAATGCCGGAGGTCGCAGAGGTTCAGTCTGGACTCGAGGGCGTCGTCGCCTTTGCGACCGAGATCGCCGAGCCCGACAAGGAGGGCGGCGCGCTCCGCTACCGGGGGGTCGACATCGAGGATCTCGTCGGCTCGGTGGCGTTCGAGAAGGTCTGGGGGCTGCTGGTCGACGGCTCGTTCGAACCGGGCCTACCGCCCGCGATCCCGCACCCGCTGTCCGTGCGCACCGGCGATCCGCGCGCCGACCTGCAGGCGGCCGTGGCCACGCTCGCGCCCGAGTGGGGCCTCGAGCCGGTGATCGACATCTCCGACGAGCAGGCGCGCGAGGATCTGGCGAAGGTGTCGGTGATGGCGCTGTCGTTCGTCGCGCAGTCGGCGCGCGGCGGCGGCCAGCCGCCGGTGCCGCAGTTGGAGATCGACAGGGCGACGTCGATTCCCGAGCGCTTCCTGATCCGCTGGCGCGGCGAGGCGGACCCGCGCCACGTCGCGGCGATCGACGCCTACTGGATCTCCGCCGCCGAGCACGGCATGAACGCGTCGACGTTCACCGCTCGCGTCATCACGTCGACCGGCGCCGACGTCGCGGCCGCGCTATCGGGCGCCGTGGGGGCCCTCTCCGGGCCGTTGCACGGCGGCGCGCCGTCGCGCGTGCTGTCGATGCTCGACGCGGTCGAGCGGACCGGCGACGCCGAGCGCTGGGTGAAGCAGGCGCTCGACGGCGGCGAGCGGCTGATGGGCTTCGGCCACCGGGTCTACCGCGCGGAGGATCCGCGCGCCCGCGTGCTGCGACGGACCGCCCGCGAGATCGGCGCGCCGCGCCTCGAAGTCGCCGAGGCGCTCGAGCAGGCCGCGCTCGCCGAGCTGCAGGCGCGCAAGCCCGACCGCGTCCTGGCCACCAACGTCGAGTTCTGGTCCGCCGTCGTGCTCGACTTCGCCGACGTCCCGCCCGAGCTGTTCACGCCGATGTTCTCCTGCGCGCGCGTCGCCGGCTGGGCCGCCCACATCCTCGAGCAGAAGCGCGAGGGCCGCCTGATCCGCCCGACGGCGAAGTACGTCGGCCCCGGCCCGCGGCCCGTCTCAGAGATCTGAGCGCGGCGGGCAGGCATCGGAAGGGTGCCAGCCACACGGAGAAGATGCGGACAAGTTAGCGGTCAAAAAGTCGGTCAAAAATCGACTCGATTAGATCGTCTGCTATGTTCCGCCCGATGGCCGCCCCCGTTGCCGAAGTCGCTCTGCGCACGGATCGTCCATTCCTCCAGAGCCATCCATGGATCACCTTCCGATCGCCCGTGGGGGCGCTGAGGCCCAAGTTCTGGCTCCACATCGGAGCCGCCGAGTCCAAGTGCGTCCACATTGCGCGCTCGCCTCTCAAGCCTGCGCTAGCCGATCGGCTCCACCAAACCTCCATTACCAAGGGTGCGCGTGCGACGACGGCAATCGAGGGGAACACGCTCTCCGAGGAGCAGGTGGCGCAGGCCGTACGAGGCGAGCTCGAGGTGCCACCCAGCCAGGAGTACCTAAAGCGGGAGGCCAGCAACGTGATCGACCTCTTCAACGACCTCACGGACAAGCTGATCATCAACCAGCAACCGCTGGTCCTGACGCCCGAGATGATCGCCGACCTGAACGGCGGCCTACTCGCCGGAATTGAGTTGAAGGACGGCGTGAAGCCGGGCGAGTTTCGAACCCACAGTGCCGTTGTCGGCAGCTACCGAGGCGCACCGGCGGCGGACTGCGAGTTCCTTGTCAGCCTCCTCTGCGACTGGGTCAACGGTGAGGAGCTGCGCCCTGCCCACGACGAGACAGACCCAATAGCGAAGTTCTATTGCGCGTTCCTCCGGGCCGCGCTAGCCCATCTCTACATGGCGTGGATACACCCGTTCGGTGATGGCAACGGACGGGTCTCGCGCCTTATGGAGTTCGCCATCCTCATTGAGGCAGGGGTTCCGCTGACGGCGGCCCACCTTCTATCCCACCACTACAACCAGACGCGCGTGCGCTACTACTCCCGGCTTGAGGAGAGCAGTCAGGATGGAGCGAATCCGGCTAACGTCGTGCGGTTCCTCGACTATGCAGCAGAGGGCTTTGCCGACCAATTGGCTGAGCAGATCGTCGAGATTTCACGGGCCGTGTTCGCAACGACATGGCGGGAGTACGTCTACGACACCCTGCCCGCCGGCACCGTCGCCCAACGCCGCCAGCGGCAAGTGACCCTCATGCTTCCGAGCGGACTTCAGTCTCCGGATACATGGGTCACTCGTAGCGACATCCGGGCCCTCGCGCCACGGATCGCGGAACTGTACGCCGGCAAGACACCGCGCACCGTCGCGCGCGACATGAACCGCTTGGTCGAGCTGGGGGTCGTCCTGAAGGCGGGTGATCGCTTCGCGGCGAATAGCGCGCTGCTCCTGCGCCATCTGCCGTCTTCGCGCGACTTCGATCACTCGCCAATTGCCTAGCCAGGAAGCCAGGACGACGGTCTGTCCCGAGGCGAGGCACGGGCAGCTCCGCAGGTCGTCGAGCCTTGCGCAGGGCTCGAGCGCGTAGGGGCGCCCCGCGTGCTTTCCGCCGTCTCAGAGATCTGAGCGCGGCGGCGGGCCGGCGGGCTCGTCGCGCGGCAGGATCGCCGTCGGCTCGTCGCGCGACAGCACGGCGGTCGGCTCGTCGTCGCGGCGCTCGGGCGGCCCGGCGGTCGGCTCGTCGGGCAGGTCGTCCGGTGGACGCCGTGCCTGCTCGCGCAGGCCGGCGGCGACCAGCAGCCCCGCGCACAGCAGCGCGAGCGCCGTCTGGCCGGGCGGGCGGTCGAACATGCGCGTCGCGATCAGGACGGCGCACCAGGCGCCCGCCGCCGCGATCGCGATTCCGTCGCCGAACGGCAGGTGGAAGGCGCGCCGCTCGGCCCGCTGCCGGAGCAGCGTCAGCACGGCGACGGCGACGAGCACCTCGGCCGCCTCGACGAACGAGAACGGGCCGAGCGTGCTGACGATCACCAGCACGGCGGCGATGCCCGCCAGGCGCTGCTCGGCGTGCAGGGCCCGCCACGTCCGCGCGACGCCCGCCGCTCGCCGCGAGCGGGAGTCGCCGCGGCGCACGCCGCGGCGCCGGCGCCGGCGGCCGCGCGGATGCGGCGCCCGAGCAGCGCGGCGTCGGCGTCGGACACCGTCCGCAGTTGGCCCTGGAAGGCGAGTCGCCAGTGCTCCGCCGGCCACTTGGCGACGTGCTCCAGCCCACTCGCGAGCTCGATCGCCGGGACGAACGCCGCCTCGTCGAGGACGACGACCGGCTCGGTCTCGAACCGCCACGGGTAGGGGTCCGGGTTGCTCGGCTTCCCGGGCCACACCTTCGTCCTGTCCTCGAACAGCTTGGAGGCGATCCGCACGATGCCGCCGAACGCCTGGATGCCGGTTACGTAGAAGACGATCTCGTCGCCGGGCTCCATCTCCTCCGCCTGGCGTCGCCGGCGCTCCTTCATCCCGATCAGCCGGAAGCCGTGCTCGCGTGTCGCCCGGAAGTTGTCGAGCGACCCGGTCAGGACCCAAGTTCGATGCCGGCCTGCCACGGCCGCAAGCCTAGCGCCGGCCGACCCGTCCTACTCGATCGGGATGTCCTCGACCCTGCGCTCGGCCGGCGCGTCGTCGAGCCGCTCGAGGTAGCGGTCGATCAGCGCTCGCAGCGTCAGCAGCGCCTCGCGGACGAGCGCGGTCAGCCGGTCCTGCAGCTCCGCCGGCGCCGCAAGCCGCAGCGCGTCCAGCAGCACGAACAGCGCTGCCGGATCGACGTCGTCGTCAGGCGGCCGGGTCCGTCGCTCGTCCATCGCTCCCCCTCTCGAAGGTCACTTCCAGGGCGCCGTCGTCGAAGCGGGCCCCCGCCGTGTCGAAGGCCGCCAGCGCGGAGGGCAGCACGATCGTCCGCTTCTGCCCGCCGACGGTGACGATCACCTCGAGGCCGGCCTTCTTGAGGCCGATGTCGCCGCGCTCGGCGAACGGCAGCGCCAGTCGCAGCGTCGCGCGCCCGTTCTCGGTCGTCAGCTCCTGCGAGATCTCCTCGTGCAGGACCGCGTGCGCCGCGTCGTCGCCGAACAGCTCGTCGCCCAGCCGGTCGATCGCCGCCGGGCCGATCACCTCCTCGGGCAGGTGCGTCGCCGTCAGGATCGGCACCGGCGCGAACCCGGATCGGACGATCTCCATCTGCTCCTGCTGGGCACGGCGCCAGCCGGCGAAGTAGCCGTCTGCCGCCGCGTCGGGGAGCACGCGGTTGACCACGACCGCGTCGGTGAGGTAGCCGTAGAGGTTGAGGTAGGTGAACGTCCTCATCGCCTCCTTGACGACCATCCGGTCGGGGTTCATCACCAGCCGCACCGACGTGCTGGCGCGGTCGCGCAGGATCGAGTTCATCGCGACCAGGTTCGTCGCCAGCCGCTCGACGTCCTCGAACACCGCCTCGCCCGGCAGCGACACGTCGAGCACCGTCCGCGCCAGCGGCCGCGCGGCGGCGACCAGCCGGCCGCGGAACGGGAAGACCTTCTCCAGCCACCAGGTGCAGACGTCCGGGAACGACAGCAGCCGCAGCGTCTCGCCCGTCGGCGCGCAGTCGACGACGACCACGTCGTAGTCGCCGGAGTCGTGATGGCGCTTGACCTGCAGCAGCGAGAACAGCTCGTCCATCCCCGGCGGCACGGTCAGCTCCTCGGCGGAGATGCGGTCGACGCCGCGCTCGGCGAGCAGCTCGCCGAGCCAGTCCGACACCGCCTCCCAGTGGCGCTCCATCTCCTCCTGCGCCTGGACCTCCTGCCCCCACAGGCAGGCGCCGATCTGCGTCGGCTCGCCGCCCAGCTCCGCCTCCAGCGAGTCGGACAGGCTGTGCGCCGGATCGGTCGACATCACCACCGTCCGCAGCCCCGCCGCCGCGCAGCGCCGCGCTGTCGCTGCCGCGACGCTCGTCTTGCCGACTCCGCCCTTGCCGGTGTACAGAATCGTCCGCGGCGCCATCCGCGACGCATCGTACGGCGCGTACGGCTAAGGCCGCGCGACCTCGACGGGCTCGGCGACGCTCGTGCGCAGCTCCTGGCCGGTACGGAGCTCCTTCGCCGCGACGCGGATCCGGTGCGGCCCCGGCCGCCGCGGCGTCCAGGCCACCGAGCCCTCGCCGCGCCGGAACGTCTTCGTGCGGTCGTAGACGGCCTTGCCCGCGCGCGTGATCGTGACCTGCACCGCCGACAGCTTCGAGATGAAGAACCGCACGCGCGTGTCCTCGCCCTTGGTGGCGCTGACGGGGCCGAGCAGCTCCACCTCGGCGGGATCGGTCGTGTAGGCGAGGAAGTCGCGGGCGATCTCGCAGTACGGCTTGCGTCGCAGCCGGCTGCAGAGGCTGGCGGCGAACTCGCGCAGCAGCTCGTGGTACTCACGCGTCGACTCGGCGCCCCGGTAGGAGTAGGTCGACCAGTCGCCGATGTCGCTGGCGATCAGCTCACGCCGCGCGTGCGGCTCCGCGTCGTCGAAGAGCCGGCGGGCGCGCCGGTCGCCGGTGAGCTGGGCGTAGTCCCAGAGCCCGATCAGCGACTGCAGGAACGCGTTGACGATGTACAGCCGCGGCGCGAACGAGTACTGCAGGTAGTGGGTGCCGCCGAACGGTCCGGTGGTGCGGACGCCCGCCGGCGGCGGCTTCTCGAAGGCGCCGAGGCTCGCGCGCGCGTGCGCGAGGTAGCGCTCGTCGGCGAGCAGGTCCGAGGCTCGGGCGAGCGCCTGGATCGCGGTCGCCTGCGCCATCCCGCTGATCCACGGCGGCGTGCCGCCGCCGAACTCGAAGTAGTACTCCCACGCCTTGGAGCCGCCGCGGTGCGCCGCCGTCCGCAGCAGCTCGCGCAGCAGCCGCCGCAGCCCGCGCCGGTCGCACGGCTCTCCGGTGTCCTTCACGCACGCGCCATGCATGAGGTTGGCTTGCTTGAAGTTGACGAGCGGCTGGAGCTGGAGGCCCTCGCCGGCGTAGTACTCGAACACGATCCGGCTGCCGCGGAACATGACGTGGTCGCGGTCGTAGGGGAAGGGCTGCCGTGGCCAGTACTGGGTGTTGCGCCGCAGCGTCAGCATCAGCGCCGGCAGTCGCGACGGTCTCAGCCCGTGCCGCAGCGCGATCCGGTCGACGAGCGCGACGACGGCCCCGAGCTCGCGCCCGCGCGCGCCGCGCAGGCGACGGAGGACCCTGCGTGCGCGCATGACGATGCGCCGGTAGGAGCGGAACCGCTTGGGCGAGATCGCCTCTCGCCGCACCGCCCGCCGCAGGGCGCGGCTCGTGGCGCGCCGAGCACGCTTGGCGCGCGCACGCGCGCGTCGCCGGCTGGAGCTGGACGCCCGCGCGCGCTGGCGCGAGCGGGTGGAGCGGCGGGCGGTGGTCGCGACGCCCGCCGTCGCGCGTGCGGGCGCCACGTCGACCGCAGGGCCGGCCGGGACGAGCGGGTCCTCGACGCGCTCGGCGCGATCGCCGTCGACGAGGATGACGTCGCCGGCCTGCGCGGGCGCCGCGGTCAGCAGCGCCACGCATGCCAGCGCGCCCGCCAGCAGCGTGCGGCGCGGAAGCGTCATCTCCCGTTGCAACGTAGCGGCGACGCGCAAGTTGCGTCGCGGCGCAAACCCCCCGCTAGTCTGCGGCTTCCAGCCTCACGCCTGCACCCCGTGACCATGTCAACCGCACTTCGACGCCGACGCGTGCCCGTCCTGCTGACCGCCGTGCTGGCGGCGCTGGCGCTCGTGCCGGCGGCCTGTGGCGGCGAGGGCGGGGAGCAGGACGCGACGGCGCTGCTCGACCGCGCGTTCGACCAGCCGATCCCGAGCGCCGACGTCGACATCGACCTGCAACTGGACGTCGACGGCCTCGACGGCCTCGAGGACCCGCTGCGGATTCGCGCCGCGGGCCCGTACGTGCGCTCCAAGGGGACGCTGCCCAAGCTCGACATGGATCTCGAGGTCGGCGCCCAGGGCGCCGGGCAGTCGATCGAGTCGGGACTGCTGTCGACGGGCGATCGGGTGTTCCTGCGCTTCGGCGGCGCGTACTACGAGCAGCCGCGCAAGCAGGTCGCGCGGGCCAACCGCCGCCTCGCCGAGGGACGTGGCGACGGCGGCTCGCTGGGCGACCTCGGCCTCGACCCGCGCTCTTGGATCGTCGATGCGTCGATCGAGGGTGAGGAGGAGGTCGGCGGCGCCATGACCCGTCACGTGACGGGCACGCTCGACGTCGCGGCGGCCGTCCGTGACCTCAACGAGCTCGTGAAGCAGTCGTCCGGTGCGCTCGGCGACTCCGAGCAGGCGCCGAAGCCGCTCGGCGAGCGCGAGCTCGAGCGCCTGTCGCGATCCGTGGAGGACCCGACCTTCGACGTCTACATCGGCCGCGACGACGACGTCGTGCGCCGGCTGTCGCTGCGGCTGACCCTGTCGGTGCCCGAGCAGGACCGCGAGGACGTCGGCGGCATCACCGGCGCGTCGATCCGGTTCGCGGTCGAGCTGAGCGACGTCGGCGGCGACCAGCAGGTGACGGCGCCGCGCGAGTCGCGGCCGCTGTCCGAGCTGACGCAGCAGCTGGGAGGCCTCGGCGGGCTGACCGGTACGGGTGGCCTCGACACGCTCCCCGGCGGCGGTGCGGTCGCACCCGACGCCGGTGGCGCCGATGCCGGCTCGGACGACGGGGCCGCGGAGGCGTTCGAGCGCTACGGCGAGTGCCTCGAGCAGGCGGCGCCCGACGACGCGGACGCACTCGCCCGCTGCTCCGAGCTGGTGCGGTAGCCGACTCGGATCGAGCCCCTCGGTAGCTTTCCCGGCCCCGTGGTCCTCGCCGACATAGCACCGTGGCTGGGCCTGATAGTCGCGCTGCTGGCCTTCCTGTCGCTCGACCTCCACTTCTTCGCGCGCGGGCGCGAGCCGAGCTTCCGCGAGGCGGTCGTGTGGTCGATCGGCTGGCTCGTGCTGAGCCTCGGCGCCGCGTTCGTCGTGTGGGCGCTCGAGGGGCCCGACGACGCGATCCTCTACACGACGGTCTACCTGATCGAGCGGTCGCTGTCGCTCGACAACCTGTTCGTCTTCCTGCTGCTGTTCGCGTACTTCGGCGTGCCCTACGAGCGCCGGGGCAGGCTGCTGTTCTGGGGCATCGTCGCGGCGCTGGTGCTGCGCGGCCTGTTCATCCTCGCCGGGATCGCGCTGATCGAGCAGTTCCACGTCGTGATCTACCTGCTCGGCGCCGCGCTGCTCGTGCTCGCGTACCGGATCTTCCGCGGCGTCGACGAGAACGTCGACCCGAACCGCAACCTGCTCGTCCGCCTGGTGCGCCGCTTCTACCCGGTGACGTCGCAGTTCCACGGCGGCAAGTGGTTCGTCCGCGACGGCGGCGGCGGGCGGCGCAAGCACGCGACGCCGCTGTTCCTCTGCCTCGCTGCGATCGTCTTCGCCGACATCGCCTTCGCGATCGACTCGATCCCGGCGGCCTTCGCGATCACGCGCGACCCGTTCCTGATCTGGATGGGCAACGTCTTTGCTCTGCTCGGCCTCCGCGCCCTGTTCGTGCTCGTCGAGGGCCTGATCCGGCGCTTCCGCTACCTCGACCAGACGATCGCCGTCGTCCTGGGCGTCGTCGGCGTCAAGCTCCTGATCGAGGACTTCGTCAAGATCGGGCCGGTCGCCAGCCTTGCGATCATCGGCGTCCTCTTCACGATCGGCATCGTCGCCTCGCTGCTCGCCGACCGCCGCGACCCCGAGGCCGAGGCCAAGCGCGCCGCCCGCGGCGACCGCACGGAGCGGACCCCCACCCCTTAGAGGGGCTAATTGACGCCGGGATTGATAAGGCGCTACTGTGCGCGCTTATCAAATGGTGGATCAATTGGCATTCCCTTGGACGAGCACGCTCACCACTCGCGAGCTGCTGCTCCAGCTTCCGGACGTAGGTCCGTGGCAGGCGTCGGCGCACGAGCGGGAGGCGCTCGACTTCAAGGAGACCCCCGCAACCACCGCAACGCCCAAGCACGTCCTGAAGACCGCGACCGAGCGTCTGCGTACCGACGTCGTCGAGACAGCGGTGAGCTTCGCAAATGCCCGCGGCGGGACCATCGTCATCGGGGTCCGCGACCATGCCGCCAAAGAGGAGCTGGTTGTTCCCGGTATTGACCTCGACGAGTGGCAGCCTGACGACGTTAGGCAGATGGTCTATGCGCGAACCACGCCGCATCTCCTGGTCAACCCTGTGGTGGAGGTTGTTCACGAGCGCCCAGTGCTGCTTGTGAGAGTCAGCAGTGGTCCCGAGATCTACGGCACCACGCAGGGTGTCTTCAAGCACCGACATGGCGACCAGAACCAGCCGCTCGACGAGGTCACCATGAAGGCTCTGCGCGCCGCCCGAGGGCAATACGACTGGACCGCCGAGTCCGTACCCGCTGATCAAGCGGCTATCTCTCGCGCGGCACTCGAGGAGGCCGCAAGTCGTTTGCGTAGGCGAGGACAGGACGATCTGGCGACAGCAGCTGAGAGCGATCCCCGCCAGTTCCTCACAGATACGGGACTGATAGATCGCGAGGGGCGGTTGCGACGCGCGGCGCTCTTGCTCTACGGGACAGAGCAGGCACTCCGAGAGCACATCCCGAACTGGGGAGTGATCCTACGGACGACCCCCAGCCCCGGTGCCGAGGGCAGCATCTTGCTACGGAAGGACGATGCGCGCCGACCCCTCGTCCTGTTGTTGGACGATCTGCTTGCCCGGCTATCGCTGCTGGCGCGCTCGGAGGCGATTCGAGCTGGCGCCGAGCAGATCGAGCTGGTCGACTATCCGCCCGACGCCCTCCGCGAGCTGGTAGTCAACGCCTTCGTTCATCGAGATTGGGAGGCCGCGGGGGTGGTGGAGATCATTCACTCCCCGGAGGAGATGACAATCTCGAGCCCCGGCGGCCTTCTGCCGACGCTGGACGTCTCGCGGCTCTTGAGGGAGACCGCGCCCCGCAACTCGCTGCTTGCACGGGAGATGACGAGACTCCGCTTTGCCGAGCAAGCGGGAATGGGATTCGACCGCGTCTATCGAGAGCTGGCAACGATCGGGAAGCGGCCCCCAGACGTCATCGACGGGCCGCGGTTCACCGTCACGCTGCATGGCGGTCAGGGCGACACCGTTCTGGCTCGCTACGTGATGACCGGCTTACCTGGCGACCTGCGTAGCGACGTGGACGTGCTCCTCCTGATCGCGTATCTGCGCGACAACAGGACCGTAAGCGCCCCCAAGGTGGCTGTACTGCTTCAGCGCGAGGTCTCAGAGGTGCAGCGTGTCCTCGAGCGTGCGGAGCGCGCAAACGTCCTCGAGTCCACGCGCGGCACCGCCCGTCGTCAATTCCCCAGCTACCGACTCGGCGCCACCGCACTCGCTGCGCTCCGCGCGGGCTTGCGCTATCGGACCGAGACGATCGACTCGGACGACAAGAAGCTGATACGTCATCTCCGACGCAACGGCAAGATCACGAACGCGGACGTGCGCGACTATCTCGACTGCGATGTCTACACCGCTAGGAACCGGCTGGGACGGCTGCGAAAGAAGGGTTGGATCGACTTTGCGTCTGACAGCGTGCGCCGGGGTCCCGATGTGGTCTATGTGAAGCTGGACAAGCTCGACGAGGACTCGGTCGACACGTGAGCTAGGCCGAGCTGGGGGCTGTCCCCTCCTAAGCGAGGAAGAAGACGATTCCGAGCACCGCGTAGAGGGCGAGCAGCTGGACGCCCTCGAACCAGGTCGACTCGCCGTCCTGGGTCAGGAAGTTGGCGATCAGGACGGCGAAGACGAGCCCGCCGAGCTCGTAGCCGTTGAAGACGAGGGCCATCGGCGCGGGGCCGATCACGAAGGAGAGCAGCACCAGCAGCGGTGCGACGAACAGGGCGATCTGCGCACTCGACCCGATCGCGATGCCGACGGCGAGGTCCATCTTGTCCTTGGCGGCGACCAGCACCGCGACCCAGTGCTCGGCGGCGTTGCCGACGATCGCGACCACGAACACGCCGACGAAGAACTCGGACAGGCCGATCTCCTCCGACGCCTCGGAGATCGAGCCGACGAGGACCTCCGACATGAGGCCGACCAGCACGGCGGAGCCCGCGAGTAGCAGCACCGCCCTGCGGATCGACCAGCCGGGGCCGTGCTCCTCGTCGTGCTCGTCGAAGGGGTTGAACAGCCGACGATGGGTCTTGAGCGAGAACAGCAGCCCCGCCGCGTAGCTGGCCATCAGCACGAGCGCGACGCCGAGAGAGAGCGTCTCGAGGTCCGACCCGAAGTCGACGCGCTCGTCGCCGACCGCCGGGAGGCCGCCGCCGTGGACCAGCTGGAAGACGGCCGGCATGATCAGCGCCGTCAGCGCCAGCAGCAGCATGCCGGACTGCGCGGTGGCCGCGGTCCGGTTGAACATCTGACGCTCGCGCTTGAGCCCGCCGACCAGCATCGCCGCGCCGAGCACGAGCAGGATGTTGCCGACGATCGAGCCGACGATCGACGCCTTGACGACCTCCTGGAGCCCCTCCTTCAGGGCGAAGAAGGCGATGATCAGCTCCGGCGCGTTGCCGAAGGTCACGTTCAGGAAGCCGCCGATCCCCGGACCTGTCTTCGCGGCGATCTGCTCCGTCGCCTCGCCCATGACGGCGGCGGTGGGGATGACGCCGAGCGCGGCGGCGCCGAAGACGAGCACCGGCGCCGCGTGCGTCAGCTCGAGCGCGACCGCGGCGGGGATGAAGACGGCGAGGTAGTGGACCGGCCGCATGGCGACGGAACACTACGGTTTACCTTCGATGGGCCCGCGCCCCCGGCCCCCTTGACGCTGCCTCGTTGATCGGCGACCGGGAGGAGGGTGCGTGCAGTGCCGTTCTATGGCAGGCGGCGCTGCGCGCGTCGCCATAGGCGCATGATGGCGAGGATGGAGACGAATACGGCCCCATGCTCCCTGCGGAGGTCTCCGGCGACCGCTCGACCGGCTCGGGTGCGAGCGGCGGGGGCGGAGAGATAGAAGGCGGCGATCCCCGCAACGGTCATCGCGTGGTGGGACGGATGAGGGAGGGTGCGGACGGCTGCGCCTGCCCGGCCGGCGAGCGCCACGATCCGACGCGCTGCGCAGTCCTCGTTCTCGTAGTAGGCGATGTATCGGTGCGATCCGGCCGCGGCGTCTCGAGAGTCGTCGACGAGGCTGTCGAGCATCGTCGTGAAGGCGCAGGCGAGCAGGTACGCGCGATCGATCTGAGCGGCCGCCCGACGCGTCGTCCCGACCTCTGCGGCGCCCGAGAGCAACGCATGGACGGCGAGCACGGACGCTGCTGAGCCTCCGGCCCACTCCCACCAGGTCAAGCCCTTGCCGGTGGCCTGCGCGGACGCCCAGCCGCGCAGCTGGTCGGGGCCGTGCTCGGCGACCGCGTGCGACCTGACCTGGGCCTCGCGAAAGCGCTGTGCAGCGTCGCGCGCGATCGGCAGCACGGCCGCAATGCTTGGCAGTTCGGCGATCGAGCGGCGGCAGCAGGCGACGAGCGCGTCGAGATACCCCCCATCCTCGCGCTGGGGGTGATAGCGGTAGTAGTCGACTGGCCGTTCCGTCGGGGTCAGCGCGACCGCGAACGTGCGGAACAGCTGACGGCCGTTTCGCAGCGGGTTCTCGACCGGCTGCTCGGTGACCGCGTCGAGGTAGTCGTACATGACCTGGATCGCGACGGTCGCCGTCACGAGCACGCGCCGGTGCCTACGGGGAGCGAGCGTGCAGAGGGTGGCAACCCCCTCGGTGTTGCCGCGCTCCGTCGTCAGCTTCCCGAGGGCGTGCGCACGCAGAACGGGGTCGTCGATGCCTTGGGCCAGCCTCTGCCAGACGCTCAGCTCCTGTCGCACCTTCGGTGCGACTGTGGTCCAGTACTGGAGCTGTGCGCGAACTAGACCTGCGGCGACGCGTGGGGCGGAAACGGTGCACGGCGCCTTCCCGGTCATTCCGGGGCGCGGCTACCTCGCATGTCTCGCACCCACCACATGCAAATCGCATGCAGCCTACTTGGACACGTCCTACTCGTTGCCGAGGCCGAGCTGCGGCGGGACCCGAGAAGCGACCCATCCGGGGACCGCGACGATCAAGAGCGCTGTGGGGACTACCAGGCAGAACGTCAACACGGTTTGCCACCCGGCCGGCACGGACGTCACGGGGAACCCCGTGACGTCGGCGAGGTAGCGATCCGCGCCAAGCTGGCCGTACATCCCAGTGATCGCTCCAGTCACCCCACCTGCTCCGAGGATGGCGGCGGCCTCCAACAGCAACAGCAGCCAAAGCTGTCGAGGCCGGAAGCTCTGCAACCGCAGGGCTGCAAGACCCGCGCGGCGCTGCCAGATCGCCGCGCCCATCGCGGCCGCCATGGCAAGTACCGCTGCGATCAACAACAGCTGGGAGATCTGGCTGAGACGCTCCAGGCCCTGTTGAGCCGACGCCTTCATCTGCTTCGCGTGGTCGCCGGCTGCCTGGGCTCGAAGACCGCTTCCAGTGCCCATGGCGCGCTCGACCTCGTTGACCGTCGTCTCCAGAGATGCGCCGTCAGCGACGTCGATCTCGAGTGCTGTGGGCGCAGGCGACGACCATACCCGCCGGTAGTCCGTGCTGCTCAGGATGATCGCTCCAGGAGCCCATCCCAAATTCGTCGTCGTGGCGGCGACCCGGAGCTCGATGCTTCCGCTGGCGCCGGGGACGGTCAGCCGATCCCCCGGACCGACGCCATGATCCTCGGCGATGCGCTCGGAGACCGCGACCCAGCCGCCCCGCCGGAGGCGCTTCGTCGCGGTGGCGAGATCACCGTCGACCATCTGCGTCGCAGGGAGCATGGCCTCGTCGCGCACCGAGCGAGCGATGACCCACACCCGGCGCCCCTTGATGTCGATGAAGCCTCCGTGATAGCGGCGCACGTCGTCGACGGCGGGTACCGATCGGATCCGCTCGACGAGGCCGTGGGAGCGCAGGTCGTTGGTTGCCTGATTGTCGGCTGGGTTGACCACCCAGATATCGGCCGTGGCGACGTACTCCTCGGCGTAGTCCCCGAGTCCTCGCAGCAGGTCGTCCCTGGCGCCGCCTATCGCAACGCTGCCGAATACGGCGACCGCGCCCGTTGCGGCCAGCGCGAGCGAACGCAGCGTCGTCGCTCGCATGGCCAGCACCGCGACCGTCAAAGTGGCGAGCCGAGGGACGCGCTCGACGATGCCCTCGACGAGACGCAGCACGAGCGCGAATGTCGTAGGTATCGCGAGGAGCGTTGCGATCGCGAGCAGCCCGCTCGCCGCGAGTGCCGCTTGGGGCAGCCACACGAGCATCGCCGTCGCGGCGACGAATGCCGCGACAGAGCCGAACAGCATCCGCTGTCGCGTCTGGGCGCTCACCGCGTTGCCGGGAGCGCCTCGCTCATGGAAGACCGCATCGACGGCCCGCGCGCGTCGCAAGTCGAGCAGGGCTGGCGCAGCCGCTAGGCAGCTGGCCAAGATGCCGCCGACCAGCGAGACGATTACCGGAGCGTTCCCGACGATCGTTCTGGCGCCGAGCGTGAATCCGGACGCGAGGTACTCGGGCGACTCGCTGAACATCCAGCCTGCGAGGAAACTGCCAGCGATCACGCCGATCGACGATGCGACAACGCCAAGGACGGAAGCCTGGAAGAGCACGAGCAACACGACCTGGCGAGGCGTGAACCCTTGGACGCGCAGCGCGCTCACCAGACGTCTTCGCTCGGGCGCCGTAAGGAGCATTGCGTTGAAGGCGAGCAGGAGACCCAGAAGCGCCGAGATGGTCGCGAAGAACCCAGTGACCTGGTTCGTCGGCCCCGTCGCTTGCTCGAGGAGGCGGATATCCGAATCGGCGGCAGTCACCGTCAGGTGGCTAGGTGCGAGACGTACCAGGTTGCGCCGTACGACCTCCTCCTGGCCCGCGGCGGCGTCGACCAGGATGCGCGTGACCTGCCCTTGCATCCCCGTGACCCGACGGAGGTGGGCGAGCGGCGCGACGGCCAGTTGGGCGTCGGTCAGGGGACCCACCGTGTCGCGACCGAGTACTGCCGCCACCGTGAGGTCGACAGCGCGGCCGCGCACGTGAGCCTGGATTTGCGGAAGGGGCTGCGCGCCAATCTCGGCCGTCGCGCTCGGAAGGCCGAGCGCCTCTGCAGTCGCGCTCGGGATCATCACACCTCGTCCGAGCTTGAAGCCGCCGGGCGCGAAGCTCCGGGTCAACGTGCCCGAGAGGGCCGCGAGCGTGGGATCGATGCTCGCGATGGTGACCGGGACCTCCCTGCCATCCGGGCCAATCAGCACGGCCCGCTGCTCGATCAGGGGAGCGGCATGAGCGACTCCCGGCATTCGCCGTACATCCCGCAACAGGCGGGCGTCGAATCCCCGCCGATCTCGAGCCGTGAGCTGGAGGTCTGCCGAGCCGGTCACTCCGCGCATGACCTCGCTTGCGGACGCGACGATGCTGCCGGTGGAGACCATGACGGCGAACGCGAGTGCCACTCCGATGGCGATGCCGAGTCCCGCGAGCAGCTCTTGGACCGGATAGGCGCGCACCCTGCGCCCGTAGAGATAGAGGAGGGCATGGAGTCCCATGGGCCTTACCTGATCGCGGATGGTGCCGTGTCCGCGACTACGCGCGGAATCAGCCTTCCATCACGGAGCGTCTCTACGCGGTCGGCCGTCTCGGCGACGTACGGGTCGTGCGTGACCAGTAGGACCGCGACGCCATCCTGACGGGCGAGATCGGCGAGAAGCTCCGCGATCTCATGTCCGCGACGGCTGTCGAGACTTGCGGTGGGCTCGTCGGCGAGGACTATGCCCGGTCGATTGACCAGCGCCCGAGCGACCGCTACACGAGCTCGCTCCCCCGTGGACAGCTTGTCGGGCGTGTGGTCGAGACGGTCGCTCAGCCCGACGCGATCAAGCCAGGGAACGGCTGCGCGGCGCGCCTCGCGGAGCCCGACCCGATCCGCCAAGAGCTTCATGGCGGCGTTCTCGACCGCCGGCACTCCGGGAAACAGGTCAGGTGACTGTGGGATGAGCCCGAGCTGGCTTCGCTGATAGTCGGCCGCCTCGGCGCTGGACAGCCGCGACAGGTCTGTGCCGTTGAACCGAACCTCGCCGGCGTCGGGCGCGAGCAGGCCAGCTGCCAAGAGGAGCAGTGTCGTCTTCCCGGATCCGCTCGGCCCGTGCAGCGCCACCATCTCGCCCGGTGCGATTCGGAGCGTGACGCCGTCGACTGCTCGTATCACCTCGCCACCTATCTCGTAGCGCTTTGAGACCGCGTCTAGCTCGAGCCCTTCCACGTTCACCCTGCCGGCTTGCTCGCCGAGGGCCGCAGTTGCACCACCGGGGCGCTCGCCGGCACGACGTCGCCCCGGACACGACCACCGTCGATGGACAGCAGGCGGTCGGCTACGGCGATTACGTCGCTGACGGTCATCAGCACGGCGACGCCATCGTCGGCGATCGATCGGATCAGCGTCAGTATCGGGTCGCGATGGAGCGGGTCTATGCCGTTGATCGGGTCGTCGAGAAGGACCAGGCGCGGCTCGCTGACCAGCGTCCTAGCGATTCCGACACGCGCGAGCTCGGTCGGATCCAGCGAACGCGGATCGATATCGGCGCAGTTGGAGGCACCCACGCGATCCAGGGTCTCGTCAGCCCGCGCGCGAGCGCGGTCGCGCCCCAGGCCGTGAGCGAGGAGGCCTACCGCCACGTGGTCGACCACCGTGCCGCCCTGGGAGGCGACGAAGTTGACGTTGTAGTAGCCGATCTCCCGCCCGAGGAGGCCGGTCCGGTCTCGCGTCAAGTCCCGCCCGTCGAAGCAGACGGCGCCGCGGTCGGGTGGCTCCATGCCCGCTGCGACGCGTAGCAGCGTCGTCCGGCCGGACCGGCGCATGCCCCAGACGGCCACCAGCTCGCCGGCCTCGACGTCGAGCGAGACGTCGTCGAGCGCGATGTGCTCTCGGCGGCCGGTCGAGTATCGCTTGCTGACCGACTGCAGCACGAGCAAGCTCATGCCGGTCAGCCGCGGTCGTCTCGCGAGTCGATCTCCGCCTGGATGTGCCGGCGCGCGAAGGCGATGAACTTGAGGCGGCCCTCGTGCGCCAGGCGCCGCTCCTCGGAGATCAGCACGTCGCGCAGTCGCTTCCTCTCGGATGGCTCGTCGTCGGAACGGTGGACGGATCGCGTCGACCTGTGCGCCATGTCGTCGAGGCAGGCGCGCTCGTAGGAGTCCACGATCTGCAGCATCGTCCTAGCGTCATGGGCGCTCGTGGCAAGCAGCCTTCGCAGCAGCTCCTCGCGACGCGGATCGGCCTGGATGGCGGCGGCGATCCACTGGCGGTGGCGGCGGGCGCCGGCAGCCGTGGCGCGGTAGTGAGGCCTCGGCTGCCGCAAGCTGGCGCGCTCGGAGTCGTCCGGGATCTCCTCGGCCAGGCCGAGCGTGCGGAGCCTGTCGAGCAACTGGTAGATCCGCGATTGGCTGATCGGGTAGAGCTCCCCGAAGCGCTCGTCGAAGCGGTGGCCGAGCTCGTAGCCATAGCTCGGCCGCTCGATCACGAGAGCGAGGACGGCGGCTAGCACGGGGGACAGATCTCCCTCGCTCGATCCCTGCCTCATCTCCTGCGCGGCCACACCTGTCCCTCCCTTTCAGACAGCCGACTTCCATGCCGGAGGGTACCCGAACCAGACCTGCCCGCGCAAGCCAGTGGAACGGCACCGACTAGTCAGCATGCTGGACGTTCAGCGTGGAAAACAGTGAACGTGGGGCTTGTCTGCGGGCGTTGCCCGGACGAATATGGGGACAAGCACGGGCCAGCGGTTCTCGAGGCCCACCCGTGCAGGCGCCTCTCGGCCCTGAGCTCTCTGCCCCTCCGGGAGCAGGGGACCGGGAGGCGCCCCCTCCCTTCCACGTGCCCGCCAACTCCTTGAAGACGATCCAGATTCGCAACGTCCCGGAGGACGTGCACCGGGCGCTGCGGACCCGCGCAGCGGCCGCCGGCATGTCGTTGTCCGACCTTGCGCTCGAGGAGCTCACGGCTGTGGCGACCCGCCCGCCGATCGCGGAGGTTCTGCGCCGTGCCGACGCCAGGCCGGGTGGCGCGACCACGGAGGCGGTCGTCGCGGCGGTGCGCTCGCTTCGCGAGGGCGCGTAGGCCCGTGGTGGTGGTCGACTCGACAGCCGTCGTCGCCGCGCTGGTCGTCAGGCGCGGCGACGAGGCACTGTCAAGGCGCCTGGCGAGCGCCACCGAGCTGCATGCGCCCCAGCTCATCGATATCGAGGTTCTGCACGCCCTTCGCCGGCTGGTTGCGATTGGGCAGATCACGTCGGGACGAGCTCAGAAGGTGCGAGAGGACTTCGCCGCGATGCGCGTTCGCCGGTATCCGCACGAGCCGCTCGCCGACCGCGTGTGGGAGCTTCGCAACAGCTTCACGCCAGCAGACGCGGCGTTCATCGTGCTCGCCGAAACGCTCGAGATTCCGTTCGTCACATGCGACCCGCGGCTGGCGTCGACGCTGGGGCATGCCGCCGAGATCGAGTTATTCGCAGGCTCGGCATGAGCGCGCACGCGCTGACCGGCGACCCTGCGCCGGCTTGCGCGCCGATACAAGCAGCCGCCGGCGGATCAGTCGGGCTGGTCCACGTGCGGGCGCTCGGGCTCCTCGTCGGGGGCGACGTCGTCGTCCTCCTCCGGGTTCTCGAGCGCCTGCGGCTGGCGGCCGTCGCCGCCGTGGTAGGTCGCCTGGAAGGTCTCGAGCAGCTCGTCCCGCTTCGGCTCGTCGACCGGCAGGTCGTCGCTGACGAGGACCCAGTCGGCGCCCTCGAACTCCTCCATCGCGAAGATCTCGCTGTCGATCGACGACGAGTCGTCGACCACAACCAGCACCTCCGTCTGGGGGTTGAAGTACGTCCCGGGACGCACCAGCAGCTCGTCGATCTCGTAACGGCGTCCATCTGGCATGGGGCTATCTATACCCGACGGCGGTCGGGCTACGCCCGAAGCTCGCCGAGCCGGCGCTCGACCTCCGGCTCGACCTCGAGCGGGGTCAGCCCGCGCCGAGCGCGACGCTCGTTGGCCGCCACGACGAGCTCGCGCACCTCCGCGCGCAGGGACGGGTCGGCGGCTGCCCGGCGGCGCCCGAGCCGCGCGAGCTCCGCCTCCACGTCCAGGGGCTCCTCGCCGCGGGCCTCGCGGCGGTCGGACTTCGCCTCGACCAGCTGCCGCAGCTCTGCAGCGGCCTCGGCCTCCCAGGCATCGGTGCCTCGCGCCGGGGACGCGCGCAGCTCGGGCTCGTCCAGCGAGAGCCCGGTTCGGCCAAGGCTGCGATAGATGCCGCCGGTGCCGAGGAAGCTCAGGATCGCTATCAGCGCGCCGACCAGCGCGGTCGCGATCACCACGATTCCGAACGGCTCCACGTCCCTAGAGTGGCATCGATGTGGCGCCGTCTACGCAGGAGGTCGATGGCCCCCCGCCGTCCGCTGGTCCATCCCGATCAGGCCGGGCTCGTGGTCGTCTCGCTGCTCGCCCTCGCCAGCGGCATCTACTTCGCGATCCGGATGCTGGCCGGATAGCCAGGCCCTAGCGGCCCGCCGCTGCGTCCGGTACCCTTGGGAGCGGTTGACTGACGAATCAATCGGCGCCCGACCGTGCGCTCGCAGCGCCGTCCCGCGCCAGGGAAACTTCCGAGACCAAGGAGCCGCAGTGGTCGATTTCACGCTTACCGACGAGCAGAAGGACATCCAGGCGATGGCCCACGACTTCGCGGAGAAGGAGATCCGCAAGGTCGCGTGGGAGTGCGACAAGGACGGCAGCTGGCCGCAGGAGGTCATCGAGAAGGCCTGGGAGGTCGGCTTGATGAACACCCACATCCCGGCCGAGCACGGCGGGCCCGGGCTGGACTTCCTCACCGGCTGCGTGATCGAGGAGGAGATGGGCTGGGGCTGCTCGGGCATCGGCACGTCGCTGATGTGCAACGGCCTAGCCACCGCGCCGATCGCCCTCGGCGGCTCCGAGGAGACCAAGCGCAAGTACCTCGGCATGCTGACCGAGGAGCCCAAGCTCGCCTCGTTCTGCCTCACCGAGCCCGACGCGGGGTCCGACGTGTCGAGCATGAAGACGACGGCCGTCAAGAAGGGCGACAAGTACGTCATCAACGGCTCGAAGTGCTTCATCACCAACGGCTCGTACGCGAGCTACTACACGGTCTACGCCAAGACCGACAAGGACGCCGGCCACCGCGGCATGTCCGCGTTCGTCGTCGACCGCGACCTCGACGGCGTGACGGTCGACAAGAAGGAGGACAAGCTCGGCCAGCGCGCGTCGAACACGGCGACGATCTCGTTCGACGACGTCGAGGTGCCCGCCGAGAACATGATCGGCGAGGAGAACAAGGGCTTCAAGCTCGCGATGATGACCCTCGACCGCACCCGCCCGGGCGTCGCGGCGATGGCCGTCGGCATCGCGCGTGCGGCGCTCGAGTTCGCCACCGAGTACTCCAAGGAGCGCGTCCAGTTCGGCGTGCCGATCGCGATGCACCAGGCGATCCAGTTCATGATCGCCGACATGGCGACCAAGGTCGAGGCGGGCCGCCTGATGACGTGGAAGTCGGCCGCGATGCTCGATCGTGGCGAGCGCAACACGCTCGTCAGCTCGCACGCCAAGCGCTTCGCCGCCGACTCGGCGATGGAGGTCACGACCGACGCCGTCCAGGTCTACGGCGGCTACGGCTTCATCAAGGAGTACCCGGTCGAGAAGCTGATGCGCGACGCCAAGATCATGCAGCTCTACGAGGGCACGTCGCAGATCCAGCGCCTGGTGATCGCCCGCGAGGTGCTGCTCCCGCGCCAGGTCGAGGCTCCCGCCACGACCGGCGCCACGGCCTAGCCGCGAGCCGCCGCCCAGCCGCACGGAGAGGCCGCCCGCGGGCGGCCTCTCCGCGGCTCGGGCCTGGCGTCATGTCAGGATGAGCGGGATGCCGGCGTCGGGTAGCTCGAAGCGAGAGCGCAGCCGCGCCGCGGTGCGCGACACCGTCGCGCACGCCAAGCCCGAGCGCGAGCCGGGAACGTCGGCCGCGGCCGGCCGTGGCCAGGACCCGCTGTCGGGCGAGCTGCGCCGGCGCGAGGTGCTGCCGCTGCTCGTCCTGCACCTGATCGCCGCTGGTCCGTCCTATGGCAACCAGCTGATCGAGCGGATCGCCGGCATGACCGAGGGCGTGCTGACGGTCAACCCGAACACGATGTACCCGCTGCTGCGCCGGCTCGAGGCCGACGGGACGATCGAGGGTCGCTGGGAGCATCCCGAGCGGCGCACCCGCCGCTTCTACGCGCTCACGGAGGCAGGCAACGAGGAGTACCGGCGGCTGATGGAGGAGGTGCGCCCGTTCCTCGACTCGGTCGCCCGCTCGATCGACGACATCGTCCGAGAGGTCTACGGCGACTGACGCTGCGCTAGCGTCCTGCTGGCCGGCCAGCCAGCTATCGAGGAGGACTTCGTGGCCCGAAGCGACGTGCGCTCACTGAACGGGAAGGTCGTCGCGATCACAGGCGGCGCGCGCGGGATCGGGCTCGCGACCGCGCGCGCGTGCGCGGCGCGGGGGATGAAGGTGGCGATCGGCGACCTCGACCTGGCCGAGGCCGAGCGCGCGGCGGAGTCGATCCCCGGGGCGGTCGCGATCCAGCTCGACGTCTGCGAGCGCGACTCGTTCGAGCGCTTCCTCGACGCGGCCGACGCGGCGCATGGACCGGTCGACGTGCTCGTCAACAACGCCGGCATCATGCAGCTCGGGCCGTTCGCGGACGAGGACGACCTGACCGCGCGCCGGATGGTCGACATCAACGTCCATGGCGTCCTGCACGGCATGAAGCTGGCGCTCGCGCGCTTCGCCGCGCGCGGGACGGGACACCTGGTCAACATCGCCTCGACCGCCGGCAAGGCCGGCATCCCCGGCGGCGCGACCTACAGCGGGACCAAGCACTTC
Organism: Thermoleophilaceae bacterium; assembly: GCA_040881635.1. Classification (GTDB taxonomy): domain Bacteria; phylum Actinomycetota; class Thermoleophilia; order Solirubrobacterales; family Thermoleophilaceae; genus JAAYBF01. Next base: position 189,607 of record JBBECV010000025.1, read on the forward strand.
GTCGTCGGCGTCAGCGAGGCGGTGCGCGCCGAGCTGCGCGACACCGGGATCGAGGTCTCGGTCGTCATGCCGGCGGTCGTCGACACCGAGCTCGCCCAGGGCCTGCAGCAGTCGCGCGGCGTACGCAAGGTCCAGCCCGAGGAGGTCGCCGCCGAGATCGTGTCGGCGCTCGAGCGCCCGCGCTTCGACGTCTGGGTGCCGCGCTCGGTCGGCCCGATCAATCTGGTCGTCGGCGCGCTCCCGCGGCGCGCGCGCGAGGCGGTCGGACGCGCGATCGGCATCGACCGCGTCCTCGCCTCCGCCGACTCCGAGGCCCGCCGCGCCTACGAGCTCCGCGCCGCCCGCTCGGAGCCGGGCCTGGAGCCGGGCAACGAGGCGAGGCAGCTGCCGCGCGCCGACGCCGACCGCGAGCCGGCCGAGCGAAGCCACCCGAGGGCAGGGGGCCAGCCCTGACCCGCAGGGGGTAGGAGATACGCTGGCCGCCGCCAAGCGAATCAAGGGGAGACATGTACGTATTCAAAGCCGCGGTCGTGGGTGCGGGGACGATGGGCGGCCAGATCGCGCAGACCATCGCCGCCTCCGGCATCCCCGTCGTCCTGAAGGACATCGAGCAGGGGCTCGTCGACGCCGGCCTGACCGAGGCGCGCAACGTCACCGCGGGCCAGGTCGGCAAGCTCGTCGAGAAGGGCAAGCTGTCCGAGGACGAGGGCAACGCGCAGATCGAGGAGATCGTCGGCCGGATCGCCGGCACGACCGCGTACGACGACTTCGGCGACGTCGACTTCGTCATCGAGGCGGTTCCCGAGATCATCGGCCTCAAGCAGCGCGTGTTCGCCGAGCTCGACGCCGTGACGCCCGGCCACGCGATCCTCGCCTCGAACACCTCGTCGCTCTCGATCAGCGAGATCGGCGCCGCGACGCTGCGGCCCGAGAAGGTCGTCGGCTTCCACTACTTCTTCCCGGCCTCGATCATGCCGCTGATCGAGATCGTCGAGGGCGACGACACCTCCCGCGAGACGGTCGAGGTCGCGCTCAACTTCGCCCAGACGATCAAGAAGCAACCGATCACCTGTGCCGAGGTGCCCGGGTTCGTCGTCAACCGCATCCTCAACTCCGCCGTCTGCGAGATCTGGCGCGCGCGCGACGAGCAGTCGCTGTCGATCAAGAAGGTCGACGAGGGCGTCGGCGCCTCCGGCGTCGCCCCGCTCGGCCCGTTCACGCTGATCGACATGCTCGGCCTCGACACCGTCCTGCACGTCGCCGAGCACCTGCACGAGAGCTACGGCGAGCGCTTCTACGTCTCGCCGGAGATGCGGCGGCTCGTCGACGAGGGCAAGCTCGGCGCCAAGAGCGGCGGCGAGGGCTTCTACTCGAACGGCGAGCCGAACGTGGCGGGCGACGCCGACGCCGACGGCGAGGCGCTCGCGGAGCTGTGGACGGTCAAGGCGCTGCGCGAGGCGCTGCTCGTGCTCGAGGAGGGCGCGTCGAGCGTCCGCGAGATCGACCTCGGCCTGATGGCGGGCGCCGGCCTCGACCCGCGCCGCGGCCTGCTGCCGCCGTTCTGGAAGGCGGACGTGGAGGGCCTCGACACGATGCTGGAGAAGATGGAGCGGCTCGAGGCCGAGCACGGCGAGGAGCGCTTCGGCGTCCCGGTCACGCTGCGCCGCCTGGTGGCGCAGGGGCGGCTCGGGATCGAGTCCGGCCAGGGCTTCTACGCCTGGCCGCGGCCCGACGACGGCGACCAACGCGAGACCGTCAAGCTCGAGACCCGCGGCGACGTGGCGATCGCGTGGCTCGCGAACGCGCCGATGAACGCCGTCTCGCCGCAGGTGATCGAGGATCTCGGCGCCGTCTGGGAGAAGGTCAGGGCCGACGGCGACGTGCGGGCGGTCGTGATCGCCTCCTCGATCCCGGTCGTGTTCTCGGCCGGCGCGGACATCAAGGCCTTCACGCAGATGGACGAGGCCAAGGGCGCAGAGCTGATCCACGCGGGCCACGCGCTGCTGCGCAGCCTCGGCTCCGACCGCGTGTCGACCGTCGCGGCGGTCAACTCGATCGCGTTCGGCGGCGGCTGCGAGCTCGCGATGGCCTGCGACGTGCGGATCGCCGCCGAGTCGGCGATCTTCGGCCAGCCGGAGATCAAGCTGGGGATCATCCCCGGCTTCGGCGGCACCCAGCGGCTGCCGCGGCTGGTGGGGGAGAGCAAGGCGCTCGAGATGAACCTCACCGGCGACGCGATCACCGCCGGCGACGCCTACGAGCACGGCCTCGTCAACCGCGTCGTGCCTGACCACGAGCTGTTCGACACGGCGATCCAGTGGGCGCGCAAGCTCGCCCAGCAGGCACCGGTCGCGGTCGAGCGGATCAAGCAGGTGTCCGGCGCCGGCGACCTCGACGAGGGCATCGAGGCCGAGAAGCAGGGCTTCGCCGCCGTCTTCGCCACGGAGGACGCGAAGGAGGGCATCGGCGCCTTCCTCGGCAAGCGCCAGCCGAAGTGGCGGGGCAGGTAGGCGCCGACAAGTCGCCAGTCGCTCTCGGCTGCGCGGCTGACGAGTTTGCGGCCGTAATACGGCCGCAACTCGTGCGTCACGCCTCGAGTGAGCGGGCTCGCAGCGCGGACTCGATGCGCTCGACGCAGTCGTCGACCGCGTCGGCCAGCTCGCGCGGCAGCTCTCCGGTCAGCGCGGCGTTCGCGGCCTCGCCGATCGCGGCGCGGTCGGCCTCGAGCGCGGCGCGCCGGTCGTCGGCGACGCCGTGCAGGTCGGCGAGCGCGGCCTCGAGCGCGATGCGCGCCTGCAGCGCCGCCTCGCGCGTGCGTCCGGCGTCGAGGTCCATCCGCGCGCGCAGCGTCAGCTCCTCGCACGCGCCCACGCGCTGACGTCCGCCGAGCAGCGCCGCGAACCGCTCCTCCGGCGCCTCCATCGACCGTCTGACCCTGCGCGCGCCCTGCCGCGGCAGCTCCCACGCCGCGGCGTAACGGCCGGCGACGGCCTCGTCCCCGGAGCCGTAGCCGAGCCTCGCCACCAGGGCGTGCTCGGCGCTGACGTCACGCGCGTAGGGATCGGCGCGCGCCGCGCGGTGGGCGCGGAGGGCGCGGTTGAGCGTACGCAGGCCCCGCGCCAGCTCGTCGTCGCGGCGCGCGCCGTCCGCGCGCACGTCGGCCAGCCAGTTGGCGGCCTGGCGCTCGTCGCCGAACGGCTGCGGCGCGACGATCGTCGCGCGGCTCGTGGGGACCGGCTCGGGCGACGCCGCCGCGACCGCGGCGCCGCGGCGCCCGCGCAGTCGCCGCCGCTGCGGCGCGCCCAGCGTCGACAGCACCAGCACCGCCTCCGGGTCGGCCGCCGGGTCGTCGCGGACGAGGAAGCGGCCGTCCGGCGGACCCAGCAGGAAGCCGAACTCGAACTGCGAGAAGGCGAAGAGCGAGCTCATGGGCCGAGCGCCCGCCCCGCCTGACCGGTCGCGCTACTCGCCCGCGTGGGCGTGGGAGGCGCGCTTCTTGGTCGGCAGCGCGTACTTGGACGGCTCGGTCGGCACGACCGGGTTGTCGATCTCGCGCAGGCGGGCGATCAGGTCGGACCACTGGCCCGGCTTCAGGACGGCCAGCGCCTGTTGCCCCAGCTTGCGGTTCGCGCCGAAGAGCGGGGTGAAGCCGACGTGGATGTGGTCGGCGTGGTCGCCCATGGCGAGCGTGTTCTGGCCGTGGTCGAGCAGGCTGATGATCTGGCTCGGGCGCATCGTGCCCTGGAGGCTCATCAGCCGCCGCACGGCCTGGTCGGTGATCCCGCCGGGCTCCTGGTGGCCGATGATCGGAACGCCGTTGATCGCGGCGATGTCGACCGCGTTGCCCGAGGAGTGGTGGGAGACGTTGCCCGACGCGGTGAGGTAGCTGTGGCCGGCCTTCAGCGACGTGACCGTCGGCCGCAGCCCCGACTCGGCGAGGTAGGCGATCGTGGCGAGCACGCGGCGGTCGATCTGCCCGGACTGGATGTCCTCGCGGCCGCCGTCGTAGACCTCGATCCGCTCGTCGGCGAGGACGCGCTTCTCGAGCAGCGCCTTCGGCAGCAGCATGATCTGGCCGACCGACAGGCTGCCGGCCTTCGAGTCGCGCCCGTAGAGGACGTTCTTGCCGGCGGCGCGGTAGATCGCCGTCGCCTCGAGCAGCTTCCAGCCGTCGAGGATCGGCTTCGGGTCGATCGAGGGGGCGCCCTTGCCGGCGGGCCGGATGGCGAACTCGAGATGTGCCGCCGTCTCTGGGTCGACCTTGCCGATCCGGCCGACGATCGTTCCGCCAATCACGCGCGCGCCGGCCTTCAGGCGGCGCAGCCGGACGTCGTTGGCGTCTGCGCCGAACGGGCGCGAGAAGTAGTTGCGGTAGGTCTCGAACTCGCCGTCCTTGCGCGCCTTCGCGTCGAGCACCTGCTCGAGGCCGCCCGACTCGCGCGCGCCCGGCATGCTCGGATGGGCGAAGAGGCGCTCCTTGACCGGCAGCGACGCCGATGTCGAGGGCGCCGGGGCCTGGCCGTCGGACTGCTCGTCGTCGGGCTCGTCGCCGTCGTCGCCGGCGGGCTGCACTCCGGCCGATGCCGCCGCCTTGGGCTTGGGGTCGAGCTCGTCGCCGTTGGCCTTGATCGCGCGTACGTCGGTCGCGTCCTCCTTGAGCACCGGATAGTGCTCGACGACCTCGCCGAGGCCGGAGTAGGTGTAGCGGTTGCCGTACACGTCCTGGAGCACGACGTACTTGCCGAGCCGCTCGCTCTCGCCGACCTTCTTGATCACCCCGTCGTTGGTCGCGACGACGGGAGAGCCCTTCTGGGCAAAGATCTCGAGCGAGCGACGGTCGTCCTGCGACTCGACGACGTTAGCCGCGTTCTCGCCCTGCTCGACGCGCTTGACCGCCTCGCGCTCGGCGAGGTCGTCGGCGTAGCGCGCACGGGCGGCGACGGGGAAGCGACCCTCGGTCAGGCCGGTCAGCGAGCCGACGAGGTCGGCGGGCACGCCGGAGATCAGACGCGCGCGCAGCAGCACGGAGTCGACGTACCAGTCGGCGTGGTTGTAGGCGAAGATCGCCCCGCGGACGTCGTTCTCGTAGTTCGCGGCCTTGAGGTAGCGCGCCGCGGCGAAGATCGCGTCGACGGGGTTGTACGGGTCCTTGCGGCCGTCCTTGTTCGCGTCGACGCCGTACGCCTGCCAGGAGGACGGCATGAACTGCATCCATCCGAGCGCGCCCGCCGAGGAGACGTTCAGGTTGCGCCCGTAGTCGGTCTCGATCTCGTTGATGGCGGCGAGGATCTCCCAGCGGATGCCGTACTCGATGCCGGCGGCCTGGTAGATCGGCAGCAGGAAGAGCGGGACGCGGAACTTGCGGATGACGAAGTTGGGGACTCCCTGGGCGACGGACGGGCCGGGGAGGGCGTCGAAGTAGGTCGGGTTCTGTGGCGTCGGCGAGCCGTCGGGATTGCGCAGCGGCGACGGGTCCGCCTCGGCGCCGCCGCCATGGGACTTACCCTCGCGCCGAGGTTGAGCCTTCTTCTTGGCGCGCCGCTCGACGGTTCGCCGGTCGTCGCCGCCGGCCCGCTGCTGGCGCCCGCTGCCCGGAGTCGGCACCGGCACGACGTCCTTGGGCTCGGGAGTCGGAACCGGGGCCTCGTCGGTGGTCACGGGCGGCGGCACCGGCGTCGTTGGCGTGGTCGGGGTCGTCGGCGCCGGAGTGATCGTCGTGGCCGGCGGCGGAGGCGGGGGCGGCGGCGGAGCCGTCACGGTCGTCGGCTCCTGGGGTGCGACCCACTCGACGGCGCCGATGTCCTCCGGCAGCGGGATCTCGGACACGGGCGTTCCCGGGGGCACGTCGACGGTCAGCGAGATGACCTCGCCGCTCGTCAGCTTCACCGTCAGCATGCGCTTCTGCGCGGCTGCCGGCATCGTGAACGCCGTCAACGTGGCAAGGAGGACCACACCTGCGCTGAGCAGGGCGTGCGACAGGCGCTTCTTCATCGCTGGAATCGGTCTCCTCCTCGAATGCCCCCGGCCAAGGCGCTCATCGCCCCGCGCGAGCTTGTCGGCCGGTCAGGCGCAGGCAGAACGCTAGCTGGTGACTCGAAGAGGAACAAGGGGGATCGGTGATCGGGGTCGGTGCGCGCGGCGAGCGCCCCGCGCACCACCGGTATCGGCAGGCCGCGCGCGATCCCCAACCCTGTGCGGGCCGTTGCGGCGGCGGCTCCTCCACGTGCGCGTGTGAATGGGCGATCGGGCTGAATCGATGTCATCGGCATACGCCTTGAGCTGCCTCGATCCTTCTTCCTTGCTCCGACATCGACGGCTCTAACCGTCGAACGGACGGGTTGCCCCCATGCGGCGTGGCAGCGGGCCGCAAAGCTCAGGCTTGAGTACAGGGTTAGTGTTGGCTCTTTCGCGGGTGCCGCCTGCTCCCACCTTGGGAAGTCGTGGCGTCCGTGATGTAGCCTGGCGCGCGATGGGCGATCCTGACGGCACGTTCGTGGACCGCGTCTCGCGGCAGGGCGAGGAGGCGCTCGGCCGGCTCGCCGAGGAGCTGATCGCCAACCCGCTCGTCACCGGGGCGGTATCGCGAGCGTTCGGCGCACGCGAGAAGGCGGTGCAGGCGCAGGAGGCCGCGATGGGTGCGCTCAACATCCCGTCGGCCGGCGACGTCGAGCGCATCACCCGCCGGCTGCGCTCGGTCTCGCAGCGACTCGAGGCGATCGAGGACACGCTCGACCGCCTCGAGGACCGCCTCGCCGAGAAGCGCTAGCGGCGGCCGCCCGGGGTCACCGGCCCGCGGCAGCGGCGGGCCCGTCGACCGCCGCCAGGGCGGACCAGCCGGCCTGGCCGACGCGCAGGCCGGCGTGCTCGAGGTCGTCGCGCGCGATGCGCTCGCGGACGCCGGGCACCAGCACGTCGCTGACGGCCAGGACGACGGCGGCGGCCACTCCGCGGCGGTCGGCGATCGCCAGCAGCGCGGCCGCCTCCATCTCGACGACGTCCGCCCCCGCGTCGAGCCAGCGCGTCGCCGCGTCGTCGCGCGGGTCGTAGAAGAGGTCGGTCGACAGCACGGTGACCGGCAGGGCGCCGCCGTCGACCAGCGCCGTCAGCAGCGACGCGTCGGGCCGCAGCCGCGGTCCCGCGCCGAGCGCCGCGCTCGTCCCGTCGGTCGCGACGACCTCCTCGGCGGCGACCAGGGTCCCGAGCGCCAGCTCCGGCGAGAGCGAGCCGCAGGTGCCGATCCGCAGCAGCGTCCGCGCGCCGAGGTCGACGAGCTCCTCCACGACGATCGCCGCGCTCGGCCCGCCCATGCCCGTGGACTGCACGGTCAGCGGCTCGCCGTCGGCGGCTCGGCCGGTGTAGCCCCAGAGCCCGCGGTGGTGGTTGAACATCTTCGGCTCGTCGAGGACCGCCTGCGCCACGGCGAGCGCCCGGTGCGGGTCGCCCGGCAGCAGCACCCGCTCGGCGAGCGGGGCCGCGGGGCGCAGGTGGATCGGGGCGGGGTCGGTCATGGCGGGCACGATACGGCGCGTCCCGTGCCGGACGCGCACGTGGCTATGCTCGCCGGGTGCCCGAGCGGCGTGACATCCAGGACGCCCTCCGCGAGGCCGTCGACCGGACGGTGCGCACCACCGTCGACACCCGCCAGCGCGCGCAGGGCGCCGCGGGCGGTGTCGCCGACGTCGTCGACGACCTCGTCCGCGGCGCCGAGCGCAGCCTCTCCCGCGGCGTCCGCGATCGCCTCCCCGCCAGCCAGGACGACATCAGGGCCCTGCGCGCCGAGCTGCAGGCCGTCGACCGCCGCCTCGAGGCGATCGAGCGGCGCCTGGCCGACGCGGCTGGTTAGAAGTGGACGCCCTTCAGGAGGTAGGCCATCGCGACGGCCTCGCCTGACATCTCGTCGTCGGGCTTCCCGTCGCCCAGCTGCGCCGCCGGCCGCTCGCCTGCCTTCTCGGCCGCCTTGGAGTCGGGGAACAGGTTGTAGGCGGCGTTGAGGACGATGTCGACGGTCGCGGGCGACAGCGCGTAGAGCACCTCGCCGAAGGTCCCGAGCCGCGAGCCCTTGCGCTTCGGCCTGTCGATCATGGCGTCGGCGAGCATCTGCGCCGCCTGCTCCGGGGTCAGCGCCGGGAACGCCTTGTAGATGTCGGTCGGCGCGATCATCGGGGTGCGCACCAGCGGCATGTAGACGGTCGTGAACTTGACGTTGTCGGCCACGCACTCGGGGGCGGCGCAGCGCGAGAACGCGTCGAGTGCCGACTTGGACGCGACGTAGGCGGAGAAGCGCGGCGTGTTCGTCTGCACGCCGATCGACGACACGTTCACGATGTGGCCGTCCCTGCGCTCGCGCATTCCCGGTAGGAAGGCGAGGATCAGCTTCAGCGCGCCGAAGTAGTTGAGCTGCATCGTGCGCTCGTAGTCGTGGAAGCGGTCGTAGGAGCGCTCGACCGAGCGCCTGATCGAGCGCCCCGCGTTGTTGACGAGGATGTCGACGCCGCCGTGCTCGGCGAGCACCTCGTCTGCGAGGCGGTCGATGTCCGCGAGGTCCGCGAGGTCCGCGGGATGGACGTGCGCGTTCCCCCCGCCGCTCCTGATCCGCTCGGCGACCTGCTCGAGCTTCTCGCGCGTGCGCGCGACGAGCAGCACCACGCCACCGGCCTCGCCGACGCGGATGGCGGTCTCGAGCCCGATGCCCGACGACGCGCCGGTGATCAGGACGCGCTTGCCGCGCACCGCGGACGTCAGCGAGCGGTCGCGGAAGAGGTCCGGGTCGAGATTGCGCTCCCAGTAGTCCCAGAGCCTGCCGGCGTAGGTGTGCAGCGGCGGCACGGCGATGCCCGTCCCGCGCAGGGCGCGCTGGGCGTCGCGCGCGTCGAAGGTGCAGCGGAAGTCGCGCACCTCCATCGCGGCGGGCGGGATGCCGAGGTCGCCGTAGATCTGGTTGCGGATCTTCTTGACGGTCGGCAGCGCCATGATGCCGGCGCGCACCGGCGCCGGCACCGCGCCGGTGAGGTTCTCGTCGATCCGCATCGCGAGCTGCGGCGCGTGCGCGGCCTTGGCGAACGTGTTCGTCGCCTCGCCGACGGTCATCGGCTCGGGATCGACGAGGTGGAAGGTGTCGCCTGGCAGGTCGTCGTCGGTTAGGTGGGCGATGTGGTCGATCGCGCGCGCGACGAAGTCGACCGGGACGATCGTGACCTTGCCGCCCTCGGGCCCGGCGAGCGGGAACCAGGCGGGCAGCGCGCCACGCAGCTTCTTGAGCAGGCCGAACAGGTAGTAGGGGCCGTCGACCTTGTCCATCTCGCCGGTCTCCGAGTGGCCGACGACCATCCCCGGCCGGTAGACCAGCGTCTTGGCCTCGACGTCGCGCCGGACCATCAGCTCCGACTCGTACTTGGTGCGGTGGTAGTGGTGGGGCAGCTTCTGCCCCTCCTCGAGCATGTCCTCCTGGAAGATCCCGCGGTAGTTGCCCGCCACGGCGATCGAGCTGACGTGGTGGAAGCGGCCGACCGCGCGCGAGCCCGCGAGCTCGATCGCGTGGCGCGTCCCCTCGACGTTCGCCTGCCGAGCGGTCTCCTCGTCGGCCTCGATGTCGTAGACGGCGGCGAGGTGGAAGAAGTGGTCGATTCGGGCGTCGGCCGGCAGCGGGCCGTCGTCGGCGACGCCGAGGCGCGGTCGCGACAGGTCGCCGGGGACCGCGACGATGCGACCCTCCTCCGCGCCGAGCCGCCGCACGAGCGCGTCGAGCTTGCCGCGCGAGCCCTCGCGCACGAGCACGTAGATCGTTCCCTCGCGCTCCAGCAGCTCCGCGACGAGGTGCCTTCCGATGAAGCCGGTCGCGCCCGTTACGAAGTAGTCCACGCGGCGAGTCTAACCCTGCGGTGGCTGGGTTGGGACCGCGCAGGGCATGACCGCCAGCCACAGCTTCGCGCTCGGCTTCCTCGCGCGCGAGCTCGGCTACGTCGCGTCCTCGCGCCAGACCGACAGCGCCCGCTTCTACGTCAACGTCGGCGACGGCCACGATCCCGACCGCCCTGGGCGGGATGAGTCGAAGAGCCTGCGTCGTAGCGGCGGCGCCGAGATTGGTCTGACCACCACTATTTTCCCGTGTGTGAGAGGGCAATTGGCGGTAGCCCGCCGGTGGCGGATACGGCCGCGTTCCCAGCGGGCCGCATGCTGTCGTGGAGGTGCTATACGGTTTCGCCGCTCGCACATAGGTCCATGGTGTGGATGGCGTCTCGTTGGAGGGACATGCGTCCTCCCGCATTCAGGGGAAGGATGAATCGCATTGGTCTCTCGCGCCGTCGCGCGCTTTGCCGCGCGCATACCTGAAGCTCTGGTTGGAATTCGCAGTGCCCGTGCCGCGATCGCCGCCGTGATGGCGGTCGGCCTCGCTTTCGCGGTTGCCGCCTCGCTGGGGGCTGAGGCGGCGGGCGGTCAGGGGTCGCTGCCGGCTGGGGCTCCGGAGGACCATCAGGGCCGTGGTCCTGCGCCCGAGGGGTTGGACTCGTCGGCGCCGCCGTGGCAGAGCCCGGGTGCGATTGCGCAGATGCTCGAGGCATCGGCGCGGGCGCAGGAGCAGCAGGACAGGCGGGCGGAGTGGTTGGCGTCGGCGGGGTCGCGAGCGCAGCGCGAGCGGTCGCGGACAGAGTATGCGGGGCTGGGGGATGGGCCGGCGGTGGCGCTGCTCGAGGAGCTTTTCGGGGAGGAGCTGGAGGGCAATGCGGTCCCGGGCTTGGCCGATATCGCCGATGGCCGGTCGGTTGAGCGGTTCTTGAGTGACACGACCGTCGTTCTGGCGGGCGATGGCGAGCGGCCGGCGGTGTTGGTCGAGGCGCCGCGTCCGTTGAGGGTGGCGGATGGGCAGGGCGGCAAGCGCCTGGTGGATCTGACGCTCGAGGTGCGGGATGGGCGGTTTGCGCCGGTCGCGGCGGCGGCGGAGGTGTGGCTGCCGGGCCTGCTCGGGCAGGGCATCGACGTGGGTCCGGTACGTGTCGTGCCCGCCGGCGCGGCTGAGGGCGCGCTGGCGGCTGACGGATCGCGGGTGGTGTATCCCAACGCCGAGCTGGACACCGACGTGGTGCTGGCGCCGGTGACGACCGGCGTGGAGGTCTTCTGGCAGTTGCGTTCTGAGCAGGCGCCGGAGGAGCTGGTGCTCGGGCTCGACCTGCCGGAGGGTGCGGCGATCGAGCAGGGCGACGGCTTGGGGCCGATTGCGGTCGTGCGCGACGGCGAGCGGCTGACGACGATCAGCCGGCCGGTCGCGGTGGATGCGCAGGGCACCGACGTGCCCGTCGAGGCCGAGGTCCGCGGCGGCGATGTCGTCGTGGCGCTCTCGCACCGCGGTCGGGATATCGCTTATCCGCTGTTGATCGATCCTGTGATCGAGGACTGGTATGGCCTCTCCCAGCACGGCGGCGATGGCACGCAGACCTGGTTCCATCAGGACGCTTGGGCACTCGAGGGCCTGGACCAATGGCACTACTCTTCGAGCGGCGTTGCGTGGAACACCTATGTCGCGCGCAAGCAGTGCGCCGACGGCATCGAGACGGACGCCGGGTGCTTTAAGTGGAGCTCGACCGACTACTCGTACGACATTCGCGATGGGCTTCACTGGTACGTGCGGCCGGTGAGCACGACGACGTATCCGCAGAGCACTGCTCGCTGGCTCTACCAGCCGCCCGGTACCACGACCCGCGTCGACCGCGTCGACCTCGGCCTCAAGTACCAGCGTGGCGCGCAGTCTGGGACGCCGACCTATCCGCAGATGTTCACCGGCATCTTGGGGATCAACCAGAGCGCGTGGCTTAGCTTCTCGGCGCACAACGGCAACCTCAACAACGACTGGAACGCGCACTTCGCCGGCGGCCACGCGGGGCCGCAGCAGGTCCACTTCGGCTACTGGACGCCGAGCTCGGCGGAGGTCCCGAACTGGCGGCACGGCTATGTTGGCGCCGCGATCGTCTACCTGACCGACCCTGAGGCGCCGACGATCACCTCTTCCGGCTTCATCCGGGGGGACGGCAGCGCCGCACCGGCGTGGAACCGGGGGAACGAGACCCTCTACGTCAAGCCGACGGCAACCGACCCGGGCCTCGGTGTCAATCACTTCCGGTTGACCGGCCCAGGCGTGCCCGACGGCGAGCAGAAGAGATGGCACTTGTGCTGGGGAACCAAGGACGATCCGTGCCCACCGTCGTGGACGCCCCCGACGGCGCTCGAGATCGTGACGAACGGCATGGCCGAGGGCATCCACACGCTCACCTTGCGCGCCGAGGATGTCCTCGGGCACGCGACGACGACGCCGGTCTACGTCAGGGTCGACCGCGTCGCGCCCGGAATGGACGTGTCGGGACCGTTGTGGGACGCGCAGGAGATAAACCCGACCCCGCCCGAGGGGCAGCCGGTGCTGTCGGAGGGCACGCACAGGTTGTCGGTCGCCGCGACCGACCCTTCGCCGGGCACAGCGCCGGCGGACATCCGGTCGGGCGTGGTTAAGATCGAGGTGAAGGTCGACGGCGACGTCGTCGCGACGGACGAGGGTGCGTGCGCGGCGGGCGGCTGCTCGCGCAACTTCTCGTGGGACTTCGACACCTCCGTCTACGCCGGCCGGCGCCACATCAGCGTCGTCGCGACCGACGGGGCGGGCAATACCTCCCAGCAGAAGTTTTGGGTCAACGCTCCTCCGCGCGGGGAGCTCGTGCTGCCGGTCGACGGCGAGACGACGTCGAGTCGTGTGGCGCTGCAGGCGCAGGCGAGCGAGGACGGGTTCACGAGCGTCGAGTTCCAGTACCGCCGTCTGCCGGATGTCGGCTGGACGACGATCCAGCCGGCCGGCACGACGTTGACCGACGATCGCGGGCAGGTCGTCGCTGGCGGCCCGTACCCGCTCGACCAGCCGGGCGACCGGACCAAGAAGCTGATCTGGGACGTCAAGACGGCGTTCGCGTTGATGAACCCCAAGCCTGGGGCGTTCCAGCTGCGGGCGGTGTTCGCCGGCAACGGCGGCTACGACTCGAAGGCCGTCAACGCCCAGCTCGACGAGAAGGGCCTGTCGGCCGGCAACGCGCAGGAGTCGATCGGGCCGGGCAGCGTCGACCTGCTGGCGGGCAACTTCTCCTACACGGCCACCGACGCTGGGTTGGACGGGTTCGCGCAGGGACTGTCGGCGACCAGGACCTACAACTCGCTCGATCCGGGAGCGGGGACCATGGATGCCTCGATGGGTCCCGGGTGGGTGATGAGCGCCCCGGTGCAGGGCATCTCGAGCTACAGCTCGCTGGTCGAGCTGTCAGACCCGGGCGTCGACGGCTGGGTCGATATCTACGACTCGGCGGGCATGACGATCAGGTTCGCCAAGCTCGTCGATGACAGCTACCGGCCCGAGTTGGGCTTCGAGGATCTGACGCTCGAGAAGGACGGCAGCGAGTACCGCTTGACCGATCTCGACGGGACGGTGACGACGTTTGCGCCGATCCCGGGCGGGACCGGTCTGGTTCCCGTCCAGGTGCAGGAGTCCGGCCAGCAGGGCGTGTCGCGCTTCGAGTACGCGGTGCATGCCGGCAAGCCCGAGCTTCAGCGTGTGATCGCGCCGGCGCCTACGGGCACGACCTGCACCGCCACCGACCTGACAGCGCTGCCGCGCGGCTGCAAGGTGCTTGTCTTCGACTACGGCGACATCCACCTGCTCCAGTTCGGCTACTTCCGGCGGCTGATGGGAATCCGTCGTGCGGCGTGGGACCCGGCCACGAGCCAGATCAAGGTCGAGGCGGTCGCGGCGTTCTCCTACTACGCCTATCCCCCCGATCCGCCGGTCGTGGGGCAGTGGGGGCGGCTGAAGGCGGCCTGGGATCCTCGTGTGAGCCCGGCTCTGAAGGAGACCTACGACTACGACAGCACCGGGCGTCTGATCTCGGTGACCCCGCCCGGCGAGGCGCCGTGGGAGATCGCCTATGTCGCCGACGGCGAGTCGCATGCGGGCAAGTTGGCGTCGGCCTCGCGGACGTCGCAGTCGTCGGGGGTCGAGTCGTGGCGGATGTCGTGGGGTGTTCCGGTGTCGGGTTCGGGTGCGCCGTATGCGATGTCGGCGACTGATCTCGATGGGTGGGGGCAGACGGATCGGCCGACGGATGCGACGGCGATGTTGCCGCCGGACCAGTCCGGTGGCGGGTTCGACCGCGCGACGGTGCATTACCTAAACCAGGATGGGCGGGTGGTGAACACCGCGGCGCCGGGGGATCGGATTACGACGTCGGAGTACGACCGCGTCGGCAACGTGGTGCGTGGGTTGTCGGCGCGCGGGCGGGCGAAGGCGCTCGATATCGGCGCGGGCTCGGCGACGCTGGCCGGGTTGCTGTCGACCTACAGCACCTACTCGCCGGACGGTCTGCGGCTGGTGGAGGAGCTCGGGCCGCAGCGTGAGGTGACGCTCGAGTCGGGGCAGGTGGTGCAGGCGCGCGCGCACACGGTGACCAGCTACGACGAGGGGCTGCCGGACGGGCGCAAGCCGGTGCACCTGCCGACGACGGTCAAGTCGGGGGCGCAGGTCGATCCGTCGCTGCCCGACGAGGACGTTCGCGTGACCAAGACCGAGTACGACTGGACGTTGCGCAGGGCGACGGCGACGATCGTCGACGCGAAGGCGGGTGGGATGAACGTGACGCGCCGGACGGTCTACGACTCCGCGGGGCTCGAGCTCGAGTCGCGGATGCCGAAGTCCGACGGCCATGACGCGGGGACGCGCAAGACCGTCTACTACACCGACGACGGGTCGTCGCCCGACCCGGACTGTCGCAACCGGCCGGAGTGGTTCAACCTCGTGTGCAAGACGCTGCCGGCCGCGCAGCCAGGGACGAAGGGGTTGCCGGACCTGCCGGTGACGACCTATGCGTATGACCGGTTCGGTCAGGTGACGACGGCGACCGAGCAGGTCGGCGACCAGGCGACCAGGACATCGACGACGACCTACGACGCGGCGGGCCGCCAGTGGAAGAGCAAGGTCGAGTCCTCCCAGGAGCCGGCGCAGACCGACCCGCCGGAGGCGAGGAGCTGGGAGCTGGCGGACGTGTCGCCGGCCTCGAGCGATCTCACGGACGTGTGGTGCGCGCCGGCGGTTGGCGTGCCGGGCGAGTGCGTCGGCGTCGGCAACTGGACCGACGACCATGGTCGCGGGCGTGGGCAGGCGAGCATGATCGTGGACGGGTCGCCGAGCCCGCGCGAGGTGCCGGACGTTGCCGGTTCGTCGCAGACGCGGTTGTCGGGAGTGTCGTGCGTGTCGCTGTTCAGCTGTTTCGCTGTCGGCTACTACGTCGACGCCGCCTCGGGCGACCGCAAGGCCGTTGCGATGAGCTGGGACGGCGCCGGCTGGTCGGTCGTCGACCTGCCCGTGCCGGCGATGGCGACGTCGAGCGAGCTGTCTGCGATCGACTGCGCGTCGGCGACCGCTTGCGCGGCCGTGGGCCGCTACGTCGAGTACGGCACCCGCAGGGCCCTGGCGATCCACTGGGACGGGGTGTCCTGGTCGATCCAGGCGACACCGACCCCTGGGTCTGCGATCTCGTCGCATCTGTCGGGGGTGTCGTGTCCGGACGAGAGCAGCTGTCTTGCGGCCGGCTCGTATGTGGATGTCGAGGGTGACGGGCCGCGGGTGTTGGCGCTCGGCTACCAGTCCGGCGTGCTCGCCGGCTGGTCGGTCGAGTCCGCCCCGCACCCTGCCGGTGCGGCGAGTAGCGAGCTGTCCGCGATCGATTGCCCGTCGGCGACCCTCTGCCTGTTCGCGGGCAGCTTCGTGGACGCGACCGGCGACCGCATGCCGCTCGCACTCCACCTTGACGGCGGGGTGTGGTCGGGCGGCGCCGGCACCGTGCCGGCCCCGGCCGCGGGGTCGGGGGGGCGGTTGTCGGGAGTCGACTGCGTCGCTGCGACCGAGTGCATGGCGGTGGGCCGGTTGGACGACACGACCGGAGCGTCGGCTAGCTTCGCCGCCGACTGGGACGGAGCAAGTTGGCTGGAGCGGAATGTTCCCGACCGCACCGACGCAGAGCAGCTCGCGGCGGTCTTTTGCTCGAGCGCCGACACTTGCGTGGTGGTGGGGTCGTATGGGTCGGTGTTGTCTGCTGGGGAGAATTTGGTTCATGTGTTGCCTGATGTGGGGTCGGTGTCGACTAATGCTCGTGGTGTTGGTGGGTCGCTGACGGATGTCGCTTGTCCGTCGGCCGATGGTTGTGTTGGGTCGGGGATGACGTTGGGTGTGGGCGGGGATGTCGATCTGGCGTGGCATTGGGGTGCGCAGGGTTGGCGGGCGGGGGATGTGATCTCCGACGTGCGGCGGTCGGTCGAGTCGATTTCGTGTAGTGGCGAGGATGCTTGTGTGGCGATGGGGGCGCAGGATGTGATCCATTCCCGTCATTGGGATGGGCAGGATTGGGCGGTGGAGGCGGTGCCGATGCCGGCGGATGCGGGGACGGTCGACGTTCGCGAGGTGTCGTGTGCGTCGGCGTCGAGCTGTCACGCTGTCGGTACCTACAAGCACGTTCCGACGGGCGAGACGTTGGCGTTGGCGTTGGAGTGGGATGGGTCGGTGTGGTCGCTGGGCAGCGTTCCGAGCCCGACGGGGTCGACGTTTGTGCGCCTTTACGGGGTGTCGTGCGTGTCCGCTGACGCGTGCGTGGCGGTGGGCAACCATCTCGATGGCGCTGGCGAGCACCGGGTGTTCAGCGCGCATTGGGATGGGAGTGCGTGGTCGGTGCAGGACGTCCCTATGCCTGTCGAGGCGCGAACCGATCGCCAGCAGTCGATGGGCGGGATCTCGTGTGCGTCGGCGACCGACTGCGTTGCCGTCGGGCGCTATGACACCGTCAGCGCGCCGACGATCCACGCCTATGTCGTGCGTTGGGACGGTGCCGGCTGGGCGATCGACGATCCCGGTGTCGCCGGTGCGTTGCAGGACGTCTCATGTCCGACGGTCGGTCGCTGCGTCGCGGTCGGCGGCGCGAACGGCCAGTCGCTGGCGATCGAGGGCACCGACACGGCCGGCCAGTGGCAGTGGGACGTCGCCGACACGCCCAACCCCGGCGCAGAGACCAACACCGTCCTGCACGGCATCTCCTGCCCGCGCGCCTCGCTCTGCGTCGCCGTCGGCACCGCCTCGAGCAACTGGCCCAAACCGCTTTCCTTGGTGCTCGACCTCACGCCGCCGGGGCCGTGGGAGGCGGTCGGGTCGCCCGATGCTGACGGTGAGCTGTCGAGCTGGCGGCTGACCGATGTCTCGCCGGCTGCGAGCGCGTTCGAGGACGCGTGGTGTGCGCCGGCGACGAGCTCGCCGACGGACTGCATCGCCGTGGGCGGCTGGACCGATGACCATGGCCGCGAGCTCGCGCAGGCAAGCTCGGTGGTTGGCAGCACAGTCACTCGTCAGCAGGTGCCCGACATCGCGGGGGCGTCGGCGACGAAGCTGTCGGGGGTGGCGTGCGCGTCGCTGACCGATTGCACGGCGGTCGGCTATCTGGTCGACGAAACTTCGAAGGAGCGCGAGCCGCTGGCCATGGATTGGGATGGGACTGACTGGTCGGCGGTCGCGGTGCCGTCGCCAGCGGGCGCGGAGTCGGCCGAGCTGTCAGGGATCGACTGCGTCTCCGCGACGGCGTGCGTGGCGGTCGGCAGCTACCTCGAGGCAGGCGTCGAGCGGGCACTGGTGCTGAGCTTCGATGGGTCGACATGGACGATCGACACCGTCCCTCACCCGTCTGGGTCGGCGTCGGCGCGGCTGCTCGACGTCTCCTGTCCGACCGCCGCGCGCTGCTTTGCGGCGGGGTCGTCGGCCGACGCGCTGAGCGGCGACACCTCTCCGCTAGTCATCGAGCTCGACGCGGGCGCGTGGACCCTGAACGATCCGGGGACTATCCAGGGCGCGTCAGAGGCCGACCTATCCGCCGTCGACTGTTTCTCGGTGTCGGCGTGCGCGTTCGTCGGTGGCCTCGCCGACTCCACCGGCGACTTGGCGCCGTTGGCGCTGCGGCTTGATGCTGGCGGCTGGTCTGGCGACGTCGCTTCTGTGCCCGTCCCGGCCGGAGGGTCGGCGGGGCGCCTTTCGGGCGTTGATTGCGTCGCGGAGTCGGAGTGCATGGCGGTCGGCCGCTTCCAGGACTCTGCAGCGGACGAGAAGAGCATGGCGGTCGATTGGGATGGCGCGGGTTGGTTGGCGCGGGAGGTGCCGGACAGGACCGCCAACGAGCGCCTCGCCGGCGTGCAATGCCCAGAGGCGGACGTTTGCGTGGTGGTGGGGTCGTATGGGTCGGTGTTGTCTGCTGGGGAGAATTTGGTTCATGTGTTGCCTGATGTGGGGTCGGTGTCGACTAATGCTCGTGGTGTTGGTGGGTCGCTGACGGATGTCGCTTGTCCGTCGGCCGATGGTTGTGTTGGGTCGGGGATGACGTTGGGTGTGGGCGGGGATGTCGATCTGGCGTGGCATTGGGGTGCGCAGGGTTGGCGGGCGGGGGATGTGATCTCCGACGTGCGGCGGTCGGTCGAGTCGATTTCGTGTAGTGGCGAGGATGCTTGTGTGGCGATGGGGGCGCAGGATGTGATCCATTCCCGTCATTGGGATGGGCAGGATTGGGCGGTGGAGGCGGTGCCGATGCCGGCGGATGCGGGGACGGTCGACGTTCGCGAGGTGTCGTGTGCGTCGGCGTCGAGCTGTCACGCTGTCGGTACCTACAAGCACGTTCCGACGGGCGAGACGTTGGCGTTGGCGTTGGAGTGGGATGGGTCGGTGTGGTCGCTGGGCAGCGTTCCGAGCCCGACGGGGTCGACGTTTGTGCGCCTTTACGGGGTGTCGTGCGTGTCCGCTGACGCGTGCGTGGCGGTGGGCAACCATCTCGATGGCGCTGGCGAGCACCGGGTGTTCAGCGCGCATTGGGATGGGAGTGCGTGGTCGGTGCAGGACGTCCCTATGCCTGTCGAGGCGCGAACCGATCGCCAGCAGTCGATGGGCGGGATCTCGTGTGCGTCGGCGACCGACTGCGTTGCCGTCGGGCGCTATGACACCGTCAGCGCGCCGACGATCCACGCCTATGTCGTGCGTTGGGACGGTGCCGGCTGGGCGATCGACGATCCCGGTGTCGCCGGTGCGTTGCAGGACGTCTCATGTCCGACGGTCGGTCGCTGCGTCGCGGTCGGCGGCGCGAACGGCCAGTCGCTGGCGATCGAGGGCACCGACACGGCCGGCCAGTGGCAGTGGGACGTCGCCGACACGCCCAACCCCGGCGCAGAGACCAACACCGTCCTGCACGGCATCTCCTGCCCGCGCGCCTCGCTCTGCGTCGCCGTCGGCACCGCCTCGAGCAACTGGCCCAAACCGCTCGCGATCGTGCTTGGTCCACCCCCGCCCGCCGCCGCGCCGACCGAGAACGACGTCCCGGTCGCCGAGACGACGACCGCCTACAGCACCACCACCGGCCGGCCCATCACCCTCAGCGACAGCTCGGGGACGATCACCACCGCCTACGACGACGTCGGCCGTGTGGTCTCCTACACCGACGTGGACGGCAACACCTCGACGACCAGCTACGACAACCTCAACCGACCCACCACCACCTCCGACGGCAAGGGCACCCAGACCCACAGCTACGATCCGCAGACGGGGCTGCTCACCCAGCTCGACGACTCGCACGCCGGCACGTTCACCGCCAGCTACGATCAGGACGGCGCGCTGGTCTCGAAGACGCTGCCGAACGGCTTGAAGGCCGACATCACCTACGACGACGCTGGCACGCCTACTGACCTCGTCTACACCAAGACGACCGACTGCGCCTCCGACTGCGTGTGGTTCGAGGAGCACATCACCGAGTCGATCCACGGACAGTGGGTCGGCCGCGACAGCGACGTCAAGACACCCGCCGGCACCATGCGCCCGCGGTCGGAGGAGTTCGACTACGACGCGCTCGGCCGGCTGGTCGAGGTCCAAGATGACATCGGCGGGATCGGCTGCACCACCAGGGCGTATCGGTTCGACCGCCACTCCAACCGCCTCGCCCGCACGACATGGCAGCCCGCCGCCGGTGGCGGCTGCCAGACGGCGACCGATGGGACAGTCCAGTCCTCGACCTACGACTCCGCGGACCGGCTCACCAACAGCGGCTTCGTCTACGACGCCTTCGGCCGCATGACCCGCGTCGCCGCCACCCATGCGGGTGCCGGCGGACGGCTGGCGACCAGCTACTACGCCAACGACATGGTCCACACCCAAGCCCAGGGCACCGTCAGCAAGAGCTGGCTGCTCGACCCCACCGGCAACCGCCACCACGCCTCAGTTCCCTCCGGCGGCTACCAGGAGGTCCTGCACTACGCCGACAGCTCCGACAGCCCCGCCTGGTCGGCGGTCACAGAGAACGGCCAGGAGGTCAGCTGGGAGCGCAACATCGGCGGCATCGACGGCGACCTAGCCGCCATCCACCACAGCCAGACCGGCACCGAGCTGCAGATCGCAAACCTCCACGGCGACATCATCGCCACCGCAACCGCGGACCCACAGGCCACAGCGCCCACCGCGGCGAATCTCGCCGACGAGTTCGGCAACCCCACCGGCCACAGCCCGCCCCGCTACGGATGGCTCGGCGCCAAAGGAAGGCGCACCGAGCTACGCTCCGGGGTCATCCAGATGGGCGTCCGATCGTACGTGCCCGCGATGGGCCGCTTCACGTCGGTCGACCCGGTAGTCGGCGGATCGGCAAACAGCTACGACTACGTCGCTGCAGATCCCATAAACGGGACAGATTTAAAGGGCCTGCTGCACGAGTCCACGTATTGCTACCTCAAACCGCGGCGCCCCTTCCGCCAGACTGGTCCGCGGATTCGCGGCCGCGCAAGAGTCACATGCGCCGATAGTTCTGGCGGAGCGGAGGTCTTGCTTACCGTCTGTACACAGATGGCGATCGCCGGCGGCTGGGTAGGTAAATGTGATACCCGCCACTTTGACGTGCCTAGAAATGGCTCATTCGGGTTTGGTGTGACGACACGGTGCCCTGTAGGTACCAAGAAGCGGTATCGGACCTGGACCTATCTCCAACTGACAACGCCCGGACAGTCACCAACGGGCTTGACCAAAGTGTCAAAGCCGAAGGCGATCAAATGCAAGCGCCGACCTACAAGGTAGTGAAGTGATGCACGGTGATCCGGATGATCCAGATCCGTGGCGGGTTCCGCGGGACATCTTAGGCGTACTTGAGGGAGTTCTCCATTTTGGAGGACGTAGGTTCGACCTCAGGGTCAAGACAGTGGACGGACGGCTTCGCACGTTTCTGGGCGAGTACCAGGATGACGAGTTGGAGGCGTTCATCTTCCTGCCCAGCGCGGGCGGCTTGGGAATAGACGAAGATCACCGCGTCGTCGCAGGTCCGCGCTCTGCTGTAGACGACGTGATCGAGGTCACCCAAGCGGGCTTGCCGGTCAGTGTTCTTGTGACAGACCGCGCCTGGATCTGCGTGGCGAAGCCATCTGCGCACGGCGGGCCGGTACGGGTCGCAATGCGCGGCGCACATGGCACTAAAGAGACATTCATTTAACCACGCGTATGGTAACGAGCCGAGTCCTGGGCCGGTGGACCGGTCGCGACTCGGCGAAAGCGCCGACAGGGTCGACCTGCGACGCGGGGGATCGGATCACCAACGGCGGCTTTGTCTATGACGCCTTTGGCCGTCAGGTCAGGGTGGCGGCCTCGCACGCCGGGGCGGGTGGCCGACTGGCGACCGGCTACTACGCCAACGATGGTCCACACCCAGGCGCAGGGGTCGGTGGGCAAGAGCTGGCTGCTCGCCCCCGACCGGTCAGCGCGATCACGCGTCGGCGCCGTCTGGCAACCATCAGGAGGTGTTGCACTACGCCGACGGGTCGGATAGCCCCGCTTGGTCGGCGATGCTCAAGAACGGCCAGCAGGACAGCTGGCAGCGCAACGTGCCGAGCATCGGCGGCGACCTCGCCGCGATTCGGTCAATGGCGCGCTCGAGGACCTCGCCTGCCCGACGGCCGACCGTTGCGTCGCCGTCGGATATGCGCCTGTCGGTCAGCCGCTCGCCCTCGACGGCGTCGGCGCTGCCGGTAGCCGGCAGTGGTCGGTGATGGAGACGCCAAGCACCGGCGGCGACACGACCAACGCCCTCTACGGCGTTGCCTGCCCGACCGAGCTGCGCTGCCTGGCCGTCGGGACGGCACGGTCGAACTGGCCGCGCGCGCACGCGATCGCGCTCAAGCCGCCGCCGCCGGCGGCTGCGCCGACCGAGAACGACGTCCCGGTCGCCGAGACGACGACCGGCTACAGCACCACTACCGGCCGCCCTGTCACGCTCAGCGACAGCTCGGGGACGATCACCACCGCCTACGACGACGTCGGCCGCGTGACCTCCTACACCGACGTGGACGGCAACACCTCGACGACCAGCTACGACAACCTCAACCGGCCCGTGACGACGTCGGACGGCAAGGGCACCCAGACCCACAGCTACGATCCCCAGACCGGACTGCTGACCCAGCTCGACGACTCGCACGCCGGCGCCTTCACCGCCACCTACGACCAGGACGGGGCGCTGGTGTCGAAGGCGCTGCCGAACGGCTTGAAGGCCGACATCACCTACGACGACGCCGGCACGCCGACCGACCTCGTCTACACCAAGACCACCGACTGCGCGTCGGACTGCGTGTGGTTTGAGGAGCACATCACAGAGTCGGTCCACGGCCAGTGGATCGACCACGACTCGTCGACCAAGACGCCGGCGGGCACGATGCGCGCACGGTCGCAGAGCTACTCCTACGATGCGCTCGGCCGGCTGACCGGGGTGGAGGACGACATCGCCGGCCTTGGCTGCACCACACGGGCGTATCGGTTCGACCGCCACTCCAACCGCCTCAGCCGCAAGGTCTGGGATCCGGCGGCAGGCGGCGGCTGCCAGACGACCACCGACCCCGCCGTCCAGTCCTCGACCTACGACTCCGCGGACCGGCTCACCAACAGCGGCTTCGTCTACGACGCCTTCGGCCGCATGACCCGCGTCGCCGCCACCCATGCGGGTGCCGGCGGACGGCTGGCGACCAGCTACTACGCCAACGACATGGTCCACACCCAAGCCCAGGGCACCGTCAGCAAGAGTTGGCTGCTCGACCCCACCGGCCAACGCCACCACGCCTCTGTGCCGTCCTCGAGCGGCTACCAGGAGGTCCTGCACTACGCCGACAGCTCCGACAGCCCGGCTTGGTCGGCGCTCACGGAGAACGGCCAGGAGGTCAGCTGGGAGCGCAACATCCCCGGCATCGACGGCGACCTCGCCGCGATCCACCACAGCCAAACCGGCACCGAGCTACCGATCGCCAACCTCCACGGCGACATCATCGCAACCGCAACGGCAGACCCACAGGCCACGGCACCCACCGCGGTCCACCTCGCGGACGAGTTCGGCAACCCCATCGGGCAGGACCCGGCCCGCTACGGCTGGCTCGGCGCCAAAGGACGGCGGGCAGAGCTGCGGTCAGGGGTCATCCAAATGGGCGTCCGCTCCTACGTACCAGCGATGGGACGCTTCACGTCCGTCGACCCGGTCGTTGGGGGATCGGCAAACACATACGACTACGCCAACCAAGACCCGATCAACACCTTCGACCTCGACGGTCGGTGTCCGTGGTGCGGATACGTAGTGGGACTTGCGGTCAAAGCCTGCGTGTCTCACTGCAAGCGGGTGATGGGCGGCATATTGCGAACCGCGTCCCGCGCGTCTGGAGCGGCGACCGTGCTTGCACGGCGCCTGCAACTACCGCGGTTGCTGCCAATGAACAGAATCAAGCGCATTAACGCTCGGATCCAGCACGCGCTGCGCACGGTCGGCAACGCCATGGCTGCGTTCAGCAAGTCGCCAACCGGCCGGTATCTTTTCGGCCGAGGGGACGCGCGGCGCCCGTACTATCGAGAAGGACGAGGTATTCTGAACCGTGGGCCCTTGCGCGTCGGCATGGGATGGCACAAGGATCTCAAGCGAGACGTCTTTAGGGTAGCGTGGGGGCGGCCTGGTACCAAGGGCCACGGGCACTACGATTTCGGCCATTGACGATGCGACCTAGTAACGCTAGCGAGTATTTCCAAGAACTCAACAACGTTGCCGTGACGGGGGAGCAAGAGCGCGTTGCAAACAGAGTAAAGGAGCTCATACGTGAGTTGAATCCAGCACACCTTCAACCCGGCAACACTAGCGCGGCTTTGGCGAATGGCGACCTGATTCTGAAGATGGTGCATGACGAGAATTCGGCCGTGTACGTAAAGGCTGTCGTTGACGGTGATGGCCGGGTAGACCTGTTGTGTCCTGCGCTACACCCGACTTTCGGTCTAAGGTTCAACGACCGATGGGACCCAGACGATTCTCTTGGAGACGAGGAGGACGCGCTGGAGACGCTCAGTGCGCTCATTGTCGGTCGCGTCAAAAGTCAGCTCACATGGAGCGGCGACGTTATTGGCGCAAGCAAGGATATCTTGATCAGAGAAGACGGTACGCCAGTGACACTGTATCGCCAGTACCATGGGCTGGGCGGGTTAGCTGGCGTCCTCTGCCGCGGTCGACGTGAGGTGCGTCGTGTGAGCTTCGTGTCCGAGTCGGCCTGACCACGGTGTGTCATCTTGATGAGCGCGGCCGTAGTCGCCTGTCGGTGTTAACCACTCGCCCCGGAGCGACCCGGCGGTCCAGTCCTCGACCTACGATGCGGCCGACCGCACCACCACCCCGGGCTTTACCTACGACGCGTTCGGACGCATGACGCGCGTCGCCGCCACTCACGCCGGCCAAGGCGGACGGCTGGCGACCAGCTACTACGCCAACGACATGGTCCACACCCAAGCCCAGGGCACGGTCAGCAAGAGCTGGCTGCTCGACCCCACTGGCGAGCGCCACCACGCATCGGTCCCGTCCGGCAGCTATCAAGAGGTTCTCCACTACGCCGACGGCTCGGACAGTCCGGCCTGGTCGGCGCTCACAGAGAACGGCCAGGAGGTCAGCTGGGAGCGCAATATCACCGGCATCGACGGCGACCTCGCCGCGATCCACCACAGCAAGAACGGGACCGAGCTACCGATCGCCAACCTCCACGGCGACATCGTCGCAACCGCAACCGCAGACCCACAGGCCACGGCACCCACCGCGGTCCACCTCGCGGACGAGTTCGGCAACTCCATCGGCCAGGACCCGGCCCGCTACGGATGGCTCGGCGCCAAAGGAAGGCGCACAGAGCTACGCTCCGGGGTCATCCAGATGGGCGTACGCCAGTACGTGCCCGCGATGGGTAGGTTCACGTCGTAGGATTGCGGTTCTGGCGTGGAAGGCGAGCAGGTCGTGCGCGAGCGCGATCAGCATCTTGGGTGCCGTTACGGCGCTGGGTTGTGCTTCAAGCAACTCAACGACCGCAAAGGGCACCCCTCTAGCCCAAGCGAAGAAGATCAGCGACTGCCTCGCAAGAGCCGGTGCCGAGCGCGCTCGGCGGTCGAGCGACATCCCGTTCGATGTGCGTGGGGCTCTCAGGTCTGCGGGCGCATCAAACGGAGCGCTGACCATCGATGAGTACAGGCCTGTGACGGTCCTTTCCCGAGGCCCCCGCCCCGAGTACCGGCTATGGCTGATTCAGGCCACTAAAAACGACGGGCGTGCTCTATTAGAGGCACTTAAGGCGGCCTCGTCGGATGCTGTGGTTATGTACCTAGCAAGGCCGACTCAGCGACAGGCTCGTGCTGCGGCGGGGTGCATGCACAGGTTAGGTGCCAGCGGGCAGGCCCTGTTTCGCTAGTGCTGCCGAGATCCGCACCCTGCTTAACGGCACGTGCGGAGCATGCGATAGACGCCGAGCGCTACCGGTGCCTAGCAAGATCAGCTGGCCGCGTCGCTCCCGCCCGCCGGATCGTGGCACGACGCGGAAGCGCTTTGAACAACTTCATCGGCCGACGCGTTGGGCCAACCGACTTAAGTCTCGCCGGGGCAACCGCGCACGACCGGCCAGTCGGGTGATGTTGGCGGAACGCGCGGCCCTTATAGCATTAAAGCGATGGGCCGGGCGAGCACAGACTCCCGGTGGCGGGCTCTGCGCCTTGTAGCCGCTCTTGCGTTGGCTTGCGCTGGTGCGTACTGGGTGGTCGGCGTGACCACGGCCAGGCATGTCTTCACGGTAGCGATGGGGGGCGTTTCTGCTTGTTGGGTTCATCGCCGGGACCGGGGCGGTCGCTTGCCGGTATCACCTTCGAGGAAAGCTGCTCGTCCATCTCGCCCTATGGGCGCTCGCGACGATAGTCGGTGCGTGGACGTTGGGTGCGTTCGTAGTATGGGTGGTGCTCTGAGGACCCGGCCCGTCGAGTTAGTTGCCCGGATCGTGCATCAAGCAGTCGCGGCCAGGCGACGTGGGGCCGTCGATCCCTAATGAACGATCGGGTTAGTTGGCCGGTCGAGGGCCGGATCGGTGTAGCTTCGAGATCGTGAGCGGCCCCGATCCCAGCGCCCCTCTGACGGTGGCCCGCGCGAGCGGCCTCGTGCGGGCGGGCGAGCCGCTGCTCGTCATGCTCTCGGGCGGCGCCGACTCGGTCTGCCTGCTCGACGTCGCCATTCGCGTCGGCGCCGACGCGACGGCGCTGCACGTCAACTACGGGTTGCGGGACGAGGCCGACGAGGACGAGCGCCACTGCCGCGCGCTCTGCGCGAGGCTCGGCGTCGAGCTCGTCGTCGAGCAAGTGACGCTGCCGGCGCACGGGAACGTGCAGGCCGCGGCGCGGGACGCGCGCTACCGGCTGGCCGAGCGCCACGCGGTAGCGGACTTCGCGACGGGCCACACCGCCTCCGACCAGGCCGAGACGGTGCTCTACCGGCTCGCCGTCTCGCCGGGGCGGCGGCCGCTGCTGGGCATGGCGCCGCGGCGGGGCTCGCTCGTGCGGCCGCTGCTCGAGGCGACCGCGGAGGAGACCGGCGCGTACTGCCGCGAGCGCGGCCTCGGGTGGCGCGACGATCGCTCCAACCGCGACCCGCGCTTCGCGCGCGCGCGCGTGCGTCACGGCCTGCTGGCTGCGCTGAGGGAGATCTCACCGACGGCCGATCGCACGATCGCCGAGACGGCGGCGCAGTTGCGCGACGAGAGCGACGCGCTCGACACGGCGGTGGCGGCGGCGCTCGAGCGCCTCGGCGGCGGGCCGGCTGTGGAGGCGGCCGCGCTCACGGAGCTGGGCCCCGGGTTGGCGCGCCTGGTGCTGCGCCGGCTCGCCGAGCGCGAGGCGGGGCGGCCGAGCCCGCTGCGGAGGGCCGACGTCGACGCCGTCCTGGCGCTCGCCGGCGCGGCGGCCCCGGCGCCTGCCGACGGCGACGGCGACGGCGCCGCGCGCGCTCCAGCGGGCGGGACGCGCTCGCTCGACCTCGGCGGCGGCCTGCGCGCGGTCGCCGAGTACGGCACGCTGCGCTTCCGCCAGGGCGAGGAGCCGCCGCAGCCCGACGCGGTCGTGCTCGCGGTACCGGGCCGGGCTCGCTTCGGCGGCTGGGAGCTCGAGGCGCGGCTCGGTGGGGGCGGCGAGGCCGAGCTGCGCGCCGACGCGCTCGGCGAGGAGGTCGTCGTGCGCGGCTGGCACGAGGGCGACCGCATCCGCCCGCTCGGCCTCGGCGGCACCAAGACGCTGCAGGACCTCTTCACCGATCGCAAGGTCCCGCGCTCGCTGCGCCGCTCGCTGCCGGTCGTCGAGGTCGAGGGCGAGATCGCGTGGGTGGCCGGCGTCGCCGTCGGCGAGCGCTTCGCCGTCCGGGGCTCCGACGAGCCCCGCGTCGGCCTCTCCGCCCGCCGCGCCGGGTGAGCGTAGACTGGAGGCTCGTGGTGCCTCCGGCGATCGGCGAGATCCTCGTCCAGCGCGACGATCTCGCACACCGCGTCGAGGGGCTCGCAGCGGAGATCTCGCGCGACTATGCCGGCAGGCGGCTGCTATTGATCGGCGTCCTCAAGGGCGCCATGTTCTTCCTCAGCGACCTGATGCGCCGGCTCGACGTCGACTGCGAGGTCGACTTCATGGCCGTGGCGTCGTACGGATCGTCGACCAGCTCGAGCGGCGTGGTGCGGATCCTCAAGGACCTCGACGGGCCGATCGACGGCCGCGACGTGCTGATCGTCGAGGACATCGTCGACTCCGGCCTGACGCTCAGCTACCTGCTGCGGACGCTGCGCGCACGCGACCCGGCGTCGCTCGAGGTCTGCGCGCTGCTGACCAAGCCCGAGCGGCGCAAGGTCGACCTGCCGATCCGCTACGTCGGCTTCGAGATCCCGAACCGCTTCGTGATCGGCTACGGGCTCGACCATGCCGAGCGCTTCCGCAATCTGCCGTACGTGGCGGTCCTCGACGACGCGGTGGCCTGACGTTTCCTCCCCCTCAGAGGCGGTAAGAAGGCCGCTACACCCTTGCTACGCTGTCGTTTCACCCGTCGAGGCGAGGCTTGCGCTACTTCCGGTCGTGAGTTGCGCCGGACGGCTCGCGGCCGATAGAGAGATCCCCCTGTGAGCAGATTCTTCAAGAGCGCCGCGTTCCCGATCCTGATCGTCGTCGTGCTGGCGTTCTTCGCCCAGCGGCTGATCAGCCCGGGCGAGGAGCAGCCGGTCACGACCTACAGCCAGTTCCTGGCGCAGGTCGAGACGGACAAGATCAAGAAGGTCACGCTCGCCACCGAGAGCAACGAGATCGAGGTCGAGCCCAGGGGCGAGGCGCCTACCTACGAGACGGCCTATCCCGACAACACCGAGCAGAACCTCGTCAACCTGCTGCGGACCGAGAACGTCGCGGTCGATGTCGAGGGCAAGGGCGGCGGCGGCTGGACCACGGCGCTCATCTACATCCTGCCGTTCGTGATCTTCCTGCTGTTCTGGCTGTTCATCATCAACCAGATGCAGGGCGGCGGCTCGAAGGTCATGTCGTTCGGCAAGTCGCGCGCGAAGCGGATGTCGGTCGACTCGCCGAAGATCACCTTCCGCGACGTCGCCGGCGTCGACGAGGCGGTCGAGGAGCTGCACGAGATCAAGGAGTTCCTCGAGAACCCCAAGAAGTTCCAGGCGCTCGGCGCGCGCATCCCGAAGGGCGTGCTGCTCTACGGCCCGCCCGGCACCGGCAAGACGCTGCTCGCGCGCGCGGTCGCGGGCGAGGCGGGCGTGCCGTTCTTCTCGATCTCGGGCTCGGACTTCGTCGAGATGTTCGTCGGCGTCGGCGCCTCGCGCGTGCGCGACCTCTTCGAGCAGGCGAAGCAGAACAGCCCCTGCATCATCTTCATGGACGAGATCGACGCCGTCGGCCGTCACCGCGGCGCCGGCATGGGCGGCGGCCACGACGAGCGCGAGCAGACGCTCAACCAGCTGCTCGTCGAGATGGACGGCTTCACGATGACCGACAACATCATCCTGATCGCCGCCACCAACCGGCCCGACATCCTCGACCCCGCGCTGCTGCGCCCGGGCCGCTTCGACCGCCAGATCGTCGTCGACCGCCCCGACCGCAAGGGCCGCGCCAAGATCCTCGAGGTCCACACCCGCGGCAAGCCGCTGGCGAAGTCGATCGACCTCGACAACCTCGCCGCCCAGACGCCGGGCTTCACCGGCGCCGACCTGCAGAACCTCGTCAACGAGGCGGCCCTGCTCGCCGCGCGGCAGGGCAAGCGCGAGATCGACCACGTCCAGCTCGAGGAGGGGATCATGCGCGTGATCGCCGGCCCCGAGAAGAAGACGCGCGTGATGAGCGAGAAGGAGCGCCGCATCACCGCCTTCCACGAGATGGGCCATGCGATCGTCGCGCACTTCCTCGAGAACACCGACCCCGTCCACAAGATCTCGGTGATCTCGCGCGGACAGGCGCTCGGGTACACGATCTCGCTCCCGACCGAGGACAAGTTCCTCACCACGCGCGCGGAGCTGCAGGACACGATGGCGATGAGCCTCGGCGGGCGCGCCGCCGAGGAGCTGGTCTTCGGCGAGGTGACCAGCGGCGCCTCCAACGACCTCGAGAAGGTGACCGCCACCGCCAAGCAGATGGTGATGCGGTTCGGGATGTCCGAGAAGCTCGGACCGCGGGTGTTCGGGCACGATCACGGACAGCCGTTCCTCGGGCGCGAGTACTCGTCAGAGCCCGACTACTCCGACGACGTCGCGCGCGAGATCGACGGCGAGATCCGGCGCGTGGTCGAGGAGGCGCACCAGTCGGCGCGGCACATCCTCGAGCAGCACCGCGACGACCTCGACAACACATCCGAGATCCTGCTGCGACGCGAGACGATCGAGCGCGAGCAGTTCATCGAGCTGCTGGAGGGCAAGGCCGAGGAGCAGGTGTTCGGCTCCGAGGAGCCGGTGCTGCCTCCGGGGCCGCCGGAGCCGGAGGAGGCGCCGTCGCGCAAGCCGGAGCGCAAGCCGCAGCCGCTGCCGCGGCCTGGGCTCGCGGGCGGCGCTGCCGACTGATGGGCCCGGGCTCGGACCGCGCCTGCGGCGCGGTGTGACGATCGCCAACGGAGCTCCGTCCCTAACGCTCCTCTGGCGATCGTCACACCGCGCTACGTACGTTCGTGATACCCGAGTGATAATCGGCGCATGAGGTCTCCGTATGCGGTGATGGGCGTCGTGAATGTGACGCCGGACTCGTTCTCGGACGGGGGGCTGTTCCTGGATGCGGAGGCGGCGGTGGATCATGGGCGGAGGCTGGCCGGGGAGGGGGCGGGGATATTGGACGTGGGGGGCGAGTCGACCAGGCCGGGGGCGGAGCCGGTGAGCGTGGAGGAGGAGCTGGCGCGGGTGGTCCCGGTCGTGGAGGGGCTGGTCGGGGCCGGGGTCGCGGAGGTCTCGATCGACACCTCGAAGGTGGAGGTGGCCGAGGCGGCTCTGGACGCGGGGGCGACGATCGTCAACGACGTGTCGGCGTTCCGGTTCGCGCCGGAGATGGCGGCGCTGGTGGCGGAGCGGGGGGCGACGTGCTGCCTGATGCACATGCTGGGCGAGCCGCGGACGATGCAGCGCGATCCGAGCTATGGCGACGTGGTGGCCGACGTGAGGGCGTTCCTGGAGGAGCGGCTCGAGCATGCGGTCGGGGCGGGCGTGCGGGAGGAGAAGGTGTGGCTGGACCCGGGGATCGGCTTCGGGAAGACGGTCGAGCACAACCTCGAGCTGCTGCGACGGCTCGACGAGGTGGTGGCGATCGGGCCGCCCGTGGCGATCGGCACCTCGCGCAAGACGTTCCTGGGGCGGCTGACGGGGAGGCCGGAGGGCGATCGGCTCGCCGGGACGATCGCGACGAACGTGATCGGGATG
Source organism: Thermoleophilaceae bacterium (assembly GCA_040881635.1). Taxonomy (GTDB): domain Bacteria; phylum Actinomycetota; class Thermoleophilia; order Solirubrobacterales; family Thermoleophilaceae; genus JAAYBF01. The sequence continues at coordinate 220,915 of JBBECV010000025.1, forward strand.
GCGCGGGGAGCCCGCGTCTTCCGCGTGCACGACGTGCGCGAGGTGGCCGATGCGCTGGCGGTGGCGAGTGCTACGTTCGGGCTGACCGGCGGGCCCTCCGCGGGGGAAGCCGAAGGAGGCACACGATGATGGATGACCGCGATCCGCTGGAGCCCGAGGACGACGACCTCGAGGAGAGCGAGTTCGGCGACGACGACGACGCGCCCGAGCCGACGGTGACCGTCGAGATCAGCGGGCTGTCGCTCTTCACGCAGCACGGAGTGTCGGACGCCGAGCGCGAGCTGGGGCAGCGGCTGGTCCTCGACGTGGCGTTCGAGCTGTCGGACTGCGACGCGATCGTCACCGACCGGATCGAGGACACCGTCGACTACGCCGAGGTCTGCGAGCAGGTGGCGCTCGCCGCCCAGGAGCGGTCGTACAAGACGCTCGAGCGGCTGTGCGGGGCGATCGCCGACCGGTTGACCGACCGCTACGGCGCCGAGTCGGTGCGCGTGAAGGCGGCGAAGCCCGAGCCGCCGATCCCGCTGCCGGTCGACGAGGTGTCGGTCGAGGTCTGGCGTGAGCCGTAGCCGGTCCGGAGCGGCCTAGGCGGTGCGCGGGTACGTCGGCCTGGGATCGAACGAGGGCGATCGGCTGGGGGCGCTCCGCTCGGCGCGCGAGGAGCTCGGGCGCCGCGGCGTCACGGTCGTCGCGGCGTCGTCGGCGTACGCGACGGCGCCTCAGGGCGAGGTGCTCGACCAGCCCGAGTTCCTCAACGCATGCCTGGCGATCGAGACCGAGCTCGATCCCGAGCGCCTGCTCGACGCGTGCAAGGACGTGGAGCGTGCACTGGGGCGCGAGCCCGGCGGCAAACGCCACGGCCCACGCCCGATCGACGTCGACCTCCTGCTGCTCGGCGGCCTGACCCACCGCTCCGAGCGCCTGACGCTTCCGCACCCCGAGGTGACCGCGCGGCGGTTCGTGCTCGCCCCCCTGCTGGAGCTCGACCCGGCGCTCGCCCTCCCCGACGGCAGGCCGCTGGCGCCGCTGCTCGACGACGTGCTCGACCAGCCCGTCCGCCGCGTCGGACCGCTCTGACGGGGACGCTCGACCCCCGATCGGGGGGTATTCGCGAGTGGTGGCTTGGTAAGCGCCGCGCACACGGGGAATGTCACTCCCATGACGTTCACGGAGACCGCCAGCTTTCGCGGCGACGACCAGGTCTGCCTCGTGGAGGCGTCGCTGGCATGCCGGGTCTGCCTGTCCGGCCGCGTCGACTGGTCGCTGCGGATGGACGAGTGGGAGCACGACGTCGTCTGCCGCTGCCGCGACTGCGGCGACGAGCGCGTGGTGTCGTTGACCGGCGAGCAGGCCCTGCGGCTCGCGCTCCAGCCGCCGGGCGAGTAGCTCGCCGGCAACCCCTGCTGTACACCTTGACCATGCCCGACAGCGCATCGCAGGCGCAGGCGACGGAGCCGCTCGACGCGATGGTCGAGCTGCTCGCCCGCTTCGACGGCGACAAGCACGACGACGGGCACGCCTTCTACGACCGCCTCTGCGAGGCGATGTGCCGCCTGACGACGATGGAGCGCGCCGGCCTCCTGCTCTACCAGCGGACCCGCCGGATCGTCGTGCCGGCCGGCAGCCACGGCTTCCCGGCGGACATGGTGCACGACGTCCACGGCACGCTGGACGAGACGCCGCTGGCCCGGCGCGCGCTGTCGGAGGACCGCGTCGTGGAGGCCTCGAGCGACCTCGAGCGGCACATCCCCGCGCGCTACGCCCAGCTTCCCGGCATGACCACGATCACGTGCACGCCCGTCGCCGCCGGCGGCCGCTGGCTCGGCGTGATCTTCGCCGACCGCGGCGGCGAGCGGTTCGAGCTGACGGATCGCGAGCGCCACACGATGTGGACGCTCGGCAAGACGGCGGCGCTCGCCGCCAGCGCGCGCATCGGCGCGACCCAGCGTGAGCGGGCGCGGCTCCTGTCCGAACGCGTCGACCTCGCGCGCGAGGTCCACGAGCGCGTGATGCAGCGGCTGTTCGGCGTCTCGCTCGTGCTCGGCTCGGACAGCGACCTCTCCGCCGGCGAGCGACAGCGCTGCGCCGACGAGATCCAGGCCGCCGTCGCCGACCTCCGTCACGCGCTCGCCCGTCCCGTCGCCCCGCCGTCGCCCGACATCGGCGCCACGCTGCGGCAGGAGCTCGAGCGCCTCGGCTCGAGCTACGAGGGCCCGCCGCTGACCGTCGACTGGCACGACGGCGTGGAGGTGCCGCCCGAGCTCGAGCAGCTGTCGCAGTCGGTGCTCGCCGAGGCGCTGCGCAACGCCCACAAGCACGCCCGTCCGACGCGCGTCGACGTCCGGGTCGGCTCGCAGGACGGAGCCTTCATGCTCGAGGTCGTCAACGACGGGGTCGAGCGCGACCGGCGCGGGCGCGGGGCGGGCATGGGGCTCCGCCTCGCCGCGCTCGACGCGCTCCAGCGGGGCGGGGTGATCGACTTCGGACCGGCCGGCGACGACGACGGCGACTGGCGCGTGCGCCTGATGGTGCCGCTGGGGCAGCCGGGGTGAGCGATCGCCGGCGCCTGCGGGTGCTGATCGTCGACGATCACGAGGTCGTCCACTGGGGCTTTCGCCTGCTGCTGACCGAGCAGCCGTGGGTCGAGCGCTGCCTGACCGCCCTCGACGGCGCGCAGGCGCGCGAGCTCGCGCGCCGGTACGAGCCCCATGTCGCGCTCGTCGACCTCTTCGTCGGCGAGGAGTCGGGCGCCGAGATGTGCGAGGCGCTGCAGCGCGAGTCGCCCGCCACGCGCGTGCTGCTGATCTCCGGCGCCGGCTGGATCTCGCCGCAGGCGGCGAAGGCCGCGGGCGCGTCGGGCTTCGTCTCGAAGGACTGGGGCGCCGACGAGGTCGCCGCCGCCGTCCGCGCCGTCGGCAACGGGCGAACCGTCTTCGCCGCCGCCAGCGAGCAGCCGCGCGCCCCGCTCTCCCCCCGCGAGCGCGAGGTGCTCGCGCTGCTGGCCACCGGCGCGACCAACCGCGAGATCGCCGCCCAGCTCCACCTCTCCCCGCACACCGTCAAGGAGCACACCAGCAGCCTCTACCGCAAGCTCGAGGTCCGCAACCGCGCCGAGGCGGTCCAACGCGCCGAGCGCCTGGGTCTCACGGCCTGACCACCTGCCCGCGGCCATGGCAACACGGGGGGCACGGGGGGCGCGAGCCCTCCGATCCCATTCGGGATACTCCGGACATGCTGCTCGCGGTCGACGTCGGCAACACCCAGACGCATGTCGGGCTGCTCCGGGACGAGGATCTGCTCGAGCACTGGCGGTTCCACACGTCCAGGACGGCGACCGCGGACGAGCTGGCGGTGGTCCTCGGTGGCCTGCTGCGGCTGCGCGACAACACGCTCCGCGACATCCATGCGATCGTCGTCTCGTGCGTCGTCCCGACGCTCGCCGAGGAGTACGACGAGGTCCGCCGCCGCTACCTCGGCGGTCAGGGAGCGCTCGTCGGGCCGGAGCTCAAGACCGGCATGCCGATCCGGATCGACGACCCGCGCGAGCTCGGCGCGGATCGCCTGGTCAACGCGGTCGCCGCCTACGATCACACCGGCGGACCGTGCATAGCGGTCGACTTCGGAACGGCGATCAACTACGACGTCGTCTCCGCCGACGGCGAGTATCTCGGCGGCGTCATCTCGCCGGGCGTGGAGATCTCGATCGACGCCCTCGCCGCGCGCGCTGCTGCGCTGCCGAAGGTTCGCCTCGACCCGCCGCGCGCCGCGATCGGCCGCGGAACCCGCGAGGCGATTCAGTCAGGCGTCATCTACGGCTACGCCGGCCAGGTCGACGGCATCCTCGCCCGCCTGCGCGACGAGCTCGGCGACGAGGCCACCGCGATCGCCACCGGCGGCTGGGCCAAGGCGATCGTCCCGCACTGCGAGCAGGTGGACGAGCTGGACGATCTGCTGACGCTTACCGGCCTGCGCCTGATCTGGGAGCGCAATCGGCCCTAACGTGTCGAGCATGCGCTCACTGACGGACCCCTGGACCCTCGGCGGGATCGAGCTACCGAATCGCTTGGTGCTCGCGCCGTTGGCGGGGATCGGGAACTGGTTCGTGCGCTTGCAGGCGAAGCGGCATGGGGCGGGGCTGGTGGTGTCGGAGATGGTGTCGAGCTTCGGGCTGCACTACGGGGACGAGCGGACCGAGCGCGAGTTCCTGCGCATCCATCCGGAGGAGCATCCGGTGTCGATGCAGCTGTTCGGCCACGATGCCGAGGTGATGCGCAGCGCGGCGGCCAAGGTGGCCGCGGCAGGCGCCGATCTCGTCGACCTCAACATGGGCTGCCCGGTGCGCAAGGTCTGCAAGACGGGCGCGGGGGCGGCGCTGCTGGACGATCCGGACAAGGCGGTGGCGATCGCGAAGGCGGCGGCGGAGGGGAGTGGCCTGCCGGTGACGGTGAAGCTGCGGCCAGGCCAGCGGCCGGGCGACCGCGCGGGCGTGGAGCTGGCGCGCAGGCTGGTCGAGGAGGCGGGCGTGGCGGGGCTGTCGTTCCACCCGCGGCACGCGTCGCAGCAGCACAAGGGCAAGCCGGACTACGACCTTGCGCGGGAGGTGGTCGAGGCGGTCGACGTGCCGGTGATCGTGTCCGGCGGGCTGCTCAGCGACGAGCGCGCCCAGGAGGCGTTCGAGCGCTCGGGCGCCGATGCGGTGATGCTCGCGCGCGGGTCGCTCGGCAACCCTTGGCGGTTCGAGCGGCTGCTCGGGACGCGCGACGGGGAGCCGACGGCGGAGGAGGTGGTCGCGGAGCTCGAGTGGACGATCTCTTGCTGCGAGGAGCACCTCGGCATCCGGCGTGCGAGCAACTACCTGCGCAAGTTCTATCCGTGGTACGCCGAGCGGCTGGAGCTGCCCAAGCCCCTGCGCCAGGAGCTCGTGACGGCGCCGACCACGGACGCGGCACGCGCGGCATTGGTCCGCATCGCGGGCACCGAGCCCGCTCGCAGCGCGGCCTGAGCGAGCCCGCCGGACCCGGTCGGGGCGGTTGCTACACTCTCGCGTCCCTCCGGCGCGACTGGTCGAAGTCCGGGGGTTTTCCTATGCCGAGAGAGACACTGCTCACCCGCGAGGGGCTCGAAGATCTGAAGGGCAAGATCGAGCGCCTGTCCACCGTCCGCCGCCGCGAGGTCGCCGGGCGGATCAAGGAGGCGCGCGAGTTCGGCGACATCGCGGAGAACTCCGAGTACGACGACGCGAAGAACGAGCAGGCGATGCTCGAGAAGCAGATCGCCGAGCTCGAGGAGAAGCTGCGCAACGCGCGCGTCATCGACGAGCGCAACCTCGACACGGGTGCCGTGACCGTCGGCGTGACGGTGCACGTCAAGGACCAGAAGACCGAGAAGTCGACGAAGTTCAAGATCGTCGGCTCGGCGGAGGCCGACCCGTCCGATCAGAAGCTCTCGAACGAGTCGCCCGTCGGCAAGGCGCTGATGGGCCGCAAGCGCGGCGACGTCGTCTCCGTGCCCGTACCGCGCGGACCGGCTCGCAAGCTGAAGATCACCAAGATCGAGGCCGCCTAGCACCTTCGCCCCATAGGGTTGCGGCCCCGTGGAGGACGACCGGAGACAGAAGCTCGAGCAGTTGCGTGCGCGCGGGGTGGACCCGTTCCCGCACGCGTATCCGGGCGTGGTGGCGACCGCGAGCGTGCAGGCGGACCACGGCGGGCTCGACGCGGGCGAGGAGACCGACGACGCCTACCGCGTCGCCGGGCGGCTGGCGGCGCGCCGGGGGCACGGGGGCGCGGCGTTCCTCGACGTCGTCGACCGATCCGGCCGGATCCAGGTGCAGGCGCGGCGCGACGTGCTCGGCGAGGAGTCCTTCGACACGCTCACGTCGCTCGACCTCGGCGACCTGATCGGCGTCGACGGCACGGCGTTCAAGTCGCGCCGCGGCGAGCTCACGCTGAGGGCGACGGGGTGGGCGCTGCTCGCCAAGTCGCTGCTCCCGCCGCCTGACAAGTACCACGGGCTCGAGGACGTCGAGACGCGCTACCGCCGGCGCGAGCTCGACCTGATCGCCAACGAGGACGCCCGCGAGCTCTTCATCCTGCGCTCGCGCGTGATCGCGAGCGTGCGCCGCTGGCTCGACGGGCGCGGCTTCCTCGAGGTCGAGACGCCGGTCCTGCAGCCGCTCTACGGCGGCGCGCTCGCGCGGCCGTTCACGACCCACCACAACGCCCTCGACCGCGACCTCTACCTGCGCATCGCGACCGAGCTGTACCTCAAGCGGCTGGTCGTCGGCGGGCTCGAGCGCGTCTACGAGCTCGGCAAGGACTTCCGCAACGAGGGCCTGTCGCCGAAGCACAACCCCGAGTTCACGATGCTCGAGTGGTACGAGGCGTACGCCGACTACGGCGACATCGCGAACGCGCTCGAGCAGCTCGTCGCCCACGTGGCGGCCGACGTCGGCTACGAGGGCGACGTCGACTTCTCGACGCCGTGGCGGCGCATCGCGCTCCGCGACGCGATCCTCGAGCGCACGGAGATCGACGTGCTCGCGCACCGCGACCGCGACGCCCTCGTCGCCGCCGCGGGCGAGCGGGGGATCGTCCTCGACCCGACCGAGACCTGGCCGCAGCTCGTCGACGAGCTGCTCTCCAAGCACGTCGAGCCGCAGCTGCGCGACCCGACCTTCGTCACCGACTATCCCGTCGAGCTGTCGCCGTTCGCCAAGGCGCACCGCTCCGAGCCCGGCCTCGTCGAGCGCTTCGAGTGCTTCGTCGGCGGGATGGAGATCGCCAACGCCTTCACCGAGCTCAACGATCCCGACGAGCAGCGCGCCCGCTTCGAGGAGCAGCGCCGCCACGGCGCCGAGGGCGACGAGGAGGCCCAGCCCTACGACGAGGACTTCGTCCGCGCGCTCGAGCAGGGCATGCCGCCGACCGGCGGCATCGGCGTCGGCATCGACCGGCTCGTGATGCTGCTCTCCGGCCGCGGCTCGATCCGCGAGGTCGTGCTGTTCCCGGCGCTGCGCAGCTGATCGGCGCCCGCCCGCTCCCGCGGGCCCGCGTGAAGCGCTTCCGTCCGCGCCGGAGCCGTCGAAGTCGACCGAGGGCCGTTGGTAGACTGGCTCGCAGGCCGTTGGACTCGACTCGCCTCATGCTCGTTGCGGTTTTCGCCGATCGGGTAGGGGGCATGGCAATCGAAGGAACCATCGGCCTTCGAGGAACCCGAACGAAGGACCCCAGCAGTGTTTGAGCGCTTCACAGAGCGGGCCCGCCAGGTGGTCGTACTGGCACAGGAGGAGGCCCGGATTCTCAAGCACAACTACATCGGCACCGAGCACATCCTGCTCGGCCTGCTCCGCGAGGAGGAGGGCCTGGCGGCGCGCGTGCTCGAGTCGCTCGACATCACCGTCGAGCGCGTCCGCGCGCAGGTGGTCCGGATCGTCGGGTCGGGCGAGGAGGTCACCTCCGGCCAGATCCCGTTCACGCCGCGCGCCAAGAAGGTGCTCGAGCTCGCGCTGCGCGAGGCGCTCTCTCTAGGCCACAACTACATCGGCACCGAGCACATCCTGCTCGGCCTGGTGCGCGAGAACGAGGGCGTCGCCGCCCGCATCCTGCTCGACTTCGACGCCGACTCCGAGAAGATCCGCAACGAGGTCATCCGGATGCTCTCGGGTCCCGGCGGTCGCCAGCGCCAGGGCGCGCAGGCCGGCCAGCAGGGCGAGGGCAAGAAGAGCTCGAAGCTGCTCGACCAGTTCGGCCGCAACCTCACCAAGCTCGCCGCCGAGGGCAAGCTCGACCCCGTCGTCGGCCGCGAGACCGAGGTCGAGCGGATCATGCAGATCCTCTCGCGTCGGACCAAGAACAACCCGGTCCTGATCGGCGAGCCCGGCGTGGGCAAGACCGCCGTCGTCGAGGGCCTCGCCCAGCGCATCACCAGCGGCGAGGTGCCCGAGCTGCTCAAGAACAAGCAGATCTACACGCTCGACCTGGCGGCGCTCGTCGCCGGCTCGAAGTACCGCGGCGAGTTCGAGGAGCGCCTCAAGAAGGTGATGAAGGAGATCACCCAGCGCGGCGACATCATCCTGTTCATCGACGAGCTGCACAACCTCGTCGGCGCCGGCGCCGCGGAGGGCGCGATCGACGCCGCCTCGATCCTCAAGCCGGCGCTCGCGCGCGGGGAGCTGCAGACGATCGGCGCCACCACGCTCGACGAGTACCGCAAGTACCTCGAGCGCGACTCGGCGCTCGAGCGGCGCTTCCAGCAGATCCGCGTCGACCCGCCCTCGATCGAGGAGACCGTCCAGATCCTCAAGGGCCTGCGCGACCGCTACGAGCAGCACCACCGCGTCGGGATCACCGACGAGTCGCTCGCGGCGGCGGCCGAGCTCGCGGACCGCTACATCTCCGATCGCTTCCTGCCGGACAAGGCGATCGACCTGATCGACGAGGCCGCCTCGCGCGCGCGCATCAAGTCGATGACCTCGCCGCCGGTCTACCGCGAGCTCGAGGAGGAGATCGAGACGACGCGGCGCGACAAGGAGGCCGCGATCGAGGCGCAGGAGTTCGAGAAGGCCGCGAACCTGCGCGACACCGAGCGCCAGCTCACCAACAAGAAGCGGGACCTCGAGGAGCAGTGGCGCTCGGGCGAGTCCGGCGAGCGCCCGGACATCGGCGAGGAGGAGGTCGCCGACATCGTCTCGATGTGGACCGGCATCCCGGTCTTCAAGCTGACCGAGGCCGAGACCCAGAAGCTGATGCGCATGGAGGAGGAGCTCCACAAGCGCGTCATCGGCCAGAACGCCGCCATCGAGGCCGTCTCGAAGGCCATCCGCCGCTCGCGGGCGGGGCTCAAGGACCCCAAGCGCCCCACCGGGTCGTTCATCTTCCTCGGCCCCTCGGGCGTCGGCAAGACCGAGCTCGGGCGCACGCTCGCCGAGTTCCTCTTCGGCGACGAGGAGGCGATGGTCCGGATCGACATGTCCGAGTACATGGAGAAGCACTCCGTGTCGCGGCTCGTCGGCTCGCCGCCCGGATACGTCGGCTACGACGAGGGCGGCCAGCTCACCGAGGCGGTGCGGCGCAAGCCGTACAGCGTGCTCCTGCTCGACGAGATCGAGAAGGCCCACCCGGACGTGTTCAACATCCTGCTCCAGATCCTCGAGGACGGCCGGCTGACCGACAGCCAGGGCCGCACGGTCGACTTCCGCAACGCGATCGTGATCATGACCTCGAACGTCGGGGCGGCCCACATCGCCAAGAACACCGAGGTCGGCTTCACCGTCGGCGACGAGACCGGCGTCTCCTACGACGAGATGAAGACGCGGATCATGAGCGAGCTCAAGAAGGTCTTCCGGCCCGAGTTCCTCAACCGCATCGACGAGGTCATCGTCTTCCACAAGCTCGCCAAGGACGAGATCAAGGAGATCGTGGAGCTGCTGCTCAAGCGGATCCGCGAGTCGCTGGCGGAGCGCGAGCTGTCGCTCAACCTCACCGACGACGCGGCGGACCTGCTCGTCGAGAAGGGCTGGGACCCGTCGATGGGCGCACGCCCGCTGCGGCGCGCGATCCAGCGCTACATCGAGGACCCGCTCGCCGACGAGGTGCTGGCGCAGAACCTGCACCCGGGATCGACCGTCGAGGTCGAGCGAGCGGGCGACGGCGACGACCGCGAGGTCAAGATCACGATCGCCAAGCCGGCGCGCAAGCGCGAGGCGGTCGGGGTCGGCGCGAAGGGCGGCGACGACGAGGGCGGCGAGGACCGGCCGGAGCTCGAGGGCGGGTCGGACGACGAGGGCCGGTTCCCGGACGATCCGGAGGTTCTGCCCGACGTGCCGGACGCGCCGCCGGCGCCTGAGGGCGACTCGAAGGACTAGCGGCGGTGGTGGCGCGCGGGCGAGAAGGCCGCCAACGGAGCTAGCTTCGCAATGCTCCTCTGACGGCCTTCTCGCCCGCGCGAGGATCGTCGGCTGAGGGATGGCTTGGGCCCCGGCGGGTGCGGGGATCTATGGGAGGTGGGGTCGTCCTGCCTTGCCCTTAGGTTGGTGGGATGGCGCGGTCGGCGACGATATTTGCCTGCTCGGGTTGCGGGCATGAGGCGGCGAAGTGGCATGGGCGGTGTCCGGGGTGTGAGGAGTGGAGCACGATGGTGGAGCAGGCGCGGGCTCCGGAGCCGGCCAAGGCGGGGCGGCCGTCGGGGAGCGCTCGGGCGCTGAAGCCGGTGGCTCTGGGGGACGTGGAGGCGCCGCAGGTGGCGCGGCTGCGGACGGGGATCGGGGAGCTGGATCGGGTGTTGGGTGGGGGGCTGGTTCCGGGGTCGCTGGTGCTGCTCGGCGGGTCGCCGGGGATCGGCAAGTCGACGATCGTCACCTCCGCGCTCGGCAACGTCGCCGCTGCCGGTGGCAGCGCGCTGTACGTGTCGGGTGAGGAGTCGGCGGCCCAGGTGCGGCTGCGGGCGGAGCGGCTGGGGGAGGGCGCGCTGCGGATACCGATCGTCGCCGATACCGATCTCGACGCGGTGGTCGCGACGATCGAGGCCGAGCGGCCCGACGTCTGCGTCGTCGACTCGGTGCAGGTGATGCATGCGGCGAGCCTGACCGGTGCGCCGGGGTCGGTCGGTCAGGTGCGGGAGGTGGCGGGCCGGCTGATGCGGGTGGCCAAGCAGCGCGGCGTCGCGGTGGTGCTCGTCGGCCACGTGACGAAGGAGGGTGCTCTCGCCGGGCCGCGGGTGCTCGAGCACCTGGTCGACTGCGTGCTGAGCTTCGAGGGCGAGCGCGAGCGGACGTACCGGACGCTGAGGGCGCTCAAGAACCGCTTCGGGTCGACCAACGAGGCCGGCGTGTTCGAGATGCGCGACGAGGGGTTGGTCGAGGTCGAGGACGCCTCGGCTCGGTTCGTGGCCGAGGCCGCACGCGCGGCGCCCGGCTCGGCGATTCTGTGCGCGATGGAGGGCTCCCGCCCGCTGCTGGTAGAGGTGCAGGCGCTCGTGGCCGAGACCGAGATCGTCCCGCCGCGCCGGATGGCCAACGGCATCGACCGGAACCGCCTCGCGCTCGTCCTCGCCGTCCTCGCCCGCCACGGCGGCATCCAGCTCGCCTCCTCCGACGTCTTCGTCTCGCTCGCCGGCGGCGTCCGAATCGACGAGCCCGCCGCCGACCTCCCGATCGCCCTCGCGATCGCATCCGCCGCCAAGGGCAGGCCTCTCACCACCTCCAACCTCCCGCTCGCCGCCTTCGGCGAGCTCGGCCTCACCGGCGAGCTCCGCCACGCCACCCACCCAGACCGCCGCCTCGCCGAGGCCACCAAGTTCGGCCTCACCCACGTCATCCATCCCACCGACCGCCTCCCCAACCTCATTACCGCCCTCCAAGCCGCCTTCCAACACCGCCGCCAACCCCAAGCCGCATAGGGGAATCGTCCGCCGCCGACGCCGCTCAGCGGGTGGCGACGGTGGCGACTTTCGCGCACACGCGGAGCCGAGCACGAAAGGCGGCCACCGGAGACGGGCCCCGCTGCCACCAACGCCCAGCCCCCCGGCCGTTAACCCGCCCCCAGCGCGGATTCCCCGCTACAAAGCCTTTTCCCGAGCAATTCCGTACAATTGACCGAGATGCCGTACGCCGGGGATGACGTTTCAGAGCTTGAGGCTCGGCAGGAACCCCGACTGGTACGGGCACTGGAGATGATCGCGCCCGGCACCGCCGTTCGCGAGGGAATCGACAGCATCGTCCAGGCGCGCACGGGGGCGCTGATCTGCATCGGCGACAGCGACGAGCTGTCGTTCCTGTACTCGGGCGGCCTCAGGATCGAGGTCGACTACACGCCCGCGCTGCTGTTCCAGCTCGCCAAGATGGACGGCGCGATCATCCTGTCCTCGTCGGGCACCAAGATCCACTGGGCGAACGTCCAGCTGATGCCCGATCCGACGATCCTGTCGCTGGAGACCGGCACCCGCCACCGCACCGCCGAGCGCGTCTCCAAGCAGACCGACGCGCTGGTGATCGCGATCTCGCAGGCGCGCAGCGTCGTGTCGCTCTACCTGGACGGCGCGAAGTACATCCTCGAGGACATCCCGGTCGTGCTGGCCAAGGCCAACCAGGCGCTGGCGACGCTCGACAAGTACCGCAGCCGGCTCGACCAGGTCGCGACGCGCCTGACGGCGCTCGAGTTCGAGGGCGGCGTCACGCTCCACGATGTCCTGACCGTGCTCCAGCGCGCCGAGCTGGTGACCCGCATGGCGGTCGAGATCGAGCGCTACATCGTCGAGCTCGGCGCCGAGGGCCGCCTGATCGAGATGCAGCTCGAGGAGACGATGGTCGGGGTGGCGTCCGAGAAGTCGGCGCTCGTGCACGACTACATCGCCGAGCCCGGCGAGGAGAGCTTCGCGCGCGTGCTGGACTCGCTGGCGCGGCTCGCCCATCAGGACCTGCTCGACTTCGGCATGCTGGCCGAGCTGCTCGGCTACGACCGCAAGCTGAACACGCTCGACCATCCGGTGTCCCCGCGCGGCCACCGCGTGCTCGGGAGGATCCCGCGCCTGCCCAAGCTCGTCGTCCAGGGCATCGTGCGCGAGTTCGGAGGGTTCGACGAGATCCTGGCCGCCGGCGACGGCGACCTGGAGTCCGTCGAGGGAGTGGGCGACGTGCGGGCGAAGGACATCCGCGAGGGCCTTCGCCGCCTGCAGGAGATCAACCTCGTGGACCGCTACCTGCAAACGTGACCACAGGAGCCCTGGCCGCTGAGCGCCGGGCTCGATTCGACTAGGAGGCTCGTCATTTCACAGACGGCTATCGACCAAGAGATCGTGGACCTCGAGATCACCCGCGAGGTCCCGCACATCGAGTATGAGATCGGGGACAACGTCGTCTACCCGCACCATGGGGCGGGGAAGGTCCTCAAGAAGGAGATGAAGGAGGTGCTCGGCGAGAAGCGCGAGTACCTGACGATCCAGATCCTTCACAACGACATGACGGTGATGGTTCCCTGCGAGAACGCGGGCAAGGCCGGCCTGCGCCGGGTCATCGGCGAGCAGGCGGTCGAGAAGGTCCTCTCCGTGCTGCGCGACGACGTCAGCCAGATGCCGAAGAACTGGAACCGGCGCTTCAAGCACAACCGCGAGAAGATCAAGACCGGCGACGTCTTCGAGCTGGCCGAGGTCGTGCGCAACCTCGCGATCCGCGAGAGCGAGAAGGGCCTCTCGACCGGCGAGAAGCAGATGTACACGCGCGCCAAGAAGATCCTCGCCTCCGAGCTGATGTATGCGCTCGAGATGGAGGAGGAGGAGGCTGAGGAGCACCTCGACTCGCTGATCGAGGAGGCTCACGCCAGCCGCGTCGGGGCCGCCGCATCCGCGTAGCGATCGTCGCCGCCGGCGGCAGCGGCGAGCGTCTCGGGGCCGATGGCCCGAAGGCGTTCGTCGACTGCGCCGGCCGGCCGTTGCTGGACTGGAGCGTCGAGGTGCTCGGAGCGGTCTGTGAGCGCGTCGTGGTTGCGGTGCCGGCCGGCTACGAGGACGCGGAGGTGGACGGCCACGAGCGCGTGGCGGGCGGCCGCTCGCGCTCGGAGTCGGTCCGCAACGCGCTAGCCGCGGCGCCGGAGGCCGAGATCGCCGTCGTCCACGACGCCGCGCGGCCGATGGTGACGGCGAGGCTGGTCGAGCGCTGCGTCGAGGCGATCCACGCGCCTGGGGTCGACGGCGCGGTCGCCGCGGCGCCGGTGACCGACACGATCAAGGAGGCGGACGCCTCCGGCCGCGTGCTGCGAACGCTCGACCGCGGAGCGCTGTGGGCGATCCAGACGCCACAGGTGTTCTGGACCGACCGGCTGCGCGCAGCGCTCGACGTGGACGACCGGGCGCTCGCCGCCGCGACCGACGACGCGGGGCTGGTCGAGGCCGCCGGCGGGACGGTCGCGATCGTCGAGGCGCCGCCCGAGAACCTCAAGGTGACCACCCGGCTCGATCTGCGGACGGCGGAGACGCTGCTCGCCCACCGCACTCCGGACGCGTGAGCGCAGCGCGGTGCTGACCGACTACCACGTGCACCTGCGCCCGGACGCCGACGGGACGGCCGCGGCGGACTACTTCACCGATGCGAACGCCGAGCGCTACCGCGCGGCCGCGAGCGAGCGTGGGATCTCCGAGCTGGGGGTCTCCGAGCACGTCTACCGCTTCGCCCAGGCGCTCGACGTCTGGCAGCACCCGTTCTGGCGCGAGAGCGCGCGCGACGACCTCGACGCCTACTGCGAGTTCGTCCGCGAGCGGACGGACCTGCGGCTGGGGATCGAGGCGGACTTCGTCATCGGGGGGGAGGACCGGATGGCGACGCTGCTCGAGGCCCGGGACTGGGACTACGTCGTCGGGGCGGTGCACTTCCTCCGCGACGCCGCGGTCGACATGCGTGGCGAGTGGGACGTGTGGCGGTCGGCGGATCCGAACGAGGTCTGGACGCGCTACTTCGAGACGCTCGGCGAGGCGGCGCGCACGGGCATGTTCGACATCCTCGCCCACCCTGACCTCGTGAAGGTGTGGGGCTCGGGCGCGCCCGGCCCCGACGGCGACCTGCGCCGTTTCTACGAGCTCGCGATCGACGGGATCGCGGAGTCCGACGTGGCGATCGAGGTGTCGACGGCCGGGCTGCGCAAGCCCGTCGGCGAGATCTACCCGGCCGCCGCCTTCCTCGAGCTGTGCCTCGATGCGGGCACGCCGGTCGCGCTGTCGAGCGACGCCCACGTGCCCGAGGACATCGGACACGGGTACGAGCGCGCCGTCGAGTGGCTGTCGGACCTCGGCGTCACCGAGATCGCGGTCTTCGAAGGCCGCCGGCGGCGAATGGAGCCGATCGGGTGACAGTTCGCAGCGGCATCGGCTACGACTCCCACCGCTTCGGCGACGGCCGCAGGCTGATCCTCGGCGGCGTCGAGATCGCCGAGGCCGACCGCGGCCTCGCGGGCCACTCCGACGCCGACGTGCTCACCCACGCGGTGATCGACGCGCTCCTCGGCGCGGCCGGGCAGGGGGACATCGGCCTCCACTTCCCCGACACCGACCCCCGCTGGCGCGACGCCGACTCGATCGGCCTGCTGAGCGAGGTCGTCGCGATGCTCGATCGCGACGGCTGGGAGGTCGTCAACGTCGACGCCACCGTCGTCTGCGAGGCACCGAAGCTCGGCCCATACCGCGACGCCATGCGCGAGCGGCTAGCCGAGGCGATCGGGACCGCCGTCGACGCCGTCAACGTCAAGTTCACGACCAACGAGGCGATGGGGTTCGTCGGCCGCGGTGAGGGCATCGCCGCCCTGGCCTCCGTCACGGTCAGCCGCCGCGACGCCTAGTAGCAAGCACGGTCTACGGAAGCAAGGCCCTCGCGTTGGAATTTGGACGGGCACCCTTCCGAGGTCCCTGCAAATGCCGGTCGGGTCTTATCGTTGTTGGGGCCGACCGCCGGAGCCACGAAACCGGCTGAGAACAACAACGTGCTGATCGAGGTAATTGCCGCGCTCCAAGAGAGTATTGCCGACTTGAAGAAGCAGAACAGCCTCAGTAGGCGGGGGCGATTGCGTTGGGCGGAGCGGTTTTCGGTGCGCTCATTCGTCCGATCGTCGAGTACCTGGCATAAGGTCTGTTGGGAGGTGCCCTTGGGCCCAGACTAGGAGGCCCGGCATCGCTCGGACCATCTAGCCGAGGCCCGCCCTTACGTCACGGGCTGCCGTCGGGTGCAACGAGTGTCAGCGCCTGGAACGCGCGTCCGAGCTCGGCGCATTCCGACTGACGAACTGATGTGTCGTTCACCATTGAGGAGCGCGTCTGCTGGCTGCTCGGACAGGGCATTGCCGCCAAGTCGATAGCCGCCGTCTCTTTCACACGCGCATCTGCAGGCGACCTTCAAGAACGCATTCGTGCGGCGTGCGCCGGAAAGGGGCATGACCACAGCGGAATCGCCGTGTCCACGCTTCACTCGCTCGCGCTTCGGGCGCTCAAGGCCCGGGGCATCCTTGGCAGCACGTATCCGGTCGATCCAAGGGTGCTCGATCGCTGGGAGCTTCGGAACCTGTTCGACAAGGAGTTTGGCGAGGCGATGGATGTCGGGACGATCACCCGGCGCGCGGAGATCAGAGGGGACTTCGAGGCGTTCTGGAGCACGGGCAAGCACGAGCCCCGCGCGAGCCAGAAGCCGCCGGACCCGCCGGTCACGGACGAGGAGCGTGATCGCTTCCGGGCATTCCACGGCCTTCGAAGCCAACTGTACGCCTGCGTTCTTCCGGGCGAGATCGTCCAGCGGTGCGTCGAGATGATGGAGGCTGGAACGCTCGATCCTGCGGCGCTCCTTGGCATCGAGCACCTGATCGTGGACGAGTACCAGGACCTCAATCCGATGGATCTGCGCTTTGTGCGCGCGCTCGCGGGAAACGGAGTGAAGCTGTTCGTGGCGGGCGACGACGACCAGAGCCTGTACTCGTTCCGCTACGCGCTGCCCGAGGGCATCCAGCGCTTTGACCAGGAGTTCCCCGGCTGCGGCGACCACGCCCTGCGTCACTGCTTCCGCTGCACTCCCGCGGTCCTCAACATGGCTGAGACGCTCATCGCTGCCAACGCCGCGGACGGCCGCATCCCCAAGGAGTACATGTCGCTGTACGAGGACGCCGACCCGAAGGTGTCGGGTGCCTCTGGGTGTTGGCGGTTCGCCGACGCGCGCGACGAGGCGCGCGCCATTGCTGAGTCGTGTAGGCGGCTCATTGGACGCCGGGATGCCGCCACGGGAGATCATGGTCCTACTCAGCAACGTTCGTGCCCTCGCACGCGATCTGCGCGAGGCGTTCGAGGACTTCGACGTTCCATACGAGCCGCCACGCGAGAAGCGGTTCAAGGACACGCCCACCGGGCGGGCCCTTCTGACCATCCTTCGGCTCGCGGGCCGAACGGACGACCTCGTAGCGCTGCGGACGCTGTTGGAGCTTCGCCGCGGCGTCGGTATCCGCACCGCCGACAGGATCGCGCGCGCAGCCATCGAGCATGACCTTATGTATCGCGCGCTGTTTTACGAGCGACTGCCCGAGGGCAAGTTCGGCAGGCGTGAGACAACGGCGCTCGGCGCTGTCGCCTCCATCGCTCAGACGCTTGTCGAGTGGTCACAGGACGACACGTGGGCCGATCGGCGTGACGAGCTCGCGCCTCTCCTCCGCGACGTGCTCAATGGCGACCCGGAGGGCGAGTGGAGGACGAGGCCGAGTCCGTCCCCGAGGAGGCAACGCTGGCCGACCTTGCGCGGTTCCTGAGTGCCGAGAAGGACGACGACGAGGCGGAAGCTTTGACCGCGATCCAGCGCCGCCTTGGCAACGACGTTAACCGGGATGACGTGTTGCCGCCCCGGGTGCGGGTGATGACGATGCACGGAGCAAAGGGCTTGTCCGCCCACGTTGTCTTCATCCCAGGGCTGGAGGAGGAGATCCTGCCCCGTGCCGCCCGCCGGGAGTACGTCGGCCAAGTGTACGAGGCCGCGCGGATGCTGTTCGTCTCGATCACGCGTGCCCGTCTCGTCTGCGTCGCGAGCTTCGCCGAGCATCGTCTAGTTAACGGCCAATACACGTCCGTCACCCCATCGCGCTTCACGTCTCACCTCGGCAAGCCGTTCGAGACCCGGACCGGGGGCACCACGGCAGAGGTGGCCGCCAAAGCGGTCGCCCTGAGCGGGAACCTCTGACCTGTCACGGCAGTGGCTCCGGCGACAAGGACCCGTCGAGGGCGATCTATTGCTGCGCCTCGACGAGCTTGCCGGTCGGTAGCTCATCGTCGGCGCGGTGGGCAAGAGATGGGCAACAGCTCCCATAGACCCCAACGAACTCGCCCAATCACGCACCGTTCTAGCAGTGCCTCCAACGCACTTGGACGCCCGCCCGGCTTGTCCTACGGAGCCGACGATCTCGGACGAATCCTGTCAGGCGTCCCCGCCCTGGGTGAAGCCTCCCAGCCTTGCGATGAAGCGCTGCACGACGTCTACCGCGTCGGCACGTAGAAGTGCCGCATCGGCGGTCGGGTCTACTTGCAGCGCCTGCTCGGCGTAGGCGACGGGACCTACGTCAGCGGTGCGGCGATATCGCTCGCGTATCTCGATGAGGGTCGTGTGGAGGGCGGAGAGCTCGCCGGCCAGGTCGCCGGCCAGCAACCCTTGCGCGGCTTGCTCGGGTCCGCCGAGGCGGTTGTGCTGCAGGACGTAGACGAGGTCGTAGTAGTCCTTGGTGGCGGCGCGGGCGCGGACGGCGACGCATTTCGAGAGCAGGTAGCCCTGGAGGCCGGCGAAGCGGGCGCGAACGGTCACGAGGGTCCCGTCCGGCAGGGTCCCGCTCAGGGTCTCCCATGCGTAGTCGTGGGCGACGTAGCCGGTGCCGCGGAGGTTCGCCGCCGCAAGGTGAGCGCATCCGCGTGGGCGGATGATCTCGCGCTCGCGATGATCGGGCAGGTCGCAGAGGAACTCGAGCCTCACGGCGATCCCGTCGATTGGACCGTGCCAGCGCCACCCGTCGTCGGTGGGCGTTGGGGCGAACTGCATCTGCTTGAGCGCGGTCTCGACGGGCCCGAGGTCCGCGTCAGGGTTGACGTGGGTGATCAGCAGCACGTCGACGTCGGTCGTGCCGAGATGGTCGACAGCCTTGTCATCGGCCGCAAGAACCTCTGGGACGAGTCCGCCCAAGACGACCAGGAACGGGTCGTCGTCGCCGAGCTCGTACAGGAGCCGGACCAGCGCCAGCTCCGCTCGCGCTCGTGCCTGTGGTGAGCGTCGCTCATCCATGCGTCTGGCCTGGTCTGTCTGTCGCGCCGTGCAGTGGGTCGATCAGCTGTGCCTTGACGTGGTCGGCGGCGTCGCCGCCCCTTGCGCCGAATGCGTTGAGGTCGGCGTAGAGGCGCGGCGGGCTGACCACCGGGAGGTCATCTGCTCGAGTGGCGAGGTCCAGTGGGCCGCTGCCCGCTGACCAGAAGACGACGCGCCCTCCCTCGTCGACCCCGCGCAAGCCGGCAGCGGCGATCGCATCGCTGAGCGGGCCGGCGAAGTGGCGCTCCGAGACATAGACGTGCAGGCTCGGCGTCGTCGTCGCGAAGGGAGCCGTCAACTCGAGCGCGGCCCAGCCGCTGATCGCCCACTTCGCGGTGCGATTGAGGGCGGGGGCGAGCTGTCCGCGGAGGAGGCCCATCACGTCCTGGGTGGCGCGGTGGGCGGTACGCGTGGCGCGTGGCGCAGCGGCGATGGCGCCCGACCAGGAGGCGAGTAGAGTGTCGGAGTCTGCGAGGACTCGGTGCGCTTGTGGCCCGCGAGCCGGCCCCCGCTTCGCCGTCCATCCTTGAGCGTCGAACGCTGCGAGAACGTTGGCGGTCTGAGGGACCGACCATCCCGTCCTCTCGGCGAGCCGGCTGGCGTGGAGTCGGCCGTCCTCGCTCGCGAGGATCGTCTCGGCGATCGAGAGCGCCGAGGGCGACCATGCGAACGACCGCTCGCGGTCCTCGCGGGCCGGTCGTGCAGGTTCGCGGATCACGATCAGCCCCTTCGGACCGAGGATCCGTGCCTGACCGGCCGCGTCGGCCCAGTTCGCATCGCGCTCGCGCAGCCACTCGATCGCCCCTGGCGACAGGCGACGGGCAAGCACGACCAGATTCGCCGGCCAGGGCGTGGGCACGTCACTTGCCGCGCGACGAACGTCTTGGGGCCAACCCTCACCGGCCCACCGCACGTCGAAGCCGATCGTCCGGCCGTCACGAGTGCCGACCAGGGCATCGGACGGTCCTCGTCGAGTACGCGGGGCTTCGATGACGACGCCGTCGAGCGCTGCCGCGAGAATCTGTCGAGCGATAGCCTTATCTGCCGGCATAGGCTTTTCTACTCTACCAGTAGAATGCCGCTGAGACTAGAGAAGTACAGCATATGTTCAGAATCGCGCAAATCGCGCTATCCTGAACATATGCCAACCGACCGCTTCAACGTCCTCGCCGAGCTCGCGGCCGATCAGTTCGGCCTGGTCACGCTGGCCGATACCCGCACCGTGGGGTACCGGGACAGCTCTGTCGCGGAGATGGCGCGGCGTGGGCGGCTGGAGCGGGTCAGCCAGGGCGTCTATCGCATCCCGTTCATGCCCGGGGGCCGGCTGGGGCCTTACATGGAGGCGGCGCTGTGGCCGGTCGGGGCGCGGGGGGTGCTCAGCCATGAGACGGCCCTAGACCTATGGGAGGTCAGCGACGTCAACCCGGCCAAGATCCACATCACCGTGCCCAGCGCGCATCGGACGCAGCGCGAGGTGCCGGCCACCTACGTCGTGCATCGCGAGGATCTCGACGCCGGCGAGATCGGCGAGATCGAGGGCGTTCCGGTCGTGACGCTCGAGCGGGCGATCCGCGACTGCGCCGCAGATGGCATGGGTCCCGATCTGATCGAGCAGGCCGTCCGCAACGGACGCGGCCGCGGGTCGCTCACCGCCGACCAGTCAGCCGCCCTGACATCTGAGCTCGGTCTCGACCGGGTCGCCGCGCAGCGCGCATGAGCCAGCTCGAATCGCGGCGAGCCGGTCGACCCAGCAACGCCTACGGAACCGAAGGTCAGACGCGGAGCACCTTGAGTCCGCTGGCTCCCTCGATCGGCTCGAAGTCGTCGTCCTGGGTTACGACCGGCAAGTCATGCGCGAGGGCAGTGGCGGCGATCCAGAGGTCGTTGACGTTGAGGCGCCGTTTCGACTCGGCGAGGTGAATTCGAAGCAGTGCCCAGGCTGCCGCGACGGCGTTGTCGATCGGCAGGGTCTCGACGTCGGCGACGGCCTCCAGGGTTGCCAGGCGGCGGGCTCGGGTGTCGACGTCGGTGGCTGCCAGCACGCCGACGTGCAGCTCGGCGACGGTGATCGGCGAGATCGCTCCCTCGTGCGGCAGCGATGCCTCGTCGAGCTGCCGTCCGGACTCGCTGGCGATGAAGACGCTCGTGTCGAGCAGGCCACGCTCGACCGGTGGCGTCACGGAAGCGGGCCGAGGTCGTCGGTCGTATCGCCGGCAAGGCGAGCCAGATCCTCGCGGAGCCCGGCATCTGCCTGGGTGGCGGCAAGTCGCCGGACGAGCTCGGCTCGCGGAAGCCAGCGTCGCCGCGACCGCTCGAAGGGGACGAGCGACGCGACGGGATCGCCGCGCTTGGTGATCACGATCTGCTCGCCTGCGTCGACCCGTCGCAGCAGGTCCGCGGTGTTGTTGCGCAGATCTCGAGAGGCGACCCTGATAGCCATGCGACAAAAGTAGCACGTCTGTAGCCTCCCGGCGCGATCGTCGGCCAGCACACCGGTTGACATATAACTGCCCTATGGCGGGAGACGAGCTGGCCTTCGCGGGACTGGCCAAGCAGGCGGCGCTGGTGCGCGCCGGGGAGGTGTCGTCGCGCGAGCTGGTGGAGCTGTACCTCGAGCGGATCGAGCGGGTCGACCCCGAGCTGAACGCGTACCGCGTCGTGATGGCCGAGCGCGCGCTGACGGACGCGGACCAGGCCGACTCGCGCCGCACCGGCGGCGACGAGCGTCCGCTGCTCGGCGTCCCGGTCGCCGTCAAGGACAACGTCGACGTCGCGGGGGAGGTCACGACGAACGGCACCGCCGCGCACGGGCCGCCGGCCACGCGTGACGCCGAGCTCGTGCGGCGGCTGCGCGCCGCCGGCTGCGTGATCCTCGGCAAGACCAACCTGCCCGAGCTGGCGATCATGGGCACGACCGAGGGACCGGCCTTCGGCGTCACGCGCAGCCCCTGGAACCTCGACCGAACCCCGGGTGGCTCCAGCGGCGGCAGCGGCGCGGCCGTCGCCGCCGGGCTCGCCGCTGCGGGACACGCGACCGACGGCGCCGGCTCGATCCGCATCCCCGCCGCCTGCTGCGGGCTGTTCGGGCTCAAGCCGCAGCGCGGACGCGTCCCATTCGCCCCCGACGACGAGAGCCACTGGCACGGCCTCAGCGTCGCCGGCGCGGTGACGCGGACCGTGCTCGACAACGCGCTCTTCCTCGACGCGGTCGCCGGCCCGGGGCCCGCACCGGGCGGACCCGCCCTCACGCGCCCGTTTGCCGACGCCGCACGCGAGTGGCCGGAGCGGCTGCGGATCGCCGTCTCGCTGCGGCCGCCGCTGTTGGCGCGGCTGTCGCCGGAGGTGCGGCGAGGCATCGACGAGATGGCCGGCGTCCTGCGCGGCCTCGGGCACGACGTCGAGTACGTCGAGCCGCCGTTCACCGAGTGGCTGACCGAGGTGCTGCCGCGCTACCTCAAGGGGATCGCGCACGAGGCGGCCGCGATGCCGCACGCCGAGCGCCTGCAGCGGCGCACGCGCGGCTTCGCCCGGCTCGGCTCGCTCGTCCCCGATGCGATGCTCGAGCGTGCGCTGCGGATCGAGGGCGACCGCACCGCGCGCTACAACCGCGTGCTCGCGGACCACGATGTCGTGATGACGCCGGTGATGGCGACGCCGCCGCCGCGAGCCGCCGAGTGGGAGGGGCTCGGTGCGCTGCGCACGCTGATCGAGATGACGATGGTCTACCCCTACTGCATCGTCTGGAACGCGACCGGTCAGCCCGCCGCGGCGGTGCCGGCCGGCTTCACCGACGACGGCCTGCCGCTCTCGGTGCAGCTCGTATCCCGTCCCGAGCAGGACCACCTGCTGCTCTCGCTCGCCGCGCAGATCGAGGCGGAGCAGCCCTGGGCCCAGCGCCTGCCGCAGGTCCGGTAATACGCTCTCCCGCGTGAGGGAGGTTCGGATCCACGACACGCTGAACGGGGAGGTGCGTCCGCTCGAGCCGCGGGAGCCCGGCAAGGTCGGCATCTACGCCTGCGGGCCTACCGTCTACGCGCGCGTCCACGTCGGCAACGCGCGGCCGTTCGTCGTCTTCGCGCTGCTCAAGCGCTTCCTCGAGCACGAGGGCTACGAGGTGACGCTGGTCGAGAACGTCACCGACGTCAACGACAAGATCTACGCGGCGGCGAACGAGGTCGGCGTGCCGAGCGAGGAGCTCGCGCGCGAGATGACCCGCCACTACGTCGAGGACACCGACCGGCTCGGGCTCGGCCGGCCCGATCACGAGCCGCTCGCCGCCGCCACGATCGGCCCGATCGTCGACCTCATCCAGGAGCTGATCGACGGCGGTCACGCCTACGAGGCCGGCGGCGACGTCTACTTCGACGTCTCGAGCTTCGACGGCTACGGCAAGCTCTCCAACCGCCCGCGCGAGGAGCGCCAGCAGGGAGAGGGCGACGACGCCGCGGCCCTGAAGCGCAGCGCCGAGGACTTCGCGCTCTGGAAGGCGCGCAAGGAGGGCGAGGACACCGCCTGGCCGGCGCCCTGGGGCGAGGGGCGTCCGGGCTGGCACATCGAGTGCTCGGCGATGGCCGAGCTGCTGCTGGGCACCGACTTTGAGATCCACGGCGGCGGCTCGGACCTGGTTTTCCCCCACCACGAGAACGAGATCGCCCAGACGGAGGCCGCGCGCGACCAGCCGCTGGCGCGGATCTGGATGCACAACGGGATGGTCCGGATGGGCGACGAGAAGATGGCGAAGTCGGTCGGCAACATCCGCCTGTTGCACGGCGCGCTCGACGAGCACGGCCGCGACGCGCTCGTCATGTACTTCGTCAGCGGCCACTACCGCCAGCCGATCGCGTTCTCCGGCGAGGCGCTGGCGGAGGCCGGCCGGGCCGTCGAGCGCGTGCGCGAGCTGTGCCGCCGGCTCGATCGCGCAGTCGCGCCGCCGGCGGAGCTCGACGGCTACGCCGAGCGCTTCTTCGACGCGCTCGCCGACGACTTCAACACGCCCGCCGCGCGCGCCGTGCTGTTCGAGTGGGTCGCCGAGGCCAACCGGCGGCTCGACGCCGGCGAGCGCGTCGGCGTCGGCCGACTCGCCGAGATGCTGCACGCGCTCGGGCTGGAGGACCTGCTCGAGCAGGGGGCCGAGCCCGCCGCCGACGCGGACGCGGAGCGCCTGCTCGGCGAGCGCGAGGCGGCCCGCTCGGCGCGCGACTTCGAGCGCGCCGACGCGATCCGCGACGAGCTGGCGGCGCTCGGCTGGGAGGTTCGGGACACCCCCGACGGCGCCCGGCTCGTGCGAGCCGCATGAGCGCGGCGACGGCGCAGGCTCCCCGAGGTCAGGCGGCGGCGTGATCGTCTACGGTCGCAACCCGGTTCGCGAGGCGCTGCGCGGCCGTCGCGCCGTCAAGCGCGTCTGGGCGACCGAGCGCGCGCTGGGCTCCGAGGACTGGCTGCGCGCGGCCGACCCCCGGACCGTCGCGGCGACCGAGATCGAGCGTCTCTGCGGCTCCGCGGAGCACCAGGGCGTCTGCGCCGAGGCCGCCGCCTACCCGTACGCGGACGCCGACGTCCTGCTCGCGGCGGACGACGCGCTCGTGGTCTGCCTCGACGAGGTCCAGGACCCGCACAACCTCGGCGCCGTCTGCCGCGTGGCCGAGAGCGCCGGCGCCGCCGGGGTCGTGATTCCCGAGCGCCGCTCGGCCGAGGTCACGCCGGCGGCCTGCAAGGCGTCCGCGGGCGCCGTCGAGCACCTGGACGTGGCGCGGGTCCCGAACCTGGCGAACTGGCTCGCCGCGGCGAAGGACGCTGGCGCCTGGGTCTACGGCGCCGACGCCGGCGAGCGCGCCGTCCAGTACGACCGCCCTGACTACGGCGGGCGCGTCGTCCTGGTGCTGGGCTCGGAGGGACGGGGCCTGCGCCCGCGCGTCGCGGAGGCATGCGACGAGCTCGTGGCGCTGCCTCAGCGCGGCCGCATCGGCTCGCTCAACGTGTCGACCGCGGCGGCGGCGCTGCTGTACGGAATCTTGCAGCGGCGCGGCGAGGGGCTTGACAACGCTCCATAACCCCGGAATACTCCGCCGGAGATAAGGGTGGAGTTGAGCCTCAGGCTTTGCTTCCGCTGATGAACGCGGCGCCAGGGGAGGTAGCGCGTCATGAGCTTCAAGGACTCGCGGGAGTCCGGAAGGAGCATGCATGGCTGCAACCATTTCCCAATCTCCCTTGGCACGTTCGCAGGCTCAACTTGAGCTTGAGGACAACTACCTGATCGCCCTCGCCAAGCAGGGCAGGCCGGACGCCTACGACAAGATCGTCCGGCGCTACTACGGGTTCGTGCGCCTGAAGGCAAGCTCGTACTTCCTGATCGGCGGCGACGCCGACGACCTGATCCAGGAGGGGCTGGTCGGGCTCTACAAGGCGGTGCGCGACTTCCGCACCGACCGCGAGTCGAGCTTCCGCAACTTCGCCGAGCTCTGCATCACGCGCCAGATCATCACAGCGGTCAAGACCTCGACGCGCAACAAGCACACGCCGCTGAACGAGTACGTCTCGTTCTCGCAGACGCCCGCGGCCGGAGGCGGCGACGGCGATCCGACCCTCGACGAGATCCTGCCGGGGCCGACCGTCCACGACCCGGTCAACCAGGTGATCTCGAGCGAGGAGCTGCACAGCCTGGTGGGCTGCCTGTCGAGCGTGCTCTCCGAGCTCGAGAGCTCCGTGCTGTCGCTCTACCTCGACGGCTACAGCTACGAGGCCGTCGCCGAGCGCCTGGAGTGCGACACCAAGACGGTCGACAACGCGTTGCAGCGGGTCAAGCGCAAGGTCGGCTCGCACCTCGAGTCGCGCAACGTCCAGCTCTGACCGCCCGCGCCGGGCACCCGCGGGCCCGGCGCTACAGCGTCGCGGAGGATGAGCCGATGCAGCTGGCATGCATCGCGCTCGACGCCTCCTCGCGGCGGCCGCTCCCCTGGCCCTCGTCGCGAGCGCGGCGACGCTGGCCGGCGCCGCCCCGGCCACCGGCGGGCCCGAGCCCGCCCCCGGCGCCTCGGTTGCCGCAGCGGCTGGCGTCGCGGCCCCATTGGCCGGCGGGGTGTCTCCCGTGCCCACGCCATCGACCGCGAGCGCCGTCGCCCGCACCGCGGCGGACGCCGTGCGCCGCGCTCGCGCCCGTGCCGTCCCCGCCGCGGAGATCGTCCGGGTCGACGCCGGCGCCACCGTCGCCGTCCACGCGCGTCCCGGCGGCCCCGTCGCGCTGCGTGCCGGCGACGCGACCGAGCTCGGCTTGTCGCGGGCGCTGGGCGTCGTAGCCCGCCGTGGCCGCTGGCTCGGCGTGACGACGCCCGAGCTGCCCAACGGCCGGCTCGGCTGGATCGACCGCCGCGCCGGCGGGGTGACGCTCGCGCGGACGCGCTGGTCGATCGTCGTGGATGTCTCGAACCGGACCACGACACTGCGCCGCGCCGGCCGCGCCGTCCACCGCCTCCCCGTCGCCGTCGGCCGCCCCGGCTCGCCGACGCCGACCGGCCGCTTCGCCGTCACGGACAAGCTGCCCGGCTCCCGCTACGGGCCCTACTACGGCTGCTGTATCCTCGCCATCTCCGCCACGCAGCCGAACCTCCCGCCGGGCTGGACCGGCGGCGACCGCATGGCCATCCACGGCACCGACGACGCCGGCTCGATCGGCGAGGCCGCATCGGCCGGCTGCCTGCGCGCCGCCGACGACGACCTCCGCGTCCTCATGGACAGCGTCCCGCTCGGCACCCCCGTGACCATCCGGCGCTAGCGTTCGCAGTCGTCACGCCACTGTGGCTGCGCGTGCCCGCCTAGCTCAATTGGCAGAGCACTCCACTTGTAATGGAGAGGTTCTCGGTTCGAGTCCGAGGGTGGGCTTCGGCGCTACGCCGCGCCGACGGCGACTTCGAGGTTGCCGTGGCCGTTCGAGGAGACGGGGATCGGCCCCGGCTCCTCGTCGACCTCTGAGTTCAGCTTTGCCTCGATGACGCTCATCACCACGCCGAAGAGGACGTGGCGGTAGAGGGCCTGCCAGAAGGCGCGCTCATTGCCCTTCAGCTTCGGCAGCTCGCGCCGGCGAGGGTGGTGGCGGTCGGTGATCGCGACGAGCGGCCAGAGCGCGAGGTGCTCGGCGAGCGCCACGGCCGTGCCCTGTGCGACTGTCGGCCCGGGCAGGAAGCGGCGCAGCTGCGCGTAGGCGGCGCCGAGCGCGGCGCCGTTCTGGACGTGCAGCGCCAGGCCTGTCAGCGGCCAGCCGTCGCCCTTCGAGACGGCCTTGCCGAGCAGCTCGACGTCGTCGTAGCGGGCGCCGAAGGCGCGCTTGTCGAGTGGCTGCTGGGCCGCCCATACGGCCGCCGCGATGCCGCCGGCCAACGCTCCGTTCAAGCTGCGCCGCAGATCCACTCGCAGGAGCGTAACGCCGGCGGGCCGGTCGGGTAGCTCAGGCATGGCGGCGATACGCAACCAGCGCGCCGCCGGGTCGGCGGAGACCCGCAAGTCGGCGCCGCCGGCACCGCCGCGGCCGGACGACGACGAGCGGCTCTCGCCGCACCACGGGCGCACGCGCGAGCACGGCGTCAACCGCGTCCTCTACTGGATCGTGCGCGCCTTCCTCCAGCCGGCGATCCACCTCTACTTCCGGCTCGGCCGCACCGGGCGCTCGCACATCCCCGACGGGCCCGTGATCCTCGCGGCGAACCATCGCAGCTTCCTCGACCCGTTCATCGTCGCGACCTGCATGTTCCGGCCCGTCTACTTCGTCGCCAAGAAGGAGCTGTTCGACAGGCGGTGGCAGGGTTGGCTGCTCAACCGGCTCGGGGCCTTCCCGGTCAAGCGCGGCGAGTCGGATGAGGACACGATGCAGACCGCGCTCGCGCTGCTCGCCCGCGGCGAGGCGGTCGTGATCTTTCCCGAGGGGACCCGCCACCGCGAGGGCCCGGTCCGCAGCCCGCGTCGCGGCGTCGGCCGGCTCGCGCTCGAGAGCGGCGCCCCGGTCGTGCCCGTCGCCATCACCGGTACCGAGAACGTGCGCCGGGGCTGGCGCATCCGGCCGGCGAAGGTCAGCATCCGCTGTGGCCGCCCGCTGCGGTTCCCGCACGTCGACGGCCCCTCGCCTGAGCTCGCCGGCGAGGTGACCCGCAGGATCTGGCCGTGCGTCGAGCTCCAGTGGGCGTGGCTGGGCGGTCCGCTGCCCGTGCGCCCGCGCGGGGAGGACGCGGTCGAGCCCGATCCCGACACCGAGCCCGCGGCGGCCTGAGGACGGCCACGATGGCGGGAGTAGGCTCCAGGATGCGTGGCGGAGGTGATCGACAAGAGACGCTTGGACGCCGACTTCACCGAGCTCTACAAGCTCCATCTGCGCGACGTCTACAGCTACGCCTACTACCGGGTCGGCGACCACCACGACGCCGAGGACCTGACCGAGCAGACCTTCCTACAGGCCTATCGCCACTTCGAGCGCGCCCAGCGCGAGTCCGAAGGCCGGCCGCTGCGGCCGTGGCTGATCCGGATCGCTCACAACCTCGCCGCCAACTACTACCGCGACCGGTCGCGCAAGCCGCAGACGCACCTCGAGGACGCGGCGATCATCTCGGCGCCGCACGACACCGAGACGCTCGTCGAAGGCCGGCAGGAGCTCCACGACGTGCTCCAGGGCGTCGCGGCGCTGCCGGACGACCGTCGCGAGGCGCTGATCATGCGCTTCGCGCTCGGCATGGACAACCGCGAGATAGCGCGGGCCCTCGATCGCAGCGAAGGCGCCACCAAGGTGCTGCTGCACCGGGCGATCAAGCAGCTCGAGCAGGGGCTGAAGGAGCGACAGGGAGGTGACGAGGCGTGAGCAGCACCGGATCGACCGACGTTGAGGCGCTGCTGCGCTCGGCGCTCGTGCCCGTCGAGCCCTCGCACCGGATGGCCGACCGGCTCGAGCGCAGCCTGTCCGAGATCACCGACATCGCCGCCGGCGAGCTCGCCGACTGGGAGCTCGGCGCGATGCGCGACCCGCGCAACTGGGGCCGGCCGGCTGCCGCGCTGGTGATCGGCGGGGCGGCCGCCGGCGCGCTGGTAATCGTGCGCGCCCGCCAGCAGACGGGTCGGCGCCCGAGCGCGAGCCTGCGCGCGCTCGACCGCAGCCTGCGTCAGGTCGCCGCCGACGTGCAGAGCAAGCTCGAGCGCTGAGCGCCCGCGAGAGACCGCCGGGCGCGCTCACTAGTCTCTCGCGCGTGCCGACGTGCTACCGCCATCCGAGCCGGGAGACGGGCGTGTCGTGCTCGAACTGCGGGCGCCCGATCTGTCCCGACTGCATGACCGCCACCTCGGTCGGCATGCGCTGCCCCGAGTGCGCTCGCGACCGAACGAAGGCGCGCCGCATGTCGAGCGCCGGGATCGGCGAGGAGCCGGTGCTCACGTACGTGCTGATCGGCGTGAACGTCGCGGTCGCGCTCGGCGCGTTCCTCAGCGGCGCGAGCGCGACGGGCGGTGGCGGCATCGGCGGCGCCACGCTGCTGTCGGAGGGGTCGGTGTCCCGCTTCGCGATCGACCAGGGCGAGTACTGGCGACTGGTCACGTCCGGCTTCCTCCACACCGGCCTGATGCACCTGCTGTTCAACATGTTCGCCCTCTACATCCTCGGCGGCCTGCTCGAGCCGTCCGTCGGGCGCTGGCGGTTCGCGCTGATCTACTTCGTGTCGCTGCTCGCCGGGTCGTTCGGGGCGCTCCTGCTCGAGCCGGTGCGGGCCACCGCGGGGGCCTCCGGGGCCATCTTCGGGCTGATGGGCGCGGCGCTCGTGGTCATGCGTAGCCGCGGCATCAGCGCGATGGAGAGCGGCCTCGGGATCTGGCTCGGCCTCAACCTGCTGATCACGTTCGCGATCCCGGGCATCTCGATCGGAGGTCACCTCGGCGGCCTCGCCGGCGGGGCGCTGGCGATGGCGCTGATGGCCGAGGCCGCGCCGCGGTTGAGGGCGCCGCAGAGCCTGGCGATGCTGCTCGCCGGAGCGATCGGCGTGCTGTCCGTTGCGGGCGCGATCGCGGTCTCGGCATAATCGCGCCATGGCACTTCTCGAGCAGGACGAGATCGATCGGCGGCTGGGAGACCTCGAGGGCTGGTCGCGCGAGGGCGACGCGATCGTCAAGAGCTTCGAGCGGGGCGACTTCTCGGGCTCGGTCGAGCTCGTCGACCGGATCGCCCCGGTGGCGAACGACATGAACCACCACCCCGACCTCGCGATCTCGTGGGACACTGTCGCGGTGACCATCTCGACTCACTCCGAGGGAGGGCTCACGGCCGCCGACTTCGAGTTGGCCGCCAAGATCGATGCACTCGCCTAGCGACGACGAACCTCCCCGAAGTAGGCGCGCCCGCCCCAGGCGGGCGCGCAAGGGTAGCCGG
>JBBECV010000025.1:251103-255562 GCA_040881635.1 Thermoleophilaceae bacterium
CCCCCCCCCCCCCCCCCGCCCCCCCCCGCCCCCCCCCCCCCCCCCCCCCCCGCAAGGGTAGCCGGTGATCGAGCTACTGCTGCTCGTCGGCGTCGCCGTGCTCGTGGCGGCGAACGGCTTCTTCGTCGCGGCCGAGTTCGCGCTCGTCCGCTCCCGCGACAGCAAGATCGAGCAGCTGGTCGAGGAGGGCGCGCGCGGCGCCGCGCGGGCGCGGGCGCAGCTCGACCGGATCGACGAGTACCTCTCCGCCTGCCAGCTCGGCATCACGATGGCGTCGATCGGGATCGGCTTCCTCGGCGAGCCGGCGATCGCCAGCCTGCTCGAGGAGCCGCTCGGGGGCGTCATGAGCCACGGGGTGGCGGTCGCGACGGCGTTCGCCATCTCGTACCTGCTCGTGACCGCGGCCCACATCACGGTCGGAGAGCAGGTGCCGAAGATCTACGCGATCACGCACCCCGAGGCGACGGCGCGGCGCTCGGCGGGGCTCCTGCACGGCTTCCGTGCGGGCTTCCGCCCGGTCATCTGGGCGCTCAACTCCGCCTCGAACGCGATGCTCAAGGCGATTGGAGTCAACGTCAAGACGGACTTCGAGGACGAGATCTCGACGTCGGAGGACCTCAAGCTGCTGATCGTCCGCAGCGTGACCGGCGGCAAGCTCGACCCCGGGGAGGCCGGGATGCTGTCGGGGGTCTTCCACCTGCACGAGCAGCAGGCGCGCCAGGTGATGACGCCGATCCCGGCGGTCGTCACCGTCGACGTCTCCGAGACCGCCGAGCAGGCGCTGCGCCGCTGCGTCGACTCGGGTCATACGCGCCTGGTCGTCACCGAGGAGGGCAACACGGACCGCGTGCGCGGCATCGTCCACAACAACTCGCTCGCCCGGCGGGTGCTCAACGAGGGGCCCGACGCGTCGATCGAGGGGAGCGTCAAGGACGCCCTGATCGTTCCCGAGACCAAGTCGCTCGACGACCTGCTCGCCGACCTGCAGCGCGAGCGCGCCTCGCTGGCGGTCGTGATCGACGAGTACGGTCGCACGTCCGGGATCGTCTCGATCGAGGACATCGTCGAGGAGGTCGTCGGCGAGATCGCCGACGAGACCGATCCGGCGGTCGCCGGGGTGCGCCAGCTCGCCAACGGCGACTGGTGGGTGCGCGGTCACGTCCCGATCACCGACCTCGCCGACTACGGCCTTCAGCTCCCGGTCGACACCGACGCCTACAACTCGGTCGGCGGGTTCGTCTTCGGCGAGCTCGGCCGCCTGCCCAAGCGCGGCGACATGGTCCGCTCCAACGGCTACTCGCTACGCGTCGAGTCCGTGCGCGAGAACCGCATCGAGGCGGTCCGCATCCGCGACCACGGCTCCTGAGCCCCGAATCGGCGTCCTGGCTACGTCATCGGCCCCTCGCGCGGATACCACCGCGCGCACTCGGCCGAGCCGAGCGCTTGCGGCCTCGCCCGCCACGGAGCCTGCTTCCTTGCCAGGCCCGCCGCTCGGAGCTCAGGAGTACTGGTAGAAGCCGGCGCCGGCCTTGCGCCCGAGGCGGCCGTCGGCGGCCAGCGCACGGACGCGGTCGGGCACGTCAGCGCCGATCGACTCGCCGATCGCGATCGCGACGTCGAGGCCGACGAAGTCGAGCAGCGCGAGCGGGCCCATCGGGTGGCCGGCGCCGAGCTTCATGCACGTGTCGACCGCCTCGGGCTCGAGGCCCTGCGTCTCCATCAGGCGGACGGCGTCGAAGAGGTAGGGGAAGAGCAGGCGGTTGACCACGAAGCCGGGGACGTCGGCGACCTCGACGGCGGTCTTGCCGAGGGCCTCGCAGAGGGCGTGCAGGCGCGCGCGGGCGTCGGGAGCGGTCTCCGGCGGGAACGCGAGCTCGACGAGCTTCATCTTGCGGACCGGATTGAAGACGTGGAGGGCGCCGAAGCGGTCGGGCCGGCCGCTCGCGTGGGCGAGCTGGACGACTGAGAGCGAGGAGGTCGTCGAGGCGAGGACGGCGTCGTCGCCGAGCAGCGTCCCGATCTGGGCGAGCAGGTTGCCCTTGACCGTCGCGTCCTCGGCGACGGCCTCGACGACGACGGTGCAGTCGGCCAGCTCGCCGAGGTCGGTGACCACCTCGCCACCGCCGTCGAGCTTCGCGGCGGCGCGCTCCGCCGAGGCGTCGCTGCGCGCCCACAGCTTGACCGGCACGGCCGGGTCGCTGGCGGCGGCCGTGCGCGCCAGGCCGCAGGCGATCGCCCCGCTGCCCGCGATTCCCAGTCGCTCGCTGCCAGTCTTGCCTCCCATCAGCCGCGGCACCCTACGCGAAAGCGGGGCCGTCCTGCGCCGCGCCCGCGAAAGGCTGGTTGACTGGCTAGTCAATGGAGTAGCCTGTCGGTCACGAGGTGGCGCGGAGACGTGGTCGCCGCCGCAGGCAACTTCCGCAGAAGGGACTTCGAGATGCGCAACGGAAGCCGTGAGGTCGTCATCGTCGAGGCGGTTCGAACGCCGGTCGGGCGTGGCCACGAGGAGAAGGGCTACTACAGGGACACGCACCCCAGCAACCTGCTGTCCAAGACGTACGGCGAGCTCGTCGAGCGCTCCGGGGTCGATGCGTCGGAGGTCGAGGACGTGATCGCCGGCTGCGTCCAGCAGATCGGCGAGCAGGCGTTCAACATCGGCCGCAACGCCTGGCTCGAGGCCGGGCTGCCCGTCGAGACGCCGGCCACGACCATCGACCGCCAGTGCGGGTCGGCGCAGCAGGCCGTCAACTTCGCCGCCGCTCAGATCGGTGCCGGCGTGCTGGACTGCGCGATCGGCTCCGGCGTCGAGCACATGGGCCATCTGTCGTTCGCCGACGGGATGCGCGCCCAGGGTGAGTTCGGCGCCGCCTTCACGCCCGAGCTGCTCGAGAAGTACAACCTGATCCCGCAGGGCCTCTCCGCCGAGATGATCGCCGACAAGTGGGAGATTCCCCGGTCGGAGCTCGACGAGCTCGCCGTTCGCTCGCACCGGCTCGCCCACCAGGCGACCGAGGAGGGCCGCTTCGAGCGCGAGATGATCCCGTTCTCGGTCAACGGCGACACCTACGTCACGGACCAGGGCATCCGTCCGGACACCGACATCGAGAAGCTCGCGGCGCTCAAGCCGGCCTTCAAGGAGGACGGCAAGATCACCGCCGGCAACTCGTCGCAGATCTCCGACGGGGCGGCGGCGGTCCTGCTGATGGAGCGCTCGAAGGCCGAGTCGCTGGGGCTGAAGCCGCGGGCGCGGATCGTCGATCAGGTCACCGTCGGCGTCGACCCGGTGATCATGCTCACCGGCCCGATTCCCGCCACGAACAAGCTGCTCGAGCGCAACGGGATGCAGATGGAGGACATCGACCTCGTCGAGATCAACGAGGCGTTCGCCCCGGTCGTCGCCGCCTGGCAGCGCGAGCTCGACCCGGATATGGACCGCGTCAACGTCAACGGCGGCGCGATGGCGATCGGCCACCCGCTCGGCTCGACGGGCGCTCGCCTGCTGACGACGCTGCTGCACGAGCTCGAGCGCTCGGACAAGAGCGTCGGCCTCGTGACCATGTGCTGCGGCGGCGGCCTCGGCACCGGCACGCTGATCGAGCGGATCTAAGCCACCGCGCACGTTCCCGGGCGGCTTGCAGCCACATTCCGGCCGCAAGCCGCTCGTCGATTTCCTCCCGAGGCCGGCGGGCCGATTCCGGCCGTACTGCGGCCGCAGATCGCGACCGAGCGATTACGGATCGCGCCGCTCGCACCGTTAGCGGGCGCGGGCCGATGGGTAGCGGACCGGGATGGCGTCTGAGAGGCCAGGGGATTTGCTGGCCGGCCGGTACCGGCGTGTGCGGACGATCGGGGTCGGTGGGATGGCGAGGGTGCATCTGGCCGAGGACGAGCGGTTGGGCCGGCGGGTGGCGATCAAGCAGCTGCATGCCGAGAGCCCGGATGAGGCGGTGGCCCGCTTCGGGCGCGAGGCGAAGCTGGGCGCGTCGCTGAACCATCCGAACCTCGTCTCGATCTACGACATCGAGAGCGATGGCGAGTCGGTGCTGATCGTCATGGAGTACGTCGAGGGGGAGACGCTGCAGCAGGCGATCGGGCGCGGCCCGCTCGAGGCGCAGCGGGTGACCTGGGTGGTGGGCGATGTGGCGGCGGGACTGGACCATGCGCACGGTCACGGCGTCGTTCACCGCGACGTGAAGCCGGCGAACATCCTCATCCGGCATGACGAGGTGGCCAAGCTCGCGGATCTCGGGATCGCACGGGCCGCAGAGGGGACGGCGATCACGCGCGCCGGCACCGTCATGGGCACCGCGGCCTACATGGCGCCGGAGCAGCTCGGCGGGGACGCCGCCTCACGATCCCCAACCAGACCGAGACCGTCGAGCGCGAGCTCGCCGCCGCCGGCCGCACAGCCCGCGGGCCGCTCGGCCACGGACGGGCGCCCCCCCCCCACGAGCCCCGC
>JBBECV010000025.1:255572-298392 GCA_040881635.1 Thermoleophilaceae bacterium
GCCGGTTGAGTTCGGTGTGGCGGTACACCCGCAGCCGCGCGCCGCTCAGCCGGCGGGCGGCTCGGCCTCGGACGGGCGCCCGCCCGCCTCGAGCCGCGCGACGAGCTCGTCGAGCCGTAGCTCGTCGAGGCCGCGGCCGACGGCGTCGAGCTCGCCGGCGCAGTAGTCGACGAGTGAGCGGCCCTCCTTGACGAGGTCGAGCGTCTCGCGCAGCCCGGCGTCGCCGGAGTCGAGCCGCTTGATGATCTCCTCGAGCCGCCCGGCGGCGGCCTCGTAGCTCTGATGTTGGTCGGTCACCGGTCGTCGATCCTCGCACCGACACGATCGTCGTGGAAGCGGACGGACACCCGTGCCGCGGCGCGCGCGGCGGCCGCGCTGGTGACGATCTGGCCGTCGGCGTCCTCGACGAGGGCGTAGCCGCGCTCGAGCGTGCGCTCCGGGTCGTGCGCGAGCAGCGTCGCGTGCAGGCGGCCGAGCTCGCGGCGGCGGCGGACGAGCGACGTTCGCGCCGAGCGCTCGAGATCCGCCGGTGCGGCACGAAGCCTCGCCTCGGCGCGGTCGCGGTCGCGCGTCGTCGCGGCCACCTTGCGGCCGAGGACGACCAGGTGCCGGCCCGTCGTCTGCTCGCGCGCGGCGAGCTGGCGGCCGCCGGACGCACGCAGCTCGCGCAGCTTCTGGTGCAGCCAGGAACGCTGGCGGGCGACGTGCTGGGCGGGCGCGCGGGCGAGCGCCGAGAGCCGGCGCGCGCGGTCGACCACGGCGCGGCGGCCGCATCTGTCGAGGCGGCGGGCGGCGCCGAGCAGCGAGGTGCGCGCCTGCGCGCAGTCGATGCGGACGGCGCTCTCGGCGGCGTGGGTGGGCGTCGAGCAGGAGAGGGCGGCGACGTCGTCGATCAGCGTGCGGTCGGTGTGGTGGCCGACGCTTGCGATCACCGGAACGGGCAGCAGCGCGATCGTCCGGCAGAGCGTCTCGTCGGAGAAGGCCATCAGGTCCATGACCGAGCCGCCGCCGCGGGCGACGACGATCACGTCCACCTCCGCGAGTGCGGCGAGGTCTTGCACGGCGCGCGCGATCGCGGGAGCGGCGCGGCGGTCCTGGACGGGCGCGAAGCCCCAGACCAGGCGGCCGGCCCAGCCGCGGCGGCGCAGGCCGGCGAGCACGTCGTCGCGCGCCTTGCCGCCCTCGCCGGTGACGACGCCGATCGAGCGCGGCAACGTCGGGCGATCCAGCAGCCACTGCGGGCGTCCGTCGCCCGCGAGGCCGTCCTCGGCGAGGCGGCGCCGCAGCCGCTCGATCTGCGCGAGCAGCTCGCCCTCGCCAGCCAGCTCGAGGCCGGTGGCGCGGAACGAGAACGACGGGGAGGAGGTGGCGCTGCCCGGGTAGTAGTCGCAGCCGCCCGCGAGCACGACCTGCGCGCCGTTGGCGAGCTCGACGCCGCTGCGGTCGTAGTCATCGCGCCACATCGCGCAGGGCAGCGCTCCGCGCGCGTCGCGCAGCTCGAAGTAGACGGCGTTGGCGCGGATGCCGAGGCTCGACACCTCGCCGAACACCTGCACCCGCGCGAAGCCGCGCAGCTGCGCCCGCAGCGCCTCGGCGTACTCGCCGACGGCGAACGGGCCCTTCAGGTCGCTGCCGTCGATGCCGGCGGGGCGCGCTGCGTCGGCGGGATCCTGCTGCATGCCCCGATGTTGGCAGCCGCGGCGGCCGCGTCGCGCTGGCCGTGCGGCCAGTGGCTGCGCTAGGGTGGCGCGGCGTGGATCTGACGCTGTCGCCCAACGAGCAGGCCTTCCGCGACGAGCTGCGGGCCTGGGTCGCCGAGAACCACCCTGGCGAGGAGCCGTCGGGCGACGAGGCGGCCTGGGAGTTCCGGGTCGCCTGGCAGCGCAAGCTGCACGAGGCCGGCTATGCGGGGCTCTCGTGGCCCGAGGAGTACGGCGGCCGCGGCGCGACCATGATCGAGCAGGCGATCTTCGGCGAGGAGATGGCGCAGGCCAAGGCGCCGTCGCCGGCGAACATCCTCGGCCTGGTGATGGGCGGCCCGGTCGTGATCGCCCACGGCACCGAGGAGCAGAAGCAGCGCTACCTCGAGCCGATCCTGTCCGCCGAGGAGATCTGGTGCCAGGGCTTCTCCGAGCCGGAGGCCGGGTCCGACCTCGCGTCGCTGAAGACGAAGGCGGTCAAGTCGAACGGCGGGTGGGTCGTCACCGGGCAGAAGGTGTGGACGACCTTCGCCCATCACGCGAAGTGGTGCATGCTCGTCGCGCGCACCGACCAGGACGCGCCCAAGCACCAGGGCCTGACCTACTTCCTGATGGACATGGAGCAGGAGGAGGTCCAGGTCCGGCCGCTGCGCCAGATCACCGGCGAGTCGGAGTTCAACGAGCTGTTCATGGAGGAGGCCCGCATCCCCGACGAGAACGTCGTCGGCGGGGTCGGCAACGGCTGGCAGGTCGCGATCACGACGCTGATGCACGAGCGCGCCGGGCTCGGCGCCGCCTCGGCCGCGTCGGTGAAGATCGCGCTCGGCCAGCTGATCGAGCTGGCGCGCGAGCGCGGCGTCGACGGCGATCCGATCGTGCGCCAGAAGATCGCGTCGCTGCTGATCGAGGCCGAGGCGCTGCGCCTCAACTCCTGGCGCGGCCTGACGCAGATCATGAAGACTGGCATCCCGGGGCCGGAGGGCTCGCTGCCGAAGCTGCAGTGGGCGGCGGTCAACCAGGGGCTGACCGAGCTGGCGGTCGCGATCCAGGGCGAGGAGGGGCTCGACCGCAAGTCCGACTGGACGTATCGCTTCCTGCGCGCCCGCGCGAACTCGATCGAGGGCGGCACGACCGAGATCCTCAAGAACATCATCGCCGAGCGGGTCCTCGGCCTTCCCAAGCTGCGATGAACTTCGACTTCACAGACGATCAGCAGGCGATCAAGCGGACCGCGCGCGAGCTGCTCGCCGACCGCTTCAAGCTCGAGGCCGTGCGCGAGCTCGCCGAGGCCGAGCGCTACGACGACGCCCACTGGAGCGAGATCGCCGAGCTCGGCTGGGCCGGCATCTTCGTCGACGAGCGCCACGGTGGCCAGGGGCTCGGCACCGTCGAGCTGACGATCCTGGCGGAGGAGCTCGGCTACGCCGTCGCGCCCGTCCCCTTCCTGTCGAACGCGGCCGCGGGGCTGGCGCTGCAGCGCGCCGGCAGCGACGCCCAGCGCGAGCGCTGGCTGCCCGGCATCGCGTCCGGCGAGGCGCGCGGCGCGGCGGGCATGCTCCGCGACGGGGCTGGCCTGCTCGTCCCCGACGCCGACTCGGCGAGCGTGATCGTCCTGCTCGAGCGCGGCGGCGGCCTGGCGCTCGACCCGTCCGACTGCGAGATCGAGCCCGTCGCGGCGATCGACCAGACGCGCCGCTACGCCCGCGTCCGCCCGCGCGACGGCGTCGGCGAGCCGCTCGACGGGGACGTCGGCGGGGCGCTCGACCGGATCGCGACCGTCGTCGCCGCCGAGATCGTCGGCGTCTGCCAGCGGACGATGGAGATGGCCGTCGAGTACGCGCGCGACCGCGAGCAGTTCGGCCGTCCGATCGGCGCCTACCAGGCCGTCTCGCACCGCTGCGCCGACATGCTGCGCGAGCTCGAGAGCGCCCGCTCGACCGTCTACTGGGCCGCCTGGGCCGCCGACTCTGAGCCCGAGACGCTCCCGCTCGCCGCGGCGATGGCCAAGGCCTACGCCTCCGACATCGGCTGGTCGGTCCCCGCCTCCGCGCTCCAGGTCCTCGGCGGCATCGGCTTCACCTGGGAGCACGACCTCCAGTTCCTGCTCAAGCGCGGCAAGGTCGACGGCGCCCTCTTCGGCTCCGCCGGCGAGCATCGCGAGCGGGTCGCCGAGCTGGCTGGGCTGGGCGGGTAGCTCGGTCTTACGCGGGGTGGCGCGAGCGGAGCGACGGTAGCCCCGGCTCGCCCTGGCCCTGCTCGCCGCGGTACTCGGAGCCGGCGGCGAGGACGTCGAGGCGCTCGATCTCGCGCTCGCCCTCGATCCGCGCCGGATGGCCCTCGGGCAGGCCGGAGATCAGCGTGCGGATGCGGTTGCGCAGGTGCGGCGCGAAGTGGGGGGCGGAGGGGCCCATCAGCTGGCGGACGTCCTCGACGGTCGGCTCGCGCTCGAGGCGGCCGGGCTGCTCGTACTCGCTCACCGGTCGCAGTCTACGGGGCCGGCATGGCGTCGCGCGCCTCGGCGCCCCTGGGTGGTCCGACACCGACGGCCCCGAGCGGCGGTTGACTTCGTAATAGATTCGATATATCCTTCGTAGGAGTTTCGTAAGCAAGCGCGATCGGTGTTCGATGTCACGACGTTCGATTTCAAGCGGCGACCTGTTGCTGGTGGTCCTGAGACTGCTGGAGCAGCGACCGATGGGTGCGCGCGACCTGCTCGGGGAGGTCGACGGCCTGCTGGGGCTGCAGGGACGTCTGACGCCGGGCGACGTCCTCATAGCGCTCGCGTCGCTCGAGGCCGAGCAGCTCGTCGAGGTGGAGGCGGTCGAGGCAGGCGACGCGTACGGGGTGACGCCCGCAGGTCGCGAGGCGGTGGCGCGCCGCGCGGACGTCGCCGTGCAACCACGCGTCGACCGGTCCGGCCGCTCCGCGGCGAGCCCGGCGCGTTCGCCGGTCGGGGAGCTCGATCGGGTCGCGGTCATGTTCACCGACGTGGTCGGATCGACCGAGCTGCTCGATCGACTGGGCGACGAGGCGGCGCACGAGCTTCGCCGGCGTCACTTCGGGCTGCTGCGCGAGGCCATCGGCGACCATGGCGGATTTGAGGTCAAGAGCCTCGGCGATGGCCTGATGGTCGTCTTCGGCGCCGCTGGCGCCGCCGCCGCGTGCGCACTCGACATGCAGCGCGCCGTCGCGGCGTGCGACGACGGATTGGAGCTGCGAGTCGGCATCGCCGTCGGCGAGACCGTGCGCGAGGACGACGACCACTTCGGCAGACCGGTCGTGGTGGCGCGGCGACTGTGCGACGTCGCGGGGGCGGGCGAGGTCTTGATCGTCGCGCCCGACCTGCTGGCCGACTCGGACATCGACGGCGACCAGCTCGACCCGCTCGTCCTCAAGGGGCTGAGCGAGCCGGTGACCGCGACCCTCCTACGCGCCCCCACGTCCGCGGCGGCGGGTTAGGGAGACCGATGTCGCGACGGTTCTTCAGGCACGGCGAGCTTCCGCTGGTCGTGCTCGCGCTGCTCGCCGGCCGGCCGATGCACGGCTACGAGCTAATGTCGGAGCTCGGGCGCCTGTTCGGCCCGCGCTACCGCCCCTCGCCGGGCAGCGTCTATCCGGCGCTCGAGGCGCTGGAGGCCGAGGGGCTGCTGGCCGGCGAGACCGACGCGGGTCGGACCACCTACCGCGCGACTGCCGCCGCAACCGGCGCGCTCGCGGACAGGACGGACGACCTCGCGGCGCTCGAGCTTCGCACCGGAGTCCACATCCGGTCCCCTCAGACGCTCGAGTCGGAGCTCGCGCGCTTCAAGGCGCGTCTCGCCCCGCTCTCGGGCCGCATCGACGTAACCGCAGTGGCGCCCGTTCTCGACCGAGCGGCCGCCGAGATAGAGAGCCGCTACCGGCTCACGACCGAGGAGGCAAGACGATGACCGATGCGTTCGAGCGCGCCGCCCAGCGCACCGAGGCCGAGCACCAACGGCGGCGCCGCGAGCGCTCGGCGCGCCGCCAGCGGAAGGGGCTGCGGATCCATGCGACCGTCTTCGTCGCCGTGCAGGTTCTGCTTGTCGCCGTGTGGGCGCTGCAATGGCAGCTCGGCGGCACCGCCCATCCCTGGTTCGCATACGCCCTCCTGGGCTGGGGCGTCGGCCTCGCCGCTCACTACGCGGCGACGCGCGACGGCTCGTGAGGCCGGCGCTCTCGGCGGTCGCTACGGCGCCTGGACCTGAACCGGGATCAGCTCGGTGACGAGGTCGATCTGCGCCTGCTGGGCGACCGACACCTGCTCGTCGTCGCCGAGGATCCAGGCGCGGTTGTAGACCGCTTGGCCGGGATCGTCCTCGTAGCCGGGCTGGACGCTGAGGAAGTAGGTCTCGAGCTGCTTGGGGAGCCGCTCGGCGTTGTCGGTCAGCAGCAGCGGCGCGAACACGCCGCGGGTGGCGAGCACCGCGGCCGCGGCGGCGTCGAGCGGGCGCGAGAGGTTCGCGACGGTGAAGTTGTAGCCGGGCACGACCGCGCCCCAGCCGAAGTCCTCGGCCTCGTAGCGGGCAAACGCGATCGCGTTGCGCACCGGTGTGCGGGCGCCGATCCGCGTGACGGTGCCGAGCTCGCCGAGCTCGGTCACGACGCGCTGCGATATCGCCGATCGCGGCCCGAGCACGTAGATGTCGGGCTGTTCGTGGGCGGCGATCGCATCGCGGGTCGCGGTGGGGATGCCGTTGCGTCGGGTCAGCAGCACCGACTCCCCCGAGCGCGCGGCCCATGCGGCGGCCGGCATGGCGAGCTCCGGCTCCTCGCCCGTCGTGACGACGACGTTGCGCGACGGGCCGCCGCGGGCGGCGGAGAAGAAGCGGTCGATCGCCGCGGCGCGCTCGTAGGGATCGTCGCCCTCGATCCGCGCCGTCCTGAAGCCGTCTGGCCGGGCGGGTGCGTCGCCGATGCGGATCACCTGGGCGTCCTCCGAGAGGTCGGAGCCGCGCGGGTCGAGCCGCTCGAGCGTGTCCTGGGTCACGTCCGGCAGCTCGCCGTCGCTGGAGATCAGCAGCGGCGCGCCGATCGGCTTGGCTGCCAGCACCGCGGCCGTGACGCCCGCCTGCCAGTCGTCCTCGTCGACGAGGACGACGGCGGTCGGGCGGGTGGCCGGTCCCGTGGCGGGGAAGGCGGCGTTGGCGACCCCGGCGGCGTCGCCGGCGGCGTCGGCGCCGGGGATGCGAACCGTGTTCCGCGTGGCGATCGCCGGGAAGCTCAGCTGCTCGGCCGCCTCCTCGTCCTCCGACGACGGCCCCAGCTGGGGCGGCCGGTTGGGGTCGTCGCCGAGACCGC
This sequence comes from Thermoleophilaceae bacterium, assembly GCA_040881635.1. Classification (GTDB taxonomy): domain Bacteria; phylum Actinomycetota; class Thermoleophilia; order Solirubrobacterales; family Thermoleophilaceae; genus JAAYBF01. The sequence goes on from JBBECV010000025.1 coordinate 262,592, forward strand.
AGCCGCCGAGCGCGGCGGCCGAGGCCAGCAGCGTGGCCGCGATCGATCTCTTCGCGCGCACGGGCCCGGAGAGTAGCCGGAGGACCAGTCGCACGCGCCGTCCGGGGGGCGCCCCGAGGTGCGATCGCGGCCCGTCCTCCGCAGTTGGTTGACTAGTCAGTCAATCCTTGGTTGGCTGTACAGGCAAACGTCAGGAAGGCAGACCCGAGTGGACTTCAGGCTCAACGACGATCAGCTCGAGTTCCAGCGTCACTGTCGTCGCTTCGCGCGCGAGGTGATGCGACCCAGCGCCGCCGAGCACGACCGCGAGCAGTCCGTCCCGTGGGAGGTCATCCGCGAGGCGCGGCGGTGGAAGCTGCACGGCGTCGAGCAGCTCCAGCGCATGGGCACCGACCCCGAGGGCATGCTCGGCGTGATCTACGCCGAGGAGCTGCACTGGGGCTGCGCCGGCCTTGCGCTCGCGATCTCCGGCTCGGGCTTGGCGGCCGCCGGCATCGCCGCATCCGGCACGCCCGACCAGGTCGCCCGCTGGGCTCCCGAGTGCTACGGCGAGGGCGACGAGATCAAGCTCGGCGCCTACGCCGTCACCGAGGCCGGTGCGGGCTCCGACGTGAAGTCCCTGCGCACCACGGCGACCCTCGACGGCGACGAGTGGGTCCTCGACGGGACCAAGGTGTTCATCACCAACGGCGGGATCGCCGACGTGACGGTCGTCGTCGCGACCGTCGATCCCGAGCTGGGCCACCGCGGCCAGGCTTCCTTCATCGTCCCCAAGGGCACGCCGGGGATGTCGCAGGGCAAGAAGGAGGACAAGATCGGCATCCGCGCCTCGCACACGGCCGAGGTCGTGCTCGAGGACTGCCGGGTCCCGATGGAGCAGCTGCTCGGCGGCAGGGACAAGCTCGACCGCAAGCTCGAGCGCGCCCGCTCGGGCCAGAGCGGCGGCGCCTCCAACGCGCTCGCCACGTTCGAGATCACGCGGCCGATGGTCGGCGCGTCGGCGCTCGGGATCGCGCAGGCGGCCTACGAGTGGACGCTCGAGCACCTCGAGGGCCGCACCGACGAGAACGGCCCGCTGCTCGACCAGCAGCGCGTGCAGCAGACGCTCGCCGACGTCGCGACCGAGATCGAGGCCGCGCGGCTGCTCGTCTGGCGCGCCGCCTGGATGGGCCGCAACGGCGTGCCGATGACCGGCGGCCAGGGGTCGATGTCCAAGCTCAAGGGCGGCGACGTGACGATGTGGGCGACGACGACGCTGATGGACCTCGTCGGCGAGGGCGCCTGGTCGGCCGACTTCCCGCTCGAGAAGTGGTTCCGCGACGCGAAGATCTACCAGCTGTTCGAGGGCACGGCTCAGGTCCAGCGGATGGTGATCTCGCGCATGCAGCGGCGCGAGTACCAGGAGCGCCTGAAGGCCGCCGGCGAGATGCTCGCGTCGGCAGCCGCGTAGTCGAGACCCGCGCGGGCACCGCCCAGGGCCGCGTGGCGGTCTGAAGGCCACTAGGGTAGGTCTCGCCCGACCCCCGAACCACCGGAAGGCAGAAGGAGAAAGCCATGGCAGGCCTCGGCGGACGCATGTCAACCGTGATCAAGGCGAAGATCTCGAAGATGCTCGACCGGGCCGAGGATCCGTCCGAGACCCTCGACTACGGCTACCAGAAGCAGGTCGAGCTGCTTCAGAACGTCAAGAAGGGGATCGCCGACGTCACGACCTCGAAGAAGCGGCTGCAGATGCAGTCGCAGAAGCTCGAGCAGCAGGTGGTCAAGCTCGACACCCAGGCGCGCCAGGCGCTCTCGCAGGGTCGCGAGGACCTCGCCCGCGCCGCGCTCGAGCGCAAGACGGTCGCGCAGACCGAGCTTCAGTCGCTCGACACGCAGGTGACCCAGCTCGAGGAGCAGCAGGACCAGCTGACGCAGAACGAGAAGAAGCTGCGCACCAAGATCGAGGCCTTCCGCACCAAGAAGGAGGTCATCAAGGCGCAGTACTCCGCCGCCGAGGCGCAGGTGCGGATCTCCGAGGCCGCCAGCGGGGTCGGCGAGGAGATGGCCGACCTCGGGCTGGCGATCCAGCGCGCCGAGGACAAGACCGAGGACATGCGCGCCCGCGCCGGCGCGGTCGAGGAGCTCGAGGCCGCCGGCACGTTCGAGGACATGACCCAGCTCGGGGCGGGGCAGGACGAGATCGAGCGCGAGCTGCACCAGCTCGGCGCCGAGTCCCAGGTCGAGGACGAGCTCGCCGCGATGCGCGCCGAGCTCGGCGCGGGCGGCGGCGAGTCGGCCCAGCTCGGCGAGGGCGACGGCGAGGGCGAGTCCAAGTGATCGTCCGCGTCTCGGGGGAGGGGCAGTACCGCCTGCCCGACACGGACGCCGACCGCCTCAACGAGCTCGACAACCGCGCCGTCAGCGCCGCCGAGGACGGTGACGAGGTCGGCTTCCAGGAGCTCTGGCAGCAGATGCTCGCCCTGGTCGAGTCCGACGGCGAGGCCATCCCGGACGACGAGATCGTCACCTCCGACGTCATCCTCCCGCCCCGTGACGTCACCTTCGCCGAGGCCCAGGGCGAGTTCACCGGCGACGGCCTGATCCCGGACTGAAGTTCCACCGAGACGCACGTTGCGGCCATATTCCGGCCGCAACCTGCGTCTCAGATCTCGGCTTGGATAGTCGGCCGGGTTCCGGCCGCACTTTGGCCGCAATTCGGCTTTCAGTGCGGGAGCGAGGGGCCCCAGCTGGCGGACGAGCCCTACGCCGAGCGGATGACCTTGCGGCAGCGGCGGTCTAGGTAGTGGACGGCGATCCAGAAGTGGCGGAAGGCGGGGTTGCGGGTCTGGCGGTGGTGGTAGCGGTAGTAGATCTGCTGGGCGATGGTGGCGAGGCGGAAGAGGCCGAAGGCCTCGTAGAAGGGCCAGGCGTCGGTGGGGTGGCCGGTGGCGGCGGCGTAGCGGTCGACGACCTCACGGCGCGTGAGCATGCCGGGTAGGTGTGTCGGCTGGCGGCGGAGGAAGTGCATGAGGCGGTCGTCGCCGGCCTCGACCCAGTAGGCGAGGGAGCCGCCGAGGTCCATCAGGGGATCGCCGATGGTGGCCATCTCCCAGTCGAGGACGCCGACGATGCGTTGAGGGTCGTCGGGGGCGAGGACGACGTTGTCGAGGCGGAAGTCGTTGTGGATGACGCAGGCGGCGACGTCGTCGGGCTGGTTTGTGTCGAGCCAGCGCATGACGCGCTCGAACGACGGGACGTTCCAGGTCTTGGCGGCGCGGTAGCGGCGTGACCAGCCCTCGACCTGGCGGCGGACATAGCCGGGGCCCTTGCCGAGGTCGGAGAGGCCGGCGGCGGCGGGATCGACCGAGTGGAGGTCGACGAGGCGGTCGACGAACGACTCGCACAGCGCACGGCGGCCGGGCTCGTCGAGGGCGAGATCGCGGGGAACCTCCTTGCGCAGGACCGTGCCTGGGATGCGCTCCATGACGTAGAAGTCGCTGCCGAGCATGCTCTCGTCCTGGCAGAGGCCGACCATCTCAGGGACGTATGGGAAGACGGGCCTCAGCGCCTGCTGGACGCGGTGCTCGCGCGCCATGTCGTGCGCCGAGGCCGCCTTGGTGCCGGGCGGCGGGCGGCGGAGGATCAGGTCGCGCTCGGGGTAGCGCAGCAGGTAGGTCAGATTCGAGGCACCGCCGGAGAACTGGCGGACCCCGGGCGGGCCGGTCAGGCCGGGGAGGCGGTCGTGCAGCCAGGTGTCGACGGCGGCGACGTCGAAAGCGTCCTCGTCGCGGACGGCGCGGGCGCCGGCGAGCTCGTCCGGCGCTGCGGTGGCGCCCGCGCTCATGCCGCGCGCCTGTGCGCTCACCCCGACCACTTGCCCTTGCCGTAGCGCGCCAGCTCGAGGCGCGCGACGACGCCGCGGTGGACCTCGTCCGGGCCGTCGGCAAGGCGCAGCGCGCGGGCGACCGTCCAGGCGGGCGCGAGCGCGAAGTCGGTGCTGAGCCCGGCGCCGCCGTGGAGCTGCATCGCCATGTCGACGACGTCCTGGGCCATGTTCGGGACGGCCACCTTGATCTTCGACACGGCTCCGATCGCCTCCGGCGCGCCCTCGTCGAGCAGCCAGGCGGCGTGGAGGACGAGCAGGCGCGCCTGGTCGATCGCGATGCGGGCGTCGGCGATCCGCTCGCGGTTGCCGCCGAGGTTGGCGAGCGGCTTGCCGAAGGCGACGCGGTCGGTGGCCCGCCGGCAGGCCGACTCCAGCGCCGCCTCAGCGAGGCCGATCAGGCGCATGCAGTGGTGGACGCGGCCGGGCCCGAGGCGCGCCTGGGCGATCGAGAACGCCTGGCCGACACCGCCGATCACAGCCTCCTTGGGCAGGCGGACGTCGGTGAAGGAGACCTCGCCGTGGCCGCCCGGCGCGTCGAGGAAGCCCATCGTCGAGAGCATCCGCTCGATCTTCACGCCGGGCGTCGCGCGCGGCACGCAGACCATCGAGTGCTGGTGGTACCTGTCGGCCTCGGGATCGCTGAGGCCCATGAAGATCAGCACCTCGCAGTGCGGATGCCCGACGCCACTGCTCCACCACTTGCGTCCGTCGACGACGATCTGGTCGCCGTCCAAGATCGCCGTCGCCTGCATGTTCGTCGCGTCGGACGAGGCGACGTCCGGCTCGGTCATGCAGAACGCCGAGCGGATCTCGCCGGCGAGCAGCGGCTTCAGCCAGCGCTCCTTCTGCTCGTCGCTGCCGAAGTGCAGCAGCACCTCCATGTTGCCGGTGTCGGGCGCGCTGCAGTTGAAGATCTCGCTGGCGAGGATCGAGCGTCCCATGCGCTCGGCGAGCGGCGCGTACTCGGCGTTCGAGAGCCCGGCGCCGTGCTGCTCGTCCGGCAGGAACAGGTTCCAGAGGCCCGCTGCGCGCGCCTTGCGCTTCAGTTCGTCGACGACCGGCAGCACCACCCACGGGTCCTCGCGGCCGAGCAGCTCGCGGTGGTAAGCCTCCTCGCGCGGGGAGATCTCGTCGTCGACGAAAGCGCCGACGCGCTTCAGCAGCTCCTGCGCGCGCGGGCTGAGATGGAAGTCCATGCGCGCGGAATCTGCCACAGCGCCGGCCGGCGCGTCGAGAGATAGGGCCACCGCGTTACAGCGACGGCCGCGGCGCTCCCCAGCGCTGCCGTGCGCCTACAGCGGGATCTGCCAGAGGGGAAACCAGCGCGACATCTCGGGCTCGATCGGCAGCTCGCCGGCGGCCTGGGCCTTGAGGCGCATCTCGCGCTCGTTGTCGCGCTGCTGGCTGCCCGGCGCGGGGACGAACGGGTAGAAGGCGCCGCGCTTGAAGTTGTAGATGAAGTAGAGGCGGCGGCCGTTCTCCTCGAAGGCGAAGACGGCGCAGAGCAGGCGGTCGCCGTAACCGCCGGCCTGCAACTCGGTCGAGATCGTGTTGAGCGAAACGACGAGATCCTCGAAGTCGGGGTCGCGCAGGACGAGCCAGCGGTAGCCGAACTCGTCGTCGGTCGACTCGAGCGTCGAGTCCTGCTCCTTGGCGGTGCCGTGGAGCAGCTCCTCGGCGTCGTTGACGATCTGCCCGAAGTCGGCGGTGGCGAGCGGCTGGAAGACGATCCCGGCCGCGCCGGCGCTCTTGATGCTGAGCGCCGTCTCGAACGCGACGTACGCCGTCGTCATCGCGAACAGGCGGTCCGGCGCGACGCCCTGGAGCTTCTTCTTCCCGCCCAGAAGAGCGTCGAGAAAGCCCACGCGCTAGACGGTCGTGCCCTGCAGCTGCGCCTCGAGCGTGTTGAGGCGCTCGATCCGCTTCTCCATCGGCGGGTGCGTCGCGAACAGGGCCCTGAGGGCGCCCTTGGCGCTCGCCGGCACGATGAAGAAGGCGTTCATCTCCTCGGCCTTGCGCAGGTCGCGCGAGGGGATCGACTCCATCGCGCCGGAGATCTTCATCAGCGCCGAGCTGAGCGCGCTCGGCCGGCCGGTGATCAGCGCGGCGCCGCGGTCGGCGGAGAACTCGCGGTAGCGCGAGAGCGCCAGCATCAGGAAGAACGAGAGCGCGTAGACGGCGAACGAGACCGCCAGGATCACCATCACCGGCGCGCCGCCCTCGCGGCTGCTGCCGCCGAAGAAGAAGGCGAACTGCATGATCATCGCGGCGACGCTGGCGAAGAAGCTGACGATGGTCATGATCATCACGTCGCGGTTCTTGACGTGGGACAGCTCGTGGGCCATCACGCCCTCGAGCTCGGCGGGCGAGAGCCGGCGCATGATCCCGGTCGTCGCGCAGACGGTGGCGCTCTTCTGCGAGCGGCCGAGCGCGAACGCGTTCGGGACGTCGGTGTCGGCGACGGCGATCTTCGGCTTCGGCAGGTCGGCCTGGATGCAGAGGCGCTCGATCATCGCGTGCAGGCCCGGCGCCTCGTCGGGCGAGACCTGCTTGGCGCCCATCGACGCGAGCGCGATCTTGTCCGACAGGAAGAGCTGCGCGGCGGTCAGCGCGCCGACGACGACGACCATCGTGATCGCTTGCGCGCCGGCCGCGAACAGGACGCCGACGAACGCGACGTAGAGCAGTCCGAGCAGGAACATCGTCATGAGCATTCGCACCTGGAGCCCGGTGTCGCGGCCGAACGAGGTCTTCTGGGTCGCCATGGGGCGAAGTCTAGTGAGAGGGTGCACGGAGGCTTGCAGCGGTCGGCCCCGCGGGGCGGCCCGTGTTACGGTCCCCCGGTCCTGGCCGACCATTTGCCTGCTCAGAGCGGCAAGCGGGGCGCCGACGGGGGCCTGCCGGGACGCGCCGTCTCCTCAAGCCATGCGCAAGCACTTCTGGATTCCGATCACGCTCGGCCTGGCCGCCTACGTGCTGCTGCCGCTACCGGGGCAGTCGGCGCCGCTCTCCGAGCGGATCGAGTCCAAGCGCGACCAGATTCAGCAGAAGGACCGTCGCGCCGGCGTGCTGACCGACACGATCAGCGGGCTCAACAGCCGCATCAGCGGCCTCGAAGGCGAGATCGACAGCACCGAGCAGCGCCTCGGCACCGTCGAGCGAGAGCTCTCCGCGCGGCGCGAGGAGCTGCTGCGCGTGCGCGACCGGCTCGAGGTCGCACGCGACAAGCTCGCCCGCGCCCGCTCGCGGCTGGAGGAGGGGCGCGAGGCGCTCGCCGAGCGGCTCGTCGAGCTCTACAAGGCCGATCGACCCGACGCGCTGACCGTCGTGCTCGAGGCCGACGGCTTCTCCGACCTGCTCGACCGCACCGAGTTCCTCGAGCGGATCTCCGACCAGGACCGCGAGGTCGTCACCTACGTGCGCGACCTCAAGCGGCGGTTCGAGCGCGAGGAGCGCACGCTCGCCTCGCTCGAGCAGGAGAAGGAGGAGATCGCGGTCGCCGTGCTGCGCCAGCGCGACGAGATCGCGGCCACCCGCGACCGGCTCGCGTCGGCGCAGGGCGAGCTGCGCTTCGCCCGCAACGACCGCTCGCAGACGCTGGCGAAGGTCCGCTCCAGCAAGTCCGAGCTCGAGGGCGACCTGCGCGTGCTCGAGGCGGCGCAGGCGCGCGTCACCGGCCAGCTCCAGGGGATGGCGCCCGCCGGGCCGATCAAGCACGGCTCCGGCCAGCTCATCTGGCCCGTCAGCGGCCCCGTCGTCTCGCCCTTCGGCATGCGCTGGGGCCGGCTGCACGCAGGCGTCGACATCGCCGTGCCGGCGGGCACCCCGATCCGCGCAGCCGACGGCGGCACCGTCGTCCTGCTCGGCTGGGTCGGCGGCTACGGCAACTACACCTGCATCCAGCACACCGGCTCGCTGTCCACCTGCTACGCCCACCAGTCGAGCTTCGCCACGTCTCAGGGCGCGTCGGTCCAGCAGGGCCAGGTCATCGGCTACATCGGCTGCACCGGTCACTGCTACGGCGACCACCTGCACTTCGAGACACGCGTCAACGGATCGCCCGTCGACCCCCTCGGCTACCTGTAGCTCGCCTGGCGACGTCCTCGGTCGGCTCGTGTGCAGCGCACACGTCGTCCCTGCGTCCTCGCCAGTCAAGCTACAGGCCTCCGAGCGTCGGTACTACCCTCCGGCGCATGCTTCCGGAGATCGAGGTCGGACCGATCACGCTGCAGACCTTCGGGATCTGCTTCGCGCTCGGCATGCTGGTCGCGGGCGCGGTCGTGGCGCGCCGGCTGGAGGAGATCGGCAAGCCGCGCGACTGGGCCTACGAGGCGGTGTTCGCCGCGGTGCTGGGCGGGATCGTCGGCGCGCGGCTGGACTGGCTGATCCAGAACTGGGACGAGGCGTCGGGCGACCTGCTCGGCAACCTCGTCGCCGGCGACGGCCTCGTCTGGCTCGGCGGCCTGGTCGGCGGATCTATCGGCGTGCTGCTCTGGGCGCGCTGGCGCGGCTTCCTCGAGCCGCGGCTGTTCGACCTCGGCGCACCGGCGCTGGCGATCGGCCAGGCGATCGGGCGCGTCGGCTGCCAGCTCTCGGGCGACGGCGACTACGGCAGGGCGACGGACATGTTCTGGGGCATGGCCTATCCGGACGGGGTGGTGCCGACGCTCGAGCAGGTGCACCCGACGCCCGTCTTCGAGACGATCGCGCTCGGCCTGATCGCGCTCGTGCTGTGGCGGCTGCGCGATCGCGTCCAGCCAGGCGCTCTGTTCGCGCTCTACCTCGTGCTGGCCGGCGTCGAGCGGATCCTAATCGAGCTCATCCGCCGCAACGACGAGGTCCTCGTCGGCCTCACGCAGGCGCAGCTGATCAGCGTCGCGATGGTCGCCGGCGGGCTGTACTGGCTCGCGCGGCTGCGCACCGGAGCGCGCACCGCGGCGCCTGCGACCTGACGGCGATCGGACCGTGCCGGCCGTCGCCGCCGGCTCAGCTCGTCGCGGGCGCTGCGCGCGGCGGCAGCGTGGCGCCGACGGCCGCCGCCAAGCAGAGCGCCAGCGCGACCGAGGCGCCCGCCGCCGTGCCGAGCAGGTGCGAGGCGTAGACACCCACCGCCCCTGCCGCGACCGCCGTCGCGCCCGCCGCGACCATCGCCCGTCCGGGCGAGGACGCGTGGCGTCGAACCGCGACCGCCGGCGCGACCAGCACCGCCAGCACCAGCAGCGCGCCGAGCCCCTGCACCGCGACCGCGAGCGCCGCGGCGAGCAGCGCGAGCAGCGCGAGTCGCACGGCGGTCGGACGGATGCCGAGGCTGCGGGCGCCGACGACGTCGAGCGCGACGGCGGACAGCGGACGGTGCAGCGCGGCGAGCGCCGCGCCGCCGAGCAGCGCGAGCGCAGCGGCCGCAGCGAGGTCGCGGTCGGTCACGCCGAGCGGGTCGCCGAAGAGCAGCTCCTCGAGGCGCGCGGGGGTCTCGGGCGCGAGCGCGAGCAGCCCGCCGAGACCGAGCAGACCGGTCACCGCGACGGCCGTCGCGGTGTCCGAGCCGATCCGGGCGTCGCGTCCGGCGACTCCGATCGTGAGCGCGGCCGCCGCCACGCCCGCCACGCCGCCGAGCAGCAGCGGCAGCCCCGCGAGCGCCGCGATCACCAGGCCCGGCAGCAGGCCGTGCGCGAGCGACTCGGCCGAATACGCGAGCCTGAACGTGAGCACCCACGTGCCGAGCGCGCCGCAGACCGCGCCGAGCAGCGCCACCTCGATCAGCGCGCGGCGCTCGATGCCCGACTGCAGTGGCTCGAGCAGGTCCATCAGTGGTGGTGGTGCTGGACGGTCACCGCGCGCAGCGGGCCCTCGCCGTCGCCGTCGATGACGACGATCTCGTCGCCGTAGGTGCGCTCGAGCACGTCGCGGGTGAGCGTCGACGCCGGTTCGCCGAACGCGATCTGGCGGCGGTTGACGCACAGCACCGCGTCGAACGAGCGTGCGCTCTCGACGTCGTGCGTCGAGACGAGCAGGGTGCGGCCCTCGGCGCGCAGCTCGTCGAAGAGCCTGCCGATCCGCTCGGCGCTCGCGGGGTCGACGCCGGCCAGCGGCTCGTCGAGCAGCAGCACCGAGGCGTCCTGCACGAGCGCGCGCGCGAGCAGCACGCGCTGGCGCTGGCCGCCGGAGAGCTCGCCGAAGCGCACGTTCGCGCGCTCTGCCAGCCCGACCCGATCGAGCGCGGCCTGCGCCGCCGTCCGGTCCGAGCGCCGGGCGGGCAGCCACCAGCGGCCGTTGCCGAGCGCGCCCATCAGCGCGACGTCGAGCGCGCTGACCGGGAAGTCCAGCCGCGTGCGCTCGCTCTGGGCGAGATAGGCGGGCCTGCCGTCGACCGCCACCGAGCCGCGCAGCGGCGCCAGCTCGCCGGTGAGCGCGCGGAGGAGCGTGGTCTTGCCGCCCCCGTTCGGGCCGAGGACCGCGAGCGACGAGCCGGCGTGCAGCGAGAAGCCGACATGCTCTAGCACGACCGCGCCGCCGTAGGAGAGGGCGAGTGCGTCGGCCGCGACGGCGATCGGCGCCGAGCCGGCGGTGCGCGCCGCCCGGTCCGCGTGCGCGGCGACGTCGGCGTCCGAGCCGCGCCCGGCCGTCATGCCGTCGCCTCCGCGGTCGCCTCGGCGGCGGGCGTGCGTGCCGCCGTGCCGACGGCGACCGCCGCGTACAGCGTCGCGCCGACGACCGCCACCGCCGGCCCGGGCGGCGCGTCGAGCCAGAGCGAGAGGTAGAGGCCGACGACGGCCTGGAGCGCCGCGATCGCGACCGACGCCCGCAGCAGGCCGCCGACGCCGCGCGCGAGCAGGCGCGCCGTCGCCGCGGGCACCACGAAGAGCGAGGCCACCAGCAGCGCTCCCACGGCCGGCAGCGCGGCGACCGCCGCGACGGCGACGAGCCCGAGCAGCAGCCGGTCGGCCGTCCGCGTCGGCACGCCGAGCGCGGGCGCGCCGGCCGGGTCGAAGCCCGCGGCGGTCCAGGCGCGGCCGAGCAGCGCCCTCGCGGCGGGCGCGCGCGCCCCCCCGCCCGCCGCCCCCCCCCCGCCCCCGCCCCCGCGCCCGATCGCCGTCCCGAACAGCAGCCGGTCGACCGCCGCTCCGGACTCGAGCACGTCGCTGGCGAGGACCACACCGAGCGCGAGGGCGACCACCAGGCCGAGCGCCGTGGCGGCATCGCCCGGGTCGCGGCCCGCGCGGGCGGCGCGCTCGACCCCGCCGGCGTAGCCGAGCGCGACGGCTAGCGCGGCGACCGTGGCACTGAAGCCCGTCGCGTCGGCGACGACGAGGCCGGGGAAGGTCGCCGTTCCCGCCGCATGGGCGAAGAACGCAAGCCGCCGCAGCACGATCCAGGCCCCGAGCAGCCCGCCGGCGAGCGCCAGCAGCAGCAGCTCGACGAGCGCGGTGCGCATGTACGCCAGCTCGACCAGCTCGGCCGGCGAGGGCAGTGTCGCGAGCGCGCCCACGCCCGAACTGTAATCGAGAATCATTCTCGACAAGCCCTCGCCGGGGCGGCGTCTCCGGGGCCGGATGGCCGTTCCTTCATAATCGGCACGCGATGGGAGCGGACGACGCGGAGCAGGCGCTGGCTGACCCCGGCGCGGCCGACGGCCTGCCGGACGGGGTCGGCCACGTCTACCCGCTCGGCTCCCGCATCAACGCCGCCGGGCGGCTCGAGGTCGGCGGCTGCGACGTCGTCGAGCTGGCGCGCGAGCTCGGCACGCCGGCCTACGTCTACGCCGAGGACGACATGCGCGCCCGCGCCCGCGCCACGCGCGACGCCTTCGCCGCCCGCGCCGACCGCTTCCAGGTGCTCTACGCCAGCAAGGCGATGCCGGCGACCGCGGCGCTGCGGATCTTCGCCGCCGAGGGGCTCTCCTGCGACGTCGCCTCGGGCGGCGAGCTGCACCTCGCGTTGAACGCCGGCTTCGATCCCGAGCGCATCTACATGCACGGCAACAACAAGTCGGAGGCCGAGCTCGAGCAGGCGCTCGCCGCGGGCATCGGCCACGTCATCGTCGACTCGCTCGACGAGGTCGACCGCCTCGAGCGCGTCGCCGCCGGACGGCCGCAGCGCGTGCTGCTGCGCGTCACGCCGGGAATCCGGCCCGACACCCACCACAGGATCGCCACCGGCCAGGAGGACTCGAAGTTCGGCATCCCGCTGGCAACGCTGCCGCTCGCGCTCGAGCGTTGCGCACGGGCCGGGCTCGAGGTTCGCGGGCTGCACGCCCACATCGGCTCCCAGGTCTTCGATCTCGACGTCTACGACACGCTCGCCGACGTCCTCAGGGAGGCGGGCGAGCTCCCGGTCGTCAACATGGGTGGCGGCTTCGCGGTCGCCTACACGCGCGACCAGCGTCCGCCGGCCGCGGCCGAGTACGCCGAGGCGATGCTCGCGCACCTGCCCGACGGCATCGAGGTGCTCTGCGAGCCCGGCCGCTCGCTCGTGGCGAACGCGGGCGTGACGCTCTACACGGTCGGCACCGTCAAGGAGATCCCGGGCGTCCGGACCTACGTCGCGGTCGACGGCGGGATGGCCGACAACATCCGGCCGATGCTCTACGACGCCGTCTACGAGGCCGAGGTGGCCGACCGCTTCGGCGACTCGACGCCCTGCCGCCTGGTCGGCATGCACTGCGAGTCCGGCGACGTGCTGGTGCCCGACGCCGCGCTCGAGCACCCGCGCCCCGGCGACACGGTCGTGATGCCCGCCACCGGCGCCTACGGCCACGCGATGGCCAGCAACTACAACGCCGTGCGGCGACCGCCGGTCGTCTTCTGCCGTGACGGCGACGCGCGCGTGGTCGTGCGCCGCGAGACCTACGAGGATCTGACGCTCCGCGATGTCGACTGACCGGACCTTCAACGTCGGCGTCCTGGGCCACGGCACCGTCGGCTCGGCCTTCTGCGAGCTGCTCGAGCAGCGCGCCGACGCGATCGCGGCCGAGGTCGGGCGCCGGCCGCAGATCTCGGGGGTGCTCACGCGCAGCCGCGGCGACTTCGACGACATCCTCGAGCGCAGCGACCTGATCGTCGAGGTCATGGGCGGCATCGATCCGGCGCTCGACCACGTCGTGCGCACGCTGCGCGCCGGCAAGCCGGTCGTGACCGCGAACAAGCAGCTGCTCTCCCAGCACGGCGAGGAGCTGCACGCGGCCGCCGGCGAGAACGGCGCCCAGATCGGCTTCGAGGCGGCGGTCGCCGGCGTCGTGCCGGCGATCAGGGTCATCCGCGAGACGCTCGCCGGCGCCCACATCGAGCGGGTCCACGGGATCGTCAACGGCACGACCAACTTCATCCTCACCGCGATGGCCAGGACCGGCGCCTCGTACGAGGAGGCGCTCGCCGAGGCACAGCGGCTCGGCTTCGCCGAGGCCGACCCGACCGAGGACGTCACCGGCAAGGATGCCGCGGCGAAGATGGCGATCCTCGCCCGGCTCGCGTTCGGCGCGCCGGTCCGGCTCGCCGACGTGCCCTACGAGGGCATCGAGCACGTCACCGCCGACGACATCGCCTACGCGCGCGAGCTCGACCTGTCGCTGAAGCTGATCGGCAGCGCCGAGCGGATCGACGACGGCATCGCCGTGCGCGTGTACCCGGCCTTCCTCTACGCCGGCCATCCGCTCGCGCCGATCTCCGGGTCCTTCAACGCCGTGACCGTGGAGTCGCCGGCGATCACCGAGATCACGCTCTCAGGCCCCGGCGCGGGCGGCAGCCAGACGGCGTCGGCGGTGCTCGGCGACGTCGTCTCGGCGATGACGTCGCCGGTCACCCAGATGCCGCCGACGGCGGAGATCGCCGTGGTGCGCGACGTCGAGTCGGCGTTCTACCTCTACGTCGAGGTCGCCGACCGGCCGGGCGTGCTGGCGCAGGTCGCCGAGATCCTCGGCCTCCAGGGCATCTCGATCAAGTCGGTCGTCCAGCGAGGGCTCGGCGACGACGCGCGCCTGGTGATGGTCATGCACCCGGTGCTCGAGTCGCGCTTCCGCGCCGCCGTCGACATGATCGAGCGGCTCGACTTCGTCCGCTCCAAGCCGCGCTCGATCCACGTCATCGAGGAGACGTTCGAGTAATGACTCCGAGAGTCGCTGAGTGAGCCTCTGGCGCTACCGCGACCGGCTGCCCGTGGAGCCGCTGGTCTCGCTCGAGGAGGGGGACACGCCGCTGATCCCGGCACCCTGGCTGTCAGAGCGCACCGGCTGCGAGGTGCATCTGAAGTTCGAGGGAGCGAACCCGACCGGGTCGTTCAAGGACCGCGGCATGACCGTCGCCGTCTCGGCCGCCGTCGCGGAGGGCGCCGAGGCGGTCGTCTGTGCGTCGACCGGCAACACCGCGGCGAGCGCGGCGGCGTACGCGGCGCGCGCCGGACTGCGTGGCGCGGTGATCGTCCCGGAGGGCAAGATCGCGACCGGCAAGCTCGCCCAGGCGCTGATGCACGGCGCGCGCGTCATCGCGCTGCGCGGCAACTTCGACCAGGCGCTCGCGCTCGTGCGCGAGCTGACAGACCGTCACCCGATCGCGCTCGTCAACTCGGTCAACGAGTACCGGATCGAGGGGCAGAAGACCGGCGCCTTCGAGGTCTGCGACCAGCTCGGCGAGGCCCCCGACGTGCTCTGCATCCCGGTCGGCAACGCCGGCAACGTGACCGCCTGGTGGCGGGGGTTCGGCGAGTACGACGTCGCGCCCGAGCTGCACGGCTACCAGGCGGCCGGCGCGGCGCCGCTCGTCGAGGGCGCCCCGGTCGCGTCGCCGGAGACGGTGGCGTCGGCGATCCGGATCGGCAACCCGGCGCGCTGGGAGGACGCGATGAACGCGTTCACGGCCTCGCGCGGTCAGGTGCGGTCGGTGACGGACGACCAGATCCTCGAGGCGTACCGGCTGCTCGCCTCGCGCGAGGGCGTCTTCTGCGAGCCGGCGTCGGCGGCGTCGGTCGCCGGCCTGCTGGCGCACGGCGCCCACGGCCGCGTCGTCTGCGTGCTGACCGGCCACGGCCTCAAGGATCCGCAGACGGCGATGGACCGCGCCGCGTCGGTCGTCCCCTGCCCGCCGGAGATCGAGAGCCTCGAGACGGCGGTCCTGGAGGACCGGTGAACCGGCGCCGCACGGTCCGCGTGCCGGCCTCCTCGGCGAATCTCGGTCCCGGCTACGACGTGCTCGCGGCGGCGCTGTCGCTGTCGCTCGAGCTCGAGGTCGAGGAGACCGGCTCGTTCTCGGTCGAGTGCGACACGCCGGGCGTCCCGCTCGACCGTGACAACCTCTGCGTGCGCGCGTTCGAGCGCCTGCATCCCGCCGACGGCGTCTCGTTCCGGATCCGCTCCGAGATCCCGGCGTCGGCGGGGCTCGGCTCGAGCGCGGCGGCGATCGTCGCCGGCCTCGCGGCGGCCGACCACCTGTACGAGCTCGACGCGCCGCTGCTCGAGCATGCGATCGCGATCGAGGGCCATCCGGACAACGTCGCCGCCGCGCTGCTCGGCGGCTTCGCGCTCTGCGTCGACGACCGCCCGGTCCGCCTCGACCCGCCGGCGAACCTCGAGGGGGTGATCGTCACGCCGCCCGAGCCCGTGCCGACCGCGGCGGCGCGCGCCGCGCTGCCGGCCGAGGTGCCGATCGAGGATGCCGTCCACAACATCGCCCACGCAGCGCTGCTCGTGCTGGGGCTGGCCACCGGCGACCTCGCGGCGATCTCCCGCGGACTGTCGGACCGCCTGCACCAGGATCGGCGGGCGCACCTCTACCCGCGCTCGATCGAGCTGATCGCACGCGCGACCGGCTTCGGCGCGCTCGGCGGTACGATCTCCGGTGCGGGACCGACGGCGCTCCTCTGGTGCCATTGGGAGCAGACGGGCGAGGTCGTCGAGGCGGTGCGCAGGGCAGCGCCGGACTGCGGGGTCCGGCGGGTTCAATTCGCCCCACAGGGCGCGGACGTGGAGGACATCGGGTGAAGACGCGAATCGAGGCGGCGGGCGGGGTGGTCATGCGCAAGGGGCCGGAGGCGACGGAGATCGCCGTCGTTCACCGGCCGCGCTATGACGACTGGAGCTTTCCGAAGGGCAAGCTGGATGGGGGCGAGTCTTCCGAGGAGGCGGCCCTGCGCGAGGTCAGGGAGGAGACCGGCCTGACCTGCCGGCTCGGGCCGGAGCTGCCGTTCGCGCAGTACGAGGACGACGAGGGGCGGCCGAAGACCGTCCGCTACTGGCTGATGGCGGTCGTCGAGGACGGCGGCTTCGAGCCCGACGACGAGGTCGACGAGCTGCGCTGGCTCGTCCCCGAGCAGGCCGGCGAGCTGCTGACCTACTCGCGCGACCGCGCGCTCGTCAAGACGCTGTAGCCGTCGCGGCGGGGAAGCGGCCCGCCCAAGGGCGTGCCTGCTCGAGCTGGCGGCAGACCTGGAGCAGCAGCGCCTCGCCGGCCGGCGGGCCGACGATCTGGGCGGCGGTCGGCAGCCCGTCGTCGCCATGGAGGAGCGGCACCGACACCGCGGGCTGGCCGGTCACGTTGAACGGCGGCGTGTAGGGCGTGAACTCGCCCGCCTTCTTGAACTCGTGCGCGGGGTTCTCGCCGCACGGGTCGATCTCGCCGTGGCGCACCGGGCGACTTGCCAACGCCGGCGTCACGAGCACGTCCCAGTCGCTCCATAGCCCCACGATCCCGCGCGCCATCGCCTGCATCGCCACACACTGTCGCGATGTAGCCGGGCGCGTCGAGCCCCCGGCCCATCTCCCAGAGCCAGTGCGACAGCGGCTCGATCCGGCCCTCGGGATCGTTGCCGCCGACCACTTGGCCATGGAGCACGCTGGCGGCGACGTTCGCGGCCCACAAAGCCGTGAACGTCGGCAGCATGGCGTCGCCGGGGAAGGGGGAGGGGACCTCGTCTACCTGGTGGCCGAGCGTCTCCAGCAGCCGCGCCGCCTCACGCGCGCCGCGCTCGCACTCCGGATCGAGATCTCCCTCGATCGGCATGTCGGTCAACAGCGCCACCCGCAGCCGGCCCGGGTCCCGGCGCGCCAGCTCCGCGAACGGGGCCTCCGGCGGCGGCGCCCACGTCGCGTCGCCGGGCTCCGGGCCCGAGATCAGGTCCATCAGCGCCGCCACGTCGTCGGTCGTGCGCGCGAGGATCCCGTCGCTCGAGAGGAAGTGGTCGCCGAGGTCCGGCGCCCGCGACACCCGCCCGCGCGCCGGCTTGAGCCCCAGCAACCCGCAGCACGCCGCGGGAATCCGGATCGACCCGCCACCGTCGCTCGCATGCGCCACCGGCACGGCGCCCGCCGCGACGGCGCCCGCCGACCCGCCGCTCGACCCGCCGGTCGTTCGCTCCGGATCCCACGGATTCCGCGCCGGCCCGAACCGCCGCGGCTCGGTCACCGGCGTGATCCCGAACTCAGGCGTCTGCGTCTTGCCCATGATCACGAACCCCGCCTCCTTGAAGCGGCGCACGAGCGCATAGTCGTAGTCCGGCGTGAACTCGCCCAGCAGCTCCGAGCCCTGCCGCATCGGCAGTCCCGCCACCGGCGCGAACAGGTCCTTGATCGCGATCGGAACCCCCGCGAACGGCCGCTCGTCGCCCGCCTTCACCGCGTCCGCCGCCGCCAGCGCCCCCTCCGCGTCCACCAGCGTCCAGTGGTTCAGATCTCGCGTCTCCTCGATCCGGTCCAGCGACGCCTGCACCAGCTCGCGGGACGAGATCTCACCGGAGCGGACCATTCCCGCAAGCTCAAGAACCGGCTTCCGCAGCAAATCTGAAGTGGGCATGAAGCAACCCTATCCGGCCAGCCAGCTAATCACGGTCGCCCGAGCCTCAGCCGAGCACAGCCGACGCTCGAGCCGGGGGAATGGACATGCCCGCGTGGTGCTCGCTGTCGCCTAAGTGGGCATGTCCATTCCCCCGGCCCCACCACCACGGCCTCAGATCGAAGCCAGCCGCACCCGATCCTCGTCGCGGCCCAGCCGCGCCAGGATCTCGTCCGCCAGCGCCAGGTAGTCGGCGCCGAGGTCCGGCCGGTAGTCGACGATCGAGGCCGCGCGCTCCGCGGCCTCGGCGTAGGCCACCGACCGGCGGATCGCCGTGTCGAAGACCCTGTCGCCGAAGCTCTCGCGCAGCTGCACGCCCGCCTCGCGCGAATGGACGGTGCGCAGGTCGGCGATGTTGAGCACGACGCCGAGCCAGTGCAGGTCCGGGTTGACCGCCTTCGCCGCCTCGACCACCTCGAGCGCCTGCTCGACGCCCTGGAGCGAGAAGTACTCGGCCTCGGTCGAGATCAGCGCCTCGCCGGCGGCGACGAGCGCATTGACGGTCAGCAGGCCGAGCGACGGCGGGCAGTCGATCAGGATCAGGTCGTAGGCCTCGTCGACGTCGGCGAGCGCCCGGCGCAGCGTCAGCTCGCGGCCGATCTTGCCGTTGAGCACGAGCTCGGCCTCGGCGAGGTGGATGCTCGCGGGCAGGAGGTCGGAGTGGACGGCCTCGGGCGCGGTCGAGCGGCCCATCAGCACGTCGGCGAGCGTCGGCTCGGGCTCGTCGCCGATCGCGAACCAGTCGGTCAGGTTGCCCTGCGGATCCATGTCGACCGCGAGCACGCGCAGGCCGATGCGCCGCAGCACGTCGCACAGCGTGCGCGTCGTCGTGGTCTTGCCCGTGCCACCCTTCTGTGAGAGCACGGCGATAGTCGTGGCCATGCGTGCCGACGATACAGAGCGCAGAGGGTAAGATTTCGCCTCCCGACTCACGCGTGCCTGCTGGGGAGATACGCGCGACCCGGAGGAAGGACAGATGCCAGATCCCGTCTACCCGCCGGGCGGCAGGGCAATGCTGCCCGAGTCAGTCAGCGGGCTACATCGCCAGCAGTACGAGCACGATGCCTGCGGCGTCGGCTTCGTCGCGCGCCTGGACGCGCCGGCCTCGCATGAGGTCGTCGAGCGGGCGCTGGCGGTGCTCGTGCGGATGGAGCATCGCGGCGCCGAGGGCGCGGACCCGGAGACGGGAGACGGCGCCGGGATCCTGATCCAGCTGCCCGACGCGTTCCTGCGCGCGGAGGCCGGGATCGACCTGCCCGCACCGGGGCGCTACGGCGTCGCGATGTGCTTCCTGCCGCCGCGCGCGGAGGACCGGCCCGCGGCGGTCCGAGCGATCGAGGACGCGGTCGAGGCACAGGGCCTATGGGTGCTCGGCTGGCGCGACGTGCCCGTCGATCTCGACTCCTGCGGCCGCACCGCGGCGGCCTGCGCGCCCCACATCGCCCAACTGCTCGTCGGCGCGCCCGACGGCGTCGCCGACCAGGACGCACTCGAGCGCAAGCTGTACGTCGCGCGCCGCGCCGCCGAGCGCGCGCAGGTCCCGGGGCTGGCGATCACGAGCTGCTCTTCGCGCACGATCGTCTACAAGGGGATGCTGACCGCGCCGCAGCTGCCGCACTACTTCCCGGACCTTCAGGACGAGCGCGTGGAGACGCGGCTGGCGCTCGTGCACTCGCGCTTCTCGACCAACACCTTCCCGAGCTGGGAGCTCGCGCACCCGTACCGGATGCTGGCGCACAACGGCGAGATCAACACGCTGCGCGGCAACCGCAACTGGATGCGCGCACGCGAGTCGCAGCTCTCGTCGGAGCTGTTCGGCGACGCGCTCGCGGGGCTCGGCCCGGTGCTCGACGAGAAGCTGTCCGACTCGGCCTCGCTCGACGCCGCCTTCGAGCTGCTGACGCTGGGCGGGCGCTCGATGGCCCACGCGATGTCGATGCTGATCCCCGAGGCGTACAAGGGCCGCGGCGAGCTGCCGCAGGACGTCAACGACTTCTTCGCCTACCACGACTCGCTGATCGAGCCGTGGGACGGGCCCGCCGCGGTCGCGTTCACCGACGGCCGCGCGATCGGCGCGACGCTCGACCGCAACGGCCTGCGTCCGGGGCGCTGGCTGCAGACGCGCGACGGCTGGGTCGTGTTCGCCTCGGAGACCGGCGTGCTGCCCGTGCCGGAGGAGGACATCGTCGGCAAGGGGCGCCTGCATCCCGGCAAGCTGCTGCTCGTCGACCTCGAGCGCGAGCGCGTCGTGCCGGACGCCGAGATCAAGCGCGATCTCGCGGCTCGCCAGCCGTACGGGGAGTGGCTCGCCGAGCGCGTCGTGAGGATCGAGAACCTGCCCGACAAGAACCCGCGCGTCCCGCGCGTCGAGCCGCTGCGCGCGCGCCAGCTCGCCTTCGGCTGGAGCGAGGAGGACCTGCGCGTGCTGCTCGAGCCGATGGCGCGCGAGGGCGTCGAGCCGACCGGGTCGATGGGCAACGACACGGCGCTCGCCGTGCTGTCCGATGGCCGGCCACCGCTGTTCTCGTACTTCAAGCAGCTGTTCGCGCAGGTGACCAACCCCGCGATCGACCCGATCCGCGAGTCGATCGTGATGAGCCTGCAGGCCGTCGTCGGTCCTGAGATCAACCTGCTCGGTGAGACCGCGGACCACTGCCACCAGCTCGTCATGCCGCAGCCGATCCTGCGCAACTCGGAGCTCGAGAAGCTGCGCCAGGTCGACCACGAGGTCTTCGAGGCGCGCACGATAGACATCACCTGGCCGGTCCGCGAGGGCGCCAAGGGCATGGAGCGGCGGCTGGAGGAGGTCTGCCGCACGGCCTCCGAGCTCGTCGAGGACGGGATGACGATCCTGATCCTCTCCGACCGCAACATGGGCACCGAGCGCGCGCCGATTCCGTCGCTGCTCGCCACCGCGGCCGTCCACCACCACCTCGTGCGCGAGGCGACGCGCCTGCGCTGCGGGCTCGTCGTCGAGACTGGCGAGGCGCGCGAGGTCCACCACATCGCCTGCCTGATCGGCTACGGCGCCGCCGCCGTCAACCCGTACCTGCTCTGCGAGTCGCTCGGCATGCTCCACCGCGAGGGGCGGCTGCCCGACGGCCTCGAGCGGGCGGAGGCGAACGTCGTCAAGGCGATCGGCAAGGGCCTGCTCAAGGTGGTGTCCAAGATGGGCATCTCGACGATGCGCTCCTACACCGGCGCGCAGATCTTCGAGGCGATCGGGCTCGAGCGCGAGATCGTCGACCGCCACTTCACCGGCACGCCGTCGCGGATCGGCGGCGTCGGCTTCGACGTGCTCGCCGCCGAGGCGCTCGACCGCCACGGTCGCGCGTACCCGGCCGCCGCCTCCGAGATGCTGCCGGCCGGCGGGATCTATGCCTGGCGCCGCCGCGGCGAGTTCCACGGCTGGAACCCGGAGACGATCGCCAACCTCCAGCACGCCGCGCGCGGGGAGGAGCCCGCTTCGTACGAGCGCTTCCAGCGCTACGTCAACGACGTCGCCGTGCGGACGTCGACGCTGCGCGGCCTGCTCGACTTCCGCGACGACGTCGAGCCGGTCCCGATCGACGAGGTCGAGCCGGCCGCCGCGATCGTCCGGCGCTTCAAGAGCGGCGGCATGAGCCTCGGCGCGCTGTCGCCCGAGGCGCACGAGGGGCTCGCGGTCGCGATGAACCGGCTCGGCGGCAAGTCGAACACCGGCGAGGGCGGCGAGGACGCGGCGCGCTACGCCGACGAGCGCCGCTCGTCGATCAAGCAGGTCGCCTCAGGCCGCTTCGGCGTCACGATCGAGTACCTCGTCAACGCGGACGAGATCCAGATCAAGGTCGCCCAGGGCGCCAAGCCGGGCGAGGGCGGTCAGCTCCCCGGCCACAAGGTCGACGCCTACATCGCGGGCCTGCGTCACTCGACGCCCGGCGTGACGCTGATCTCGCCGCCCCCGCACCACGACATCTACTCGATCGAGGATCTCAAGCAGCTGATCTACGACCTGCGCTGCGCCAATCCCGGCGCGCGCGTCTCGGTCAAGCTCGTGTCCGAGGTCGGCGTCGGCACCGTCGCCGCGGGAGTCGCGAAGGCGAACGCCGACCACGTCGTGATCGCGGGCCACGACGGCGGCACCGGCGCGTCGCCGCAGTCGTCGATCCAGCACGCCGGGATCCCGTGGGAGATCGGCCTCGCCGAGACCCAGCAGACGCTGCTCAAGAACGACCTGCGCTCGCGGATCGTCGTCGAGACCGACGGGCAGATGCGCACCGGACGCGACGTCGTCGTCGCGGCCCTGCTCGGCGCCGACGAGTACGGCTTCTCGACCGCCCCGCTGATCGCCCTCGGCTGCATCATGATGCGCGTCTGCCACCTCAACACCTGTCCCGTCGGCGTGGCGACGCAGGACCCCGAGCTGCGGCGGCGCTTCGCCGGCGAGCCCGAGCACGTCGTCCACTACCTGGTCCTCGTCGCCGAGGAGGCGCGCGGCATCCTCGCCTCGCTCGGCGTGCGCAGCGTCGACGAGGCGATCGGCCGCACCGATCTGCTGGTGCCGAGCCCGCACGTCGACCACTGGAAGGCTCGCGGCGTGGACCTGCGCTCGCTGCTCGTCGTGCCCGAGGAGGCCGCCGACGGCCGTTCGCGCCACAACACCCGCCCGCCGGCGCCCGTGCTCGGCGACTCCATCGGCCACGAGCTGATCCGCGCCTGCCAGCCCGCGATCGAGCGCGGCGAGCACGTCTCCCTGCGCCGGCGGGTCGAGAACCGCGACCGCGCGATCGGCGGGCTGCTGTCGAGCGCAGTGACCACCGCCCGCGGCAGGGACGGCCTGCCGGACGGCACGATCGAGATCGAGCTCGACGGGTCCGCCGGCCAGAGCTTCGCCGCCTGGCTGGCCCCCGGCATCTCGCTGACGCTCAACGGCGACGCCAACGACTACGTCGGCAAGGGGCTCTCCGGCGGCACGGTCGTGGTGCGGCCCGACGCCGCCGCGACGTTCACCGCCGAGGAGAACGTGATCGTCGGCAACACCGTGCTCTATGGCGCGACGGCCGGCAAGGCGTTCTTCCGCGGCCTGGCCGGCGAGCGGTTCGCCGTGCGCAACTCGGGCGCCGACACGGTCGTCGAGGGCGTCGGCGACCACGGCTGCGAGTACATGACCGGCGGCCGCGTCGTCGTGATCGGGCCGACCGGGCTGAACTTCGCCGCCGGCATGAGCGGCGGCGTCGCCTACGTGCTCGACGCCGACGGTCGCTTCGCCGGGCGCTGCAACATGGAGCTCGTCGAGATCGAGCGGCCGGCGCCGGACGACCTCGATGAGGTCCGCGCGCTCGTCTCCGAGCACGCCGAGCGGACCGGCTCGCGCGTGGCCGCCCGCCTGCTCGACGACTGGGACGCCGCCGCCGAGCGCCTGGTCAAGGTGATGCCGCGCGACTATAAGCGCGCGCTCGCGGACCTCGCCGCCGCCGAGGCGGCCGAGGCCCAGACCGCGGCGGCGACGGCATAGCCATGGGCGAGATCGGCGCATTCCTCCGGCTCCACCGGGTTGGCTTCGACAAGCGCGACCCGCGCGAGCGCGTGCACGACTACAAGCAGTACTTCGAGCTGCCCGAGGAGCAGACGCTGCGCGACCAGGGCGCCCGCTGCATGGACTGCGGCGTGCCGTTCTGCCACGAGGGCTGCCCGCTCGGCAACCCGATCCCCGAGTGGAACGACCTCGTCTACCAGGGGCGCTGGCGCGACGCGGTCAACATGGCCCACTCGACGAACAACTTCCCCGAGTTCACCGGCCTGATCTGCCCGGCGCCGTGCGAGTCGGCCTGCGTGCTGAACATCAACGACGATCCCGTCGCGATCGAGGAGATCGAGCTGGCGATCGCCAACCGCGGCTTCGACGAGGGCTGGATCGTCGCCCACCCGCCGGAGCGGCGCACCGATCGCACGGTCGGGGTCATCGGCTCGGGGCCCGCCGGCCTCGCCGCCGCGCAGCAGCTCAACGGCCTCGGCCACACCGTCACCGTCTACGAGCGCGACGAGGCGCCCGGCGGCCTGCTCCGATTCGGCGTCCCCGACGCCAAGCTCGAGAAGTGGATCATCGACCGGCGGCTGAGGATCCTCGAGGAGGAGGGCATCGCGTTCGAGTGCGGCGTCGACGCCGGTCGCGACATATCCGCCGACGAGCTCCGCCGCCGCCACGACGCGATCGTCGTCGCGATCGGCTCGCGGATGCCGCGCGAGCTCGACGTGCCCGGCGCCGACGCGCACGGCGTGCATCCGGCGATGGACTACCTCTACCAGCGCAACCGCTGGGTCGCGCGCGAGGAGGGCCGGCCGGCGCCCACTCCCGATCCGGCCGCCGAGATCAGCGCCGCGGGCAAGCGCGTCGTCGTCGTCGGCGGCGGCGACACCGGCATGGACTGCGTGTCCAATGCGCTGCGTGAGGGCGCCGCCGACGTCCTGATGCTCGACGTCTACCCCGAGCTGCCGCCGTCCGGGCGCCTGCCGGGGACACCCTGGCCGCTGCCGCCGAAGCGGACGCTCACCACCTACGCGCTCGAGGAGGGCGGCGAGCGCCGCTGGGCCTCGCAGGTCACCGAGGTGGTCGCCCGCGACGGGCGCGCCGTCGGCGTGCGCGGGCGCAACGTCGAGGGAACCTCGTCACGCGACCTCAAGCCGGTCGCGGGCAGCGAGTTCGAGCACGAGACCGACCTCGTGCTCGTCGCGATCGGCTTCACGCGCCCCGAGCACGAGGGCCTCGTCGAGGGCTTCGAGCTGCCCGTCGACGGTCGCGGCAATCTGCGCGCGCCCGTCTACGGGACACGCGTCGACGGCGTGTTCGCATGCGGCGACGCGCGCATCGGCCAGTCGCTGGTCGTCACCGCGATCGCCGAGGGACGCCGCTGCGCCAAGATCGTCGACCGCCACCTCGGCGGCACCGGCGTCGCCCTACCCGTCCGCGCCGAGCAGATGTTCGCCTACGAGGACGAGGACCCCAACTCGCTCCGCCACCAGGCCGAGACCGCCGGCAACGTCACAGTGGGCGATGCCTTCTGGGCCGGCCCTGACGGCCGCTAGTCGGCTCGTCGACGGGCGGCCGAGTTGCCTTCGGCGCCCCGAGCGTCTTATTCGCGATCCGCTCCGAGGTGCAGGTCAGCGCGGCAGTCCCGGCTGCGGCCGGACTCGCACCGCGAGCCATCCCGGGATCACGAGCATCGCGAGCGCGAGCAGGATGGCGAGGCCAAGGACTGTGAGAGCGACTACGCCGCCGGTCGAGTAGAAGACCGGGAAGCCGGTTATCGCCTCCAGAGCACGGCTCAATATGACCTGGCCGTAGAGCCCGAAGGCGGCACCCGCCACGCAGGCCGTACCGAGGAGAATGGCACTCTCCGCGAGCAGGGCGGACCATAGCTCTCGCTCGGAGCAACCCTGGACCTTGAGGCCGGCGAGAACCCGGCGTCTCTGCCAGATCATGCCTCCCATCGTCGCGACCATCGCCAGGATGGCCGAGAGGATGACCATGATCGATATCTGGTTGAGGCGCGACAGGCCCTCTCTCGTCAGGGCGTAGTGGCGCTCGACGCGCTCCCGCCGGGTCTCGACGCGCATCGCGGCCGGGTCGGGGAGGGCTTGCTCGATTCGTCGTGCGGTCGGGTCGGGCGAGGCGCCTGCAGCCAGCTGAACGTGGAGGGCGCTCGCTGCCTGCGACGCCCACGCATCCGCGTAGTCCTGTGCGTTGAGCACGATCGCGCCGGGGGGCCAGCCGAGGTTCGTCGTGATGGCTGCCACGCGTAGTCGGGTCGGTTGCGGCGACGGCAGCTCGAGCCTGTCTCCCACGCCGACCGCCAGGTCCGCGGCGAGCGCCTGAGACAGAGCGATCGATCCTCCCTCGCGGACGCGGTGGTTCGCAGCGATGGCGTCGCCGCGGATGACCTGGCTCGGAGGTATGGGGTTGCGCGCCGAGCGGGGAGGGGCGATGACCCACGTGCGGCGATCCGCGATGTCGAGGAAGCTGCCGCGATACCAGCTGGTGTCCCGTACGCCTGGCACATCGCGTACCGCGGCGACCGCGACTCCCGATCGGTCGAAGGGCGTGGTCGCCAGGATGTTTCCCTGGCCCTCGAAGGTCACCCATATGTCGGCGTTCCCGTCGATGTCGCGTGCAGATGCGTCGAGACCTCGAGTCAAGTCGGCGTGAGCCCCTCCGATGGCGACGGTTGCGAAGACGGCGATCGCACCGGTGGCCGCGAGCGCGAGCGCTCGTGCCTGTGCGTCGAGGGAGCGCACTTCGATCAGGGCAAGCGTGGGAACGACGCTGCGGACTCGCTCCGTGGCCAGCTCGAACAGGTTGGCGACGAGCCGCAGCAAGAGGGGCAGCAGGAGCAGGAACCCGATCGTGAGCGCGACGATGGCCGCTACGGCGTCGTCGGGGGCGGCGGCGACTATCGCGGTTGCGATCGCAACGCACACAGCACCGCCGGCGGCGGCCTGCTCGCGGAGCCGGCTTGTCCTCCTGGCCGGCGGGCCGGGCTTGCGGCGGGGGCGGTAGGACAGGATGTCGCGCAGCGGGACCAGGACGGCGATGCAGGCCGCGACGAGCCCTGAGCTCGAGGCGACCGCGATGCTCTGCCAGGTGACGATCCGCTGCGAACCGACCGCGAAGGCCGCGGCGAGGTACCCCGGCGTCGTGTCGAAGAGATGGCGAGAGAGCACGTCGCCGAGCGCGATTCCAGCGACTGAGCCTGCGACCCCTAGGACGACAGCCTCGAAGAGGAGGATCTGGACGACGGCGGTCGAATCGTGCCCGGCCATGCGGACATCGGTGATGAAGCGCTTACGCTGAGGGACGGTCAGGAGCACGGCGCTGAAGGCAAAGAGGAACCCGACCAACGCGCTGAAGACGGAGAACAGCGCGGTCGACTGGTTCGTCGGATAGGCCGCGCGCGCGAACATGTCGACTTCAGCGTCGGCCGACCGCACATCGAGCGTGTCGCCGGCCACCTTGGCGAGCTCGTCTCTCACCTCGCGCTCGCGGCCGGCATGGGGCTCGACGAACACGCGCGTGACCCGCCCGGACATCCCGCCGATCGCCTGGGCGGTCGCAAGCGGCGCGAGCACCACCGGATGGTGAACGAGCTCGCCGATCTCGGGCGTGCCGAGACGGGCCCCCACTATGGCAGCGACTCTGCGCGAGTTGACCTCGAGTCGGACCCGTTGGGCCACTGTGACGCCGAGGGAAGCAGCGAGGGGCGTGGGCAGTGCCACGGCATCGCGCCCGCTGATGTCGACATCCGCGAAGCGCGGGAGCAGGGTCCCTCCCAGCCGACTGAAGCGAGTGTCTCCACCGATGAGGAGGGCAGAGGCGCGGCCGTTGGGACCGAGGACGTTCGCGCGCGCCTCGACGATCGGGGCCGCGGTCTTGACGCCGTCGATGCGCTCGACCTTGGCGACAGCGCCTTGGTGGAACCCGTCGGGACCGCGGGCCGTGAGCTGGAGCGTTGCGTTGCCGACGACGCTGTCGGTGAGCTGGCGCATCGACCCGGTGAGACTGGTGCTGGCGGTGAGAGCCGCAAAGACCAGCCCGACGCCGACGGCGATGCCGCAGAGCGCCAGGAGCTCTTGCACCAGGCGTGCCCGTAGCCGAACCCGGTACAAGAAGAAGACGTTTGAGAAGCGCAGCACGGGTGTCTTCAGCGGTCGAGCGCCACTGAGAGGCCGGGCGGCTCGAAGGGCGCTATCCGGCCGCCCTCGAGGGCCTGCACGCGAGTAGCGAAGGCGGCGGCCTGCGGGTCATGCGTGACCAGCAGCATGGCCACCCGCTGCTCGGCGCAGATCTCGGTCAAGAGGCGCAGTACGTCGTGGCTGTGGCGTGCGTCGAGGTTCCCGGTCGGCTCATCGGCGAGGACGAGTCGAGGAGAGGTGGAGAGGGCGCGGGCGATCAGCACGCGTTGCCGCTGGCCGGCGGAGAGCTCGTGCGGGCGATGCTGCAAGCGGGACTCCAAGCCGAGCCGCTCGAGCAGGGGAGCGACGTGGCGGCGAGCCTCGGCGGGGCTGGCTCGAGTGCCCAAGAGCTTCAGCGCCGCATTGTCGATCGCGCGGACGCCTGGGAGGAGATCGGGGGACTGGCTGATGTATCCGAGCTGCATTCGGCGGTAGCGATCTGCGTCACGCCGCGATAGAGCCGAGATGAGATGGCCGTTGACCGTCACCGTCCCGCTGTCGGGCTGCAAGAGCGCTGCGACGATGTTGAGGAGAGTCGTCTTGCCTGAGCCGCTGGGTCCGTAGAGCGCGACCAGTTGCCCCGGCTCGATGGTTAGGCATGCGCCGTCCAGCGCCCGGGCAACCTCGCCCCCGCCCGAGGGGTAGTGCTTGACAAGTCGATCTACGACGAGCACTCAGGCGGGCCGGCGCCTGCGCCGGATGTCGATGACGGGTGCGCCGCGGTCGCGACTGCTCGGTCCGATGAGCTTGCCGCGACTGAGGGTCCGCACATCGTGCGCGTGGAGCATCGCGGGCATCTCCGGCGCCGCGAGCAGGACCGCGACGCCGGCATCCTCCGCGACGGAGCGCAGGAGACCCACGACGGCCTCACGCTCCACGATGCCGAGGCCGCTGGTCGGGTCGTCGGCAATGAGAAGCCGCGGTTCCCTGACCAGCGCGCCGGCGATCGCGACCAGCATCCGGTCACTGTGCGGCAGGTCCATCCAACGCTCGTTCGCGCAGCCGGCGGCGCCGACGCGTGCAAGCGTCGCGCGCGCCCGCGCTTGGGCTTCGGCGTGACTCAGGTTGCGATAGAGAGGCAGTGCGACGTAGGCGTGGACCGACATGTCCGGCGCCCCAGGACCGTCGCGCTCGATCCAGCCGATCTCCTCACGGTGCAACCGCGCGAGCTCCTTACGCGAGACGTGACTGAGATCCTTCCCTTCGAACCTGACGCGGCCGCGATCCGGCGTCAAGAGCCCCGCAGCGACCTCGAGGAGCGTCGTCTTGCCTGCGTTGCGGCTGCCGTAGACCGCAAGTAGGCGACCTGGACGGATCTCCAGCGAAATCTCCTTCAGAACCTCGACAGCCGTGTCCGCCCGCCAGTACGACACATCCACGGACTCGAGGGTGAGCAGCGCCATCAATCGTCCCGCAAGAGCGGGCGGTCGACCGGCGCGGCCATCCAGCGATTGAACTCGACGACACCTTCCGGCGTGGCTCGATAGAGCCTGCGTGGCGCCGCCCGTGAGCTGGGCCTGAGGCGCTTTTCGCCGGCTGGCTCGACCAGCCCGTCGGCTTCGAGGCGTTCGAGCGTCTTGTAGACGGCGCTGTGGGCGAGGTTGAGGAACGCGAGCCGGTCCGCGATCTGCCGCGAAAGGCCGTAGCCGTAGTCCGCGCGCCGGACCAGAAGCCCGAGCACCATGTGCTTTGTCGATAGGCCGCTCATCCCTCCGGACCCCAAGCTGCGCACATCACCTTACCCCACCGCGCCTGGCCCCGCACGGGCAAGCGAGGGCTCGAAGGGGCGCGCCTGCACGGCCATAGGCTCGCGGACGGCATGTCGCACCGTGGTCGCGAAGACCCGACCCCGCTCACCCCTGCGCAACTTTGGGCCCTTGCGCGATCCGCCGCCAGGGAGGTCTCATGGGGCCTTCATGAGGTCACGCGAGAGATGGCTCGGTGGCGCGCCCTGGCGGAGCGCATACCGAGCGGACCGATACGAGACGACGCGCTCCATGCGCTGGGGGCCAAGCGGACGCACGCCGACGGGGCCGCGCTGTTCTCGACGCTGGTCGACAAGCGCAACGGCAGTCTGCTGCGACTGCTTGTCGCATACGAGCTGATACTCGACTTCCTCGACAACGTAAGCGAGCGACATAGGACAGAGGCCAATGGACGCGAACTCCACCTGGCGCTGATCGACGCCGTAGATCCACGAAGGACGCCCTCCGACTACTACCGCCACCACCCGTGGAAGCAAGACGGCGGCTACCTGCGAGCCCTCGTCGAGAGCTGTCAAGCAGGGTGCAGCAGACTTCCATCGTTCGCGCGGATACGCAGCGCCGTGCTCATCGAGGCCGGGCGAACCCAAGTGCTCGCCTTGAACCACATCACCGACCCAACCGAGCGCGACGCGGCTCTACGGAAGTGGGCGGCGGAGGAGTGTCCCGACGACCACGGGCTCGCGTGGTATGAGCTGGGCGGCGCCGCGAGCGCATCCTTGGTCGTGCTCGCGCTACTCACCTTGGCGACCCGGGGCGATCTCACAGCGGAGGACGTCGAACGCACACGCGCCGCGTACTGGCCCTGGATGTCGCTCGTCGCCGTCATGCTCGACAGCTACGCCGACCAGATGGAGGACGCGGTCTCCGGCGACCACAGCTACGTGGCGCACTACCCGAATCGTGACGCGATGATCGACCGGCTCTCCGAATGCATCGCGACTGCGTCAAGACGCGCGCTCAGCCTGCCCGCCGGCCAGCGGCATGCCGTGGTCGTCGCATCCATGGTGGCTATGTACCTGTCGAAGGACAGCGCGCGCAGCACGTCGCTCATCGCCGACACGAGAACGCTGGTCGGGGCGGGCGGATCGCTCGCCCGCCTGTTGCTTCCCATGCTCCGACTCTGGCGTATCGCCTACTCGCATCGCGCCGCATAAAGGCCACCCGGAGGGGGCCCTACCTGCAGGGTGAATAGTCTCGCGCAGGCATCGACGCGGCCTGGGCCCATCTCTACGGTGACCGCCAACTGACGTTGCATGTGCGACATGCCAACGCCACGCCTCGTCAGCGCGCCCCAACCGGGCGCGGGCAGTGAGAGGCAGGCGGGCCGGACCGAACCCTCAGCCCGCCTTCCCTCACCGCCCACATCCCACGCCGCCGCCGACCGGCGACCCCGCTCCGCGGGCGATGCTGCGCACCGCCGCCTTGGAGAAGGGACGCGTCGCTAGCCTGGGCGCGCCCAGCGACCGTCAGGCGTGGGTGAGCTCGCGGTCGGGGGTGCTGCGTAGGAAGTGGAGCTCGAAGCGGCCGACGGCGAGGGCGTCGCCGTCCTCGAGCTCCTCGAGGTCGACCCGGCGGCCGTTGCGGAAGACGCCGTTGAGGCTGCGGTCGTCGAGGACCCTGACGGTGTCGCCGTCGCGGTGCACGAGCGCGTGCCTGCGCGAGACCGTCGGATCGTCGATGCGGACCTCGGCCGAGAGGCTGCGACCGATGCGCGTCCAGCCGTCGCGCAGCGCGACCGTCCTCAGCCGCCCCTCCTGCTCGAACGCCAGGTAGTCGCCCTCGGCGCCGATCCGCTCGCGCGCCTCGTCGAGCCACTCCGGCGGATCGGCGTCCGCGCGCGCGGGCTCGACCTCGACGGTCTCCCCGAACATCGGCGCACGCTCGAAGCGGCGCCCTCCGCACCCGGGGCACTCGGGCAGGCGGTCCTCCTCGCGCATCGCGACCGCGAACGCGCACACCGTGCAGCGGAACGATCCCGCCCCCGGCTTGGCTCCGGACTCCAGCTCCTCCATCTCTTCTCCTTCCGCCCGCGCGTCAACTCGCGCGGGCCACCGCTAGCTATCCGCATCGTCCAACCGGCAAACCGGAAGCTGGCTCGAATGTCGCAAATTGCAGGGATCGGCGCCCGAGGCGCGAACAGGTCGCCATGCCCGACCTCGCCGCGATCCTCCTGCGCAGAAGCGTCGGCTCGCTCTCGAGCGGTCGCAGCCACTGCTCCGCCTGCCGCCGCACTCCGCTCGTCGGCGAGCGCCTGCACGAGACCGGCGGCGGCCGCCAGATCTGCGACCTCTGCGTGCGTGACATGCCCGCCGGCGACCGCGACTTCGTCGCCGTCACGCGCATCCACGCCAGCGAGCGGACGCTGGCGGTGGGACCCCGCATCGCCGCCTGACCGTCAGCCGTCCTAGAATCGCGGCCGCATGCGCCAGGTGACGGTCCATACGGTGATCTCGGCTCCGCGCGAGCGGGTCTTCGACTTCGTCGCCGACCTGTCGCTGCGGCCCGCCTACTGCGACCACTACCTCCAGGACTACCGGCTCTCGCGCGCCAACCCGCGCGGGCTCGGCGCGGCGGCGCGCTTCCGGCTCGACGCGCCGCTCGCCGACGAGTGGGCCGAGATCGAGATCAAGGCCTGCGACCGGCCGCGCCGGATCGTGGAGGAGGGGCGCGTCGGGCGGCTGGGGCGGTCGCGCCTCGTCGCCGTCTACGACTTCGTCGCCGAGGCGTCCAACCAGACGCGCGTCGAGCTGACGACGTACAGCGAGCCGAGCACGCTCGTCGACCGACTCAAGGAGATCGGCGCCGGCGCGTGGATGCGCCGCCAGTCGAGGAAGTCGCTGCTGCGGCTGCGCGACATCTTCGAGGAGGGTCCCGGCGACGATCCACTGCCGCGCACCACCGTCGCCGGCTACGACCCCGGCAAGGCGCCGCGCTTCGGCGACCACATCCTCCGCACCGCCGCGGCCGGCCAGGCGCCGGCGGGGGGTTGGGGGGGGGGTGCCCCCCCCGTTCTCATCCAGGTAGACTGCCCGCCGCCGATGGCCCTTCGCAAGCACACGCTCGCCGCCTGCGCGCTGTCGCTCGCGCTCGCCGGCGGCCTAGCGGCATGCGGTCCGGAGCATGAGGCCGTCGGCGTCGAGGAGCCGGCGCGCGAGGGTCTCGCGGTCGACGTCGGCGGGATCGAGTACAACGTCTTCCTCACACGTCAGCTGAACCTCGAGATCACGCCGGACGAGGGCTACTACGACGGCCCGCCGGCGGAGCCGGGCAACGCTCTCTACGGGGTCTTCGTCCAGGCGTGCAACACGGGCGAGGCCGACGAGGACTCCGTCGACGAGTCGGTCGTCCCGGCCAGTGAGTTCACCGTCGTCGACAGCCAGGGAACCGAGTTCGAGCCGGTGGAGCTGCCGGATGACAACGCCTTCGCCTATCACTCGCGACCGCTCGAGCCCGGCGACTGCATCCCCGCCGACGGCAGCGTCGCCCAGTTCGGCCCGACCGCCGGCGCGATGCTGCTCTACGACTTCCCGCTCGAGAGCACCGAGAACCGCCCGTTGGAGCTGGAGATCACCTCGCCCGACGGTGAGACCAAGCACTTCGAGCTGGATCTCTGACGCGCGATAGCCGTCGCCCGGCGGCGTCGTCGCCCCCTCGCGCGGATCCCACCGCGCGCACTCGGCCGAGCCGAGCGCTTGCGGCCTCGCCCGCCACGGGGGCTGCTTCCCTGCCATGCTCGGCTCGCGCGCGTCAGAGGGTGGCCTTCAGGCCTGTCACGAGGACGGTCTGGGCGGCTGGGGCGGCGGTGGTGCCGCCGGCGCCGTTGCGGACGAGCATGACGGCGACGGCGATGCGAGGGGCGCCGGCGGGGGCGTAGGCGGTGAACCAGGCGTCGGTGTTGGTGGGATCGCCGTCGCGGAGCTCGGCCTCCGGGTCGTCGCCGCGGGTGTCGCCGAGCTCGGCGGTGCCGGTCTTGCCGGCGACGGGGACGCCGTCGACGTGCGCGAGCGTGCCCGTCCCGACCTCGACCACGGCGACCATCAGCCGCTCGATCGTGCGCGCGATCCGCGGTGTCGTCACGCGCACGCCCTGCGGTGGTCGCGGGGCTGGCACGAGCGTCGGCGGGTGGCGCACGCCGCGGTTGGCGATCGTCTGCGCGACCGACGCCATCTGCAGGGTGGTGGCGAGGAGCTGGAACTGGCCGATCGCCGTCGAGGCGACCTCGAGCGGGCTCACGATGCCGGCCGCCGGGGGAATGCTGCTGGGCAGCGCGCCGGGGATGCCCGGATCCTCGTTCCAGCCGTAGCGCTCGGCCGTCTCGACGAGCCGTTCCGCGCCGACCTCGACGCCGAGCGGTGCGAAGACGGAGTTGCAGGAGTGCGCGAAGGCGTCGGTGAAGTCGCCGCCGCAGTACTCGCCGTTCGCGTTCTCGAGCTCGACGCCGTCGATGATCGCCGCCGTCTCGACGGGGAACTCGTCGGACGGCTTGACGGCGCCCGACTCGAGCGCCGCGGTCGCTGTGACGATCTTGAAGGTCGAGCCGGGCGGCTGAGGCGCCGAGAAGGCGATGCCGGCGAGCGCGAGGATCTCGCCGGTCAGCGGGTCGAGCGCCGCTACGCCGCCGAGGCGCCCGGCGAGCGCCACGCTCGCCGCCTCCTGGACGCGCGTGTCGATCGTCGTCCGCACCGGCTGGCCCGGCCGTGGGCTGCTGCGCGCGAGCACGCGGCTGCCGGCGAGCAGCTCGCCGCCGGGCCGCCCCGCGAGCCGGCGCTCGAACACCCGCTCGAGGCCGCTGACGCCGACGGGCGTGTCGGCCGGGAAGCCGCGCGCGTACAGCCGCCGCCGCTCGTCCTCGTCGTCGGGCGGCGCCATCGCGCCGGCGATCGACGCTGCGGCATCGCCGAGCGGAGAGCTGCGGCCGCCGGCGGGACCCTGCGCCATCACCTTCCCGTCGGCGGACACGATCCGCGCGCGGCGCGGCACGGTCGTCTGGCGGCCGAGCGAGACGCCGCGACCGAGGCCGGGGAACGTCAGGTGCGGTGCCCAGACGACTCCGTCGTCGGCGACCGGTAGCTCGACCTCGCCCGAGACGGTTCCGAAGATGCGCGTCTGGACGCTCACCTGGAGCTCAACCATGTCCCCGTGCTGCTCGGGGTCCGAGGTCTCGACGGTCGTGGCGGTCGCGGTCGCCGCGGCGTCGCGGTAGGCGGAGGCGAGATCGTCGAGCGCCACCGCGGCACGCGACTCGCTCGACAGCAGTCGGCGCATCGCGCGATAGTCGCCGCGCTCCCACGCCGCGGCGAAGCTGGCGGCCGTCCTCTCGGCCTTGGAGGAGCCGCCGCCGACGACGATCCCCGCGGTCAGTCCGGCCAGCGCGAGCACCACGAAGAGGGGAAGCGCGCGGTGGACGAGGCGGCTACGTCGCTCGACGCTGAATCGGCCCTCCAAGGTGAGCGGGAGGGTACCGTCCAGCCCGGGTGACACCGCTCGACTGGATCATCGTCGCGTTCACCGCCCTGATGGCTCTGTGGGGCTACGGCCAGGGATTGGTGGCGGGCGGGCTCGCGCTGGCCGGCTTCGCGGGCGGTGCGGTCGCGGGCTCCCGGCTCGGGCCGCTGCTGCTCGACGACGGCTCCGCCTCGCCCTACGCGCCACTGCTGGCGCTGGTCGGCGCGCTGTTCGTCGGCGCGCTGCTGGCGTCGGTGATGGAGGTGCTCGGCTTCCGGATCCGACGCCGGCTCGGGGACCGCCTCGGCGTGCTCGACGGAGCGGGCGGAGCCGTGCTCGTCGGCGCGCTCGGGCTCGGCATGGCGTGGATCGTGGGTGCGGTCGCGCTGCACACGCCGGGCGCGGGCTCCCTGCGCGAGTCGTTCCAGCGCTCGGCGATCATGGCCGAGCTCAACGCCGCGCTGCCGCCGTCGGGCCCGATCCTGCGCACGCTCGCGCGCTTCGACCCGTTTCCGCGCATCGAGGGTCCCGGCGCGGACGTGCCACCGCCGACCTCGGCGATCGCTCGCGACCGCGACGTGCGCGCCGCCGGGCGAGGCGTCGTCAGGGTGCTCGGCACGGCCTGTGGGCTCGGCGTCCAGGGATCGGGCTGGATCGCGGGGGAGGGCCTGGTGGTGACCAACGCGCACGTCGTCGCGGGACAGGACGACACGAAGGTCCAGCTGCGCGGCGAGGGGGAGGTCGTCGATGCCGACGCGATCTGGTTCGACGTCCGCAACGACGTCGCGCTGCTGCGCGCGTCCGGCATCTCCGCCGGCCGGCCGCTCACGCTCGCGGACGATGCCGAGCGGGGCACGTCGTCGGCGGTGCTCGGCTTTCCGCTCAACGGGCCCTACCACGTCAGTCCCGCGCGCCTGGGGGCGACCCAGCCAGTCGTCAGCCAGGACGCCTACGGGCGCGGACCCGTCCAGCGCCCGATCACGTCGCTGCGCGGGCTCGTGCGCTCGGGCAACTCGGGCGGGCCGGTGGTCGACGATCGCGGCCGCGTGCTCGCGACGGTGTTCGCCGCCGCCGAGTCCGCGGAGGGCCGGAGCGGCTTCGCCGTGCCCAACGACGTCGTCCGCGGTGCGCTCGAGCGGGCGGGCGGGCCGGTCGAAACCGGCCCCAGCGGGATGTGAGATGCGGGGGGGGGGGGGGGGGGGGGGC
>JBBECV010000025.1:298402-329414 GCA_040881635.1 Thermoleophilaceae bacterium
GGGGGGCTACCGCCCCCCAGGCCCCCTCTCTGGAACCTTGGCTGGCTTCACCGTGTGG
Organism: Thermoleophilaceae bacterium; assembly: GCA_040881635.1. GTDB lineage: Bacteria > Actinomycetota > Thermoleophilia > Solirubrobacterales > Thermoleophilaceae > JAAYBF01. Next base: position 298,461 of record JBBECV010000025.1, read on the forward strand.
CTTGGCTGGTGGTGGTGGACTTGCGCTACAACACGGGCCTTGCGACGAGTGGCCGCATATCTCGCCGTGGCGATCTGCCTGCTGGCGGCTGCCATCCCTCCCGCTGCCGAGGCGGGCGGCAAGCCGCCGAACCCGTGCCTCGACCGGGCCAAGCGGGCGAAGCTGCTCTGCCCGGACCTGGTGATGGCCAGGCCCTTCGGCCTCACCCTCGACCCGTTCGTGTGGCCGGGGCGCGTCGTGCTGCGGGCCGGCAACTCGATCGACAGCATGGGGCGGGGGCCGGCCGAGCTGGTCGGGGTTCGCGCGGGGCGCTACACGATGCGCGCACGCCAGCGGATCCACCGGCGTGACGGCCGGCGGGTCGGCATCGACACCGGCGCGAGGCTCCTCTTCAAGCACATCCCGGGCCAGACGCGCTACTGGAAGTTCGAGTTCGCGGCGCGCTTCGACCTCTGGCGCGTCGACAAGCGGGGCCGGCGTACCCGCCGCATCCGTCGCGGGCCGAAGGTCAGCTACTGCCTGCGCGACCTCGAGCGCAGCCATCCGAGCCTGCGCCGCTCGCCGCGAAGCGCGGTCTACCCGGCCTGCAACACCTCCTCCGCCACCAGGCGCGTGACGCTCGGTACGTCGGTCGGCTGGTCGGACGTCTACCCGCCGCACTACCACGAGCAGTGGATCAACGTGACCGGCCTGCGCGGCTGCTTCGACTACGTCCACACCGCCGACCCCCGCGACGGCATCTACGAGCTGAACGAGCGCAACAACTCCGCCGGCGTGCGCATCAGGCTGCCGTTCCGCCCCGGTCCCCAGCGCTGCCCCCGGTGGAAGCGCGCCAAGCCGCCGCAGCCGGACGCCGGCCGCGACGCCCCGGCGGACTACGGCGCATGAGCAACGCCCCACACGCGGCTTTTCCGCCCAGCCTGCAGGGGACGGCGACGGAGACCACCCCGTCCGGACGACGCGGCACGCCAAGCCGCGCCGCGAAGTCAGTCCTCCCGCGCTACGCCACCACGCGCAGATGCCGGAACGGCCGGCCGCGGAGCTCGCTGACGACCGCGTCGACGAGGCGCTGCTCGCTGCGGATCCGGCCGTCGGTGACGGCGTCGATCAGGCTGCGCTTGCGCTGGAGCAGCTCCGCCATCGTCTCGTCGATCGTGTCGGGGGCGAGCAGGTACCAGGCGGTGACGGCGCTGTCCTGGCCGATGCGGTGGAGGCGGTCCTCGGCCTGGTCGTGGCGGGCGGGCGTCCAGTCGAGCTCGAGGAAGGCGACGTTGGATGCGCGCGTGAGCGTGATGCCCTGCGAGGCGGCGCGCATCGAGCAGACGATCAGCTGCGGGCCGTCCTCGCGCTGGAACGCGTCGACGGCGCGCTGGCGGGCGGCGGACGAGTCCGCACCGAGGATGTGGGCGGAGCCGGGGAAGCGCTCCATCAGCGCACGCTGGGTGGCGATGTGCTCGGCGAACACGACGAGCGGCTCGCCCGACTCCAGGAAGTCGGCGATCCAGGCGAGCGCCGTCGGCAGCTTGCCGCTCGCGGCGAGCTGGCGCAGGCTGTTGAGCCGGACGAGCTGCTCGGCGCGCAGGGCGGCGGCGACCTTCGCGTCGATCGTGCCGAGGTCGAGCGGCAGCGTCTGCAGCCAGGCGATGACGTCGTTCTCCGCGAGGCGGTACTCATGCTCGTTCGAGAGCAGCACCGGGACGGTGTCGTGGCGCTTGCTCGGAAGCTGGGGAAGCACCTGCTGCTTGGTGCGGCGCACGTAGCAGTGGGCGCGCAGGTTCCAGTGCAGGCGGTCGTCGCTGCCGGCGGCGCGGAAGCGGCGCGAGAGCCGTGCGCCGCTGCCGAAGTCGCGCAGCCGGCCGAGGACGCGCAGTTGTGCGACGAGCTCGTCCGGCCGATTGAGGATCGGGGTGCCCGTCAGTCCCAGACGGAGGGCGTCGTCCGGCAGCCGCTCGGCGAGATCGAGCGCCACCCGCGTCCGGCGGGCACGCGGGTTCTTGACGTAGTGCGACTCGTCGAGGACCAGCGCGCGCGGCCGGCGTTCCAGCAGCCGCGCCGAGTGCGCTTCGAGGATGTCGTAGTTGAGGACGACGATGTCGGCGCCGTCGGCCTCGGCGGTCCACGCCGCGCCCGTGCGCCCCTCGAGCACCGCGACGCTGCGGTCGGGCAGCCAGACCGAGGACTCACGCTCCCATGTGAGCTTCATGCTCGCGGGGCAGACGACGACCGCCGGGAAGGCGCCGTCGGCCTCGAGCGTGGCGAGTGCCTGCACCGTCTTTCCGAGGCCCTGCTCGTCGGCGATGAACGTCCGCCGCCGCTCGAGCGCGTAGCGGACGCCGGCGCGCTGGAAGGGGTGAAGCTCGCCGCCGAGAGCCAGGCCGTCGAGCTCGGCGTCCTCGGCGTGCGAGAGCGCGACCGTCGCCGCCGCCCGCTCGTGCTCGGCGATCAGCTCGTCGAGCAGCTCGCGCGCCGGCTCCTCGACCCGCACGCGTGGATGCGCGGCGACGAAGTCGGCCAGCTCGCGCGCCAGCGCCGGGTCGGCCGGCACGCCGACGCCCCAGGAGGCGTCGCGGTTGAAGAACCGGCCCGCGCGCCCGACCGGACTGGCCTCCGGCAGCCGCTTGAACTCGCGTGCGGGGAGCGGGTCCCAGAGCGTGAACAGCGCAAGCTCCGGCTCACCGTCGTCGCCGACCTCGACGGCGAGCTCCGCCGGCGCCGCCGTCCCGGTCGAGCGCAGCTCGCGCAGGCATGCCTGCGCGAGGTCGTCCAGCCGGACGCCCTCGACGTCGGCGATCTCGGCGGCGTCGGGCGCGGCGAACGGGATCACGACGCGGTCCTCGGCGATGCGGATCGCTTCGGCGAGCTCGTCCGGCGGGGAATCGCCGGAGATCGTCCGGACGATGAACGCGCCCGCGCCCTCGTACGACACCACGGTCACGAGCGCGCGCCAGCGGTCGGAGTCGCGCAGCCAGGCGAGCACCTCGGGCGTCGCGACCAGCATCGGAAAGCGCTCCAGCACCGAGTCGACCGACTTCGCCGCGTTCGGCTCGGTGGGCACGCGCCAGTGCTTGCGGCGCCAGTCGAACCACCGTCCCGGCAGCTGCTTGACGGCCTCGTTGAGCTCCTCGTCGAACGGGAAGGCGAAGACGAGCTCGGGCGTCGAGCGGTCGTCGAGCAGCCAGACGTGGCCGGTCGCCGGAGGCGAGTCGCTGTCGAGGGGGGCGCGCATGGGAACCGACGAGCCTAGCCGGAAGCGAGCGTCTCGGCCAGGCGCGTCATGGCGTCTGCGCCGTCGATCGCGGTGCAATTGCGCGGCCACGGCTCCGACCTGCGTATCGTGGGGCGCCTCATGGCCAAGACACTCGTAGTCGCAGAGAAGCCGTCCGTCGCGAACGACCTCGCCGCGGCGCTGCCCGGATCGTTCAAGCAGGGCAAGGACAAGGCGTTCCTGGAGGGCGACGACTACGTAATCACCTGGGCGGTCGGCCATCTCGTCGGGCTCGCCGAGCCGGACGCCTATGACCCGAAGCTCAAGAAGTGGCGCTTCGCCGACCTGCCGATCGTCCCGGACGAGTTCAAGCTCGTACCCAACGACGACCGCGCCGCCAAGCAGCTCAAGGTCATCCACCGCCAGATGGCGCGCGAGGACGTCGGCGACGTCGTCAACGCGTGCGACGCCGGCCGCGAGGGCGAGCTGATCTTCGCCTACGTCTACGACACCGCCAAGGTCAAGAAGCCGGTGCAGCGGCTCTGGCTCTCCTCGATGACGCGCAAGGCGATCGAGGACGCCTTCGAGCGCCTGCGCCCCGGCGAGGAGATGGAGTCGCTCGAGGCGGCCGCCCGCTCGCGCTCGGAGGCCGACTGGCTGGTCGGCATGAACGCCACCCGTGCCGCGTCGATCCGCTTGCGCGCCGCCTTCGACGGCGCCGTCTCGCTCGGCCGCGTGCAGACGCCGACGCTGGCGCTCGTCGCTCGGCGCGAGGAGGAGATCCGCGCGTTCAAGCCCGAGCCGTACTGGCTCGTCGAGGCCCGCTTCGCGGCATCCGACGAGCGCGCCTATGCGGGCAGGTACATGGGGGGCAAGCGGATCGCCGAGGACGAGGCCGCCAAGATCGTCGAGGCCTGCAAGGGCCGCGACGGCGAGATCACCAAGCTCGAGCAGAAGGAGGAGCGCGAGCGCCCGCAGCTCCTCTACGACCTGACGTCGCTCCAGCGGCACGCGAACACGCTCCACGGCTTCTCGGCCCGGCGCACGCTCGCCGCGGCGCAGAGGCTCTACGAGGAGCACAAGGCGCTGACCTATCCGCGCACCAGCTCGCGCTTCCTGACCGGCGACATGGTCGCCGAGATCCGGCCGATCGCCGAGCTCGTCGGCCACAACGGCCAGTACCGCAAGGGATCCGAGTACGTGCGCGGGCTCGAGAAGCTCCCGCTCGGACGGGTCGTCAACGACGCCAAGGTCGAGGACCACCACGCGATCATCCCGACCAAGTCCGAGCACGACCTGGGGCGGATGGGTGCCGACGAGCTCAAGGTCTACGACCTCGTCGCCAAGCGCTTCCTCGCCGTCTTCCATCCCGACGCCGTCTTCGAGCGCACGCGCGTCGAGACGACGGTCGAGGAGAATGTCTTCCGCACCAGCGGGCGCGTCCTGATCGAGGCCGGGTGGCGCTCGGTGTACGGCCAGGAGGCCCAGGGCGAGGGCAAGCAGGACGACGACTCCGGCGGCGACCAGCTGCTGCCCAAGCTCGACGAGGGCGAGGCGGTGGAGACCCGCGAGATCGAGTCGCTGCGCAAGGAGACCCAGCCGCCGCGCCGCTTCACCGAGGCGTCGCTGCTCGCCGCGATGGAGACCGCCGGCAAGGAGATCGAGGAGGCCGATCTGCGCGAGGCGATGAAGGACTCGGGCATCGGCACGCCGGCGACGCGCGCGTCGATCATCGAGCGGCTGATCGCGGTCGGCTACATCGAGCGCGACGGCCGCTCGCTGCACGCGACCGAGAAGGGCGTCCAGGTGATCCGGCTGCTCGGCGAGCACGCGCTCACCTCGCCGGAGCTGACCGGCGACTGGGAGCACCGCCTCGGACTGATCGAGCGGGGCGAGGACTCGCGCCCCGCCTTCATGAACGACATCGCGAAGTTCATCGGCGACACGGTCCAGGAGCTCGACAAGCTCAAGGGCGTGCAGATCGAGCGCGCGAAGCTCGGTCCCTGCCCGGTCTGCGGGCGCGAGGTCGTCGAGAACCGCAAGGGCTACTCGTGCTGGTCGAGGGAGGACCCCGGCTGCGGCTTCGTGATCTGGAAGAAGAAGGCGAACAAGAACCTGCCGGTATCGGTCGCCAAGCAGCTGATGGCCAGCCTCGGCGAGTCGATCGCCCGCGGCGCCGCCCCCCCGCTCGGCCGCACCCCCAAGCAGGTCACCCGCGTCAAGGGCCGCGCCGGCCGCAGCTTCCGCGCCAAGCTCAAGATCGAGCCGCGCGAGGACGCGCCCGGCAAGTGGAAGGTCGAGTTCGACGAGGAGTGGGCCACGGCCCCACCGAAAGAGCGCGAGCGGGCCGCCGCCGAGGCGTCCGAGGACGGCGCCGCCGCCGAGCCCGAGGCCCAGCGCGCCGCCACCGGCTGAGCGGCGTCAGACAGTTCAAGTCGGCCGAGGCGGAGACGGCAGCTCGAGGTCGCCCAGGACGTTGCGGAGCTCGGGCGGACCGGTGTCGGTGAGCAGGGTGACGCGGCCGGGCCAGTAGGGGTTGGAGGGGCCGTCGCCGGCGACGAAGACGGGCTCGTGGATCCAGCTGCCGGTGTTGGTGAGGCGGGTGCCGCCCGGGAGGAGCCACTCGTCGAGCTCGCCGTCGAGCGGGCCGGCGCGGTGGGTGTGGCCGAAGAGGACGTGATCGGCCTCGATGCCGAGCCGGTCGACGACCTCGCCGATCGCCCGCAGTCCGGCGCGGCGCAGCTCGGTCGCGGAGAGGTCGGCCGTGAAGGGCCCGAAGCCGGCGACGTTGATCGCCGCGACGGCGGCGGGGATCGCGGCACGGCCGATCAGCGCGCCGCGGATCCGCGCACCGGCGTCGCCGCGCGCCGTCGCGGCGCTCCAGACGCGCCGCGAGAGGCTGCCGCGGCGCGTCCCCGGGCGGGCGCGGGCGTTCTGGGCGATCGCGTTCGCGAGCGCGTAGATCGGCCCGACGATCGCCTCGTAGTGGTCGGGAGCTCGCGGGCCGTCGGCGCCGAGTCCGGCCCCGTAGCGCCTGACGGCGGCCGCGAGCAGGCACTCGACGCGCGGAACCGTCAGGTGCGCGTCCAGGTAATGGCCGTGCGTCGCGTAGACGTCGTCGCGCAGCCAGATGCCGGGATAGGCGAGCACGACCTCGCTGCGCGGCATCGAATCGGCGAGCAGCTGCGCCAGCTCGCCGCGCCGGGGCTCGTGCTCGATCTGCAGCGGGAGCGCGTGGTCGCCGTTCAGGCGGGCACGCTCGAGCGCCGGGGCGACGAGCTGATGGTCGTGGTTGCCCGGCACGACGACGACCTGCCTGCCCGCGGCCGCCTCGCCGATCCGGCGCAGGACGGGGGCGACGTCCTCCAGCACGGCCGCCGCCGGCCGCTCGCGCAGCTCCAGCAGATCGCCGAGGAAGACGACCCTGTCGGCGCTCGCGACCGTCTCGAGCAGGCGCGCGAGCGGCTCCTCGCGGCGCGCGACGTCGACGCCTGACGTCGCGCCCAGATGTAGATCCGACACGATCGCGGTCGTCACGGTCAGCATCTTGCCAGGCCCCGCAGGCAGCCCGCGAGCGCGGCGCGGCCGGCGCCGAGCTGCTCGCCGCCTCGGCCCCGCCAATGCCTATCCTGGTTGCGCGTGTCGCTCTTCTGCCGTCACAACCGCTTCACCGCCGATTGCCCGATTTGCTCCAAGGGCACGGTGCTGGACTCCGGCGGGTCTGGCGCGCCGCGCAAGCGGCCGTCCGCGGCGCGCCGATCGCCGGCGGCCGAGAAGCCGGCGGCGCGAGCGTTCACGGGCCCGCATGTCGCCGCGCCGGCCCGCACGCGCGCGGACGGATCGCCCGGCGTCGTCCGGCTCGAGCGCGTGCCCGGCGGCGTCCGCCTCGGCGAGTGGTCGGGCTCCGCGCTCGAGCCTCGGGCGCCGGTCCTGCCGGCGTCGGACCTCGCCGACATCGTCGCGCGCTCCGCGGAGGCGCTCCAGGCGCGCGACGCGGCACGCCTCGTCGCGGCGATCGGCGCGCCGCCCGATCCGCGGGCGGGCGGCGATGCGGGCGTCAGCCGCGGCCGCAGCGGCGATTTCAAGGAGGAGCTGCGCATCGAGCGGCTCCAGGACGGCCTGCTGCGCGTCGCCCGCTGGGTGCTGCGGCCGGCGATCGGCTGGGAGCTGCAGGACGCCCCGCCGATGCTTCCCGCCGCCCGCTACGCCGAGGCGCTCGCCGACGCCGCGCGGCGTGGGCTGATCCCAGCCGCGGCGCAGGCGAACGCCGCGTCGCGCGCCTGACGCCGCGCCGTCCACGCCTGGCCCTATACCTGACCGGGATGTCGCTGAAGCTGGTCACCGGCCCGGCCAACGCCGCCAAGGCGGGCGTGGTGCTGGGCGGGCTGCGCGCCCGCCTCGACGACGAGCCGGTGCTCGTCGTGCCGGCATTCGAGGACGTCGAGCACAACCAGCGCGAGCTGGCGGCCCGCGGCGCGGTCTTCGGCGCGCGCGTGCTGCGCTTCAAGGCGCTCTTCGCGCTGATCGCGTCGCGTGCGGGCGCCGGCGGGCGAGTGGCGTCGCCGCTTCAGCGCGAGCTGGTCGTCGCGGAGGCGGTCCGCGACGCGCGCCTGGAGGAGATGGCCGAGTCCGCGGAGCGGCCCGGGTTCGTGCGTGCCGCGGCGCGGTTCGTCGCCGAGCTGGAGCGGTCGATGGTCGAGCCGGCCCGGCTCACGTCCGCGCTTCGGCGCTGGGCGGGCGACGGGCCTCGCCGCCGCTACGCCGACGAGCTCGCCGAGATCTACCGCCGCTACCGCGACCGCCTTGCCGCCGCCGGCCTCGTCGACGAGGACCTGCGGGCGTGGAGCGCCGTCGAGGCGCTGCGCGAGGCACCGACGAGCTGGGGCGCCACGCCCGTGTTCGTCTACGGCTTCGACGACTTCACGCCGCTCGAGCTGGCCGCGCTCGACGCGCTCGCGAACGCCGCGGGGGCCGAGGTCGTCGTCTCGCTGCCGCACGAGGCGGGCCGCGAGGCGTTCCGGGCGACCCGCGCCGTCCACGCGCGGCTGCTCGCCCTGGGGGCGCGAGAGCAGCAGGAGCTGCCGGCGCTGTCCGACCACTACGCCGACGAGTCGCGCGCCGCCCTGCACGCGCTCGAGCGCGGCCTGTTCGAGGACGGGGCGGCGACCGCCGACCCCGGCGACGCCGTCGGCGTCCACCTGGCGGGCGGCCGGCGGGCCGAGGTCGAGCTGTGCGCGGCCGCCGTGCTCGATCTGCTGCGCGACGGGACGCAGGCCGGCGACGTCGCGGTCGTGATGCGCGACCCGCGCGCGTACGCGTCCACGGTCGAGCAGGTCTTCGACGCATACGGCATCCCCTACTCGATCGACAGGGCGCTGCCCCTGCGCCACACCGGCGTCGGCCGCGGGCTGCTGGCGCTGCTGCGCTGTGCCTCGGGCTCGGGCAGCGCCGACGACCTGCTCGCGTACCTGCGCACGCCGGGCCGGCTGCGCGAGCCGGCGTACGCGGACCGGCTCGAGGCGGCCCTGCGCCGCGACGGCCGGCCGACCGCCCAGCGCGCGCGCGAGCTCTGGGACGAGGAGGTCGGCCCCTTCCCGCTCGCCGAGATCGACCGCCTCGCGGCAGTCCTCGACGATCCCCCGGAGCTGCTGGCCGAGCTGGGCGCGCGCCTCGAGCGCCTCTTCGCGGGCCCTTACATGCGCGCCGCGCACGTGCTCGAGGGCCCCGAGATCGACGACGCCCGTGCCTTCCGCGCCGCGCACGGCGCGTTGAGCGACATGCGGGCGCTTGCCCTGGCGGGGGCGCGGCTGGACGCGCGCCGCGTCGAGGAGACGCTGGCGGCGCTCGACGTGCGCGTCGGCGAGCCGCCGCAGCCCGGGCGCGTGACGATCGCGGCGCCGGAGGGCATCCGCGCACGCCGCTTCGAGGCCGTCTTCGTGTGCGGCCTGCAGGAGGGAGAGCTGCCGGCCGCCGGGAGGCCCGAGCCGTTCCTTTCGGACGCCGACCGTCGTGAGATCGCGCGGGCGACCGGGCTCGCGCTGCCGCTGCGCGAGGACCAGCTCGAGCGTGAGCGCTACCTGTTCTACGTCTGCGCCTCGCGTGCCGAGCGGCGGCTGGTGCTGAGCGCGCGCACCTGCGGCGAGGAGGGCGAGCCGGAGGCGCAGTCGTTCTTCCTCGACGACGTCGAGCGGATCTTCCCGGGCCTGCGGGCGCGGGCGCGGCGGCGGTCGCTCTCGGACGTGACGTGGGCGCCGGAGGACGCGCCGACGGAGGCCGAGTGGGAGCGCGCGGTCGCCGCGCGTAAGCGGGCGGCGCCGCCGCGGCCGATCGCCCCGCTCGCCCTCGATGCGGCGCTGGCGGCGCTGCGCGGGCGTGGTCCCGTCTCCGCAGGGGCGATCGAGCGCTTCGCCGGCTGCCCGGTGAGCTGGCTCGTCCAGGACGTGCTGCGTCCCGTCGAGCTCGAGCCCGACCCCGAGCGGATGGTCCAGGGCGCCTACGCGCACAGCGTGCTCGAGCTGACCTTCCGGCGGCTGCGCGAGCGCACCGGCGACCGTGGCGTCGCGCCCGCGAACCTCGACGTCGCCGAGCTGATCCTGCTCGAGGCGCTGGAGGAGCAGGCCGAGCGCTACGCGCTCGCGTCGAGCCGGGCGCGCGTGCGGGCGGCGCTGCGGCGGCTGGAGTTCGAGCTGCTGCGCCATTTGCGGCACGAGGCCGACACGCCGTCGGAGTTCGAGCCCGACGAGCTCGAGCTGACGTTCGGGCTCGGCGAGGACGGCCATCCCGCCGTCGACCTCGGCGACGGGCTGCTCGTACGCGGCCGGATCGACCGCGTCGACCGCCGCGGCGGCGAGATCGCGGTGCGCGACTACAAGAGCGGCCGCGTCGGCAGCTACAGCGCAGCCTCGTGGGAGGCAAAGGGCCGGCTCCAAGCCGCCCTCTACATGGCCGTCGCCGAGCGCCTGCTCGACGCGGAGGCCGTCGCGGGCCTCTACACGCCGCTGGCCGGCACCGACAGGCGCTCGCGCGGCGCGGTCAGGGCGGACAGCGCCGCCGACCTCGGCGGCGACTTCGTCGCCGGGGACGTGCTCGGCGACGACGACTTCGAGGCGCTGCGCGCGTGGGCCGGCGATGCGATCGCCACCGCGGCCCGCGAGATGGAGGAGGGCCGGCTGTGCTCGAAGCCCGACTCCTGCGCCTACCGCGGCGGCTGCTCGCACCCCTCGATCTGCAGGATCGAGCGGTGACCGCCCCCCGCTTCACCGACGAGCAGCTGCGCGCGATCGAGCGCCGCGACGGCGGCCTGCTGCTCGCCGCCGGCGCCGGATCGGGCAAGACCTCCGTCCTCGTCGAGCGGTTCGCGCGCGCCGCGATCGAGGACGGCGTCCCCGTCGACGCGATCCTCGCGATCACGTTCACCGAGAAGGCGGCCGCGGAGCTCAAGGCGCGCGTCCGCGCGCGCTTCGCCGACGCCGGCCGCCACGACCTCGCGCGCGCCGCCGAGGGCGCGTTCGTCTCCACCATCCACGGGTTCTGCTCGCGGCTGTTGCGCACGCATGCGCTCGCGGCGGGCATCGACCCCGAGTACCGCGTCCTCGACGCGCTCGAGAGCGAGCGCGTCGGCGTCGACGCGTTCGACCGCGCGCTGTCGGCGTTCCTCCACGAGGGCGCCGACGCCGAGCGGCTCAGGTTGGTCGCCGCGTACACGCCCGCGCGGCTCGAGGCGATGGTGCGCACCGCCTACGGCCACCTGCGCAGCCGCGGCCAGCTCGCGCCCGAGCTGCCGCGGATCGACCCGCCGCGCCCGGCCGGGGAGCGCGAGCGCCTGGAGCGGGCCGCGCGCGCCGCTCTGGCCGAGCTCGGCGCCGCGGCCGGCGTGCGCGTAGATGCCGCGCGCGCGGCGCTCGAGCGCTGCCTCGACGTGCTCGCCGCAGCGGACGGCGACGAGCTCGACGCGGCCGCCTTCGACGACATGGCCGTCGGCCGTGGGGCGGGGGCGCTGAAGAGCGGCGCCTTCGACGGGTACCGCGACGCGCTCGGCGCCTGCGCCGGCCTCGCCGCCCACCAGGCCGAGCTGCACGACCACGCCCTCCTGCGCGACCTGCTGCGCGCCTACGGCGAGCGCTACGAGGCGCTCAAGCGCGAGCGCTCCGGGCTCGACTTCGACGACCTCGAGCTGCGCGCGAACGAGCTGCTGCGTTGCGACGGCTCCGTTCGCGAGCGCTGGTCCGAGCGCTTCCGGCACGTGATGGTCGACGAGTTCCAGGACACCAACCCGCTCCAGAACGAGCTGCTCGAGCGGATCGCCGGCCCGCGGCTGTTCCGCGTCGGCGACGAGCTGCAGTCGATCTACCGCTTCCGCCACGCCGACGTCTCGGTCTTCCGCGAGCAGGCCGAGCGGGCGCGCGCCGACGGCCGCCGCGAGGCGCTGACCGTCAGCTTTCGCAGCCGCCAGGAGATCCTCGACGCGGTCGCCGTCGCGTTCGGCGCCGCCTGGGGCGACGGCTTCCAGCCGCTGCGCGCCGGACGCGCCGACGCGGACGCCGGCGAGCCCGGCACCGAGCCGTGCGTCGAGTTGATCGTCGCCGACCGCCCGCACCAGGGCTCGCGCTGGCGCGAGCGCTTCGAGGCCGACGCGGAGGCCGGCGGGCCGGCGCCCGAGCTGGCGTTCGGCGAGTCGCTGCGCGACGTCGCGCCGGCGCGCGCCGCCGAGGCGCGGATGCTCGCCAAGCGCGTCGACGGCCTGCTCGCCGAGGGCCGCTTCGAGCCCGGCGACGTCGTCGTGCTGCTGCGCGCCACCACCCACCTCGCCGCCTACGAGCGTGCGCTCGAGGATCGCAACGTGCCCACCTACGTCGTCGGCGGGCGCGGCTACTGGTCGCAGCAGCAGGTCGGCGATCTGCGCGCCTACCTCGGCGCGCTCGCGAACCCGCTCGACGAGCTCGCCCTGTACACGGCGCTCGCCTCTCCGCTCGGCGGCGTGTCGCTCGACGCGCTGGTCGTCCTCGCCGCCGCGGCCCGCGCGGCGGGCACCGATCCGTGGACGCAGCTGCTCGCGCTGCTCGACGACGGCGACGCTCGCGGCGGCACGCTTGCGACGGACCTCGGGGAGCAGGATGCGGGACGTGCACGTGCGTTCGCCCGGATGCTGCGCGGCGAGCGGTCGGCGGCGCCGCGCACGTCCCTGGAGGCGCTGATCGACCGTTGCGTGACCCGCAGCGGCTACGACCTGCACCTGCTCGCGCAGCCGAACGGCAGGCGGCGGATGGCGAACGTGCGCAAGCTGATGCGGCTCGCGCGCGAGTTCGAGGCCGAGGAGGGCCGCGACCTGCGCGCCTTCGTCGACTACGTCGCCGAGCGCGACGAGCTCGCCGAGCGCCAGGGCGAGGCGCCGCTCGAGGCCGAGGACGTCCAGGCCGTGCGGCTGATGACCGTCCACCGCGCGAAGGGGCTCGAGTTCCCCGTCGTCTGCGTCGCCGACCTCGGCAAGCCGGGCCGTGAGGACCAGTCGCCGCTGCGGATCTCCGACGACGGCAGCGTCGGCATCAGCCTCGCCCAGCTCGGCGGCGGCAGCGTGCGCAGCTCGCGGCTCGACGAGATCCGCGAGGCCCAGCGGCTCGCCGACGAGGAGGAGGAGAAGCGCGTCTTCTACGTCGCCGCGACGAGGGCCGAGGAGCACCTGATCCTCAGCGGCGCGACCGACCTCGAGAAGCTGCCCGAGGAGAAGCCGCTCGAGGAGCCGATGCGCTGGCTCTGGCGCGCGCTCGTCCCGCAGCTACCCGACCTCGGCGCCGACCAGGTCGTCGAGCGCACGGTCGACGGCCGCCGGCTCGACGTCCGCGCGAGCGTGCTCCGCCCCGACACGCTCGACGACCTCTTGGGCGCCCCGGATCGCGCTCCGGCGGCGCACGAGCCGCCGCCCGCCGGCCTCGACGCGCTCGACGCGCCCGCGCTCGCGGCGGTCCCGCCCCCGAGCGCGCCGCCCGTCAGCCGGATCAGCTACTCCGGCCTGCAGCGCTACGCCGAGTGCGGCTACCGCTTCTACCTCGAGCGGGCGCTCGGGCTGCCTCGCCTCGAGCGCGAGCTGCCCGGGACGCCGGCCGAGCCGGCGACTGGCCTGCCCGCCACCGTGCGTGGATCGGTCGTCCACGAGCTGCTCGAGCGGCTCGACTTCGAGCGCCCCGCGGCGCCCGCGCCCGCCGAAGTCGCGCGCCTGGTCGCGGGCCACGGCGAGTCCGCCGACGACGACGAGGTCGCCGAGATGGCGATGCTCGTCGAGCGCTTCGGCGCGTCGGCCCTCCGCGCGCGGATAGCCGCCGCGGAGCGGGTGCGAACCGAGCTCGGCTTCGCGTTCCTGCTCACCGAGCCGGGAGCCGGTGGCGCCGGGCTGCTGGTCAACGGCATCGTCGACGTCCACGCCGTCGAGCCGGACCGCACGCTGATCGTCGACTACAAGACCGACCGGCTCGGCGACCGCGACCCGCGTGAGCTCGTCGACGGGTCCTACGCCACGCAGCGCCTCGTCTACGCGCTCGCGGCCCTGCACGGCGGCGCGCGGCGGGTTGAGGTCCTCTACGCCTTCCTCGAGCGGCCTGGCGAGCCGGTGGGGGCGGTCTACGAGGCCGCGGACGCCGCCGACCTCGAGCGGCGCCTGCGCGGCCTCGCGGCGGGCATCTCCGGCGGCCGGTTCGCGCCCTCCGAGCAGCCGCGGGCACAGCTCTGCGCCGATTGCCCCGGCCAGCCGGGCCTCTGCTCGTGGGACGCCGAGCGAACGCTGGCGCTCGAGCCGGCGTAGCCCTCCGCCGGACCCCCTTTCCGTCGGGGCCGGCGCGTACCTTGCGTGCATGTCCCTCTGCTTCATAGAGCCGCAAGAGGCGATCCGCGTGATCGCGGACTCGATCGGACGCGAGGCGCGGCGGCAGCTGCTCGGCGAAGTCGTCGCCGCCTGGGTCGACGAGATTCCGGAGGACGAGCTCGTCGTCCACTACGCGAAGGCCGTCGACGTCTTGGACGACGACGACCTCTCGATGCTCGCCGCCTGGCACGCGACGCTCGAGGTAGGGCACCCGATCGCCAACAAGGAGTTCCTCCTCAAGGCGTTTGGGCACCTCGGCGAGCACCGCCGGGAGGCACTGCGGATAGCCGCAGGCTTCCGCGGCGACGAGGCCTTCGACGCCGGCGTCAGCGAGGAGCAGGCGATCGACACCGTCCTGCCGTTCCTCTCCGAGCCGCGCAAGGCCGAGCTCGCCGCCGAGGCGGTCGAGATCTATGCCTGGGACCGCCTGGGCAGCGACAACTAACCTGACGGCGCGAGCGCGCGCCTGGCGGCGTCATCGGCCCGCTCGCGTGCTGACGCACGCGTCGCGGGCCTCTTCCTTGCCAGGCACCCGCTCGCACTCGTCAGGCTGGTGGCCTGTCCTTCCAACCTTTGGGGGTGGGGGGCGTTTCATAGGTACATGCGTGCGACGACAATCAGGTTCACTCCGGAGCTGTGGCAGATGCTGCAGCGCGAGGCGGAGCGCGAGGGAGTGAGCGTGGCGCAGTACGTTCGCGATGCGGCGCTGTTCCGCATCGCCTACAGCGCCGGGGAGCGACGCGAGCACCAGGGCGGCCAGGGGCCTCCCGTGCGGGAGCCGCCCGCGCCTGACGCGTAGCGATCCGAACCGCCGCCGCGGGGGCGGGCGGTGGCCATAATGGCGTCGTGACAAGGCAGTGGCAGACGGGTGACGCTCGCCTTGTCGAGCGGGCCAGGGACGGCGACGCGCGGGCGTTCGAGCATCTCCACGCGCGCTACCGGCCGGCGATCCTCGCCTTCTGCCGTCACCTGACCGGCAACCGTGAGGATGCCGAGGACGCCGCACAGCACACCTTCCTGGCGGCGCATCGGCGGATCGCCGGCTCCGGCGACCCGCTCGAGCTGCGGCCGTGGCTATTCACGGTCGCTCGCAACCGCTGCCTGTCGCTGCTGCGCAGCCGCCCGGCGGCTGGTGCGATCGCGCTCGACGCGACCCATCGGGCGGTCGACGGGCTGGCGGCCGAGGTGGAGCTGCGCGAGGAGCTGCGCGACCTCGTCGCCGATGTCGCGCGGCTGCCGGACGTTCAGCGCGCGGCCCTGCTGCTGTCGCAGCTCGAGGCGCTCGACCACCGTGAGATCGGCGCTGCGCTCGGCGTTGCCCCCGCCAAGGTGAAGTCGCTCGTCTTCCAGGCGAGGGCCACGCTCGCCTCGACGCGCGACGCACGCGAGGCGGCATGCAGCGACATCAGGCGCCAGCTCGCGACCTCGACCGGCTCAGCCCTGCGCCGCCGGACCTTGCGCCATCACGTCCGCGCGTGCGACGGCTGCCGCGCGTTCGAGGCGACGGTCCAGGGTCGGCCCCGGCCGCCACGGCTAGCGGCGCTCGCGGGCTCCGTCGCGCTTGCGCGACACCCTGACGGTCTGGGTCATGTCGACGGGGTGCAGCGCGCAGAAGATGCGGTAGAGGCCGGGCTTGCGCAGGCGCTTGCGGAACGTGCGGCCGCCGTCGAGGTTGAGTGACGAGAAGCCGCGCGGGCCGTTCGCGACCGTGACGTTGTGGAGCTCGCGCGAGGCGAACCGCCAGCGCAGGATGCCGCCGCGGGGCAGGAGCACGTTCCGCTTGGAGAAGAAGCGGTCTCCCACCTTGATCCGCGCCCGCCTGCCGACGCGCACGCGCCTACCGGGCGGGCGGGCGATCCGCCGGGCGCGGCCTCGGCGGTCGAGGCCGATCAGCGGCACCCTGAACAGCGGCGCACGCGCGCGGCCGGGCTCGTCGGTCCGGTGCTCGACGAGGTCGGCCGGCCGTGTGCATCCCGCCGGCTGGGCCGCGGGATCCTCGGCCAGGAAGACGACCATGATCCCCATCACGCGCGTATGCAGTCGCCGGGCGTCGTAGTTGGAGTCGAGGCGGAGTCGGTCGCCGCGGCGGACGGGGAAGCCGGCGGCGCTGGTGAAGCCGCTCATGTCGATCGGACCGGGCTCGTGCAGGACCGGCTTCACGTTGTAGAAGGGGTGGCTGGGCAGGCCCCAGGTCGGCCGCGAGGCGTAGAGGCGGCAGCCGCCGCGGTTGAGCGTCAGGTTGCGCGCGCCGCCGTGGACGTGACCCATGCCGGCCACGACGCGGCCCGACTCGGGGACGTCCCAGCGCATCGAGCGCCGGTGCACGGAGCCGCGCTTGCCGCCACCGGGTACATCGTAGACCGGGTCGGCGAGGCAGTTCCTGACGTCGAGCCAGTAGGGCCGCACCGGCTCCTGCGGCTCGGTCTCCCACGTCACCTCGTACTCGACGAAGGCGCTGTCGGTGCGGGCGCGGTGGTTCATCAGCATCAGCGTCATGCCCCAGCTGTCGCCGGCCCTGCTGCGGTAGCCGTAGCCGTCGGGCAGCCGCAGCTCGGCCCGCTCCTCGCCGGCGGCGTAGAAGCGCTCGCCAAGCGCCGGGATCTTCGTCTGCGAGTCGAACCCCGTGAACGTGTTGCAGGTCGCGTCGTGCTTCTGGCCGATCTGCTCGCCCAGGTTGGCGAAGACGATGTGGTGGAGCATCAGCCGGTCGATCGGCACGGGGACGCCGTCCGGGTCGACCACGTCGACCTTCATGTGCGTGATGTAGGCGTCCTCGGCGGGCTTGTCGACGTTGAAGGCCAGATCCTCCTGGAGCACCTGGTACGGGCCGATCGCCACCGGTCCGTAGCGGAAGGTCTGCGTCTTAGTGACGGCCGTCGCGGGACCGGCGAGCGCGAGGCTCGTCAGCGCGGCCGTCACGGCGGCGAGCCAGATTCTGTGGGTCATCGGCGGTCCCCCCACGGTGTCGGCTCAGGGTAGGCCAGCCGCTGCGGCTACGCCAGGGCCAACTCGATCTCGGCCCGGGCCTGCTCGGTCGTCTCGAAGACGACGGCGCGCATGCCGACCGCGCGCGCGGCGTCGCAGTTGAGCGCGATGTCGTCGACGAACAGGCAGTCCTGGGCACGCAGGCCGCCGCCGAGCCGCTCCACCGTCAGATGGTAGATCTCGTGCTCGGGCTTGCGCATGCCGACGAACGCGGAGTCGACGACGACCTCGAAGATCTCGTCGATCTCCGGCAGCATCGCCCGCCAGCGCGGCTCCCACTCGCGGACGTTGTTGGTCAGCAGCGCCGCGCGCAGGCCGCGCCCACGCAGGTCGGCCATCAGGTCGATCATCTCGTGGTTGCGCTCGAGGTGCTCGAAGTAGGTCTCGGTCATCCCCGCCAGGCTGCGGCCGTCGCCGATCTCCCGCTCGAGTCGC
Source organism: Thermoleophilaceae bacterium (assembly GCA_040881635.1). Taxonomy (GTDB): domain Bacteria; phylum Actinomycetota; class Thermoleophilia; order Solirubrobacterales; family Thermoleophilaceae; genus JAAYBF01. The sequence continues at coordinate 315,938 of JBBECV010000025.1, forward strand.
TCGACGAACTCCGCCTCGCTCAGCTCGCCGCGCTCGAGCACGAACAGCGGATGCTCGCCGTGCCGCTCCGCCGAGGCCGCGAGCGCCAGGCCGAGCGCCTCGAGCGCGATGCCGGACTCGCGCGACCAGGCCGCGAACGCGTTGCCGAGCGGCGTCGTCAGCACGCCGCCGAAGTCGCTGACGATCGCCTTGGGGCGGTTCATGCCGCCTCCGCCGCGGATCGGGCCATCAGCTCATACGAGCCGGCGCCCTCGCGATCCTCCATCCGCCAGCGGAAGACCGCGGCGTGGACGTCGATCCCCTCGAGCGCCAGCGACGAGCCGGCGACCACGGTGCCCGATCCGCGCAGCGGGAAGTCGTGGCCGGCGATCCAGAGCTCGAGGCTCGCGCTGCGCTGCCGGCCCTCGCCGTCGTAGACGGTCGAGATCCGCGCGTCCTCGATCGACAGCGGCTCGCCGTCGTGCAGCAGCCACGCGACGGTGCGCTCGGCGTCGTGTCCCATCGCGCCCCGCGGCCGGCGCGAGAGCGCCACGAAGGCGTGGTCGCGGTCGAACAGCGCCGAGATCGCCCGGACCGCGTCGAGCTCGTCCCAGGACGGCGGCTCGTGGGTCTCGGCGACCGTGCCGAGGCAGCTCACGCGCCGGCCGCCGATCTCGCCCGTCACGGCGCAGAGGCGAGCGGTGACGCCGTCGAGCTCCGCCGCCGGCGCGACGGGCTCGAGATCCACGGCCAGCTCGCCGTCGAGCTCGGCGTGCCAGCCCTCGCCGGCGGCCTCGATGCGCGGCCCCTCCGCGAGCACGCGCGATCCCGAGCCGTCGAAGAGCAGCGTGGCGCCCGAGCGCGCGCTCACGTTGAGACCGTGCTCCGGATCGAAGACGTTGACGGACAGGACCGGCGCGCTCACGGCTCGATCATCCCGAACCGTCGCCCGACGCGACGGGCGATCAGCCGGCGGATCAGCGCCCGGCTCGGCGGCAGCAGGAGCAGCAGGCCGACCACGTCCGTGATGAAGCCGGGGGTGAGCAGCAGCGCTCCGCCGAAGATCACCGCCACGCCGTCGAGCAGCTCGCGGTGCGGCACGCGGCCCGCGCGCATGACCTCGTTGAACTGCCGCCACACCGACCGTCCCTGGCTGCGCAGCAGCACCGCGCCGACGGCCGAGTCGGCCGCCAGCAGCACGATCGTCAGTGGCGCGCCGATCGCGTCGCCGATCTGCAGGATCACGTACAGCTCCACGACCGGGACGACGATGAACAGCAGCACCACGGGCAGCAGGGGCATCCAGGCGCGAACCCTAGCCAGAAGGGCTCGGGTGGCCGGCTGCGCCGGGACGGGATCGGTGACTACCATGGTTCGCATGTCAGAGATCGACGTAACCGTCGACGACGTTCGCGAGGCGCTCGAGAACGTCATCGACCCAGAGCTGGGCCTCGACTTCGTGGAGCTGGGGCTGGTCTACGACATCGAGATCGAGGGCAGCGAGGCGAGCATCACCTTCACGCTCACGTCGCCAGGCTGCCCGATCGGGCCGCAGGTCAGCGAGCAGATGGACGAGTTCGTCGGCGACCTGCCGGGCATCGAGAAGGTCAACACCAAGATGGTCTTCACCCCTGCCTGGACCCCGGATCTCATGTCCGAGGACGCCAAGTTCGCCCTGGGCTATTAGTAGCCCAGGGACCTGGCGGCGATAGGTAGCTCGAAGATCCAGAAGTCCTGGTCCATGACGGGCACGGAGACGTTGTGGACGGGGACGTTGCCGAGCGTGCCGGCGAAGCTGCCGGCGTGGGCGTGGCCGTGGACGACGAGGTCCGGCTCGTGCTCGCGGATCGGGTGGCCGAGCCGCGAGCTGCCGAGCATCGTGTAGATGCCCTCCGGCTCGCCGGCGAGCGTCTCGGCGATCGGCGCGTAGTGCATGACGACGAGTCGCAGCGCGCAGTGGGCGACGGCCGCCAGCCCGCGGTCGAGCGCCTCGACCTCGCGTGAGGTCTCGGCGTAGACCTCACGCAGCAGCGGCTCGCCGAAGTCGGGCAGGTGCGACCCGGCGAAGCCGCCGACGAAGCCCTTGACGCCGACGACGCCGACCTCGACGTCGTCGATCTCGACGATGGCGTAGTCGCGCTCGAGCACCTCGATCCCGCCCGCGCGCAACTCGCCGGCGATTGAGTCGCCGGCGGCGCAGTGGTGGTCGTGGTTGCCGAGCACCGCGAAGATCGGCGGCTCGGCCTCGGCCGCCGCCTCCGCCAGCAGCCGCGCCTGGGCCACCTGCCCGTGGGTGGTCATGTCGCCGGCGAGCAGGACGAGGTCGACCGCGCCGTTCAGCGCGGCGAAGGCCGCGGCGATCCTGTCGCGGTTGGCCTCGCGGCAGTGCAGGTCGCCCGCCGCGGCGACCCGGACCGTGGACCGGCTGTCGTGGTCGTCCGCCACCTCTGCGGCGCATACCCGCCAGCGGCCGCTTCGGAAACCGCGCCGCGGGGTAGCAGCCGGACGTGCCCGAGCATTCCTTCGACGACATCGTCGCCACGATGAAGCGCTCGATCGCCGCGTTCCGGGAGGCGGAGGTGCCCTTCCTGCTGGCCGGGAGCCTCGCGGTGTGGGCGCAGGGCGGGCCCGAGAAGCGCAAGGACCTCGACTTCGTCGTCAAGCCGGAGGACGCGCAGCGCGCCGTCGAGGCGCTCGAGGCGGCGGGGATGCGCCCCGAGCGGCCGCCCGAGGGCTGGCTCTACAAGGCCTGGGACGACGACATCTGCATCGACGTGATCTTCCATCCGCTCGGCATCGACGTCGACGACGCCGTCCTCGAGCGCGGCCGCGAGCTCAACGTGCTGGCGATGATGGTCAACGTGATGGCGCTCGAGGACGTGCTGTGCTCGAAGCTGCTGGCGATCGACGAGCACCACGCCGACTACGGCGCCCTGATCGGCCTCGCGCGCGCCGTGCGCGAGCAGGTCGACTGGGACGACGTCCGCGCCCGCACGGACGAGTCGCCCTTCGCCCGCGCCTTCTTCGCGATCGTCGAGGGCCTTGGAGTGCTCGAGCCCGCGGGCGCCTGAGCCGCGGCAGGCGATACTTGTCGTGTGCCCTCGCTCAACCTGATCGTCGACCCCGATCCGGTCGACCCCGCCCTCGACTCCGACGTCTCGCGCGCGCTGATCCGCGCGGTCGGCGCCGGCGAGCTGCCCGACACCGTCCGCATCTCCAGGCCCACGGCCAGCGTCGCGTTCGGCCGGCGCGACGTCGTCAGCCCCGGCTACGCGGCCGCCGAGGCTGCCGCCCGCGCCGCCGGCTTCGACCCGATCGAGCGCGTCGGCGGCGGCCGCGCGGCGGTCTTTCACGAGGACACGCTCCACCTGTCCTGGACCGTCGCCGAGGCCGACCCGCGCAGCGGCGTCATGCGCCGCTTCGAGGAGGCCTCCTCACTGATCGCCGGCGCTCTGCGCAATCTCGGCGTCGACGCGCACGTCGGGGCGGTCGAGGGGGAGTACTGCCCCGGCGCCCACAGCATCAACGCCCGCCACGTCGTCAAGCTCGCCGGCCTCGGCCAGCGCGTCGTCAAGGACGCCGCCCACGTCGGCGCCGTGATCGTCGTCTCCGGGGCCGACCGCGTTCGCGACGTGCTCGGACCGGTCTACGACGCGCTCGAGCTGGATTGGGATCCCGCCGTGTCCGGCAGCCTCGCCGGCGAGCGCCCCGACGTGACGTGGGAGCAGACGGCGGAAGCGATCGAGGCCGCGTACGCCGCGCGGCAGACCCTGCACGCGCCGGCTTAGTCGCCGTCGATCAGCCGCGGGCGCTGCGCCTTGCCGCGCATGGCGGGGCGCTTGGAGCCGTTGGAGCTGGCGGTCGAGCGTCTCGGCGCCGACCGCTTGCCCTTGGCCGTGGCGCCGCCGCCGTTCGCGGGCGCCCGCTTCGCGCGCGGGGCCTTCTTGCGCGGCGCCTGCTTGGGCGTGGCGGCCGAGGTCTTCGCCGCGTCGAGCAGCTCCTGCAGCGACTCCTCGAAGAGCTCCGCCAGCCGCTCGATGTCGGGGATCGCGTCGTAGTCGCCGAGCAGCCCGAAGTCGAGCTTGCCGTTGTAGCTCATCGCGGCGACCGCGAGCGCATGGTTCTCCGGCAGGAAGGCCACCGGCACGATCTCGCGCATCTCGCGGCCCATCATGTAGAGCGGGAACTGCGGGCCGGGAACGTTCGTGACGATCAGATTGAACAGCCGCGTCGAGAAGTTGATCCGCGACGCCTGCGCGAGCAGCGTCGGCGGCGCGAAGTCCTCGAGCCCGGAGATCACCTCGGCTCCGAGCGCCTGCTTGGACTCCTTGACGCCCTGCATCGCCTCGCGCACGATCCGCAGGCGCTCGACCGGGTCGGTCGCGTAGACCGGCAGCGGACCGCGCATCGCGGCGATCCTGTTGCCGAGCGCGTGGTGCTCGTCCTTGGCGCGGATCGACACCGGCACGAGCCCGCGCAACTCGAGGCCCTCGGTGCGCACGCCGCGCGAGCGCAGCCAGCGCCCGAGCCCGCCGGCGACCACCGCCAGGAAGGCGTCGTTGACCGTTCCGCCGAGGCCGTCCTTGACGGCCTTGAAGTCGGCCAGGTCGGTGCGGACCCAGACGATCCGCCGGTGCGGGCCGATCGGGACGTTGAGCGGCACGTCAGGCGCCGGGTTGAGCCCAGCCCAGGCGATCTCGCCGATGCCCTCGACAGCCTCGCGTGCGCGGTCGAGCGTGGTGCCGGGGTCGCGCACGACCTTCGCCGCCTCGCCGGCGATCCGCAACGGCGTGCGGACCGCGCCCTTGATCCCCTCGGCGACCAGCTCGGCCTGCGACGGCTCCTGCGCGGGCGTCCAGCGCTCGTCCTCCTGCGGCGGCGCCGTGGGGGAGAGGTCGAACAGGACGGTCGCGATGTCGATGCCGGACACGCCGTCGACGAGCGCATGGTGGTTCTTGGAGACGAGCGCGAAGCCGCCGTCCTCGAGCCCCTGAACCAGCCACAGCTCCCAGAGCGGCTTCGAGCGGTCGAGGCGCTGGGAGAAGATGCGCCCGGCGATCCCGCGCAGCTGCTCCATCGAGCCGGGAGCCGGCAGCGCAGTGTGGCGGACGTGGTAGTCGATGTTGAAGCGCGGGTCGTCGATCCAGAACGGGCGGCCCATCTCGAAGCGCGGGAAGGCGAGCTTCTGGCGGTAGCGCGGCACGAGGTGCAGGCGCGACTCGAGATGCCGGGTGAACTCCTCACGCGACGGTGGCGGCCCCTCCATCAGCACGATGCCGCCGACGTGCATGTGCGACGCGCGCCGCTCCTGGTGGAGGAACGACGCGTCGACCGCGCTCAGCCTGTCCCTGTGACGTTGCGCCATCGGTTGCAGCCTACGCCACAATCCGGGGAATGCGACCGTACTCGCCCCTGACCGCGGTGGCCGCCGCGATGCTCGCGCTCGCGAGCGGCGGGGCGCTGGTCGCCGGCTGCGGGGGCGGCGACGACGAGGCGGCGTCGGCCTCGGCGGCCGCCGCCGTCCCGCGCCCGAGCGTCGACCGCTTCGACGAGCGTGCCGCCTACGCGTGGGTCCGCCGCCAGGTCGACCTCGGCCCGCGCCCGGCCGGCTCGCGCGCCTCGCGCAAGCTCGCCGAGCGCCTGCGCCGAGCGCTCCCGCGCGGGAGCTTCCAGCCGGTCGGAGACGGCCTGCGCAACGTCGTCGGCGTCGTCCCCGGACGCGACCCGTCGCGCCGGGTGGTCGTCGGCGCTCACTACGACACCAAGGACATTCCCGGCTTCGTCGGCGCCGTCGACGGCGCGTCCGGGACGGCGGTGGTCACGCAGCTCGCGCGCACGGTGCGCCCGCGCCAGCTGCGGCCGACCGTCGTCTTCCTGCTCTTCGACGGCGAGGAGTCGCCGGCGGACGCGCCCGACGGCGAGTTCGAGCGCTACGGCCTGCGTGGCAGCAAGGTCGCCGCCCGCCGCTACCGCGACGCCGAGGCGATGATCCTGCTCGACTTCGTCGGCGAGCGCGGCTTGCGGATCCCGCGCGAGTCGTACTCGAACGCCGGCCTGTGGCAGCGGGTGCGCGGCGCGGCGCGGGCGGTCGGCGTCGGCAACGTCTTCCCGGCGCGCGAGCTCGGCGGCGGGATCCAGGACGACCACCTCCCCTTCATCGGCCGAGGCATTCCCTCGATCGACCTGATCGACTTCGACTTCGACTGCTGGCACAAGCGCTGCGACGACCTCTCGAAGGTGTCGGTGCGCAGCCTCGACGCCACCGGCGAGACGGTCCTCGAGCTCCTACGTAGACTCTGACGCAGATGGCGCAGGCTCCCGAGAAGCTCCTGCTGGCGGCGCCGCGCGGCTACTGCGCGGGCGTCGACCGCGCGGTCCAGACCGTCGAGCGCGCGCTCGAGCTCTACGGGCCGCCCGTCTACGTGCGCAAGGAGATCGTCCACAACAAGCACGTGGTCGAGCAGCTGCGCGAGCGCGGGGCGATCTTCGTCGAGCAGGAGAGCGAGGTGCCCGAGGGCCAGACGGTCGTCTTCTCCGCCCACGGCGTCGCCCCGAGCGTCCACGCCAACTCCCAGGCGCGCGGCCTGAAGACGATCGACGCCACCTGTCCGCTGGTGACGAAGGTCCACGTCGAGGCGAAGAAGTTCGCCGCCGAGGGCTACACGATCGTGCTCGTCGGCCACGCCGGCCACGAGGAGGTCGAGGGCACGATGGGGGAGGCCCCCGACGCCATCGTCCTGATCGAGACCGAGGCCGATGTCGACGCGCTCGAGGTCGACGACCCCGACCGGGTCGCGTTCATCTCGCAGACGACGCTCTCGGTCGACGAGACGCGCGCGATCATCGACCGCCTGCGCGAGAAGTTCCCCAACATCACCGGTCCGCGCACCGACGACATCTGCTACGCCACGACCAACCGCCAGATGGCCGTCCGCCAGATGGCCGGCGAGTGCGACCTCGTGCTCGTGATCGGGTCGAGCAACTCGTCGAACTCCAACCGCCTCGTCGAGGTCGCCCGCGCCCACGGCGCCGAATCGCACCTGATCGACAACGAGGCGCAGGTCGAGGAGGAGTGGCTCGACGGCAAGCGCGTCGTCGGCATCAGCTCAGGCGCCAGCGCACCCGAGGAGCTCGTCCAGCGTCTCGTCGCCTTCTTCCGCGCCCGCGGCACCGAGGACGTCTCGGAGTTCGAGGTCGTCCAGGAGGACGTCCGCTTCATGATGCCGCGCGAGATCCGCAAGGCGCTCGCCGCCGCCGGCTGACCGAGCCCTGCCTGGTCGGTTGCCAGGTGTGAGATTCGTCACTGGCGGGAAGAAGCCCCGCCAGGATGGGAGGCGGAAGATCGATTCGGAGTCGGACGGGGCTGCTCGCGCTCGTCCTCTCGCTCGCCCTCCTCGCCGGTGCCCCCGCCGCCCACGCCCAGTTCGGCGTCGATCCCGACGACTGGATCGCGCAGATGTTCGGCAGCGACGCCGACGTCTTCGACGTCGCGACCGACACCTACGGCGAGGACGGCATCTACGCTCAGGCCGGCGGTCATGGGTGGAGGGGCATCACCGACTTCACGATGCGCCGGGACGGGTCCGGCAACCCCGACGGGGGCAACGCGGCGAGCATCAGGGTCGACGTCCCCGTCGGACTGGTTCCCAACCCGGCCATCTTCCCGAGCTGCGACAGGGTGGTCTTCGACAATGACCCGAGCCTTTGCGACACGGACAGTCAGATCGGCACCGAGGAGCTGACGATCAAGGAGGGTACAACGGTCGTCCGGGTCCAGGTACCGCTCTACAACGTCGAGATCGAGCCCGACGAGGTTGCCCTGTTCGGCTTCCACGCCGCGGACGCCGCGCCGCTCGTGCCGTTGATCGGTGACGCGGTGCTGGGACTGCATCCGGTCGAGATCGTCGGTGGCGTGCGCGACCACCCGAGCATCTTCGGCCCCCACGACACGGGCCTCTACTTCACGATCGACGGCGCACCCGAGACCCCTCATGTGCTGCGCTCGAAGCTCACCTTCTGGGGCGTCCCCGGAGACCCCGACCACAATTCGCAGCGCGACCAGGCATGTGCCACCCTCGTGGATCCGGGCACGCTCGAGCCAACCGGCATCCCAGCTTGCTCTGGCGGGGGCGTGCCGAGCACGGTCCAGGATCTGCCGTTCCTGACCAACCCGACCAAGTGCGGGGGCGTTCCGCTCGAGACGCGGCTGAGCCTGTGGTCGCACGCGGAGCCGCCGGAGTTCGCCACGGTGGTGACCACGACGCCGACGATCCAGGATCCGGACGACGGGATCTTCAAGGACGGCGCGCAGCAGTGCGAGCTGGTCCCGTTCGAGCCGGGCTTCGAGGTCATCCCCGACACGACGCAGCCCGACTCGCCCGTCGGGCCGGAGGTCACGCTGTCGACGCCCCAGGATGGGCTGCACGACTGGACGGATCTGGCGACCTCCCACGTCAAGGACGTGGCGGTCACGCTGCCGCCAGGGATGACGATCAACCCGTCGGCCGCCAACGGCCTCGAGGCGTGCACAGACGCCCAGCTGGCGGCCAACGTCGGTGAGGTGGGCGGCGACGAGTGCCCGGAGGCGTCGAAGGTCGGCACGGTCGACGTCAAGTCGCCGCTGCTGCCGGACTCGGTGACCGGCTTCGCCTTCGTCGGTCAGCCGCTGCCCGGAGACATGTACCGGCTGTTCGTGACGCTCGAGGGCCGCGGCGTGTCGGTTCGGCTCAAGGGGTCGGTCAAGCCGAGCCCGATCACCGGACAGCTGACGGCGACCTTCCCCAACAACCCCGAGCAGCCGTTCGAGACCTTCACGGTGAACTTCGAGGACGGCGCGCTGGCACCGCTCGCGACGCCGCTCGACTGCGGTCCCAAGACGGCGACGGCGACGATGGCGCCCTGGTCGGGCACCCCGCCCGTGACCGAGTCCAGCGGCTTCGCGATCGGCGGCGCGGGCTGTCCGCCCGGCTTCGCGCCCGGGTTCGCCGTGGCGACGGCGAACCCGTCCGCGGGGGCGTTCTCGCCGGTGACGGTGAGCATCGCCCGGCCCGACCGCCAGCAGTTCCTCTCGGGCGTCCGGGTCGACACGCCGCCCGGCCTGGCGGCGATGATCTCGAGCGTCGAGCAGTGCGCCGACGCCCAGGCGGCGACCGGGGCCTGTCCGGCCGGGAGCCGCGTCGGGACCGTGAGAACCGCCGCGGGCGCGGGACCGGAGCCGTTCCGCCTCTCCGGGCCGGTCTACCTGACGGAGTCGTACAAGGGCGCCCCGTTCGGGATGGTGGCCGTCATCCGGGCGATCGCCGGGCCGTACGACCTCGGCACCGTCGTGGTCAGGCAGCGGATCTACGTCGACTCCGAGGACGCGCACGTGAGCGTGATCAGCGACCCGCTGCCGCGCATCCTCGAGGGCGTGCCGATCCGGTTGCGCGACGTGCAGGTGAGCCTCGACCGCCGCGGCTTCGCCTTCAACCCGACGTCGTGCGGGGCCAAGCAGGTACAGGGAACGCTGCACTCGACCGCCGGCGCCGCGATCCGCCGCAACGCCACGTTGACGATCGGCGGCTGCGACCGGCTCGGCTTCGAGCCGAAGCTGGCGATGCGGCTGATCGGGCCCAGGCAGACGCGCTTCACGGGGCATCCGCGGCTGCGCGCGGTCGTCCGCCAGCCCGGGCGGCAGGCGAGCATCTCCAAGGCGCGGGTGGCGTTGCCGGCGAGCATCGCGCTCGACCCGCGCAACGCGCAGAACGTCTGCGAGGTTGAGGCGGCGCAGCGGGCGGACTGCCCGGCCTCGACGCGGATCGGCTTCGCGAAGGCGGTCTCTCCGGCGCTCAACCGGCCGTTGCGCGGACCGGTCTACTTCGTGCAGGGCATCCGCGTCGATTCCGAGACGGGCAACGAGATCCGGACGCTGCCGAGCCTGCTCGCGAAGCTGCGTGGCGAGATCGCGATCAACCTGCGCGGCACGACGGCCGTCGAGAGCAGGCGCCAGAAGCTGGTGAGCACGTTCGAGCCGGTCCCCGACGCGCCGGTCTCACGGTTCACGATGAACGTCAAGGGCGGCCGCAAGGGCCCGTTGGTGGTGACCGCCCGCAAGGGGATCTGCGCCCGGCGCCAGGTAACGCGCGCGCGCTTCTTCGGCCACAACGGCAAGAGCCAGGGCCTGCGCGTGAGCATGCGCAAGCCGTGCCGCAACCCGCGCCTGAGGATCCGGCGCGTACGCGAGCGCGGCAACCGCCTCGTCGTGCGCGGCACGACCGCCAAGCGCGCCCGCAAGCGGGTCAACGTCGTCCTCCGCTGTGGCAAGGGCAAGCAGGGCCGTGTCGTCAGCCGCGCCAGGCGCAAGCGACCCGGGCGCTGGGGAACGGCGGTGAAGCTCCGTGGCCGCTGCGCGAGTGCACGGCGAGCGAAGCTCCGCGTCCGCTACCCCGGTGGCGGCCCCTTCAAGTCCGCCGTGGCGAAGCGCCGCGTCACTCTTCGAGCCGCGTCCTGAACCCCTCGGACGGCTCGATCATCGCGCCGGTGGCGCGTGCGGCGTCGGCGAGCCAGTTGTCGGAGGTGACGACGTGCACCGTCGTGGGGCTCGGGTGCGCCTGGAGGATTCGCACGATCTCGTAGTCGGCGGCGTCGGGGCCCAGCTTCGGCGCGTGGGTGATCTCGATCACCGTCGACCGCAGCGGCGGCCGCGGAGCTCTTTCGAACACGACGGTCACGTCGTCCCCCGTCGCCGCGGAGAACCGCTCGAGCTGGTCGACCAGCCTCGCCATCGCCGCGTCGCGATCGCGCCACCACCCGTCCGGCCGCGTCCCGATCACGTTCATCCCGTCGATCACGAACTCCATCAGGACACCAGCGTATCCGCCCGCCAAGCGGCACGACGGCTATCGCGCCGCTGGGGTGAATTGGAAGCCGTACAACCGGAATGCCGCGGCCGAGGCCTCCACGCTGCCGTCGGTCTCGCGCAGGCCGGGCTCGTCGACGCCCGCGCCGGCGACGACGGCGTAGGCGCCGCCGGCCGTGAACGACCGGACGCGCGCTCGGGCACCGGCCGAGGCCGCTTCGAGGTAGTCCTCGCCAGCGCTCCAGTCGCCTTCGAGCTCGAGTCGGTCCCGGTCTCCGGGGAGCGCGATGTCGGCGGTCTGGGGCGTCATCAGCACGCCCTCGGCGTCCTCGGGCCGGATCGGCGCCATCGGCTCCGGCGGGTCGAAGCCAGGCTCGATCTCGCGCAGCGCATCCTGGATCGCGAGCTCGCAGTCGCGGTACTCGCCCTCGCCGTAGTGGACCCAGCGCAGCCGGCCCCGGACGTCGAAGAGGTAGCGGCCCGGCCAGCCCTGGTTGTCGTAGTGGCGCCAGGTCAGGAAGCCGGGGTCGTGCACCACGGGGTACTCGATCCCCATTCGCTCGACCGCCTGCTCGACCACGTCGCGGTCGACGCCGAGCGAGTAGCCGGGGGAGTGGACGCCGATCACGCGCAGCCCATGTGACGCGTAGCGCTCGTGCCACTCGCGCAGGTAGGGCAGCGTGCGGTGGGAGTTGACCCGTGCGAAGTCGAAGAACTCGACGAGGGCGGCGCTGCGGCCGGCGAGCTTCGCCATCCGCAGCGGCGCGACGTTGATCCAGTCGAGGTTCGGGGGGAGCTCGGGCGCGCGGATGTCGGCCTCGTCGGGCAGCCTCATGGCGAGCGCAAGCATGCCCTACGGCGAAAGTCCGTGCAGGCCCGGCCAGGCCCACCGTCGCCGACCCGGTTGTACCGAACGTACAAAGCTCCACCACTCCACCGCAACCATGCGTTGGCGCAAGCGTTATCCGCTTCTACACTGAGGTCAACGCGGCTCCCCCGGGCTGCGTCCCCCTGAAACTCTCCGAGGAGGAGGAGCAAGTGCGCAAAGTTCATCTCATAGGCGCCCTGGTGGGCGTCCTTGCGCTGGCGCTGTCCGCCGTCGCGGTCGCCAGCCCGCAGTTCACCCAGAGCGCCAAGGTCAAGCTGACCACCAAGAAGGCCGGCAAGTCGACCGGCGTGCTCGCGAAGCTGAGGGCGACCGACGAGGGCGAGCCGGGCGGCAAGCCCAAGGCGGCGTCGAGGATCGTCATCAAGCTCCCGCGCGGCACCAGGGTCAACACCCGGGCCGCCAAGCAGTGCAACGTCAGCGACCAGCAGGTTCTCGAGGGCAAGTGCCCGCGCAAGTCGCTGATCGGCAGGGGCCAGGCGAAGGCCAACGTCGCGCCGCTGATCCCGTCGACGACCGAGGACGTCAAGGCCTACGCGAGCAAGCGGGGCATCATCCTGCTGCTCACCGACAACGAGGCCGATCCGGCTCCCGCCCAGGCGCTCGTGCTGCACGCGCGCGTCTCGAAGCGCGGCAAGATCGTCGTCAAGGTTCCGGAGCTGCAGCCGGTGCCGGGCGTGTTCGCCGTGCTGACCGACTTCACGCTCAGGACGAAGCCGGTCTCGAAGGGCAGGGGCGCGCGGAGGATCAACCTGATCACCTCGCCCCGCAGGTGCAACCCCCGCAAGGGCTGGGTCAGCACCACGGTGTTCACCTACGCCGACGGCTCCGCGCGGGACGTCATCAAGACGAGGGCGCGCTGCCGCAGGTAGCCCGCTCGCAGCATTTGCCCTCCGGAGAGGGACGCGACGGCCCCGCTTCGGCGGGGTCGTCGTCGTTCCGGGCTCGGTGCCGCTCAGCCCGCGAGCGCGCGCAGCAGATCGGGCGTGACCCAGAGCTCGACGGCGGCAGCGGCGAGCAGCACCGGAATCGCGAGGCCGACGGTCACGAACGTCGCCGCCAGCAGCTGATTCCAGTCGCCGCGGCGGCTCGCCACCAGCCAGGCGCCGAGCGGCAGGAACAAGGCCGTCAGCTCGGGCAGCGCGTGCGGCAGCAGGCCGAGCACGAGCGTGCCCGGGCCGATCCCGAGCTGCGCCGAGACGTCGGAGGCGAGCATCCCTATGCCGAGCGCCTGCGTGCCGAGCGAGAACGCGGTCGCACAGATCACGAAGGCGATCGCGAACGGCCCCGCCTTCTCGTGTACCCAGCGGTCGATGCCGCTGCGGTTGGCCGCCGACAGCGGCAGCGAGCTGCCGGCGATGAAGCCCGCCACGCAGGCCATCCCGTGCAGCGCCAGCACGAGCCCGTTGCGGTAGAGAATGCTCAGGTAGTCCGCCAGGTCCGGCGGATGCGTCACCCCGGCGATGGAGACGAACGTCGGGTCGGGCGTCGTCTGGGTCGCCACCAGGTAGACGGCCAGCAGCAGGGCGCATGCGGTGATGAGGCTCAGCACCAGCCAGGGCCACAGGACCGGCCACGGACGCGCGCTCCACGCCCGCAACGCCATGCGCGTGTCGTGCATGCCCTGGACCAGGACGAGGTCGTCGACGCGGCTCACCAGGAGCACATCGGTCAGCGAGACGTGGGGGTTGAGCCGCGCCAGCCGGCAGGCGTCCCGCCTCGGCCGGCCAGGCGCCGCGGGGGTCCGGGGGCGCGAGCCCCCGAAGCCGTCACCG
>JBBECV010000026.1:0-18698 GCA_040881635.1 Thermoleophilaceae bacterium
TCAAGACCGAAACGACCTAACAACCCCGTGTCCACCGAACCGGGGGAAGACCACTCATCCAACCCCTGCTCGATGACGTCGACCTTTCCCGCATCCGCAACGCATGCCGTGCAATCTTCGGCGCCAGGGCCACCCACCCATGGCCGCCCACGCTGGCAACTCCACCAGCCTGGCCGGCCGCCTACACCCGACTCGCACAGGAGCAGGCCGCAACCCAGCTGGCCTCCACCGTCGAGGAGGCGGTTCGCTCAGTCGAAGCGCTAGTCGCCCGCATCGACAGCAGCCTGACCGAAGCCGCTCGGCGAACGATCGACACGCACCGCGAAGCGCTCGAGATCCTCGATGAAGCCGAGCCCAACCTCGAAGACCGATAGCCGTCGTTCGCGTCCTCGTAGACCATCACGACGTCACGCTGCATGCATATAGTCAGCCTAGCCGGCATGCTGCTCAAAGTCGAGCACGACAGAAAGCCAGCCTCACTTCGCCAGCCGGTCGAGGATCGCCCGGTCCTCCTCGATCATCTTGCGGACCCGCTCGCGAAACGCCTTGTCCTTGCGGCGCTCGGCGATCAGCAGATCGATCGCGTCGCGCACCGTGTCCGTCACCGACTTCGACTCGGCGCGCGCGACCGCCTCGAGCTCCGCGGCCTTCTCCGTCGGCAGCCTGAGCGTCATCGCCTTGGTCTTCACGTCATCGCCTCCTTCGGTCACACATGACCGCAAGCGCATTTAGGTAGCACGGTAGCTTGGTGTCGTTAGTAGATGATAGCGGTGTCCGTGGCCTCGACCTGGCCGACTACCTGCTGATCGCCGAGGCGATCCTCGACATCAGCGCCGACCGGCTCGAGCGCACCGCAAACCTTCCGCTGGTCGAGTCCGCGCTCGCCGCGCCGTTCGCCGGCTTCGGCGACCACGAGCGCTACCCGGACCTCGCCACGAAGGCTGCCGTCCTCTGCTCGCGACTCGTCCGCAACCACCCGCTGCCCGACGGCAACAAGCGCATCGCCTACATCTGCATGCGCGAGCTCATCGCCCGCAACGACCACCCATGGCGACGACCGCCCGACGACGAGGCCGCCGAGATGATCGAGCAGCTCGCCGCCAGAACCATCAGCGAGGAGCACTTCGCGACCTGGGTCGCCCGCCACCTCCAGCCGTCCCACTAACGCCATCAGCCGCGCGCCACCGGGGCCGGGACGCGCAGCCCACGCCATTAGGACACCAACCGCTTCCGGAGTCCCGCGCGCTGCGGCACCGCATTACGGGGTTGGGCCGCTCGGCTGCGTCTCGAGCAACGCCGCCAGCCGCTCACGCGTGGGCGGAAGCTCATTGGCGACGACATCCCATACGAGCGCGAGATCGACACCGAAGTAGTCGTGGGCGAGCCTGTCTCGCTTCCCGGCCATCTACCGCAGATAGACAGTCGTGTCCTTCAGAGCGGTACCGCCTCGCCCAGGATGCGATCACGCAAGTAGGGCGAGAGGCCCCCCTCGCTGAGAACGTCGACGTGGACGCCGAGCACATCCTCGAGCACCTGAGAGAGCGCGACCAGATCGAGCAGGCTCCGTCCTTCCTCCATCCGCACGAGCAGGTCGAGATCGCTTCGCTCGTGACGCTCCCGACGCGCAGCGGACCCGAAGACCCGGAGGTTCGACGCCCCATGGGTCGCCGCGAGCTTGACGATTTCATTGCGCTTGTCGAGCGGATCCGCCATGGCACATACGGTACCGAGCCGAACCGACGAGCTGGCCGGGCGGGTTGCGGATCCTCCAGACCGACCGCCTGCGCGAGCGCATCCGGGACGCCGCGGCGGCCGCCCACCGTTTGGGACTCCAACCGCCCCTGGAGTCCAAAACCCCTACGAATTGGCCCGCATGCGCCGCTACGGTCCGCGGCGCGGCCCGCCCGGATTCCCTTTTCTAGAGCCTCAAACCGACCCTCACAAGCCCCTCTCCGGCTCGCTGAAAATCATGGTCGCCGGTTCGAATCCGGCCCTCGCCATGTCGCGAATGCCCTGCTGATCGGCGCCTTCTCGAGCGCTGCTGGGGCCGCGCGAGAACCGGGCGCTGGGCGGCGGTTTTCGCGTGTGGGGCCGACGATGACTCTACGTCACGCCGCCGCCCCCGCCGCGGCGGCCAGCGCCTCGTGCGGCGCCACCCAGTCGAGGCCCTGGTCGCGCGCCACCGCGTCGTTGGTCACCCTGCCACCCGCAACGTTGAGGCCGGCGGCGAGGCCGGGGTCGGCGGCGAGCGCGCCCTCGACGCCGGCGTCGGCGAGGCGGACGACGTAGGGCATCGTCGCGTTGGTGAGCGCGTAGGTGGACGTGATCGGGACCGCGCCGGGCATGTTCGCGACGCAGTAGTGCGTGATGCCGTCGACCTCGTAGGTGGGGTCGGAGTGGGTCGTCGGCCGGGAGGTCTCGAAGCAGCCGCCCTGGTCGATCGAGACGTCGACGAGCACGGCGTTGGGCTTCATCAGCGAGAGCTGGTCGCGGGTGACCACGTGCGGGGCCTTGGCGCCGTGGACGAGCACCGCGCCGATCACGAGGTCGGCCTCGGGCAGGCGCTGCTCGATCTCCAGCGTCGAGGCGTAGCACGTCGAGGCGCGCCCGCCGAAGTGGACGTCGAGCTCGCGCAGGCGGTCGATCGAGCGGTCGTAGACGAACACGTCGGCGCCGAGGCCGATCGCGACCTGGGCGGCGTTGTAGCCGACCACGCCGCCGCCGATCACCATCACCCGGCCGGCGGCGACGCCGGGCACGCCGCCGAGCAGCACCCCGCGGCCGCCGAGCGGGCGCTCGAGCATGAAAGCCCCGGCCTGGGCGGCGATCTTGCCGGCGACCTCGCTCATCGGCGCGAGCAGCGGCAGCCGGCCGCGCTCGTCCTCGACGGTCTCGTAGGCGATGCAGGTCGCGCCCGACGCGACCAGGCCGGCGGTCAGCTCGGGGTCGGGGGCGAGGTGGAGGTAGGTGAACAGGGCGTGGCGCGGCTCGAGCAGCGCGACCTCCGACGGCTGGGGCTCCTTGACCTTCACCACCATGTCGGCGCCCGCGACCACCGCCTCGGCGTCCGCCACGATCTCGGCGCCCTGGGCGACGTAGTCGGCGTCGGCGATCGCCGACCCCTCGCCGGCGCCGGCCTGGACGAGCACGTCGTGGCCGCGCTCGGCCAGCTCGCGCACCCCGGCGGGGGTCAGCGCGACGCGGTACTCGTCGGTCTTGATCTCGGTGGGGACGCCGATGCGCATCGTCTGCTCCTGTCGTGGACTCTGGGAGCGATCATGCGCATCTGCAAGCGTTCGTCAACGCTGATGCGCAAATCTGGTTGGATCGACGCCCATGGACGAGATCGACCACAGAATCCTCAACGTGCTCCGCGCAAACGGAAGGGAGTCCTACGCCGCGATCGGCGCCGAGGTCGGCCTCAGCCCCCACGGTGCCGCCGACCGCGTCCGCCGGCTCGAGCGCGCCGGCGTCATCACCGGCTACACCGCCACGATCGACCTCGGCCGCGTCGGCCGCGGCCTCGACGCCTTCGTCGACGTGCGGCTGATGCCGGCCACCGACCCCGACGACTTCGAGCGCCGCGTCGCCGACCTGCCCGCCGTCCGCGAGCTCGCCTTCCTCACCGGCCGCTTCGACTACCAGCTGCGCCTCGCCTGCGAAGACGCCGACGACCTCGACCGCACCGTCCGCGCCATCCGCCGCGACGCCGGCGCCGCCCAGACCGAGACCCGGATCGTGATGCGCTCACGCACATACGAGCGCGACGTCGCGTAGCCGACCCGGCCATTGATCCGCCCGCAAACGCCCCGCAGATCGGCGGCCTTCAGACGCCAACGAGGCCGCTAGAGGCGGCGATCTGGCCGTGGGCGGTGGCGTGGTCCGCCGGCGTGCTGGCGCTGGCGGCGGTCGCATTCGGCCGCCGCGATCTCTGACCGCGGGAGGAGCACATGGACGGCGATACTGTGGCCGTGAGTGAGCGCAACGTGCTCGGTGGACCGCTGGAGCCCTGTGGCAGCGACCCGGTGACCGGGTTCTTCCGGGACGGCTGTTGCCGGCCGGACCCCAACGGGCTGGGAACGCACCTCGTCTGCGCCGTGGTCACCGCCGAGTTCCTCGAGCACCAGCAGCGCATCGGCAACGACCTGACCACTCCCCAGCCGCAGTACGGCTTCCCGGGGCTGGTGCCGGGAGATCG
Organism: Thermoleophilaceae bacterium; assembly: GCA_040881635.1. GTDB lineage: Bacteria > Actinomycetota > Thermoleophilia > Solirubrobacterales > Thermoleophilaceae > JAAYBF01. The sequence goes on from JBBECV010000026.1 coordinate 4,199, forward strand.
TTGGTGCGTAACGGTCGCCAACTGGCGGCGTGCGTGGGACGACGGCGCGGCGTCGTTCGTCGTCCTGGCGTCGACGAGCGCCCGCGCGTTGGAGACGGTGCCGCTGGCGGCGCTCACCGAGCATGCGGTCGACGTGCCGGCGAATCCGCAGGAGCTCGCGGACTGACTGCGGCAAGTCGCTCGAGGAACCTCCCGCGTGCGCTCCCACCCCTCCGGCCGCTCCTACGTCCGCGTGTACGAGGGCGTCCGTCGCGCGCAGCACCACGACTACCTGCAGAGCGCCGTCCGGAGAGCGGGCGGGCGAGTGCTCTGGTCCAGCGGCCCGAGCGTGGCGCCGCTGTACATGGCCGTGGAGGAGCCGGATGGCGCGATCGTCGGCGCGATGGCGTACGTGTTCCTCGCCAATCGGAACGAGACGCGCAACCGGCCGGCCGACGAGCACCGCACGCAGGTGCGCTACGGCGACGTGAACGATCCCCGGTGGAGGGCGCAGCATCACCCCGTCGGGTTCGACCCCGCTGCCGTCGATGTCACGCTCGTGCTTGCGGTGAACCCGGACGCAGACGTGATCGTCGCGCTCGACCCGCTGCTCTACGACCCGCTGCCGCTCGGCATCAGCGTCTTCTTCAAGGATGCCGAGATCGGCGAGGCGGCCAGATCCGGTTGGCATGTGTGGGCGCGAGACAACATCTCAGGCGCACGCCGGGGCGATCCCCGTGCGGAGCTCGGCGTCGAGACGGTCGTCGGCTTCGCCCCGGTGCGGCTGCTCGACTACGTGCGGCTGGAGCGTCAGGCGCAGGCGCTCCGCCTGGATCCGCCGCTCCGTTACCGCGCGGCGCTGCGTGCGAGCAAGCCACGGGTCGACATGTCGCAGGTCCATGAGCTCGAGCGCGAGTTCGAGCTGCCGGCAGAGGAGATCGTGGAGCTGATCGCCGAGCGCTCGCGCCTCTCGATGGCGGTCCGTGGCGGCGTCGCCGAGCACCACATGGGGCGGATACTGGAAGCCGACAAGGCGGTCGCCGAGGCGGACGTCGGCCACCAGGAGGGTCCGCCGGACTTCTTCGTGAGGATGCGGGACGGTCGCCGAGCGACCGTCGAGGTCAAGAACGCGTCGCCGCACCGCTACAAGGACGGCACGCCGAAGGTCGAGGTGCAGAAGACCCGTGCCTCGAAGGGCGACCCGACGAGCCGGCTCTACCCGCCGTCGGCGTTCGACGTGCTCGCCGCCTGCATGTACGGGCCGACGGGGAGCTGGACGTTTCGCTACAAGCGAGCCGATCGACTGACGGAGCATCCCAAGCACGCGGGCCGGATCAATCCGCTGCAGCGCATCGACGACACATGGGCGGCCACGCTCGCCGACGCGCTCGCCGAGCCGGCGCGCTGAGCTCGACTCGCGCGAACGTCAGGCGGCCAGGGAGGCGAGCGCGGGCGAGCGCCTCTCGTCGTCGCGAGCCGCAGCCTCGAGCCCAGCGCGCACGCTCTCCGCGACCGCCTGGGCCATGTTCGGCGGAACGGCGTTGCCGATCTGGCGGTACCTCGCGACCTGAGGGCCCTGGAACGTCCAGTCGGGCGGGAAGGTCTGGAGCGCGGCGGCCTCCTGCACGGTGATCCGGCGCATGCGTCGCGGGACGCGCTGGAGCGGCGGCTTGCCGGAGCGCAGCCGGCGGTGGTATCCGACCACCCAGGGCTCCGCGCCGTCGTCCAGCTCGGCCTGGTCGACGATCGGCGTGGCGTTGCCGCCCATCGAGGCCGGCAGCGTCTTTGCGGGACCGTCGAGGCGCAGCGGCCGCCCCGACCCGTTGAACAGCAGGCTGCCGCTGTACGCGGACGGTCGCATCACGGGGTTGCGGGCAGGGATGACGCGGGCTGGGCAGACGCCGTCGTTGCCCGGCTCGCCGACCCGCGGCAACGAGGCGAGCGTCTCGCGGACCGTCGGCGGGCGGTCGGCGGTCGTCGGGATCGGAGCCTGCGGTCGCCCCTCCGCGAGCCCCACGAGGAACATCCGCTCGCGCGACTGCGGCACGCCGAAGTCGCGGGCGTTGAGGAGGAAGAGCTGGTGCTCGTAGCCGAGTGCACGCGCTCGTGCCAGCAGCCGCTCGCGGGCCGGAGCCCAGCGCGGGCTCGCCGCGAGCGCCTTGACGTTCTCCATGACGAAGGCGCGCGGGCGCAGCCGCTCGACGACGTCGAGGAAGTGCTCGACGTGCCTGCTGCGCGGATCGTCGGGGTCCATGCGGCCGATGACCGAGAAGCCCTGGCACGGCGGCCCGCCGACGACGACGTCGGGCTCGAGGCCGGCGGGCAGCGGCACCTGCAGGACGTCACCGCAGGTAGCGCGCGGCTCGAGGTTGGCGTTGTACGTCTCGACGGCGAACGGATCGCTGTCGACGGCCCACTCGATCTCGAAGCCGGCGCGCGAGAAGCCGAGGTCGAGGCCTCCCGCTCCGCTGTAGAGCGAGACGGCCGTGTAGGGGCGGCGGGTCACATGGACTATTGTCACTGCGGGTCCGGACGCAATGCGGGTGCCTTGTCCTGGTCTACGGCGCCCGGCTGCGATGGCCTGCTATCTACCGAGGTCGCCGGTGGCCTCGCTCCCCTATCCGCACCCCACGAGCAGCGACGTCTCGCGACGGATGCGGGCCAACCGCCGGAGCGGGACGAGGCCCGAGGTCGCGCTGCGGTCGGCGCTTCACGCCCTCGGCCTCCGCTTCCGCAAGGACCATCCGATCCGCCTGCCGGACAGGGTGGTGCGGCCCGACGTCGTGTTCACGCGCCAGCGGCTGGCGGTGTTCGTCGACGGCTGCTTCTGGCACCGTTGTCCCACGCACGGGACCGCTCCGCGCGCCAACAGCGACTACTGGGGCCCGAAGCTCGCGCGCAACGTCGAGCGCGACCGCAAGGTCGATCGGTCGCTGACGGCGGCGGGCTGGCGCGTCGTGCGGGCGTGGGAGCACGAGGATCCGGCTGCGGTGGCACTCACCGTCGACCAGGCCATCCGTCCTCGCCGATGGCCATGACCTGCGCGGCGAATGCGTTCAGTCGAGACTGCCCGGCTCCGCGAGCCAGACGCTGTCGATGCCGAGCGCTTCGCAGAGCGGCTCGAAGTGGCGGTCGTAGTGCAGGATGGCCGCGCCGCGCTCGGCCGCCGCGGCGGCGATGAGGTAGTCCGCCGCCGGGAGGCGGCGGGAGCCGCCGAGTTCTCGTGACGCCGCGATGGCCGCCGAGCAGCTGGTGCGCGTCACAGGCGCCTGCGGCAAAGCGCTCAGCGCCGCGTCGAGACGATGGAAGGCCGCCTGATCGCGCGCCGACGCGAGGATCTCGAGCGCTGCAACCGGACAGACGCTGAGCGCCCCTGCCGCGAGCGTCGCGCGCCAACGCCCCGAGATCTCGTCGTTGGCGCGCTGCCGGTTCCAGGCCGACGTGTCGAAGACGACCAGGCTGCCCGAGCCGTAGGGCTCAGCGTCGGCCGTCATGGAGCGCCGCCGACACGGCGAAGTCGAAGCCGTCGTCCTCGCCGGTAGCAATCCGGTCCAGCGTCGCCAGGGCCTCCGCGCGGCGCTCGTGCTCAGCCCTCAGCTCTGCGGCGCCTCGCAACGCCAAGTCGCGAATCGCCCGCGAACGCGGAACGCCGCCACCCAGCTCGGCGAGAGCCTCCTCGAGCTCGGGATCGACTGTCACCTGCACGCGCGCCACGTCGGCCAGTGTACCAGCGCGGTGGTACAGCGCTGCCGGCGCGGCGGCCCGGTGAGGGGTGCCGGCCCAATACGATCGTCGCGGCTTGACCACTCTCGGCGGCGACACCAAGGCGGTACTGCTCGCGGCCGGGGCGATGTTCCTCGTCGCGCTACTGCTCGGCGTCTGGAAGTACCGGCAGATGTCGACGTCTGAGGACCACCTGGCCCACCCGTACGTCGACACCGCGCACCGCGCCGCCCTGCTCTACAGCTTCGCGACGCTGCTGGTGGCGACGTTCGTCCAGTTCAGCGGCTGGAGCGAGGCGGTCGACCTGATCGCCGCCGGCGTCCTCTACTTCTTCTTCGCCGGCGCGGTCGCCGGCTACGCCTACCACGGCTGGCGTCAGGACACCGACAACCAGTTCCGCGACCCCACGCCGTCGGCCGGCGTCGTGCACGGCTACATGGTGGCGCTGATCGTCGGCGAGATCGTCGCCTTCTCGGTGCTCATGGCCGGCTTCGTGGACGGGCAGGTGCTGTAGGCCGCGGATCGCTCCGCCCCCCTTACGCCGACTCGACGACAGCCTCCGCCTCGATCTCCACCTTCCAGCGCGGGTCGAGGAGACCGGCGACTACAACCATCGTCGCGGCCGGTCGTACGTCGTCGAAGAACTCGGCATGGACTCGGCCGACGGCGTCCGCGTCTGCTGGGTCGGTCACGTACATGCGGGTCCGCACGACATCGCGGACGCCTGCGTCGGCATCGGCCAGCGCCGACCGGATGATCTCGAGGCAGCGGCGTGCCTGGGCGGCCGGATCGGGATCGCAACCTCCGTCCGGCCAGACTGGAGCCGTCCCGGATACGAGCACGCGATCGCCGACCCGAACGGCACGACTGAAGCCGATCCGGTCCTCGAACGACGAGCCCGAAGCGATCCGTCGAGTCATGAGCCGGACCGTACCGTGCGTTGGCCTCGCGCCACGCCGCTCCTTGCGGGTCGCTCATGGCCGGTCTCACCCGTCCGCTTGACATATGCCTAGAACAGCATACGATGCGTGGGGATGGCACGCGCCGCAACCACGACAGACACGTTCAACGCCGTCGCCGAGCCGCGCCGGCGGCAGATCCTCGACCTGCTCGGCGGCGGAGAGCGGCCGGTGAACGACCTCGTGAGCGAGCTCGGCCTCGGCCAGCCGCAGGTGTCCAAGCACCTGCGCGTACTGCGGGAGGTGGGCGCCGTCAGCGTGCGCGAGGACGGGCGGCGGCGGCTGTACCGGGTCAACGGCGAGGCGCTCAAGCCGATCCACGACTGGGTCAGCGGCTACGAGCGGCTGTGGTCGGACCGGTTCGTACAGCTGGACGCCGTCCTCGACGAGCTTCAAGGCAACGAGCGAACCGAAGGAGACGGTGACGATGGCGAGTAGCGGACCGGCGAGGGTGACCCTGCCCACCGACGAGCAGATCCTGATCGTGCGGGAACTCGACGCCCCCGCGGACCTGGTCTACCGCGCATGGACGACACCCGAGCTGATCGAGCGCTGGTGGCACGCCAAGCGCGGCAGGATCACAAGCGTCGAGGTGGACCTGCGGGTGGGCGGCAGGTGGCGGTACGCGATGGTGGCCGACGGCGGCATGGACGTCGCCTTCCACGGCGAGTACCGCGAGATCGTCCCCGGCGAGCGGATCGTCTCCACCGAGGTCTACGAGGCGGTGCCCGACGTCGAGGCTGTCAACACGGTGACGTTCGAGGACGTCGACGGCCGCACGCGCGTGACGATCCTCGTCGAGCACCCGAGCAGAGAGAGCCGCGACATGCACGTCGAGTCCGGCATGGAGGACGGACTGCAGGACGCGATGGACCTGCTGGAGGAGGTCGCGGCCTCGCTGCGCTGACCCGGCGCGCTCAGGCGCTCGCCGCGCCGCCGGCCAGCGCCGCGCGCGCGAGCTCGATGTCCGCGCGCATGTCGCCGGCGTCGCCGGGCGTCTCGCATACGACCGGCCCGCCGCAGGCGGCGATCGTCGCCCGCAGCGCGTCGGCGCCGATCTCGCCGCGACCGAGGTTGGCGTGGCGGTCGGCGCCGGTGCCGGCCGGGTCGCGCGAGTCGTTGGCGTGGAGGAGATCGATCCGGCCGCAGATGGCGACCAGCCGCTCGACGGCGTCGCCGAGGTCCTCGCCCGCCGCGTGAGCGTGGCAGGTGTCGAAGCAGAAGCCGAGCGGCACGCTCGTGGTCGCGGCTGCGATCGCCTCCCACAGCCGGGCGAGATCGTCGAAGCGCCTGCCCACCGCGTTCTCGCCGCCGGCCGTGTTCTCGACGTAGACCGGCACCTCGGACTCGAGCAGCTCGAGCGTGCGCGTCCAGCGGCCGAAGCCCTCCGCGACGCCGTCCTCGGCGTGACCCGCGTGGACGATCACCGCCGCCGCTCCCACCTCCGCCGCCGCGTCGCACGTCTGCTGCAGGATCTTGCGCGAGCCATAGCGCACGTTCGACCGCGGCGAGCAGACGTTGATCAGGTACGGCGCGTGGACGTAGAGCGGCACCGGCGAGGAGCGCAGCTCGTCGGCGTCCTCCCGCGCCGGCGGCTTGCGCCAGCTCTGGGGGTCGGACAGGAACACCTGCACGCAATCGGCGCCGACCAGCTCGGCGTCCGCCAGCGGCCGCTCGGGGCCGACATGCGCCCCCACGATCGTGGTCGCGTCCACGGGTGGGAGGATACGAGCGTCGTATGGTGGGCCCGTGGCTCGCTACGTCGCCTTCCTCCGCGGCATGAACGTCGGCGGGCATCGCGTCACGAGCGCCGAGTTGCGTGAGCTCTTCGCCGGCATGGGCTTCGACGGGGCGGCGACCTTCAGGACCAGCGGCAACGTGATCTTCGACGCGGGCGACGAGGAGGCGCGCGACGACGTCCGGGCGCGGGTCGAGCAGGGACTCGAGGCGGCGCTCGGCTACGCGGTGCCGACGTTCCTGCGCGACGCGACCGAGACCCGCGCGATCGCCGCGCACGAGCCGTTCGACCCAGACGTCGTCGCCGCCTCGAAGGGCAAGCTGCAGGTCGTGCTGCTCGAGACGGCGCCGGATTCCCGGACGCGCGACGCCGTGCTCGCGCACGCGACCGAGGACGACCGGCTCGACGTGCACGGCCGCGAGCTGTACTGGCTGCCGAGCGGCGGGACGCTCGACTCCCAGCTGGACCTCAAGGCGATCGCCGGGCTCGTCGGGCTGACGACCATGCGCACCAAGGGCACCATCGACCTGATCGCCGCCAAGCACTGCGCCGGCTGAGCCGCCAGCGCCGCAGCGCACCTCGGCGTAGCCTTCGGGCCTCCACCACTTCCAACACGGAGACAGCGATGATCGACAGGCTCGACTTCGTAGGCATCCCGTCGCGGGACGCCGCGCGCTCGCGCAGCTTCTACGTCGAGACGCTCGGGCTGCGGCCCGACGACCACGCGCAGTACGAGTTCTGGGTCGGCGAGACGTGCTTCGGGATCTGGGAGCCGGAGCGGATGGGCATGGAGTTCGAGCCCCAGCGCAACGCGCACCCAGCGCTGCACGTGGACGACGTCGCGGCCATGCGCGCGGAGCTCGAGGGCCAGGGGCGTCGAGTTCACGGGCGAGACGTTCGACACCGGCGTCTGCCACATGGCCTTCTTCCGCGACCCCGACGGCAACGACCTGATGCTCCACCACCGCTACGCGCCGTACGAGAGCAGCTGACGCAGCTGCGCGGCCACTCGAACGGCCTCGCACGCCGCCAACTCGACGCACCCGCGGGAGCGTCTGGGACTACAACTCGCGCTCGTAGCAGTAATTGACCGGGCCGTCGGGGCGACGCTCGCGGTTGCTGAAGCCGAGGCTCTCGTAGAGGGCGCGGGCAACGACGTCGTCCTCGCTCGTGCCGAGGTCGACGTAGGCGGCGCCGCGGTCGCGGGCGCGGTCGAGCGCAGCCTCCATCAGCGCCCGGCCGAGGCCGTTGCCGCGCCGGCCGGGCACGACGTAGAGCTCGGCGAGGTAGCACTCGGGCGCCTCGACCCAGATCGCGGGGCGGAAGCGGAGCACCGCCAGCCCGTCGGGGCCGTCGCCGGCGAGCAGGACGTCGAAGTCGTCGCGCGCGAGCAGCTCGCGGATCCGCCGCGCCAGCGCCTCGGGGCCCGGCGTGACGTCGTCGTACTCGACGTTGAAGGCGTGCAACAGCCGGCCGACGTCCTCGGCGTCGGCCGGCCCGGCGAGGCGAACGGCGCGACCGGGGCTCGGCGTCACGCTCTCCCCTGCTCGATCTCGGCGCGGGCCGCGCCGGCGATCGTCACGAGCGCGCGCACGAGCGCCGGCTCCGGGTCGCGGTCCCGCCATACGACGCCGACGGCATGGCGCGCCCTGGGCTCGGTCAGCGGGATCGCCGACATCCCCGCGGGCACGTCGAAGCCGTGCAGCCACGTGTCGGCCATCACGGCGCACAGCCGCGCGTCGCGCACCTGCGCGTGCAGCGTCGAGATCGAGTTCGTCTCGATCACGGGCCGCGGCGTCGTGCCGGCGCTCGCGAAGGCGCGGTCGACGATCCGGCGGTTCTGCATCTCCGGCGAGAGCAGGCAGAGCGGCGCCTCCGCGGCCGCGCGCCAGGTGACCTCCGCGCCGGCGGCCCATTCGCTGTCGCTCGGCGCGAGGAAGACGTAGCGCTCCTCGTAGAGGAGCGCCGAGCGGACCTCGTGCAGTGGCTCGTTCTCGAGGTAGGTCAGGCCCGCCTCGAGCTCCGACCCGTGCAGCCCGCGCTCGATCTCACGCGAGCTGAGCGACCGGATCGAGACGCGCAGCTGCGGGTGGCGATCGCGCAGCGGCCGCGTGAGCAGCGAGACGACGGGCAGCGAGGTCGGGATCGCGCCGATGCGCAGCTGCCCGGAGACGTCGCCGCGCATGACGGCGAGGTCCGCGTGCATGCCGTCGCAGTCGGCGAGGATGCGGTGCGCCCACTGCAGCGCCTGCTCGCCCTCGGCGGTGAGCGCCTCGAAGCGGTGGCCGCGCTTGACGAGCTGCACGCCGAGCTCGTCCTCGAGCCGGCGGATCGCCTCCGACAGGGTCGCCTGCGAGACGTGGCACGCGTCGGCCGCCCGGCCGAAGTGGCGCTCGCGCGCGAGCGCCGAGAGGTAGGCGAGGCGCTGGAGGATCACGCCGCCCGACCAGATGATCGGCCTGACCGATCGGACGGCCGGGCAAAGCAGTTGCGGTGCGCGCGCATCGGGGAGATCCTTGCAGGACCCGGCCACGATGCGCGAACGTGTCTAAGAACCTCGTCGAGCTCGTCAGGCGCCACCACGCCGAGGGAGCGCCCACGGCGCTCGAGGTGCTCAAGGAAGCGATCGACGCCCGCGGCGAGATCGCCGACGACGATCGCCGGCTCGCCGCCGAGCGCTCCGGGCTGCCGGAGGCCGCCGTCCACGGCGTCTCGACCTTCTACGACGACCTGCTGCAGCCGCGTGGCGAGCGCCACGTGCGCGTCTGCAGCGGCACGGCCTGCTTCGCGGCGACCGGCGACGCGCACGTCGACGCGCTGCGCGACGGCCTCGGGCTCGGCCTCGGCGAGCGCAGCGAGGACCGCTCGGTCTCGCTCGCCGAGACCGTCTGCCTCGGCTTCTGCCACGCCGCCCCCGCCGTTCGCGACGGCGACGTGATCGACGCCGGGCCGGACGTCGTCGAGCGCGTGCTCGGCGGCGCGACCGTCGCGGCGGGCGAGCCCGAATGGGAGTCCGTGCTCGACGAGCCGGTGCTGACCCGGCGCCCCGACTGGTCCGGGCTCGGCCGCGCGCTCGCCGAGCTCTCGCCCGAGCAGCTGCTGGCGGAGGTCGCCGCCGCGGACGTGCGCGGACGCGGCGGCGCCCGCGTGCCCCCCCGCCGCAAGTGGGAGCTCGCGCGCTCCGCGGACGGCGAGCAGAAGTTCGTCGTCGCCAACGGCGACGAGGGCGACCCCGGCTCCTACATCGACAAGCAGCTCATGGAGCGCAGCCCCGAGCTGCTGATCGAGGGGATGGCGCTCGCGGGCTACGCGGTCGGCGCGAGCCACGGCTTCGTGCTGTCGCGCTCGGAGTATCCGCTGTCGAAGCCGCTGCTCGAGCAGGCGGTCGCCCGGGCGCACGCGGACGGCTGGCTCGGAGAGAGCGTCCGCGGGAGCGGGTTCTCCTTCGACGTCACGATCGTCGAGGGCGCGGGCTCGTACGTCGTCGGCGAGGAGACGGCGCTGCTCGCCTGCCTGCAGGGCCTGCGCGGGACCGTCGCCGCGCGCCCGCCGTTCCCCGCTCAGAGCGGCCTGCACGGGATGCCGACCGTCGTCAACAACGTCGAGACGCTCTGCAACATCCCGTACGTGGCGATGAACGGGGCCGACGCGTACCGCGCCCTCAGCCCCGGCGCGACCCCGGGCTCGAAGCTGGTCTGCTTCAACGAGCGCTTCGAGCGCCCGGGCGTCTACGAGGTCCGCTTCGGCACGCCGATGCGCGAGCTGTGCGAGCAGCTCGCCGGCGGGCTGCGCGACGGGCGAGCGATCAAGGCGGTCCAGATCGGCGGGCCGCTCGGCGGGATCCTGCCCGCCAGCCGCCTCGACACGCCGTTCGACTTCGACGCGCTCGCCGCCGAGGGCTGCATGCTCGGCCACGGCGGCATCGTCGCCTTCGACGACCTGACCGGCATGCGCGACGTCGCCCGCCACCTGCTGCGCTTCGGTGCCGACGAGAGCTGCGGCAAGTGCTTCCCCTGCCGGATCGGGCTCGACCGCGCGCACGCCATGTTCGCGGGCGACCAGGAGGTCGAGCGCGCGCGCCTCGAGGAGCTGCTGGAGACGCTCGAGCTCGGCTCGCTGTGCGCCCACGGGGGCGGCATGCCGGCGCCGATCCGCTCGCTGCTGCGCCACTTCCCCGACGAGCTCGGCCTCGCCTGATGCGGGTCACGGTCGACGGCGTCGACGTCGAGGTCGCGGACGGCGCGACCGTGCTCGACGCCGCGCGCGCCGCCGACCGCTGGGTCCCGACCCTGTGCTTCGACGAGCGCCTCGACGCGTTCGGCGCGTGCCGCGTCTGCATGGTCGGCCTCGAGGGCTCGCCGGGGCCGATCCCGGCCTGCACGACGCCGTGCCGCGACGGGATGAAAGTCGAGACCGCCGATCCCGCCGCCCGCCGTGTCGCCGGCGCCGTCGTCGAGCTCGTGCTGTCGGAGCTACCCGAGCGACCCGGCGCGCACACCGAGCTCGCACAGGTGGCGGCGGCGCTCGAGGTCGGCGAGCCGCGCTGGCCGGGCGAGTCGCACGCGCCCGCGGCGCCGGACACCGACCATCCGTACCTGACCTTCCGCCACGAGCTCTGCATCTCGTGCGGGCGCTGCGTGCGCGCGTGCGACGAGGTGCAGGGGACGTTCGCGCTGACCGCCACTGGCCGCGGCTTCCACGCGAACGTCGTCGCGGGGCTCGACGAGGGCTTCCGCCACTCGGCCTGCGTCTCGTGCGGGGCCTGCGCCGACACCTGCCCCACGGACGCGATCGACGAGCGCTCGCTGCTCGAGCTCGCGGAGGAGAGCCCCCGATGAACGACCGATTCGACTCCCATGCCACGACCACCTGCGGCTACTGCGGCGTCGGCTGCCGGCTCGAGGCGCACACGCTCGACGGCCGCATCAGGTCGATCTCGCCGGCGGCCGACGGGCCCGCGAACGAGGGCCACACCTGCCTCAAGGGCCGCTTCGCGCACCAGTTCTCGCGCAACCGCGAGCGGCTGACCACGCCGCTGATCCGCGAGCACGGCTCCCTGCGCCCGGCGACGTGGGACGAGGCGATCGGCCGGATCGCCGGCGATTTGACCCGCATCAAGCGCGACAACGGACCGGACGCGATCGCCGGCCTGGCGTCCTCGCGCGCGACGAACGAGGACTGCTACGCGATGCAGCGCCTGATGCGCGCGGCGATCGGCACCAACAACATCGACAACTGCTCGCGCGTCTGCCACTCGCCGACCTCGTTCGCCCTGCGCAAGTCGCTCGGGCTGTCGGGCGCGACCGGATCCTTCAGCGACTTCGACCACGCCGACGCGACGCTGCTGATCGGCGCCAACCCGACCGAGGGCCACCCGGTCGTCGGCGCGCGCATCAAGCAGGCGACGCTGCGCGGGATGAAGCTCGTCACGATCGACCCGCGTCGCATCGAGCTCGCGGACCATGCCGTCCTGCACCTGGCGCCGCGTCCCGGCACGAACGCCGCGGTGATGCTCGGCATCGCACACGTGATCGAGCGCGACGGGCTCGTCGACCGTGCGTTCGTCGAGCGGCGCGCCGAGGGCTTCGAGCCGCTCGTCGAGCTGCTCGCCGGCTACGACCCGGACTCGGTCGAGGAGATAACCGGCGTGCCCGCCGCGGACGTCGAGCGCGCGGCCCACGTCTACGCCGAGCCGCCGAACGCCTGCATCTCCTGGGGCCTCGGCGTGACCGAGCACAAGTACGGCTCCGAGGTCGCGCAGCTGATCTGCAACGTCGCGCTGATGACGGGCAAGATCGGCCGCCCCGGCTCGGCGCTGCTGCCGCTGCGCGGGCAGAACAACGTCCAGGGCTCCTCCGACATGGGGGCGCTGCCGGACACCTACACCGCCTACCGCTCGGTCGGCGACGAGCAGGTCGCGCGCAGCTTCGAGGCGGCCTGGGGCGTCTCGCTCCCGCGCGAGCAGGGCTACACGATCCCGCAGATGTTCGACGCCGCCGTCGCCGGGAACCTGAAGGCGATGTACATCTTCGGCGAGGACGTCGCGCAGACCGACCCCGACACCGCGCACGTCGTGCGGGCGCTCGAGTCGCTCGAGCTGCTCGTCTGCCAGGACATCTTCGAGACCGAGACCACGCGCTATGCCGACGTGATCCTGCCCGCCTCGTCGTTTCTCGAGAAGTCCGGCACGTTCACCAACGCCGAGCGCCGGATCCAGCTCGTCGCGCCGGCGATCGACCCGCCCGGCGAGGCTCGGACCGACTTCGAGATCATCGCCGCGGTGTCGCGCGCGCTCGGGCACGAGCTGGGCTGGCAGGGCCCCGAGGACGCGATGCGCGAGATCGCCGCGCTGACGCCCCACTTCGCCGGCGTCACCTACGAGCGGCTCGGGCGCACGGGCCTGCAGTGGCCCGTCGCGGCGGACGGGACCGACGCGCCGATCCTCTACGAGGAGCGCTTCGAGCGGCCGGGCGGGCGGGCGCGCTTCGCGGCGCTGCCGTACAAGGCGCCCGGCGACGCCGCCGACGACGAGTTCCCGCTGATCCTCGTGACCGGCCGCCGCCTCCAGCACTACAACGCCGGCACGATGACGCGCCGCACGGGCAACGTCGAGCTGAGCGACCGCGACGTGCTCGAGATCCATCCCGACGACGCCGCCCGCCTGTGGATCGAGGACGGCGACGTCGTCTCGCTGCGCAGCCGCCGCGGACGGATCGAGATCGGCGCGCAGGTGACCGAGCGGATCGAGCCCGGGCACGTCTTCACGACGTTCCACTTCCCGGAGACGAAGACGAACCTGCTCGTCGGCGCCTCGCGCGACGTCAACACGTCGTGTCCGGAGTACAAGGTGATCGCCGTCGACGTGCGGCCGATCGGCGAGCGGCCGTCGCGGCTTCCGGCGCTCGCCGGAAGCGGCGCGGCTTGAGCGACGCCGCCGCGGCAGCCCGGATGGTCGCCGCGATCGAGCGCGACGGAGGGGTGCGCGACGAGGTCGCCGTCGAGGAGCCGCTGGAGATCCGCGTCGACGGCGCGCCGCTGGCGGTGACGATGCGCACGCCCGGCCACGACGAGGAGCTCGCGCTCGGCTTCCTGCACGGCGAGGGGCTGATCGCCGAGGCCCGCGCGGCGGGGCCGACCGACGACCTCGCCGCGAACGTCGTCGAGATCGCCGGCCCGCTGCTGCGCGACCCGGGCGCGCGCCGCTTCTACACGACCTCCTCGTGCGGCGTGTGCGGCAAGGCCGCGCTCGAGGAGGTCGCGGTCTCGGCTCCGGCCGCGCAGGACGGACCGGTCGTCGCGCGCGCGGTGCTGGCGGCGCTGCCGGACCAGCTGCGGCAACCGGCGTTCGAGCGCACCGGCGGGCTGCACGCGACCGGGCTGTTCACGGCCGAGGGGGAGTCCTTGCTCGTGCGCGAGGACGTCGGGCGCCACAACGCGATCGACAAGGTGGTCGGGCGCGCGCTGCTCGACGGCCTGCTGCCGCTGCACGACCGCGTCCTCTGCGTCAGCGGGCGGCTGTCGTTCGAGCTCGTCCAGAAGGCGGCCGTGGCCGGCGCGCCGATCCTCGTCGGCGTCGGGGCGCCCAGCTCGCTCGCGATCAAGCTCGCCGCCGACCGCGGCATGACCCTGTGCGGCTTCGTCCGCGCCGGCCGGGCGAACGTGTACGCGGGCGGGCAGAGGGTGGCGGCGAGACCGCCGTCATCCGATCTCCGCGGCGACTGAGCCACTGGGAGGAGGTCGCTCTCCGGCTCGCCGACCGCTACTCGGCGATCGCGCCGGATCTGATCGGCCACGGCGACTCGGCGTCGCCGCGCGGCGACTACTGATCGAACGCTGGTATACAAGTATGGTAAAGTCCTTCTCCTCTCCTCCCCGGGACGCGGAGCCGGGGCGTCGCCGATCGGTGGCGACCCCGGTTCCGCGTCCCACCTCTTCGGTGGACGAGACAACGCGGAGCCGGTGACCGATAGCCAGTCGACAGCCGAGGCCGGCGGCCGCGAGACTCACGCGATGACCGGCAAGCTCGTCTACGAGCTCTCGGAGGGATCGCGCGAGCTGCGTGAGCTGCTCGGCGGCAAGGGCGCGAACGTCGCCGAGATGA
>JBBECV010000027.1:0-85644 GCA_040881635.1 Thermoleophilaceae bacterium
TGAGAACAGAGCACCGCCGACTTCGACCCTGCTGCCCCTCCTCCTACCAGCCCCCAGCCGTGGAACTACTCATCTAGCCGGCGACTAGACTGATCGCGCCTTCGAAGGGAGAGCGACATCGCCACGCAAGTCGAGCTGGACCCTGCGGCGCTGAGCGAGCTGGAGTCGTCGTTTCGCGGCGAGATCGTGCGTCCCGCCGATCCGTCCTACGAGGAGCGGCGGCGGGTGTGGAACGCGTCGATCGACCGCTCGCCGGCGCTGATCGCCTGCTGCACCGGGGTCGGCGACGTGGTCGCGGCGGTCCGCTTCGCCCGGCGGACCGGCCTCGTCGCCGCCGTGCGCGGCGGAGGGCACAGCTTCCCCGGCCAGTCGGTCTGCGACGGCGGGATCGTGATCGACCTGCGCGCGATGGCGGAGGTCGACGTCGACCCCGAGGCGCGCGTCGCACGCGTCGGGGCGGGCGCGCTGCTCGGCGAGCTCGACCGGGCGACGCAGGCGCACGGGCTGGCGACGCCGGCGGGAATCGTCACCCACACCGGCGTCGCGGGGCTGACGCTCGGCGGCGGGATCGGCTGGCTGATGCGCAAGCACGGCCTGACGATCGACCAGCTGCTGTCGGTGGAGCTGGTGACCGCCGGTGGCGAGGTCGTCCGTGCCTCGGCGAGCGAGAACGCCGACCTCTTCTGGGGCGTCCGCGGCGGGGGCGGGAACTTCGGCATCGTCACCAGGTTCGAGTTCCGGCTGCACGAGCTCGGGCCGGTGCTCGCCGGGCCGATCTTCTGGCGGATCGACGAGTCGCCGCGGGTGCTGCGCTTCTACCGCGACTGGATCGCCGACGCGCCCGACGAGCTGATGACGCTCGTCATCCACCGCAAGGCGCCGCCGCTCCCGTACGTGCCGGCCGAGCTGCACGGAGAGCTCGTCGTCGGCGTCGTCTGCTGCTGGTCGGGGGCGCTCGACGCCGGCGAGCGGGCGATCGCGCCGCTGCGCGCGTTCGGCTCGCCGGTGCTCGACCTCTGCGAGCCCAAGCCCTACCTCGAGCACCAGGCGATGCTCGACCCCTCGTTCCCGCACGGCCGCTGGTACTACATGCGCGCCTGCGACGTCGACGAGCTGACCGACGAGGTGATCGACATCACCGTCGAGCACTCGCTGCGGATCCGCTCGCCGCTGACCACGTTCCCGATCTGGCAGCTCGGCGGTGCGGTCGCCCGCGTCGGGGACGACGAGACCGCCTTCGCCGGCCGCGGCGCCGGCCACACCTTCAACATCACCGCGATGACCGAGGGGCCCGACGGCTTCGACGCCGAGCGCGAGTGGGCGCGCGGCTTCTGGTCCGCGCTCGAGCCCCACCACCGCGGCGTCTACGTCAACTTCCTGATGGACGAGGGCGAGGAGCGCATCCGCGCCGCGTACGGGCCCGCCAAGTGGGATCGCTTGAAGGCGCTCAAGCGCCGCTACGACCCCGACAACCTCTTCCGCCTCAACCAGAACATCCCGCCCGGGTAGGCGCTGTCCTGCGGCGCCCGGGCCGCAGCGCGAGACAGGGTGAACAACACCGCCCACGTCCGGAGACGGCCGACGTGGGTGGTCCTACGCATGCAGAGGGCGCCCAAGGTCGCCCACGTCCGGAGACGGCCGACGTGGGTGGTCCTACGCATGCGACCGCCCCGTCGCCGGAGGCGCACCCGTGCGTGAGACCTCCGGCGCTACTGCGGGCGCGGCTCGATCAGCAGCGCGCGGCCCGCGGCGAGGACGTCGCCGGCGGCGGACAGCAGCGCCACCCCCGCCTCGCGCTTGCGGCCCTCGGCGGCGATCGGCCAGGCGATCGCCACGTGCTCCTCGCCGACGGGCACCGGCGCGTCGATGCGTGCCGAGAGCCGGCCGAGCACGGCCGGCGGGAGCGGCTCGGGGGCGTCGATGTAGGCGGCGAAGTAGGTGGGGCAGTCGAGCACCGCCCACACGATCTCGGGACGGACGGCGCCGGACTCGTCCCCCGCCCACGCCGGCGGCACCCAGGGCGATGCGACGACGTGCCGGCCCTCGACCGCCCCCGCCTTCACGTCGAGCGAATCTTCGCGCGCGCGGCCGCAGACGAAGCAGCGCGAGAAGGGCCCGCTCGCCGCGCCGCGGTAGCGGCCGCGGGCGGCGCGGGCCTCGTCGACGGTGATCGGGGCCGGCACGTCGATCTCCAGGTCAGGCGCCGCCCGCGCCTCCGCGATCACCTCGTCGCCGGCGACCGCGAGCGCGCGGCCGTCGTCCTCGCGCCGAACGTCGAGCGGCCGGGCGAGGGGCACCGGCCTTCGCAGCGTCACCTCGGCGGAGCCGTCGACGAAGCGCGCGAGCGCGCCGGCCGAGTAGCCGCCGTTGCCGCTGTCGAGCGGGCCGTTGAAGCGGCTTGGTATCTCGAGCGTCCCCGTCACGACCACCGAGAGACTAGGGCGCGCGCCATTGAACGAGGTTCTCGTCCGGCCGGTGTCGCAGCCGCTGTAGCTTCGACTACCGAGCCGAGCCCGGCGCCGCCTCGGGCGGGTATCCGCCAAGAGGCGGCCCGCTTCGCTTCCGTGCGCGAACCTCGCTATGAACGTCGACCGGCGTATAGGTCATCACCGCATTGAGCAGGTTCTCGAAGAACCGTGGCAGCGCAAGCGTCGGCGTGGGATCTGACACCCGTAAGAGCTCCAACGTGTCGTCATCCCACTCGGCGACCAACAGCATCGTCGCGTCGAAGGGGCCATCGGGCTTGCGGAGGCGGACGAGCAGGTCGCGGAGCAGCTCGAACGCACCCCCGTCGAAGACGTTGTCCCGAACGATGTAGGCATAACCCATCGCGGCGAGCGGATACCGGTCGCGGAGGTTGCGCGCCTCTCCGATCGCCTCCTCGTAACGGTTGTTCTTGTTGTTGAGATAGCTGCTGAACTGACTCTTGCCCGAGACGAGCACGTCCGGCCCACGCCGCCAGTCGGATACGACCACGTCCACCTGCTTGGCGTAGAAGCGTCCGAGGATGTTCGCGTCGGCGGCACCGGGCATGGACCGGGCAAGTCGCGCAATCGCTGCGCGCAGCGATGCCGGCTTGAGCCGGCCGCCGCTCTTCGCCTCGAAGTCAGCCAGCTCCTTGAGAACCGCTTGGATGTTCAGCTCCACCTCGCGCAGCTCATGCGGGACGACCCGCGGCTGGTAGGGCCGCGGGAACACCGCCTCCTCGGGAAAGCCCGCGCGACGAAGCTCGTGCGCGACGTAGGCGTCGAGCGACTTGGCCACCCGCCCTGACTGCTGCGATTGCGCCGCGCCCTGCTTGATCGGAACGGCCAGCAGCTCGTGCAGGAGCCGGTAGTCGGGGACGTACTCGGACTCGGCATCGTCGGCATCGGTCCGGCTCCGCCAAGGGCTGGGCCTCGTGTCCGCGGCCGCGAGAATGTGGTCGAGCGCGGCGAGGACATCAGGCTTGGGCTGAGCCATGCGCCTCGGCCTTTCGCGTGCGGCGAACGCGAAGCAGGGTAGCCGCGTCACGGATAGACATGACCTGCTTCTCGTCGAGCTTCATCGTCTCGCGTAGGAGCGCGCGATCGACCTCCGCGACGACGGCCCACCACTCGGACCGGCGCAGTGCCGCATCCAGGTCCCCCGCCTGAGAGCCGATCTTGCGCCATGCGGCCTCGAGGTCAGCCGGGGCCGGGACGGGCAGGCTCGCCGCCTCACGGGGCTCCATCTTGAGCACGCCGCCGCCATAGGAACGTCCCATGATCTCGGCCCCCAGCATCGTCGCCGAGTTGAGCGCCAGCAGCGGCAGGGCGTCACGGGCAACGACAGGCGCCTCGTCACGCAGGCGAATGCCGTGCATCGAGTTGAGGTAGTTGGCTCTGGCCGAGTTGGCGATGATCCGCGGATAGCGGTGCGACATGTAGGTGAAGAACAGGTCCGGCACGCGCACCGTCGGCGGCCGCCACCATGGGTCGCGCACGGTGCACTTGTACGCGTCGGGCACACCACGGTCCTCGCCGTACCTGAGGTAGTCCAAGAGCCCCTTCGACCGGGCGCTCTTCGCGGGCTGGAGAAGCCATACCCGCTGGTTGCCGGCTGCGCGAAGGCCCTCCCACTCCGCGCGCGTGAAGCTGAGCCCCTTCAGGTGCCGGGTCCCAGGCGGGCTGATCCGCTTGAGGTGCTTCGTAGCGATCCCGTATTCGCAACGTGTCGACTCGGAGAGCGCGAAGTAGTCGTTGGCGCCCGTCACGGCGCCGAGCTCGGGCGTCCCGTAGCTGTCAAGCCGCGTCGTCCGCTCCAACACCACCGTCTTGAACAGCTGGCGGGTGTCGAACGGCAGCATAAGATCGCTCCACTTGCCCTCGGCCGCGGGGTTGGCGCCGACGTTGTCACCCGGATGGAGCGACTCGAGGTCGTCGGCGTCGTCCACGTGGTAGAGCCCGAAGGAGTCGCACGGGCCCCGGCCCTGTGCAACCAGCAGGACGACCTGCTCCTCGGCATCGCGGAACTGCAGTCGGTCGAACATGAACAAGTTCACCGCCGCAAACCGCCGGCGCAGCCAACGGCGCAGCGGCTCCGCATAGCCCACCGTGAGCAGCTCCGCGGGAAGCACCATCGCCAGTCGCCCGTTCGGCGTGAGGAAGCCGGAAGCGTGGACGAGCGTCGCCGCCCAAGACGACGCTAGACCGGAGAGACGGACACCCTGGGCCAGCGCGGCTGCTGCCGACCGCTGGCGCACGCTTCCGCGGTGCTCCTGGTACCGGACGAACGGCGGGTTGCCTATGACGGCGTCCTGCCACCCGACCGAGCCGCCGATCTGCGCTGGCGTGGGCACGCCGAAGAAGTCCGACTCGACGAGTCGAGCGCCGTAGCCACGTTCAGCCAGCATCTGCTTGGAGGCGTTGAGCGACGGGCCGTGCAGATCAACGCCGGTCAGTTGGTCCGCGATCGCCTCCGGCTCGCCCCCCAGAGCCCGCAGCCGCTCGGCGGCGGAGAGCAGGAAGACCGCCTCTCCGCAGGTCGGATCCATCACACGGTCGGTGGGCGTCCGAACCGCCCACCGGGCCAGGTACTCGGCGATCGCGGGCGGCGTAAAGAACGCGCCCCGCGCCTTGCGCGCCGGGGCGGTATCCAGGGATGGCGTCACGGCGGCACCGTAGCCGTCGAAGCGGACGCCTCAGGGGGGAACGCACGTTTGCCAAGGCTTGGGACAAATGCGCCTCCGCCGGTGCCCGACTGTCGTCCACTCCGGGGCAGACAGCTCTACGACGCCGCGGTACGAGCGCGTACCGCAGCGCGTCCGTTGCGGATCAGCCCTCGAGCTCGGGGCGCACGCGGAAGCGGAAGACGGCCACGCGCTTGCCGGCGACCCGCCAGATCGCCCGCCAGCGGCCGGGGCGCCCGCCGCGGCCGGCCCGGTAGCCGCGGAAGGTAGAGGTCGCCGCTGGCCGTGATCTCGAGTTGAGCGAGATCCCTGCTGGCCGCGTTGGCGTCCTGAACCGCGATCACATGGCGCCGAGCGCGGGTGCCGGACCGGGCAGCTCGCCGTCGACCGCGTCGGCGGGTCCGCCGCGCAGCAGGTAGAAGCCGGCCGGCCCGGCGTAGACGTTCGCGCGCGTCATGCCGAGCGTGTGGTCGTGGTACCACATGGTCGCCGCGCGCTGGTCGTTGTCGTACTGGAAGACGGCGCTGCCGGGCGTCCATGCCTGGTGGTGCTTGCTCTGCGCGAGTACCCGGAACGGGCGGTAGAGCGAGCCGGCGCGCGCGTGGCCGCCCGGGATGTCGTGCGCGCGCGGCAGGTACCACGCCTCGGGATGGCCGTCGCTCTCCTGTCCGCTGTGCCCGCCGTGGAGGTGGGTGACGATCGGGACCGGCCCGCGGTAGGGGCGGTGGGAGGTCCCGTACCGGTCGCGCCCGTGCCGGCCGCCCGGCGGGTTGGCCCAGTGCAGCGTCTGGTCGATCGGCAGCAGGTGCGGTAGGAAGCGCCCGCGCGAGTCGACGAGGTCATTGATCCACCTCACCCGCACCGGCCGGCGCCAGTCCGCCTCGATCGTGAACGCCGGGTAGTTGAACGAGCCGGGATGGTTCGCCGACCCGTAGCTCCACACCGTCGTCGGGCCGAGCCCCATCGTCGGCGGCAGTCCCTCCGGAGCACAGGCGATCCGCAACCGCCTGCGTGTACGGTCTCGCCATGCCCTCGCGGACCGCTCTGCAGCGCCGGACCCTGAGGGTGCTCGCGGCGGCGCAGGTGCTCAGCGGCTGCGCGTTCTTCCTCGGGATCGCCGTCGCCGCGCTGCTGGCGCGGGACGTGTCGGGTCAGGAGGCGCTCAGCGGCGTTCCGCTCGCGCTCGGCGTGATCAGCGCGGCGCTCGCCGCGGTGCCGCTGTCGAGCTGGATGGCGCGCGTCGGACGCCGGCCGGGGCTGGTCGCCGGCCACCTGATCGCCGGATCGGGCTCGGCGGTGGTGGTGGCCGCCGCCGCGGCAGGGAGCTTCGCGCTGCTGTGCGCCGGCATGGCGGCGTTCGGGATCGGGAACGCCGCCAACCTGCTCGCCCGCTACGCCGCCACCGACCTCGCGCCGGCCGAGCGGCGCGCGCGGGCGATCAGCGTCGTGCTGCTGGCGACCGCGGCCGGCGCGATCCTCGGCCCCAACCTCGCCGCGCAGACCGAGCCGGTCGGGGACTGGCTCGGCGTGTCCGACAGCGCCGCGCCGTTCGCCGTCGCGGTCGTCCTCTACGCGCTCGCCGCAGGCACGCTGGCGATCCTGCTGCGCCCCGACCCGCTGCTCAGCGCCCGCAAGCTCGACGCCGTGACCTCGGCGGTCGGCACCGGCGCCTTCCATGCGCTCAGGACGCTGCCCAACTGGCCCGCGCTCGCGTTGACCGGCGTGACCGCGATGGCGATCGGCAACGTCGCGATGGTCGCCGTCATGACGATGACGCCGGTGCACATGGAGGACGCGGGCCAGTCGCTGTCCGCGGTCGGCGTGGTGATCTCGCTGCACGTCGCCGGCATGTACCTGCCGTCGCC
This sequence comes from Thermoleophilaceae bacterium, assembly GCA_040881635.1. Lineage (GTDB taxonomy): Bacteria > Actinomycetota > Thermoleophilia > Solirubrobacterales > Thermoleophilaceae > JAAYBF01. The sequence goes on from JBBECV010000027.1 coordinate 7,015, forward strand.
GATCTCGGGGGTCCTCGCCGACCGCTACGGCCGCCTGCCGGTGCTCGCCGCCGGCGGCGCGATGCTGATCGCCGCCGGCCTGTGCTCGGGGCTCGCACCGGGCGACCACACGCCGCTCGTCGCCGTCGCCCTGATTTTGCTCGGCATCGGCTGGAACTTCGGCCTCGTCGGCGGCAGCGCCCTGATCACCGACGCCGTCGCACCCGAGCAGCGCCCCCAGACCCAGGGCGCCGCCGATCTCGTGATGGGCATGACCGGCGCGACCGGCAGCCTCATGGCCGGCCCACTGTTCCACGCGGGCGCGTTCGCGCTGCTCGGTGCGGGAGCGGCCGGACTCGGACTGCTGCTGATCCTCGTCGCCTCGCGGGCGCGCCTGCGGCCTGGCGCCGCCGCGGCTGCCGGGTGAGAGCGGTCACTCCACGGGGCCGGTGAAGCCGACGAACGGCGTGCCGCCCTGGCGCTCGTTGGCCTGCGCCGCGACGTTCTTCGCCTTGGCGTCGTTCACGTGCGCGGTGGCCGGGGCGGCGGCGAGCGCCATGGCGAGCACGGCAGCGGCCGACCGAGTCGGCGCCTTGCGCGGAGAGCCGCAGATTGACCGCCGCCGCGATGTGCCTTAACGTGGCCGCGAGCAGGGAAGCTGAGGAGGCGAGCATGGCGGCAGCAAGCAGCAGCCTGTGGGGGGAGATCGCGGCGGCGCCCGCCGGCACCAAGCCCCTGCACGACCTCACGTCGAGGCTGCGGAGCAGGAACGCCCCGACCACGACCGCTGCCCCGACGAGCTGAGGAAGGCATGGACCCGTTGGTCATGCGGTTCGTCGCCGCGCCCGGCGCAGACAGCCTCACCCGCGGCGTCGACGAGCTCAGGCGCACCGTCGAGGCGCACGGCGGTCACGCCCTGACCAGCTGGACGCTCGGGGAGACCGGCTACGCCGTGGTGGACGTCACATCGTTTCAGGCGGAGATCGACGCGGTCTTCGACCATGTCCCGGTGGTGTTCGAGGCCGGCGCGCCGGTGATCATCCCGCCGGCGCCGCTTGAGCGCGCCGGGATCCTCGGCGAGATCTTCTCCGCCGCCACAGGCCCGTACCACATCGACCTACCGGCGGCCGAGGCTCCGACTGCGATGGCGCTCCGCAAGCCGAGGGTCGTGTGCACGCAGTGCTCGCGGATCGGGCACGAGGGCCCTCCTTGCCCGGATGTCTAAGGCGCCCACCGATCCCGAGATATTCGGGAAGCTCCCGCCGCAGGGCTTCGGGGACGCAGTCGACCGGGTCGCGTTCACGGCGGCGCCGCTGCTCGCGGGGTTCGCGGTCACGTTCGTCGGCTTCGTCGCAACCGGCAGCCTCCCGATGCGCTGGCCCAACGCAACGCTGCTCGCGCTCGTCGTAGCGGCCCTGCTCCTCATCGGCTCGCTTCAGCTCGCGTTCAACGCGAGGGTCCACTATCTCCCGTATGGCGAGTTCAGCCAGCGCCTCCAGCTCGTCCGTCCGGACATGAGAGAGGGCGTCAAGATGGACTACGCCAACGATCTCGAGCAGTACTCGCGGCTCGTCGACCGCTCTCGAAGGGCTTACAACGCCGGCATCACGGTCCTCCTGCTGGCCATCGCCGCGGCGCTGATCCCCGCGGGAGCCCTCTCCGACGTCGATGCGCTCCGGTGGGTCGCCGCCGGCGCGGCCACGGTCGGCGGACTGATCGAGCTCGCCTGGGCCGTGGACGCCGAGCGCCAATGAGGGCGCTCCCAGGAGCGGCGACCGCATCGATCGCGGTTCTGGTCTGGGGCGCCCCGATGGCGGTGGCGAGTCCGGCATCGAGGGCAATCGACGCGCTCAACCGCCAGCGCGCCGAGCACGGCATCCCAGGCGGAATCGTCGAGGATCCCCGCTGGTCGAAGGGCTGCCGGCAGCACATGGCCTACCTCGAGCGCAACCGCCTACCTCTCGCCCACGAGCAGGATTCGTCGCTGCCGGGCGCTACTCCCCTCGGTGCCGAGGCGGGCACGTCGTCGGTGCTCGGATATGGGCGGTTCACTCGGCCGGACGGGAACCCGTGGGAGAACGCGCCTATCCACCTGATGCAGCTCCTAGCCCCCGACCTCTCCGTCACCGGCTACGCCCACGGCTGCATGTGGACCTGGCCCGGCTATCTACGCCATCCTCCCCCCGCTCCTGTCCTCTACAGCTACCCGGGCGAGGGCGCGACCATCTACCCCGCCCAGGTGGCACGCGAGAAGCCGTTCGTTCCCGGTGACTTCGTGGGGCTGCCCGAGGGCACCCGCACCGGCCCACACCTGTACGTCCTCGCCGCCGGAACGGGTGTCGGTGAGATTGTCTCCGCAACGCTCTCCGGTCCCGGCGGCGACGTGCCCGTTCGAGTGGTCGACAACTCCACTCCCACCGTTGGGCGCTACCTCCCCGCCGGCGGAGTCCTGATCCCTGTGCGCCCTTTGCGGTCCGGCTCCCGATATTCCGTGACCGTCGAGCTCGTCGACGAGACGGGAACCATCCTCTCGCGCGTGTGGTCGTTCCGCACCTACCCCCGGGGGAGCGTGAATCCCCGACTGCGACTGCGGGTGGGCAGCCGCGTCGTCCGCGTTCGGTCGCGCAGCGGCGCGCGCTCGCGGCTGACGGTACGCAGCCTCCCGTCAAGACGAGTGGTCTACCGGGGCGCACATCGCGGGCCGCTCGCCCGCTCGCTCCGTCTGCACCTTCCTCCCGGCCGCTACAGGGCATGCGTCCGCCAGGCCCCCAACCGGCTCTACGCTCGCGCGCGAGCGTGCAGTTCCACGCATCGTTAGATGGATGGGCCGGCCTTGCGCGACAACGACGGGAATGCTGGGCGTAGCGTGCTCGACAACTGCCCGATGGCATCGGCCGTGAGCGGGCCATCGGCGTTGAGCCTCTTGGGCAGGGAGCGGCGGTGCAGCAGCGGATAGCCGTTCACCGACAACGTCCGAAGCAACGGCAGGTCGGGCTCCACGAAGCAAAAGGCCCCGCGCACCGGCACGTCCTCCGCCACACCGGCCACGGCCTGCGTCACCAGCTCGACCTGCTTGGTCAGCGCGGCGACGAGCTTCGTCTGGTCGCGCCCGCCGATGACCAGCTTCGCGGAGCCGAAGAGCGGCTTCGCCACGTTGCTCTGTGGCCATGCCCCTATCAACGGCGGGACGAGGCGATCGCTTGAGCGTGCGACCGGGCGACCCCAGCGTCTCGCCATCCGCGCGTTGCGGGCTTGACGCCGATCAGCGGCGCCTCCGAGGAGACGGCATGCGTACCTACCGGCGCGGGCGAGCTCACCCTGTGCGCCTACCATCGGCACATGGCGATCATCGCGTGTCCCTCCTGCGGCGCCCGTAACCGCGTTGGTCCTATAGCGAATGGCACGCCGCGCTGCCCGCGCTGCAAGACGCGGCTGCCGTGGGTGGTCGACGCCGACGAGGCCAGCTTCGACGCCGAGACGAGCACGTCGGTCCCAGCCGTCATCGACTTCTGGGCCGAGTGGTGCGCCCCCTGCCGGATGATCTCGCCCGTGCTCGCCCAGCTCGCCGAGGCCCACGCCGGCCATCTCAAGGTCGTCAAGGTCGACGTCGACGCCAACCCCGCGCTCGGCGCTCGCTTCGGCGCCCAGTCGATACCCCTGCTCGTCGTCCTCCGCGACGGTCAGGAGGTCGACCGCATCGTCGGCGCCCTCCCCCGCCACGCGCTCGAGCAACGCCTTGGGCCGGTGCTCACGGCGGGGTAGCGGCGGATCTGTCGGATCTCGTACTGCGCGCGCCCTCCGGCCCCGCTCCGACCACCTCGCGCCAGCGAGTCAGCGCCCAGATCACCCAGATGTCGACCGCGATCACGACGATCGCCCAGAACGGGTAGTACGGGATGAAGAGGAAGTTGGCGATCGCGCTCAGCAGCGCCAGGACGATCGCGACCAGCGCGGCCCATCCCTGCCCCGCCAGCAGCGCGAGGCCGATCAGCAGGAGCAGCACCCCGAGAGCGAGGTGCGCCCATCCCCACGCCGTGACGTCGATGTCGTAGGCGTACGCGCGACCGACGACGAAGAAGTCGTCCTCGAAGATCGCCGCGAACCCGATCGTGGCCTGGAACGCGCCGATCAGGATCAGCATGAACCCGGCGAACGCGACGCCACCCAGGGCCCATCCCGACAACTCCGGCTCCTGCCTGGGACCCGGACCGGTACTCGCCTGCATGGCCTGCTCCTCTCGCTCGCCTTGTCGCCCGACCGCAGGCGTCTATGTCCGTCCCAGCGGACGGGAAACATGGAGCCGTTCACTTCCGACGGTCCGCCAGGTGCAACGTGGCCGCCCGGTGGGTAAGCGCTCCCGCTGTGTCACGCCCCCGCGACGCGGAGTCGAGCCGGCGCACGGGACTGCGGCGCTACGTGCTGCTGCTGGCGGCGACCGCGCTGTCGTTCGCCATCCAGGGGATCGCCGCGCCCGGGCCGGCCCAGCAGGTCGTGGTGACCGCGCTCGCGGGCGCGACCCTGCTGCTCGCCTTCCGCGTCGCGGCGCTCGCCCCACGGCCGATGGCGCTCGCCGCCACCTTCACGCTGGCGGCGCTCGCGCTGAGCATCGTGCGCGCGGCCGACGGCGAGGTCGGCGAGGCGAGCGTGCGCGCGACAAACGCGGCGCTGGTCGCGCTCGGCCCGCCGGCGGTGGCAGTCGGGATCGTCCGCGACCTGCGTTCGAGCGGCCGCGTCCAGCTCGAGGCCGTGCTGGGCGTGCTCGCCCTCTACATGCTGCTCGGCATGGCGTTCGGGTTCGTCTACGGCGTCATCGACCGGCTCGGCGACGGGCCGTTCTTCGCCGACGGCGACGCGGCGACCGTGTCGCGCTGCCTGTACTTCAGCTTCGCGACCCTGGCGACGATCGGCTACGGCGACCTCGTCGCCAGCAGCGACCTGGGCCGCACGGTGGCCGTGTCCGAGGGCCTGATCGGGCAGATCTACCTCGTGACGGTGGTCTCGCTGATCGTCAGCAACCTCGGCCGCCCCGCGGGGAGGAGGCGCTAGTCTGCCGCACCGCGGCCGGCGTCTTGTCGACGGCATCCGCGATCTCGTCATAGGAGGTGTCGAACACCTCGCGGAGCACGAACACCGCGCGCTCGGCCCGCGCGTCGCTCATCGCGTCCTCCTGTCTCCGTGGGTTCGACATGGAGACACCGGCCGATGCACCGCTGTGACAGCGCGGGTCGACTCAGTCGAAGCCGAAGGCGGGCGGGAAGGCGACGACCACGGCCGTCACCCACACGGCGAAGATCGGGAGGTAGGAGGTCTGCCAGCGCTCGAGCCGGTGGAACGGGATGCGCCCCCTGAGGAACCGCAGAGAGAGACAGGCCGCCACGGCGAGATTGACGAGCAGCAGGAGGTTGAGGCCGAGCGCGGCCGCGCGGTTGGGGGTGAGCCCGAGGTCGCCGATCCGGGCGACCATCGAGCCGAGCACCATCATGTCGAGCACGAGGGCGCTCGCGACGGCGAGCAGCTGCACGCCGTCCATCGTCCCGGCCGGCCGGGACGGCTCCCGCGCCGTCATCGCGTAGAGGACGAGGCCGAGCACGACGACCAAGAGGGCGTCGAAGACGCTGAGCAGCTCGCGGTCGAACGCGCCGCCGAGGCCCGAGACGGCGTAGGTGGCGGCGGCCACGGTGAGCATGACGGCGAACAGCGGGGTGAAGACCATCGTCAGCACCGGCGCCATGTTCTCCACCACCCGCTGCTTGGCCTCGACGAGCCATGCCGCGACGATCACGGCCCCGGCCGCGCCCATCGGCAGCACCCACTCGACGACCAGCTCGGGGAGCGCCGGGTCGATCGGCTCGAGGATCAGCGCGGTGAGCAGGATCAGCACGCCGCCGCCGAGCGCGATGAGCGCGTAGTAGATGATCCACTCGCCGGTGAAGCGCACGAAGTCCATCCGCCGCTCGTGCGATCCGAGCGTGCCGCCCATGTACGGGTAGCCGACCGCGAACCACAGCATCACCGGCAGATGGAGCGCGACGAGGGCCTCGGTGGAGGAGTCCGACCGGTACGGGTAGAGGTTGACCGCCAGCGCCAGCAGCGCGAACGGCGCGACGGTCAGCACCCATCCCCGGGCGTCGAGCCGTCGCCGGCGGGCGAAGTACGCGGCGAGGAGCGGCAGCACGACGAGGGCGAGGTTGCGCAGCATCCACCCCGGCTCCTCGTCCGGGAAGTCGGCCACGAGGCGCAGAACCTGCATCGCGACGGCCGCGGCGAGCGCGAAGGCGAGCGCCTCCGACCAGCCGACGGCCGCCCGCGGCGGGTCGTCCGCGCCGCTCAGCACGAGCTGCTTCCACAGCCGGCCGCTGTGCTCGCGCGCGAACTCCCGCGACAGCGCGTCGAGGTCGCCCATCCGCTTCACGCCGACGAGGAACGCCTCGTCGGCGGTGAGCCCGGCCGCGTCGAGCTCGGCGATCTGGTCGCGAAGATGCGCCTCGAGCTCGTCGACGTCACGGCCGTCGACGGCCGTCGCCTTCGAGACGTACCCCCGCCACTCGGCGATCTGCGACTCGACGCCCTCCATGGTCACGCCTCGCCGAGGGCCGCCGACAACGAGCCCGAGCCTCGCCAGACGCCATCCAGCGCACGCGTGACCGCGACCCACTGCCGCTGCCGCTCGGCGATCGCCGCCCGCCCCTCGTCGGTGATCGCGTAGTACCTGCGGCGCCGCGCGCCGGGGGGCGTCCGCCACTCCGTCGTCACGTACGCGAGCCGGTGGAGGCGGTGGAGCAGCGGATAGAGCATCCCGTCGGTCCACTCGAACTCGCCCCCGGAGAGCTCGCGCACCCGCTTCAGGATCGCGTAGCCGTAGCTCTCGCCCTCAGCCAGGATCGCCAGGACCAGCAGCGTCGCCGACGCCGCGACCAGGTCCTTGTCGATGTGCGTGCCCTCGCCCATACCTAGAAGCGCTAGACATATAAGCACAAGGCATGCGACGAGCGGCGCCGGGCGGCCGCCTCGGCGACGAACACGATCCAGATCGACCACGCCAGCGCGACCGCCAGCACCGCCGCCCACCCCTCGAGCTTCGAGAAGTAGAGGGCTACCGTCGGCAGCGCGAGCAGCGCGGCCACGAGCACCGGCCGCCGCAGCCGCACCTCCCAGCGCGCGCCGCGCGGGTCGATGCTCGGGTCGATCGCGGCCATCGGCGGAAAGATACGGCCAGCCGAGCCGCGCGCCGCCGGCGAGGGTCGGCGGCGTTAGCCCTCGAACTCGGGGCGCAGGCGGAAGCGGAAGGCCGCCACGCGCTCGCCGGCCACGCGCCAGATCGCCCGCCAGCGACCGGGGCCGCCGACGTCGTTGACGTACAGCGAGTCCTCGATCGCGTCACGGCCACGGCGGTTGGTACGCCCGCGGTAGCGCTTGAGCGCATCGCCGGGACCGTCGAGGATCAGCGTGTAACGCGTGCGCTCGCGCGCCCGATCGACGAAGACGAACCGGTGAAGCGACCCCTGTGTCGCCACGCGGTCGGGGCGACCGCCACGGCCCGCCCGATAGCCGCGGAAGCGCTCGGGATCGACCAGGACATGGCGCAGCATGCCGCGATCCGGCGCACGGTCGAACTCGGCCGGGCTGGTGTCGTTGGAGCCAATCGTCGCCGCCCAGCGGTAGCGCCGCGGGCTGCCGATCGCGCTGCGATGGAAGCTGAAGACGACGCGGTTGCCACGACGGCGCACCCGAGCCCGGCGCGCTGCGGCCGCGCCCTCCCCACCATCGCGCAGGCGCGTCACCCCGGTGGCGTCGATCAGGTACAGATCGCCGCCGGCCCTGACCTCGATCTGCGCGAGCGCCCGGCTGGCCGCGTTGGCGTCCTGGACGGCGACCACATGGCGCAGCACGCCGGCCCGGCCGTGCCCGTGCCGCACCGCCCGGATGTCGGTGAACGGCGGGCTGGCGTCCCCCTGGGGATCACGCTGCTTGCCACCGTCGGCCACGGCGAACGAGCCGGTGGCCACCGCCGCCACCGCGAGCCCCGACGCTGCCCACAAGACGCCCCGCGCGACCCGCGCGGCTCCGCCTCCCGCCCTGTTCAACGCTCCACGCACCCTTGCGACACCTTACGTTCCCTCCCGGCTCCACAGCAACATCGAACAGAACCTACCGCGGCTACCGCGGCGTACGGACCCCGATCAGCAGCGCCATCTCGAGCCACTTCCAGTAGCAGTCGACGTCGTCGAAGCCGATCTCGCGCAGCCAGCCGAGCTGGGTCTCGACGTCGAGCAGGCGGTCGGAGGGGTCCTCGTCCTCGACGCGCTCGCCGATCGCCTCGAAGAACGACTCGTGCAGGCGCGCGGTCGGCGAGGTGACGTGCTCGAAGTTCGCGAGCATCGGCTCCGAGCAGTCGACGCCGACGCCGCGCATCTCAGTGCGATCGGCCTGGAGCATCGCCAGGAGCCGACCATCGCCCGTGCCGAGGTCGAGCACGCGGCCGGCGTCGCGCGGCAGGTGCTCCAGCAGCACGCTCTCCCCCTCCAGCCGCCGCGGGAACTCGTCCGCGCGGGCGAGGTAGCGGTCCACATGCTCGCGATCGGTCCACTCGGAGGCCGGCATCCGGCCAGCATTATCGTCCTCGTGCGGCCGTCGGCGCGATCAGGCGCCGCAGGCGTCCGCGCGCGAGAGCAGCAGCTCGCGCTCGCGCTCGTTGTCGCACATCTCGGCCGCGCGCAGGAGCTCGCCGCGCGCCTCGGCGCTTCGTCCCAGGCGGAGGAGGAGGTCGCCGCGCACGCTGGGCAGCAGGTGGTAGCCGCGCAGCGCAGGCTCGTCGGCGAGCGAGTCGACGATCTCGAGCCCGGCGTCCGGGCCGAAGGCCATGGTCACCGCGACCGCGCGGTTGAGCTCGACGACCGGAGAGCCGGTGAGCGCGGCGAGGCCGTCGTAGAGGGCGACGATGCGCGGCCAGTCGGTCTCGTCGACGCTGCGAGCGCGGGCGTGGCAGGCGGCGATCGCGGCCTGCAGCGTGTACCCGTCGAGGGCGTCGCTGAGATCCTCGGCCCGCTGCAGCGCGGCGAGGCCGCGTTGGACGAGCAGGTGGTCCCAGCGAGCACGGTCCTGGTCGGCGAGCAGCACCGGCTCGCCATCCGGACCCACCCGCGCGCGCAGCCGTGCCGCCTGCAGCTCCATCAGGGCGAGCAGCCCGTGGACCTCGGGCTCGCGCGGCATCAGCGCGGCGAGGATGCGCCCCAAACGCAGGGCGTCCTCGCACAGCGCCGGGCGGACCCAGTGCTCGCCGGCGGTCGCCGCGTAGCCCTCGTTGAAGACGAGGTAGAGCACCTCGAGCACCGCGGACAGGCGCTCCGGAAGCTCGTCGCGGCCGGGCACCTCGAACGGCACCCGGGCCTCTGCGAGCGTGCGCTTGGCGCGCACGATGCGCTGCGCGACCGTCCCCTCGGATACCAGGAACGCACGCGCGATCTCCGGCGTCGAGAGGCCGCCGACCAGGCGCAGCGTCAGCGCGACGCGCGCCTCGCGCGAGAGGACGGGGTGGCAGGTCATGAACACCAGCCGCAGGACGTCGTCCTCGACCTCGTCGACCTGCGCGGACGGATCGTGCTCGTCGAGCTGCTGGAGGATCCGCAGCTCGTGCCCGATCAGCTCCTGCTTGCGCTCGAGCGTCGCGCGGCGGCGCAGCGCGTCGATGCCACGGTGCTTGGCGGTGGCCATGAGCCAGGCGCCCGGGTTGTCCGGGATGCCCGACTCCGGCCACTGCTCGAGCGCCACGACGAGCGCGTCCTGGGCGAGATCCTCGGCCACCGCCACGTCGCGAACGATGCGAGTCAGCCCGGCGATCAGCCGGGCCGACTCGATCCGCCAGACGGCGTCGATCGCGCGGTTGGTGGCCGAGGCCGCCACCGGCGCTACTCGCGCTCGGAGATCTGCTCGCGCATCCGCGCCTCGGCGTCGCGCAGCTCCGGCGTCAGCTCCTCGCCGAAGTCGTCGTTCTCGAAGATCGGCCGCAGCTCGACCTCCGTGCCGCCGTCGAACGGCGCCCGCTTGAGCCACTCGATCGCCTCCTCGCGCGAGGCGCACTCCCAGACCCAGTAGCCGGCGATCAGCTCCTTGGACTCCGTGAACGGGCCGTCGACGACGGTGCGCTCGCCCCCCTCGAAGCGGACCCTGGCGCCCTTCGACGTCGGGTGCAGGCCGTCGCCGGCCAGCATCACGCCCGCCTTGACGAGCTCCTCGTTGTACTTCGTCATCTCCTCCAGCAGCTCCGTGCTGGGCATCTGCCCAGCCTCGGACTCCAGGCTGGCGGGGACGAGAACCATGAACCTCATTGCTGCCTCCTCGTGGGTAGTCAGGAACCTTTCTACTCCCACGTCGAACGGGGCGCGAGGAAATCGACAGCTCCTCACGACCCATTCCCCGGCCGGTCAGGGGCCAAGCAGAGCAAGCGGGACGACGGCGACGCCGTCACGGCGTCGATACGCCTGCGAGCCGGTGGTGAGGACGACCTCGTCGAGCACGCCCTCGCCCAGCTTCTCCCGCAGCCACACGAGGTGCTTGACGTCATCGTCCGAGACCGCCTGCGTCAACTTGACCTCGATCGCCACGATGCGGCCGTCGGGACGCTCGACGATGAGGTCCACCTCCCGGCGCCCGCGCGCTGTTCGCAGGTGCTTGGTCCTCGCCTCAACGTGACCTGCGTAGACGCGCACCGACAGGGTCGCGAGGCTCTCGAAGAGCGCGCCGAGCAGCGTGCCCTCGCGCGGGATCGCAGGACCGGGACTCTGCCCGGAGAGCAGCGTCGAGGCTTGAGCGCCGAGCAGGTGGGCAGTCACCGCAGGGTCGGCGAGCTGGTGCTTCGGCGCCTGTCCAAGCTCGCGAAGCCGGTTGGCGCTCGGGATCCACGCCGGCACCTCGTCGAGCTTTCCCAGGCGCTCGGCGAGCGTGAGCGGACGCATGCGCAGAGAGACGATCCGCCCGGCGCCCGAGTGCGTCGGAGGCGGGTCCGGAACGGCGGATCCGGTGAGCAGGAAGCTGCCTGCCGGCGCCCCGTCGTCGACCCGCCCGCCGAACGCGATCCCAGACCTCGGGCAGACGTACGTCAGCCATTAAGGACCAGTTCGTCAGTCGCTAGTGGTCCTTTTCGGCACCTACTAGTGTCCTTCTTCGGCAGCCCACAGAAGACGTCTGCGGCGAAGCCGGTAGCGCTTGCGCACGTCGCGCGGACCGCCGAGCGCCACGCTGGCGCTGCCCGCAGTTTGCGGTCCCTACCCCGAGAGCCGTACCGGCAGCGTCTTGAGCTGGTTGAGGAAGGCGGACTCGACCCAGGTCGGCTCGCCGTCCAGGGTCATGTTCGGGTAGCGCGCGAGGGTCTCCTCGAGCAGGATCCTCAGCTCGAGACGGGCCAGCGCCGCGCCGAGGCAGAAGTGGCGGCCGCCGGCGCCGAAGGCCTGGTGGACGGGGTTGCGCTTCACGTCGAAGCGGTCGGGGTCCTCGTAGCGGGTCTCGTCGCGGTTGGAGGACGGGTACCACATGACGACCTTGTCGCCCTTCTCGATCCGCTGGCCGTGGAGCTCGGTGTCCTCGGTCGCGGTGCGACGGAAGTGGGCGAAGGCGGGGAACATCCGCAGCGCCTCCTCGACGACGCCGGGGATCAGCGACGGATCGTCGACGACGAGCTGGCGCTGGGCGGGATCCTCGATCAGCGCGCGCATGGCGCTGGCGTAGGTCGACCGCGTGCTGTCGTTGCCGGCGGCGACGAGCAGGAAGAAGCCCATCACGATCTCGTGCTCCTCGAGCCTCTCGCCGTCGACCTCGGCGTGCACGAGGACGCTGGTCAGGTCGTCTGTCGGGCGCTCGCGCCGCTCGGCGATCAACGCGGCGCAGCGGGCGAAGATCTGCTGGATCGCCTCCTGGATGACCTCCTCGACCGCTTCGACGCCGGCCGGGCTGTAATCGGGGTCGCCCGCCGCGAGCGCCATGTTCATCAGCTCAGCCCAGGCGCGGTCGTCCTCCTCGGGGATGCCCATGAAGCTGCCGATCACGCGCGAGACGACCGGCTGGGCGACGTCGGCGACCAGGTCGCAGGTCTCGCGCCCCTCGAGCCGGTCGAGCGCGCCGACGGCGATCTCGCGGATCGCGCTCTCGTGAGCCGCGATCCGCTTCGGCGTGAACCCCGCTTGGAACAGAGCCTTGATGCGGTCGTGCTTGGGAGGGTCCATGCCGATGAACATCGCCCGGGACAGCTCGATCGGGAAGACCTCGTCGATCGCGACCACCCCGCCCAGCTCGGACGAGTACGTCTTCCAGTCGAGGCTGACCGCACGCACGTCGTCCGCGGTCGTCACCGACCAGAAGCCCGCCACCTCGGGGAAGTCGGTCACCTCGGAGGTCCAGTGAACCGGGCACTCGCTCCGCATCCGCCTGAACAGCGCGTGCGGCGGCCCGTCGACCCAGTGCTCGCGCTCGAGCACCAGCTCGTCCTCGATCGGGGTCTCGTGATCCGGGGTCTCGCCGCTGCCGGGCATGCCGCGCCATCGTACTGGCTGGCTGGCCAGTCATGGGCGGCGCGGGAGCGTAGACTCGCCCGCCATGAAGCTCTACGTCTGCTACGGCACCTTCAAGACGCCGCGATCGGGCGGCCACCCGTGCGCCAACGCCTACGAGGCGCTGCGGGCCGCCGGCCACGACCCCGAGGTCGTCCGCTCCTATGGCTGGGGAGCGCTACCCGACGCGCTCAACCGCAGCAAGGGCCGGCGCGAGGTCAAGCGCCTGACCGGCAGCAGCTGGATTCCCGCGCTGGTGACCGACGACGGCGAGGCGATCGACGGCTCGAAGGAGATCGTCGCCTGGGCCGAGGCCCACCCGGCGTAGCCGCCTGCCGCATCGCGCTCCACCCGCTGGCGCCGATCGGGCTGCGGTCGTGCTCGAGATGGTGGATCGCGAGCACGTGGACCGCTACCTGGCGCGCGCCGACCGCGGATCGGGTCCACGGAGCCCGACGATCGCCAACCGGATCCACGGCCCGACCGAGCGCTTCACCAGGCCACTCGCCGCTCAGCGGCGGATCGACAAGGGGACGCCGCCGCCGATGCGGCGCGCGAGCCAGGTGATGGCGCGGGTGCCGAGCCGGACGCAGCCGTGGGAGGACGCGCTGCCGAGCGCGCCGGCGAGGCCGGCGGTGCCGTGCAGTGCGATCTGGCCCGGACCGCCCGCGAACTCCTGCAGGACGTTCGAGCGGGCGCTCGTCGCCAGCGCGTACGGACGGCCCGCATCCCAGGAGGCGAGCGCGACGCCCTCCTCGACGAAGAAGCGGCCGCGCGGGGTGGGCGTCGAGGCGGTGCCGATCACGGCGGCGAACCGGCGCGTGACGCGGCCGGCGAGCCACACGGTGACGCGGCGCTTGGAGAGGTCGAGCGACAGGTGCCAGAGCGTCGCGGCCGGCCGCGTGTGGATGGTGCGGATCCAGCCGGCATGGCTGTTCGGCCGCCCCGGCAGGCGCACGCGCACCCAGCCGGGCTTGTTGCGCCCTCCGAGCGCCGGCAGGACGGTCCGCACGCCGGTCAGCGGCCGTCGCGCGGCGACATGCTCGATCCGCCTGGCGTGTCGGCTCGGTCGCCGGCGCGCGACGTGGCCCGCCTGGAGGGCGACGAGCGGCTGGCTGGCCGCGACCTTGGCGGCGGCTCCCGAGCCGGCGCCGGCCTGAGCGGCAGGTGCGACGGCCAAGCAGCCGACCGCTCCCGCGAGCAGGCCCAGCGCCAACGCCCCGCTCCCCCGGCAGAAGCCGGAGGAGCGCGCGACGGGGCGGGTGCGATCGGTCATCCGGTGTACTGCGACGGTCCGCGGCGCGGGCGCAGCAGCTGCGCCGCGCAGGCGCGGTAGCGCATCGTCATCGTCTTCGCCCGCGTCTTGTCCTTGAACGTGACGCGCGCCCTGACGAGGTGACCGCCGCGTGTCGCCGGGATGTGCACTCGGAACGGCGAGTTACGGCGGCTCGAGATGCGCCTGCCGTCGAGGCGGAAGACGACGCGCGCGATCCGGCGACCGCGAACGATCGCCCTGAAGCCGTCGGTGCAGGAGTTGCGCCGCGCGCGCTTCATCCTGGCTCGTCCCTGGCGAGCGGCCCTGGCGCGTGCTCGCGCACGGGCGATCCGCCTCGCCCTGATCTGGGCGGGGGTGAGGGCTGTGTCGTCGCCGTCCGTCGCGGGCGGCGTGGCGTCGGGCGCCGGCGTCGACTCCGTCGCGCACTCTGGGCGGGTGAGGACGTTGTTGATCAGCGTGACCGCCCCGGCGGTGCGGGCGAGCAGACGCCCGATCACGGTCGCGCCGTCGTTGAGCGAGATGTCGGCGAGCGTCATCACGTTGCCCTGGAACGCCGTCGTGGTGCCCAGCGTCGCCGAGGTGCCGATCTGCCAGTAGACGTTGCACGGCGAGGCGCCGTTGATCAGCACCACCGAGCTCGCCGAGGCGGTCGTCAGCGTCGAGCCGATCTGGAAGATGAACTCGGCGTCGGGGTTACCCTCGGCGTCGAGCGTGAGCGCGCCGGTCAGCTGAGCGCTGGAGCTGTAGCGGTAGACGCCTGACGTCAATGTCCGGTTGCCGAGGTCGGTGCCGGTCAGGTCGTCAGCCGGCAGCACGGGCTGCGCGGCGGCGGCGTCGTAGGCGGTCGCGAGGTCGAGCTGGGCCTGGCTGGCGACGCCGTCGTTGTTGTGGGTCGCTCCGTTGACGACGGCGGGCGAGCCGAATCCGGTCAGCGACGTTCCGGGCGAGACCCCGAGGTCGCCGTTGAGCACCGACGGCCCGGTGTTCGTGACGCTGGCGCCGCCGAGCACGACGAAGGACCCGGCCGTGCCGAGATCGACGACCTGGGCCTGTGCCACTGCCGGAAGGAACGCGCACGCCAGTCCGACGCTGAGCGCGGTTGCGGCACGACGAGCGCGCCGGAGGTGGATCGGGTTGGACATCGAGTCCTCCCTGCATGAGCGAGCAGCCCGGACAACGTTCCTCGGTCGCCATCGGCCGCTGAGTGGGAGCTATCGGCCTGGTGGCGGTCCTTCGGCGGTCACGGCGAACTCCGGTGGAGTCCCGTGGCCCTGCGGACCCGCCTCGCGGCGAGGGTGCTTGAGTCGAGAGAACCAGCTCTGGTGTTCGACGTGTATCGGCAGCGGCGAACGCAAGCTTGAGCGCGTGACCCCGGGGCCCGGGCCTGCTCGGACCGGTTCGCCCTCAACCGTCCGGCGCCTGCCGAACCAGCTCCGCTACGGCCTGGCCGCCGAGGTGGTGAAGACCGAGCATGCATGTACGTGTCGGGTCGCCCGAGGCGAGAGCGTTCGCGCCGTTGCCGATGTGGGCCCCAAGCTGCTGTGCGATCGCGCGCTGCGCCGGGCGGGACCGTTGCAGAAGGGCACGCTGGTCGCGATAGCGCCGTGCGCCGGCCGCGGGGGCCTCTTCGCAGGCAACGCGCACCGCGTCGGCGACCATGCTCACGCGCAGTGCGCGCGTTGCCCATCCCGTGGTTCCCAGCTGCTTGTCGAGTGGGACGTTGGCACCTTGCCAGGCGCGGATCTCTCGCACGACCGCCTTGTCTGGACCGCTGGGGAGACCGAGTTGGCCCCATGCCACCGCCGAGGCGATCGCGTCTTCCAAGGCTGTGAGTGCCTGTAGGTCGAGTCCTCGGTGAGCCGCCTCGAGCGGAGCGAGATAGCTGGCCGTGGTGGCCGCATCGCGCAGCTCCGCGACGCCCAAGCCGTCTGCGGTGAGGTGGTCGAGGTCGTAGAGCTGCCGGGCGATGCGATCGTGGGCGTTGCGGATGCCGGTGGTGTTCGGGCCGAGGGTCAGCAGCTTGTCGCCGATGAGCGCTCCCCTGGTCAGCCCGACGCCGGGCCCGGCGAATCGCAGCCCGAAGACCTCGCCGTGCAGTGCCTCGGTTGGAAGCTCCGCGCCTGCGAGCAGGCTGATCTCGATCGTCAGCAGCCGCCGCGGGAGGCCGTCGTAGATCTGGCCGCCCCATGCGGCCGGAATCGCGCCTTGACGGTCGCTGGCTTGAACACATCGACTGGATGGATGAGCAGGCCATCGAAGACCGAGTAGTCGATGTCGCCCGACGGGCTCATCGGCTCGGGATGAGCCGCGCGAGCGGCGCGTCGTCGCCGTTCGGCTCGGGCGCGAGCGGCACTGGTGAGGCGTGGGGATCCAGGCGCAGGGGCAGCGACCGCCGGCGGGCGGCGCGCACCAGGCGCGTCCACGACACGCCGGCATCGGCAAGCCCGAGCAGGAGGCCGGAGAGATCGCCAGACGCGATCGGATAGCCGGCCCGCTGCTCGGCCGCGAGATCGACCCATGCCTCCTCGACCGACCGGATGCTCGGCGCATCGGCAGAGATGGAGCGCTCGCGCAAGATCACCAGTCCGTCCTGGCGAAGATCCGCCAGCAGTGCCAGCTGATCGCGATTCGGCTCGAGGATCGGCACGAAGCCTGCGGCCCGCAACACGTCGGCTGCCCACTCACCGGAGCCGCGATCGACGATCACAAGATGCGGCCACGCAACCGGGAGCTGGTTCGCGAACGACGCGAGCACGTCATAGCCCGACAGCAACGCAGCCACGCCAGCCTGCCCAAGCGCCTCGACCACGCGGTCTGCGTCCGGACCGACCCGAACCTCCGCCGGTCGGCCGCGATGGTCAGGTCGCGCAACCAACCCACGCCCCAGCCGGTGGGCCTGTCCAGAGGCAACCAACCTCGTCAGCGCAGCGGACACCGCACGCCGCGACAAGCCCGCCTCCTCGGCAAGCTCTGCCACGGTCGCCTGGCCCCGGCGTTCGATCGCTTCGAGAAGACGCGCGGTCCCGCTCGGCCCAGCGGATGCAGTCTTTGGCAAAGATGCCATTGCCTTGCAAAGATAGCAGCGTGCAGTGTTTGGCTACAATGACAGACTACTGCCAAAGGCTACGCACCCATGCGCTGCTCCGCCTCACAGCCGACCCAGCACGCGCTTCACCGAGGCCGGCAACGTCGGTCTGCGGCGGTTCCCGTGCTCGCGAGCAAGCTGGGCGTAGGTGTCCGTGGACGGGACGGCTTCCTCTGCCACCAGGCCGCGCCAAATCAGCCAGGTCAGCATGCTCGCCTCGACGAACGCCGAGCGCAGATCGTCGAACTCCTCGCCGAGGTAGGACTCGACGTCCACCCGCGCCATGTGCGCGACGGCGAGGCTGCGCACCTCCGCGTCGATGTCGCGCACGCAGCTGGTCGCGAGTCGCAGCTCGACGGCCGCGAGTCGCTCTCGCCTGGTGGGCGACACGCGCTGCACCAGGCCGCCGAGGAGGATGTTCTCCAGGTTGCCGGTCATCGCGTCGGCCGCGCCGCCGTCGTCGCCGATGACTTCGACGGTACGCCTCATCACGAAGGCTCCCGCGACGACGCTGACGGCGGCTGAGCGCATGAGCGCGCGCACCGCCGCGCTCGGACGGGGTAGGCGCTCGTCTGCGAGGCACATGCCGTCGAGCGCGCGATCGAAGTAGCGCAGGTACTCGCCGTCGAATGTGACGGTGATCGTGTCGAACGCGTCCGCGCTCGATTTACTGCCCGCGTGGTAGGCGGCGACGATCTCGTCCCGCCACGGCTCGGCCGCCGCCTCGCTCATCGCTGGCGTCGCACGTCCGTCGTCTGTGAGTCGCTGGCAGTCACGGGCCGGGACCGGCGATGCTCGCGGCCGGCGACCGGCGCCCCGGAGGGTTGGGGCCAGCCCGTCGCCGGCGCTGGGCGATCGGGGCGATGCGTCTCACGCAGGACGGCCTCCCTCCGTGGCACTCAGCTCCATCGCTTCGAGCAAGGACAATCTATGACGGCATCGGCGGCGTGTCTATGGCTTTAATCGACTAGTCATACGCAGCTATCGGCACCCCCACCGAGATTGCAGGACGTGCGACCTGCCTTCCCTTGAATAGTCGTCCAGAGGCCTGGCGGCGGTGTGCTCATCCCCATACCGTGACTCACGTCGGACCCTCGCCCACGCACTCGCCGACGGGTGTGCCGGTGAGCGGCGGTGCCGGCAATGCGCGGTTGGAAGAACCATCGAAACCTCCATGCTCGACACCTGGGATGCGGCAATCGTCAGGCGCTTCGATGCCCTCCGCTCACCGCGGCCGGCCGAGAGCACGGCCTGCGCGCTGGCGATGACGAGCGACTGCCTGGCTCGCCTCGATCGGACGCTCGAGGAGCTTCGCCGACGCTCGCAACACCGCGGCAGCGCGCCGGTCGCGCGCGGGCCCGAGCTGACCGCCCTACGCTCGGCCGCCGTCGAAGTCGCAGCCACCGCGTCTGTCGATGGACTGAGGCGCCGCCGCCGCAACGGCCCTTGGACCGAGGTCGGCGGGTCCCAGGCGGTCGCGGACATGCGGGCAAGCTCTGGCCCACGACAGGCGGTGCCGGCACGGCGACAGGCCGAGCGCCAGCCGGTTCTGTGCCTCCTGTCGCCACCGCTCTTGGCCGAGATCGACGCAGTGCTCACCGAGACCCTCGAGCCGGACGTGAATGAGCAGCGCACAGCGCGCCAGCCTGAGGTGACGCTCGACGACCTCCGGTCGGGGCTCGTCGAGACGGCCGTCTCCGCCTGGCTGAGCCTGCGCGGCTACTCGCCACTCGTCCCGTCGGAGGGCCGCCGAGCGGGGTGGGTCGAGAGCCTCAGGGACGTGGTTGCGGGACGTCGGCGCAGTCGGCTCTAGGTCGACGGGCGGCCGGGCGTCACTCTCGAAAGCTCGCTCGAGCCGGAACGGTGGCGGCAACGTAGCCCGGTACCGCGCTGGCCGCCAGCGCTACTCCCACGACAAGCCCCACTGCCATCAGCAGCTGGCCCGGCTCGACCGTGAACGGAGCGGCGAATCCAGTGGCTTCGCGCACAAACCGACCAGCGAGGAGCTGGCCGTAAATCCCGAGGATCGCCCCGACCACGCAACCGACCGTCACGAGCAGCCCCGTCTCGAAGAGCATGGCCAACCAGAGCTGCATGCGCCGCGCGCCCTGCACCTTCAGCGAGGCCAGCGGCGGTCGGCGCCTCCACAGCGTTGCGGCCAGGGCGAACGGGATGGTCAGCGCCGCGGCCAGCAGCAGCAGCCTTGCCAGCTGGTCGAGGCGAGCGACCCCCTCCCGCCCGAACTCGTAGTACTGCAGCTCGCGCTCTCCGCGAGTCTGGACCGTCAGCCCCGCCTCGGGACCGAGCGCCCGAGACACCATGCGCTTGCCCTCCGCGGCCGCCACTCTCGGCGCGAGGTCGACCTCGATGGCCGACGGTGCCGCCGTACCCATCGCATCGACGTACTCGCGGCCGTTGATCGTGATCGATCCCGGGATCCAGCCGAAGTTCATCGTGGTCGCCGCCAGCCGAAACGTCGCGTCGCCCGTCGGCGTCGGGAAGCTGAAGCGGTCGCCGATCTCTATGCCGCGCTCCTCGGCGACGGCGGCCGAGGCGGTTGCCCATCCGCCGCTTCGCAACCGTGCGGTGGCCAGCTCGATGTCCCCCTCCAGCATCTGGCTGGCTGGGATCATCGTGCGGTCGCCGGCGGGACGCCCGATCAGCCAGATCCGTCGTCCGTCGATGTTCAGGAAGCCGCCGCGATGCAGCCGGACCGCCTCGACGCCAGCGGCTTGCCTCAGCCTGGCGAGCCCCGAAGGCGCGGTGAAGCTGTTGGTCATCAGGTCCTGCCCACCCGTCGTCACCCAGACGTCGGCGTTGGACAGCCACTGGCGGGTATGGCTGTCCAGCCCGCGCACGATGTCCTGCCGCGCCCCCCCGATGGCCACGCTCCCATAGACGGCGAGCGCCGCGACCGCCGTCAGGGCCACGGATCGCGTGTTGGTCGCACGGAGCTCCATCAGCGCGACCGCGAGCATGTTGAGGCGGCGCGTCGACCGGGCGAGGCGGCCGAGGCGGTCCGTGACCGCGCTGAAGGTCGCCGGTATCACGAGCAGCACGACGATCACGAGCGTCACGCCACCGATCACGGTCGCCGCGGGCACCGCGACTGCGATCGCAGTGGTCAGCGCGAGCAGCCCGACGGCGAGCCACAGCAATCGCCGCGCGGCACCTGCCCCGATCGCCTCGCCGGGCTCGGTTCGATCGCGATTGACGGCATCGAGCGAGACCCCCGACCGGAGGTCCAACGCGGGACGCAGCGACACCAGCAGGACGGCGAGCATCCCGCCGCCGAGCGCGAGCCCCACTATCGAGGGCGTCACAATCCTCTCCGTCCCGACCGGGAATGCGAAGGTCAGGTAGTCGGGCGCATCACCGAACAGCAGGCGCAAGAGCACCTCACCGAGCGCCAACCCCACCATCGACGCCATGGCTCCGAGCGCGACGGCCTCGAAGACGATGACGGCGAGGGCCTGCCTCGGCGACGCGCCCTCCAGTCGCAGCGCCGCGACGAACCGCCGCCGCTCGGCGACCGTGAACAGCATCGCGTTGAGAGACAGTAGGAATCCGACGACCGCGAACAGGCGGGTCGACTGTTCGTTCGGCTTCGCAGCCTGGCGCAGGGCCGCCAACTCCGCGTCGGCGCCGGACACGTCGACCCGGTTGCCGGCGATCCGCTCCAAGCCGCGACGCACTCGGTCGCCCTGTCCGGGCTCGGTCTCGACCAGCACATGCGACAGACGCCCCGATCGACGACTGATCTCCTGCGCGAGCGACAGCGGAGCCAGCGCGGACCCCGTGCTGGCCAACGAGCCCAGGACCTCGTCGCTGAGGACGACGATCGGCACCCTGCGCTTGGCTCCATCCGCCCGCAGCTGGAGCGCTCCGCCCGACGAGCCGCCCACCGACTCGGCGACCCCCTCCGGGATGGCGACCCCTCCGGCGAGCCGTAGCCCTGCCGGCCCGAAGTTCCGGGTCAGCTTCCCGCCGAGCGTCGCCAGCTCCGGCGTGGAGCCCAGGAGCTGAACGGAGCGCCGCCCGCGTGGGCCCACCAGCGTGACGTTCGACCGCAGCAACGGCACCGCGCGACGTACGCCGGCCACCCGCTCCGCTCTCTCGGCCAGCCGCTCGGAGAAGCCACCGTCCGAGCGCGCCGTGAGCTGAAGGGAGGCGCGCCCCGCAATGCCGTCGACGACCTGCGCAGCCGCCCCCGTGATGCTGCTCGTCGAGACGAGCACGGCGTAGACGAGAGCGACGCCGACAGCGATGCCCGCGCCGGCGAGCATCTCCTGCACCGGGTTCTGGCGAACGCGCGCGAGGTAGAAGCCCAGGAGCGCCCGGAGCCGCAGTTCGCAGACGCGCACGATCATCCGGCGGCTGCCAGGCCGAGCGTCAGGGCTCCGACGCCTCGCCGCTGGCCAGCTTCGCCCGCGGGAACGGCACGACGACCGCACCTGGCTGGCTCGAGATCACCCTGCCGTCGCCGACGGAGAGGATCCGCGGCGCGCCGGCCATCATCGTCACCTCCTCGGAGGCCACGAGCACCGCCAGCCCGAGATCGCGAGAGAGGTGGTGCAGAAGCTCGCGGATCGACTCGCGCTCGCCGGGACTGTGCGTGATCGCCGGCTCGTCGACGAGGAGAAGCCGCGGCTCGCGCACGAGCGCACGGGCAAGCGCCACCCGCGTGCTTTCGCCCGCCCTCAGCTCGAACGGGGCGGCGTCGATGCACTCGGCCACTCCGACCATCCTTAGGTAGCGGTGCGCTCGCTTCGACGCCTCGCCGTGACCGAGGCCGCGGAAGATCAGCGGCAGCGCGACGTGCTCGACGACGCTGGTGCTGCGGTCGGCCAGCAGCGCGTTGTTGTCGGTCGACGTGGCCGCCAGGCCGATCTCGCGCAGCCGCACCCTCGACCGCTCGCTCTCCGGCATGTCGGCGAGGTCGCGCCCGTCGAACCGCACGACGCCGGCGTCGGGTGACTCGATGCCGGCGGCCAGCCGCAGCAGCGTCGACTTGCCCGAGCGGCGCTCTCCCCACACGCCGACGAAGTCGCCGGCCTCGACCTCGAGGTCGAACGAGTCGAACACGACGCCGGCGCGTCGATAGGACTTGCGCACCCGCTCGAACGACAGCAGCGCCATGGCGACTACCTATCCGGACTCGCCGAACGCCTCGATGCGCCGGCGCATCGACTTGACCCAGGTCAGCTCCGCGCGCAGGTGCTGCAGCACCGACTCGCGCACCCCCTCGTCGATCAGCCGATCCCACGGCGCCAGGTCGCCGGAGTCGTGCCCGGTCGTGCCGGCGATCATGTCCAGGCACTCGCGCTCGTAGCCGTCGAGGGCCTCGAGCAGCAGCCCGGCATGCTCGGGCCGCGACACAGCGATCCGCGCGAGCACGTCCATGCGGACCGGCTCCTTGCGCACCGCGCTGCGCAGCCACTGCTCGAACTCCGACACGCCCTCCTCGGTGGCGCTGTAGACGGTCCGCTCGCGGCTGCGCGGCGAGCTCACCCGAGACTCGCGCTGCTCGTGCCGAACCAGGTTCCGCTCCTCGAGCCGATCGAGCGACGCGTAGATCCCGGACGGGTTGAACTGCCAGCCCGGCCCCATCCGGGCGCCGATCCGCTTGCCGAGCTCGTAGCCGTAGCCGCGGCGCTCGGCGAGGAAGCCGAGCACGACGCTGTCCATCAAGGAACGGGGGCGAGGCATGAACCCTCCAAGTCGGTGCATAGCCATCGCACGAAGGGCAACCCCACCCGGCGTGCGACAGTCGGGGGCAGCCTATCCGGGGCCATGTGGCTTTGCAAGGCCTATGGCCCGGGCTGGGTGCCGCTTTCCAGCTCGCCGTAGACGTCGGCCGGTTCGATCGCGATCACGTCGGATCGGGCGGCGACGGCCGGCTCGACGCCGGTCGCCGAGGCGAGCACGATCGACGCATCGGCGGCGTCCAGCAGCGCCCTGATCCGGAGCAGGCGGTCGAGGTCCGCGGCGCCGAGCGCCCGCAGCTTCGCCTCGCCGATCGCGACGATCCGCCCGTTCCGCATCGCTACGAGGTCGACCTCGTGGTTGCGCCTGGCGGTGCGGTCGGAAACCGTCGTCACCCCGACGACGTCGACCGCGCCGAGACGGTGGTCTGCGCCGCCGCCGGCGACGTGAGCCCGCGCAACGGCCTCCCAGCGCGGGCCGAGCACCTGCGAGCGCCAACCCGTCTCGCCGAACCGCGCCCAGACCTGGCGGGCGCCGCCGGCCTGGAGGCGGGAGCCGTTCGGGGCGATGACCGCGAGCCACAGGCGTAGATGCGGGTTGGCGAGCTCGTAGCGATCTCGCCGCGCGCGCAGCGGATCGGGGACGCGCTCGACCAGCCCGGCTCGTTGGAGGGCGGCCAGCGGCCGGCTGAGCGCGCTGGTGGGCAGGCCGGCGACTCGGCAGATGGCGCTGAAGCTCCGCTCCCCGGCGGCGATCGCGCCGAGGATCGCGCGGTAGGGACCGCGCAGCGCCGGCAGGTCCGCCACGCCCGCCAGGTCGGCCTCGGCGGCGTCGAGCAGCGGCGAGCCGGGCGCCAGCAGCTCCTCGCACATCCACGCATCAAGGTCGTGGCCGGGCGGCGCTACGAGCGGCCGGTAGCCGGGGAGGCCACCCAGCGCCGCGTCGATCCAGAGCGCGGCGAGCGGATCGCGGGTCTCCCAGAGCGCCGCCAGGTCCGCCCCGGCGAGCGGAGCGGGAACGACGACCGCGCCGGCGCGGCGATGCAGCGGCGCCCGCGCGTCGACGAGGTGGCTCATCACCGACAGCGCGCTGCCGGCCAGGATCAGGGAGGGGCCGGCCTTGCCATCGACGTATCGCTGAAGCAGGCTGGGCAGCTCCGGCGTCACCTCGATCAGGTACGGCAGCTCGTCGAGCGCCACGAGCGGCGCCTCGACGCGCGCCAGGCGATCGAGCGCGTCCGCCCAGCCGTCGAGGCGCAGCGGCCCGGCGCCGAGCCTGTCGCCCAGCTCGCGTCCGAAGTCGGCGAGCTGCGTGCCGGCAACCCCGGCGATCGCCTGATAGCGAAATCCCCCGGCCGCCTCGCAGAGGGCATCGATCAGGAACGACTTACCGACCCGGCGTGGGCCATAGACGACCGCCAGGCGTTGCCCCCGCTCGGCGAACCGCTCGAGCGCGCTCCACTCGCGGTCACGACCGATGAGGCCGGGCGGCTTTGCAGGCATCGCCGTATCATACAGCCGCGCTTGTATTGCTTATGCGCTTCGTCAGGCGGCGGTCTTCGCGCGCACGAGCGCGGCGCCGCCGCGCATGAAACGCTGCCGACGCTCGATGCGCTCAGCGAGACTGAGGTGAGCGCTCGCCGGCGGTTCGTCGACGCGGAAGCGGGCGGGGTCCAGCGTCCACTCCATCGTCTCGGCCATGTGCCGGGCCACAGCCTTCGCGAGCAACGGAGGGACGGCATTCCCGACCTGGCGGTACTGCTGGAGCCTCGCCATCGTGTCGGGCCAGATGAACGTATCGAGGAACGACTGGAGCCGTGCGCACTCGCGCACGCTGACGACGCGGTCGTAGCGGTGGTGGACGGGCCGAAGGGGCGAGAAGTTGCCTGTCCCGGCCCTCAGCGTGTAGCCGAGACGATCCGGATGCAGGCGGTCGTGGCGAGACTTCGGGTCGCGCTTGCCCGGCTCCAACGTCGCGAAGACCTCCAGCATCTGCTCGCCGTGGAAGGTGGGCTCGTGGTTGGGGGTCGCGTCGGCCTCCGGCCCCTCGACGTCGGGTAGGTCATCCAACGCCTCGGACGCGGTCACGTACGGGCTCACGCCGAAGAGAGACGTCTCGACCCCGTGAGTAGCCTCCGGCGGCATCGATATCTCTCGGTCTCGAGCGCCTACGACGAAGAGCCGCTTGCGCATCTGCGGGACGCCGTAGTCGGCCGCGAAGAGCGTCGCGTCGGTGGCCGAGTAGCCGGCCTCGGCGAGCGTCCGCTTGAGCGTCGCCACGACCTCCCCGCCACCGACGGTGGCGAGGTTGGGGACGTTCTCGAACACGAACGCCTCGGCCTCGGACTCGGCCAGCAGCCGCACGAACTCGAAGATGAGGTCGCCGCGGATGTCGTCGAGCCCGCGCCGTCGCCCCGCCACGCTGAACGGCTGACACGGCGGGCCCCCGGCCAGGAGGTCGATCGGCCCGCCGGCGAGCTCGCGCAGATCGGCGCCGGTCATCGCCTTCACGTCGGCCCGTACGCCCCTGGCGCCCCGGGGACGGTGATTCAACTCGAACGTCTCGACGCTAGGAGCGTCGTTGTCGATCCCGACCCGCACAGCGACGCCCGCGTCGAGCAGGCCCGTCGAGAGCCCGCCCGCGCCGCAGAAGAGGTCGACGCAGACCGGCGCGCTCACCTGGAGTCCTCCGCTTCGCTGAACTCGATCCGCGGCGGCTCGACGGCCTCCCGGTCGAGCGTCGCCCGAGTCTCGCGAACCAGCTCGAGCTGCTTCTTCGACGGGTTGAGTCGATAGCCGCACGAATTGACCGCCCGTAGTCCCGCCAACGCGGTGGTCGGGCGGAACTCGAGGAAGTGCATGACTCCGTCGTATGTCAGCTTGACGACGATCGGCCTGATCTGGTGGCCGGGGAAGTAGGTCTGGCAGTAGGCCACAGCGGTGGCGATCTGCACGCGGTTGACGACCTCGTCCGCGGCCTTGGCCTCGATCGGGAACACGACCGGGACGTCGTCGTCGCGCATCGCGACTCCGACGTCGATCTCATCCAGCTCGGCCTGACCGACGTTCGGCACCGACTTGCGCACATGCGAGCGCAGCCGGTAGACGGTCAGGCCGGTGAAGTGGTCGAGCAGCTTGCAGTAGCTCACCATCGTGAGCAGCCCCTGCTCGTCCAGATCCACCAGGTTCTCGGGGAGAAGGCGCCTGACCGGCAACGGCGTCTGGTCGTTGTGGTCGAGGATCTCGTGCTCGGGAAGGTGGACCAGGGCCTCGCCACCGACCTCCAGGGCGTAGCGGCCGCGGCCCACGCCGCGCAGGATCGTGAACCCCATGTCGAGGATGTCGTCGGGTAGCCGGGTCCGTGCCCGCATCCTGTAGACCAGATCGGGCGCGTTGCCGATCTCGATCCCGAGGTCGTCGGCGACCTGGCGCACGTCGCGGACCGTGAACTCGACCCGTTGCGCGCCCGGTTCGCGGAAGCGGCGAACCAGCTCGCGCAGGATCGGAACGTAGACGCGGCTCTGGAGCCCGTGCTGTTGCTCTGCCTCGCGCCGCTTCGCCACGCGCGAATCCTGTCGGTCGCGGCGGACATTCCTTCGTCGGCTACCGTCGGCGGACCGAGACTCCGGCCCTACGATTGGCGCGTAGCATGGCCGACACCCGCACACCGGAGCAACGCCGCCGGATCATGGCAGCGGTCCGGAGCCGCGACACGAGGCCCGAGGTCCGGCTGCGCAAGGCCCTCTATGCCATCGGAGTGCGCGGCTGGCGATGCCACTACCGGCGCGCACCGGGAAAGCCCGATCTCGCCTGGCCGGCCCGGAAAGCCGCCGTGTTCGTCGACGGCGCGTTCTGGCACGGGCATCCGAGCAAGCATAGGCCCGGGCGCTCCGGCGACTACTGGGACCGCAAGATCGCGCGGAACGTGGAGCGAGACCGCCGGGTCGACCGCGAGCTCGCGGAGCTCGGATGGGCAGTCGAGCGCGTCTGGGACTTCGAGATCGAGCGCGATCTCGACGCGGTCGCGCAACGAGTCGCGACTCTCGTCGAGACGCTGTCCAGAACCGTCACAACGAGGACGACGACGCCCAACAGCGCAACGAGCGCAGAGACCCTCGGCCGGACCCAAGACGCTCCCGACATTCGCGCTTACCTCACCGCGAGCGCCCCTCCCGGCGCAGGCGGTAGAAGCTCTCCTCGAACTTGAAGAGCCGCGCGATCGGGTCGGGCTCCGTGTCGGCCACCTCGACGCCGGCGATCTCCCATCCGGGGAAGGCGCGTTGCACGTCGGCACGGCTGGCGCCGCGCGGCAGCGGGCCCCTGCGACGGGGCGCGAAGCAATCGAGGATCACCGTGGCGTCCGGGGCGGCGACCGCGCTCACCTCCCGGCCCATCGCCTCGCGCTGGGCGTCGGTGAGCCCGTGGAAGGTGCCGGTGTCC
Organism: Thermoleophilaceae bacterium; assembly: GCA_040881635.1. Classification (GTDB taxonomy): domain Bacteria; phylum Actinomycetota; class Thermoleophilia; order Solirubrobacterales; family Thermoleophilaceae; genus JAAYBF01. The sequence goes on from JBBECV010000027.1 coordinate 34,039, forward strand.
ACCAGCAAGCGGAAGCCGGCGCCGATGCCCGCCTGCCGCAGTGCGGTCACGTCGCCCTGCACCAGCTGCACCTCGACCCCCGCCTCCCCCACCCGCTCCCGGGCACGGCGCAGCGCCTTCTCGACGACGTCGATGCCAGTCACCTCCCAGCCCCGCTCGGCTCGCCAGCCGCAAGCTCGGCACGAGCCTCGTCGATCGCGGCTAGCTCGTCGGCGGCTCTGGAATAGGCGTACCCGCGCCGCTTCAGTCGCCCGAGTTGGGAACAAAGCACCTGAGTCGCAGCGCTAGTCGCGCTTTCCGGGCCTTCGGGCAGGTAGGTGAGCCGTCGCTGCGTCCCGCGGGGACCAGCGCCAGAGTGATGCACACCACACCCCGGAACGCTGGCACGCTGGTTTGACACCCGATCGCACGATCGAGACAGTCGACGAGTGGCGCAGCCTGCTGCGCTCACCGACGACGTCTACCACTGATTCACCCCACGGACCCCTAGCTAGCAATCGCCTAACAGGAGGACCTCATGAACGCGAACATCGATCCGGGTCGAGATCCAGAGCCGCAACTGTCGGGGTGGGCCGCCGGGGGGATCGTGTTCGCCGCGGTCATGCTGCTGATGATCGGCGTGTTCCAGATGGTCGCGGGGCTTGCGGCGATCTTCGAGGACGACTTCTTCGTCATCGGGCGCGAGTACGCGTTCGATCTCGATGTCTCGGCCTGGGGCTGGCTGCACCTCCTCATCGGCCTGCTGCTGGTGATCACCGGGTTCGGGCTGTTCGGCCGCCAGGCATGGGCCGGAATCACGGCGATCTTCCTCGCGACGCTCAGCGCGATCGCCAACTTCTTCTTCATCCCGTACTACCCGTTCTGGGCGATCCTCGTCATAGCGCTCGACGTCTGGGTGATCTGGGCGCTGACCCGCCCCAGCGCCATCCGCACCTGACCGCCGACCTGGGAGCATCTACTTCTTCGACGCTCCCGGTCTCGCGCTCGAGTACTTCTCCGCCACGCTCTAGCCCACCCGGCAGACCGGGCTGCCGCGTCAGTCAGGTGAACGGGGTCTGCGACAACGTCCCGTTGCACCTCGATCGCCAATCGCGCAGGAGGCGGTGCACCGCCTCCGCACCGACGATCGGCTCAGGGGGCGGTCGAAGGCGCGCTGGGTGGAGGATGAACGGACGCGTCTGCGCGCCGCCCAGGCCGCCATGGAACGAGATCAGCTCCTCGAAGGCGCATCCCTCGTCGGTCACCGGGTCGTAGAAGCTGTTGACGATCAGGTCCGCGACATGGGGGAAGCCGTCGGCGCGCCGTAGGTGGCGTGCGGCGTTGGGCGGGAAGCGGGCGAGCGGGTCGTCACCGTCCACCATGCCGTCGGAGAGGCGGCGGGTGCCGTGCCTCCCGAGCGCGACCGCACCATGCTCGGCCGAACGGGCCAGCACGAAGCCGACGTGCGGGTGTCGACATAGCGCCGTGATCAGTGCGGGATGGCGCTGCTCGATCTCCTCGAGCGTCACACGGTACGGGCTGCTCGTCAGGTAGATCAGCCCTAGATTCCCAGAGCCGAGCACGACGACCTGGTTCCCGCGGACGTCGTCCTGCTCACGCAGGACCGTCCGATCCGGCCGCCCCGTCGCCTCGTCCAGCGCGCGAGTGACGCCTGTCGCATTCTCGTCGCGAGCTTCGATGGCGTCCACGTCCGCGCCGGTGAGCGTCTCCTCGACCAGGTCGGCCAGGCCGTAGCCGTTGCGCTGGCGGAAGGTGGCGCCCTGCGTCTGGCCGTGATCGGAGAGAACGACGATCTCGTACGGACGCGGCGCGTGCCGACGCGCCCGCTCGATCATCGCGAGGCGCTGGTCGAGCTTGCGTAGGGCCTCGAGGGTGTCGGGGCGCTCGAGCCCCGAGTGGTGAGCGACCTCGTCGTAGCTCGCGAAGGTGGCGTAGACGGCGGGGACGCCGCGGAACATGTCCTGCAGCACCGAGAAGACGACGACATCCCGGACCCAGACGCACATACCCGCCCGCAGCAACGGGTAGACGCCGCCGCGGTGCCCGCGTGGAATGACGTCACGCCGGCGCTGCCTCGCCGCGGCCAGGAGCTCGAGGCACACCTCCCAGACGAAGAGCACGAGCGTTCGTGTGACGTTCGAACCGTTGGCCAGGAAGGCGCGGTAGCCGGGGTTCGCCCGCCTCTCCTCCGCCAGGCGGCTCACGGTGAGGATGGCCGCGTCGGCTCCGCCCGAGAGCAGGTTGCCGCGGCTCGTCCCGCCTTCCGAGAGCAGGCCCGCTCCACTGAAGAGCCGGGCCTCGATCGCGGCGCAATCGTCGGGGTTGGAGCAGCTGACCACCCGACCGGAGACCTTGTCGACCCACCGAAACGCCGGGATGTCGTCGTTGTCGCCCAGAAGTATCCCGGCCTGGCTCGCGCCCGTCTGCGAGGAGAGGTCGGTCTCCCACTCGGTCAGGCCGTGACTGCCATCGGCGAGCCAGCGCGCCATGTTCGGCGTGTTCCCGTCGCGGATCGCGCGTCGCAGCACGGGCGCCGCGAGCCCGTCGATCTCGAGAAACAGGATCCCGGGCGCGTCGGTGGCGATCGGCTGCCCGATGCGCCGAGATGCCCGCCGCGCGACCCGCAGCGTGTAGGCGTCGTCGTCGTCGATTCCGGCGATCGCGCCGATGGCAGTGCTCACCGCCGAGGCGACCAGCCCGACTGCGAGCGCCGAGCCGAAGCCATCGACATGCAGCTGGTCGGGCGCGATATCGGCTGCCAGAAGGAGCATCCCTGCGTCGAGGGCGAGCACCAGCAGAAAGCCGATGACCGCCGTGAACGGGAGCCGTAGGGCGGCGATCAGGGGCGGGAGGACCGCGTTGAGGACAGCCACGACGGCTGCCACGGCGAGCGCGCCGTCGAAGCTGCGGACGTCGGCGCCGCCAACCAGGCCGGCAGCCAGCAGGAGCGCGGCGGCGGACACCACCCAATTCGCGGCGAGCCTCAGCACTCGCAGCCGTGGGCGCTCCGGCTTCCACGCCGGTGCGGTCCGTTCGTCCGGCGGCGCGGTGGCGCCCACCGGTCAGATCACGTCACGCAGGGCACGGATCTGGAACGCCCGAGCGACGTCGGTCACACCCTGCATCAGCGCCCAGATCCCGGCGAGCACCAGAAGCGTGTAGGCCTTGTCGATGAAGAACTGACCGCTCGTCCAGAAGGCCAGCACCACCATCAGCAGCCCGGATATGAGCCCAAGCCACCAGATCGGCGAAATCGCTCGCTCGAGGAACGCCCGAATCGTCCACCAAACCCCGACGGAGAGGAAGATGAAGCCGAGGATGTCAGCGAGTCCGGCGAAGGTCTCCTCCGGATTGAAGAAGCAGACGACGCCCGCCAGCAGGAAGAGCACTCCGAACGACGCCCAGACCCAGCGGAGCTCGTCGACCGTCGCGGCCATCCCAAGTTGCTGCAAGCCGGAGAGCACGAACATGACGCCGACGATCACGCCGACAGTCGTGATCGACGCCTCGTCGAACTGGAGCACGACGAGCGACACCACGACCCAGGCGATGCCGGCCGCCAGCCACAGCCACCACACACGTCCGATCATGCGCGCGGCGTCCCGCTCGGACATGCCCATCGCCTGGCCGCCGCCGGCGTCGGAGTCGGGCGTGGAAGGCATGCTGGTCACGGCGACCTCACGCTTCGCTCGCCCCGAGGCCGCCAGGTAGATCGGTCCGGGGTGGCTTATGTAGTGGCTGAGTCATGACTCGGCTCCGATCCAGTCGTAGCGGTCCTCCCGCGACTGTCCCGCTCGCACGATTCGGGGTCAAACCAGCCTGCCAGCGTCCCGCGGGGAGGCACGCATCACCTCCGCTGGTGCTCGGCCAGGTAGATGAGCGTGGCCTTGACCCGCGGGCTGACATCCGTCGCGTAGGTGAGGCCAAGCTTGAGGAAGATGGCGTGGATGTGCTTCTCAACTGCCCGCTTGGTGAGGACCAGCTCGTCGGCGATCGCTTGGTTGTCGTGTCCGCGCGCGACGAACGACAGGATCTCCAGCTCCCGCGGGGTCAGCTCCGCGAGCGGCGAGCGCTCGGCACGGCGCCGTGCCTCGATGAGGCCATCGACCACCTTCGCGTCGATCACCGAGCCCCCCTGAGCGACCGCCTCGATCGCGGCGATGAGCTGGCCCCGGTGGTGGACGCGCTCCTTGAGCAGGTATGCCCGTCCGTCCGAGCCATCCTCGAGCAGCGCGAGGCCGTATCGGGGCTCCGCGAACTGGCTGAGGACGACGACTCCCGCGTTCGGATGGGTCCGCCGCAGCGCCGCGGCCACCTTCAGGCCCTCGTCGAGGTTCGAGGGCGGCATCCTTATGTCGGTCACGACGACGTCGGGATCCCACGCCTCCACCGCGCGCATCAGCGATCCCTGGTCCTCACACGTCTCGACGACCTCGATCCCGTCGTCGGCGGACAGCAGGTGGATCAGCGCCTCGCGGGCGAGGTAACTGTCGTCGCCGAGGACGACGCGGATGGGGCGGCCTTCCCCCATCCGGCAAGTATGGGCGCTGTGGGCGGCGGTGGTCAAACGACGCTCGCTGTCGTGCCCGCACGCGCGGCGCCTGGATGAGCGCCCCCTTGCCCGCCTCCACCGGTGCCGCCACGGTGTGAACGAAGCGAACTACCGAAGGAGACAGAGTGGGGCCCCGCCGGCCGGTTACGGTGCTCGCGGTCGACGATCAGGAGGTCTTTCGCCGAGTGGCCCGCGACCTGATCGCGGCGACTCCGGGCTTCGAGCAGGTCGGCGAGGCGGCCTCCGGACCGGAGGCTCTCGAGCTGGCGGCGGAGCTGCGTCCCGATCTCGTCCTGATCGACGTGCGGATGCCCGGAATGGACGGGATAGAGACGGCGCGCCGCCTTGCGCAAGCCGATCACCATTCCATCGTCGTGCTGACGTCGGTCGAGCCGGTTCCCGAGCTCCCGTCGTCCGTCACCTCGGTGGGAGCAGAGGCGTACCTGCGCAAGCAGGACCTGACGACGGAGGCGCTTCGCGAAATCTGGAGCGCGCACGGCCGCCCGACCGGCTGACCCACGTCCGTCAGTCCCGGAGGGACCCGGCGGCGGGCACGTTCCCGAGCACCGTCGTGCCCACGCCCACGGTCGAGCTGACGTCGAGCCGGCCGCCGACGGCCGCCAGCCGGTCGCGCATGTTCGTGATGCCCGCGCCTGGGGCTATCGCGCCGTCGAGGGTCCCCGTGCCATCGTCGCGCACGCTGAACCGCAGCGCCGGCTGGCGGCCGGCGTCGAGACGGACCTCGACGTGGCGCGCGTCGGCGTGCTTGAGGACGTTCTGCAGCGCCTCGACGACACAGAAGTAGACGGCCCCCTCCACCTCGGGGACGTATCGCCCGACCTGGTGAGCCTCGACCGCGACGGGGATCGGCGATCGCCCGGCAGCCGACCGCAGGGCTTCGACGACGCCCCGGTCCGCAAGCAGCGGGGGACAGACTCCGTGTGCCAGGGTTCGCAGCTCCTCGAGCGCCTCGTCCACCGCGCGCTCGAGCTCCTTCAAGCGCTCGACGGCCTGCCGAGGGTAGGACCGCACGAGCTCCTCGGCGAGCTCCAACTCGATCCGAAGCGCGACCAGTCGCTGCTGCGCGCCGTCGTGCAGGTCGCGCTCGATGCGGCGCCGCTCTCGCTCGACGCTGGCAACGATTCGAGTCCGGGACTCCTGGACCTCGCGTGTCGCCCCCGAGGCCTCGGCCGCCAGGCGCTGGTTGTCGCGAACCACAACCTCCATCCGCTCGCCCAGCCGCTCGATCTCGCGGCTGGCGGACAGCCGCTGGCGCGTGGCCCGATGGCGGAGCACGAGCGCGATCGCCGGCAGCGTGAGGATGAGCAGCGCGTCGCCCAGCGGCCCGTCGAGTGGCAGCGCTATCGCGGCTAGGGCTACCAACACGAGCCCGCACCCGACTAAGAGGATCTGACGCCGCTCGTCCAGCAACCGCGGGGAATTGCCGAGGGCGGCAAATTCCGTCATGTATCCGATGCTACCTCCGGTACGGGCGGCGCGTGTCCGTATTTTTCAGCAGGGATTAGACATCGCGGCGTCCGGGCCCGACGCCTCCCGGCTCCCTGCTCGTGAAGCACCGGGAAGCCGGCGGGTGGACCACAGCGAGAGCAAGGCGAAGACCCCTACCGCGCCGATGGCGCGCTTGAGCGCTTGCAGTTGGGCGTCGCCGTAGTCGTCGGCGAGCGCACGCGCCTGCGCCGGTGGCAGGCCGCCGCCAATCGCGGCCTGCTCGACGTCCGCAACCGGCACGACGGGGATGCCCTGCTGAGCGATCTGGGTGACCTGCTCGCGAACCGGTCCCGGCACGGCCGGGTTCTCCTCCACCCGAGAGACGAAGCCGGTGCTCAACGCCGCGATCAGCACCGATCCGATCAGTGCCGTGCCGAGCGACGCCCCGAGGTTCTGCGCGGTGCCCTGGAGACCGCCCGCCTCGTTGGACTTCGCCGGGTCGACCGACGACATGATCACGTTCCCGAGCTGGGAGAGCAGCAGGCCGGCGCCGGCGCCGAAGAGCGCGAGCGCGACTGCGAACGTCGCCCCGTGGAGCTCGACGTCGATCGTCCCGAGCAGCACGGCCGACGCCGCGACGAGTGCGACGAGTCCGGCCTGGGCGACCCGCTTGGGCGCGAAGCCGGCGGCGAGCTTGGGTCCCGACATCGCGGCGATGAGCATCGTCACAGACATCGGGAACAAGCGCTTGCCGGTCTCGAAGGCGTCCAAGCCAAGCACCACCTGCAGGTAGACGGGCAGGACGAAGAACGTGCCCAACAGGATCAGCTGCTGCATCAGCAACGTCGAGAGTCCCGCTCGCAGATGCTCGATCTTGAGCAGCGACCGATCCAGGAGGGTGTCGCGCCCCTGTCGCTCGAGCCGCTCCTCCCACATCGCGAATCCGGCCAGGAGACATCCCCCGGCGAGGATAAGGAACGGAACGACCGAGAATCCAAACGGCGTGATCTCATGACCGCCGACGGTCAGCGCGGCCCGCGGCTCGATCAGCCCCCACTGGCTGCTCTTGAGGATCCCGTAGACCGCGAGCCCCAGCCCAACGGCGGAGAGCAGCACGCCGACGACGTCGAGCCTTGGCGGTCGCTTTACCGCCGGTGAGCGCTGCAACCGCCGGCGCATCAGGAGGATCGCGGTGACGATCACGGTCTCGCCGGCGAAGACGTAGCGCCAGCTCAGCTCGGTGGTGAACCAGCCACCGATCAGGGGTCCGGCCGCGATGGCGGCGCCTGCGACGCCACCCACGACACCGAACGCCAGCGCGCGCTGCTCGCCGCTGTAGGTCTGGACGATCAGCGACACGATCGCCGGTATGACGAGCGCCGCGCCGATCCCCTCGACGAGCGACCACCCGACGAGCAGGACGGTCAGGTTGGGGCTGAGCGCGGTGGTCAAGGAGCCGACGCCGTAGATGGCGAGGCCGATGGCGAACGTCCGGTCGCGCCCGAGGATGTCGCCCAACTTGGCCCCGGCGAGCATCAGCGCCGCCATCACGAGCGTGTACGCCGTTATCGCCAGCTGGACGCCCTCGATCGTCGTGTCGAGGTCCGCGACGATCTGCGAGATCGACACGTTCATGACGCTGCTGTCGAGCACCATCACGAACTGCGCCGACGCGAAGATCCCGATCGGCAGCCAGACCGACGGGCCGGCATCCTCCGAGGAGCGTGCCGATCGGCGCATGACGTTCATGGGGGAGCGGTGACCGCGGTCCGTGACAGATCTGCGGCGATCCGTGAGGCGGCGGACGTTAGCGGTGCCGCGAGGATCAGTCCGACCGCCCCGAACAGCGCCCCGCCCGCGATCGTCGCGATCAGGACGGCGAGCGGATGGATGCCGAGCGCCGCCCCGTAGGCGATCGGCTGGACCAACTGCTGGAGGATGCCGTTGGCGAGCAGCTGCACCACGATCATGCCGGCCGCCGCGTCTGGCCCGGCGCCCCCCAGGGCGATCAGCACCGCGAAGGTCCCCGCCCCCCAAGCGCCCACGTAGGGGACATAGGCGCAGAGGAACGTGATCGCGGCGATCGTCCCGGCCAGCGGGACGCCCAAGAGCAGCGCCCCCGCGGCGACGACGACCGCATTGAACGCCGCCACGAACGTCACGCCGAGGAAGTAGCCACGCAACGACTGCAGGATGCGATCGCCGATCTGATGGGCCACAGGCCGCGGAACGCGCATGTGGCCCTCGCCCCAGTGCCGGATCGCATGCCCGTCCTTGAGCAGGAAGAACAGGCTCAGCGCGGTGAGTCCGAGGAAGACGACCAGCGACGAGAGCCGGGCGATCCCGCCCACGACTCCCTCGAGCAGCGCCGGGACGGCGCCGCTGAGCGCCGCCGATGCGTCGTCCCTCGCCGCCTCCGCGCTGCCCCGGTCGATGCCGAGGTCGGTCGTCCATCCGGTCAGGGTGTCCTTCGCCGAGGAGAGCTCGACCTGTAGCCCGTCGACCTGGCCGGTGATTCCGCCGACCACGACGCCGACCACGGCCGCGCCCAGGACGATCAGAGCCACCAGCAGCAGCGCCGAGCCGATCCCGCGAGAGAGGCCGCGTCGCTCGAGCCAGCCCACGAGTGGGGACGCCACAGCCGCGACGACCGCGGCGGTGATCACCGGCATGGTGATCGTCCGCGTGATCGCCAGCAGCGAGATGGCCCCGACCACGAACAGGGTCACGCCCACGGCGAGCCAAGCCGACGTCCCGAGGTCGCGCAGCCAACGCGGCGCCGTGAACAGGCCGGTCAGGCTCTGCGGCTCGAACTCCGCCGAGGTGTCGTCGTCCATGCGCGCGGCCCGGCTATGTCAGGGCCTTGCGCTTGATCTGCTCGTACTCGGCCTGGTCGATCGCCCCGTCGTCGAGGAGCCTCTTCGCCCTGGCGATCTGGTCGCTCGGCCCGTCGTCGGCCGCGACGTTGCGCACGTACTGGTCGAACTCCGCCTTGCTGGCGCGTGCGTCCGCACTTCTCCGCTCGGCCATGTGGCCGCCCTGGGCGATCAGGTAGACGAAGACGCCGAGGTACGGCAGCACGATGACGAGGACCATCCATCCCGCCTTCCCCCAACCGGAGATGTCGTGGCGGCGGAAGAGGTCCCCGAAGACCGTGATCAGCAGCCAGAACCAGATCACCCAGCCGAAGAAGACGAGCATCGTCCAGACGATGTCGAGGAACGGGTAGTCAGCCGCGATGATCATTGGTGCTCCAAAGGTTCGAGGACCGTCAGCAGCAGCGTGAACCAGGGTCGCGATGCCGCCAAGGGTGTCCACACCCGAGCGGCGGTGGTGCGCGCCGCCGTCACGGGCGGTGCGGCCCGCCCGCCTCGGCGAGTATCTGCGCCTTCTCGCGCTCGAACTCGGACGCGTCGATCACGTGGGCGTCACGCAGCCGCCCGAGCCGCTCGAGCTGGTCGAGCCGATCCGTCACGACGGCTCCGGTCGCCGGCTCCTCTGCCGCACGCCCAGCGCCACCGCGCGCCCATCGACCCGCTCTCACGATGCGGGCGCCGATGCGAGCGAGCGCCTCCTCGCGGCTCGCATCGGGGAACTCGCGCGCGACCTGGCGCCTGAGCACCTCTACCCCGAGGATGAGCAGCGCCGCCAGGACGAGCGCCGGAATCGCCCGCCGCAGCGCAGGGGTCGGCCCCCAGGCGAGCAGGAGCAGCACGACGACCGCGAGCGCGCCGTACGCCAGACGCGGCTCGCGCAGGTGGGGAGCGAGCGTCCGCCGCGTCGCGGTCGCGAACGCCGTCGGCCCGGCGAGCCACGCCGCGGCGACGAGGACGACGCCATAGGCGATCGTCGCCGATGCCGCCTCGACCATCAGTGACGTCGAGATCGACCATGCGGCCTCGGCAGCGGGCTGGACGGCCGCCGTCGAGGCGAGCGCGTCGACCACCGCGTCGCCGGCGAGCGAGCGCAGCACCAACGCCGCGATGCCGGCGATCAGAAGCCCGAATCCGGCGGCCCGCAGCGCCTCGCGTCGCCAACCCGAGGCGAGGTAGATGGCCAGGGCGAGAAGCCCGAGCATCAGCACCACGAGCACGATCGCCGCCGCTCGCAGGACGCGGAGCCCGTCCTGGGCGAGCTCGAGGCTGTCCGACCTCATCACGGTTATCTGGGCCGCGTCCTCGGGAATGCGCGCCTCGGCCCGCTCGCCGACCCCCACCCGATCGGCGGTCTGCCCGAGCAGCGCCTTGAGATCGAGCGTCACGTCGCCGCCCTCGGTGGACACGACGTCCCCGCCGCCCTCGATCACGTCGATCAAGCGAGCGTGCGCGCGGCGGTTGGCCTGCTCCCACACCTCCTGAGGACGCGGGCGGGTGAGCAACGTGTCGGCGCCACGCACGGCGAGGTCCTTGAGGGCACCGGCGGCCGGGCCGGCGAGCGGCTGGGCACGCGGCGGTAATGCGTCCGCCAACCGATCCTGGACGTCCACATTGGCGTAGAGCTGGTCGACCAGGAAGACGGAGACCTGGTTGCGGATCGCGTCGTCCTCGAGCAGCTCGCTGCTCGTGTCCGTCCAGTTGTCCGTATCGAGCAGCTGACGGTTGGCCCACAACGCGAGGATCGCGAGCACGGCCAGTAGGGACGCGATGCCGATCAGGACGAGCGGGAGGCGCTGGCGACGAACGGGCGGCGTGTCGCCCGCAGGCTCGGGCTGATCCTCAGAGATGGGAAGACCCATACGCCCATAGCCAAGTACGGCGGCCGGTCCATGGCAATGACGCGGGCCGGTGTCCCAGCTGGAGGCGCGCCTCCCCTCAACGACTCGTGGCGATCTCCGTGCCACCCCCTGGTCGCAGGACGCGCACGTCGGCGTCAGGCGCAAGCGCCGCCGCGCTCGCCACGAAGGCTCGCGCCGGCCGGCCCGGGTCCACGCGCCAGGCTGCCCTGGGCGAGGCGAGCGTTCCCCAGTGGATCGGAACCGCCACCCGGGCCGCGAGCATCCCGAGGGCGAGCGCCGCCCGCTCAGGGTTCATGTGACCCGGCCCGACCCGCGCTCCCCAGCCCCAGATCGGCAGCAACGCAACATCGATGCCGCCGGCGAGCGCGCGCATGCCGTCGAACAGATCGGTGTCCCCCGCGAAGAACGCCCGCTCACCGCCGCCCTCGACGACATAGGCGAGTGTCTGCCGAGCACCTGAGAGCGGGTGGCGACGGCCGTCGTGCGCGGCGGAGACGGCGGTCACCTCGACACCCCCGAAGCGGAGGCTCTCTCCGGGCGCCGTCTCCGACACGTCTCGCATGCCCGCGTGCTCGAGCAGGCGACGACATCCGCGCGGCGCGACGACCGGACACGGCGCCAGCAGTCGCAGCGACGGCAGATCCAGGTGGTCGAAGTGGGCGTGGGATATCAACACCACGTCGGGTCGGAGCAGGCCGCCCAGGCGTGGAAGCGGGACGATCCGGCGAAGGTGTGCCACGCGCTCGCGCAGGACGGGATCGGTTAGCAGGCATATGCCGGCGGCCCTCAGCTGCGCTGTGGCGTGGCCGACGTAGGTGATGGTCATCACCAGTCCGTGACGTCGGCACCGCCCTCGCAGGTGAGGCGCTCGCCGAAGCGGATCAGCGTCGGATGGGACGCGATCCTTCCCGCGACGAGCGCTTGGCCCTGCTCGAAGGTCGAGGCCCGGTCGACGAGACCCGGTGCGACGGAGGAGAAGGCGCTGCCGACATGGGCGAGGCCGGCGGAGGAGCTCATGCGCATCAGGACCGGGTTCTCGCATTGGGAGAGCACGTTCTCGTGCACCTTCTGGCCACCGAGAACGCGATCCGCATCGCGGGCGAGGGACGCAAGTTCGGGCTCTACTTCGTCGTCGTCACCCAGCGTCCGACCGACCCGGACGCGGACGTCGCGGTAGTGCTCGATCAGGGTCTGCGCCTCGCTCACAGAATCGATCGTCCCACAGGCGCGATCCACTTACGCGGGTGTCGCCACCACCCTCGCCGACCTGCGGGCACCCTCGCGGAGGGCTTTTCTCCGGCTTGTCGTCGGTCACGCCGACAGCGGATGACCGGAGATGCGGATGGATGCCCAGAACGGTACCTCGGACCGATCGACGTAGTCGTGATTGCCTTCGCGGGCGATCGAGCAGCTCAAGGAGCTGGCAGCGCTGCGCGAGCAAGGCGCTCTCACCGACGAGGAGTTCGCGGCACAGAAGGCGAAGCTGCTCTAGCTGGAGGGCGGGTACCATCGCAAGGGGCGGTTCCTCGCGAGCTGTTTGCCGGCGGCGAGTTCGCTGGGGATCGTTGGGGTTCTGCGGGGACCGTCGCCTCTTGTTGCCCACCGTCGTTCGGATCATTGCCGACCCCCCAGGCCGACTGAGTCCCTGTCGCCCCCGCGGGCAGACGCCCCTGCTCGTGCCGACTCGCCAAGATGCAAGGACTGCGCACCCTGCGCGCGGAAACTCGATCCTGAGGAGGCTGTCCGATGGCAGAGTTCCCCAAGCCCAAAGAGGGGATCGTTCTCACCCACTTCATCGTCTCCGCCGACGTCGAGCGCTCGCGGCGCTTCTACGCCGATGTGCTTGGCGGTGAGACGGTTCGCAGCGGCGAGCCCTCGTGCGTGGCGCTTGCCAACAGCTTCATCATCATCAACGTCGGCGGCAGCCCGACCGAGGACAAGCCGACCGTGATCCTGGAGGCGCCGCCCGACCCCGACCGGGTCAGCGCCTTCCTCAACATCCGAGTGGCGGACATCCAATCCGTCTATGAGGAGTGGAGCGCCCGAGGGGCCGAGTTCCTGACGCCGCCGGAAAAGCGCAAGACCGAGTACCGCTGCTACATGCGCGATCCGGACGGCCACCTGATCGAGGTCGGCCAGTCGTTCTGAACGCTCACCCGACGGTGAGCGGGGACCGCAATGGCTCCAGCCAAGCGGGCGGGAACACCGGGGGCGCGTCGCCGCGGTAGAAGGGCACCGCGCGCCGGGCCAAGCGGCAGGCCGGCCGGTCCTCGATCAGCGGCCGCAGGTCCTGGAAGGTGAGCAGCAGGCGCACGCTGGCGCCGATCTGGAAGTCGGCGGCGTTCAGCTCTTCGCCGTCGAGCACGCCGGCATCGATCCGCTCCTCGACCCCGCCCAACATCGAGTCGAGCCCGGCGAGGTTCTCCCGCACAGCGTCGTCGGTCGCCTCGTTGACTCGCACGCCGCGGTCGATGAAGGGCGGAGCGAGACGGGCGGCGACGGCGGCCGGGACGCCCATGACCGAGCGTCCCATGTAGCTGCGAATCGGCGCTCGGTTGGCGCGCATCGCCCACAGCGAGATCTGCCGGATTGGGTGCTGCAGCTCCTCCTCGCCCCAGCGCTCGGCCTCCTCCACGGCGCGTCGCTTCTCGGGCTCGTCGGGGAAGAGCGGCGGATCGGGGCGCAACCGGTCGAGCTCGCGTGAGATCTCACGCGAGCCCTGGATGCGGCGCCCGCCGATCGTCAGCACCGGCACCGTGTTCTGCGGCTGCCCCATCCCCCTGCTCACTATCGCCCTGGCAAGAAAGGGGACGAGGTCGATTCGCGTGAGCTCGATGCCCTTGCGCTCGAGCATCGCCTGCGCGGCCATCGTCGGATGCGAGCCGGGGAGGCCGTAGAGCCGGAGCTTCATCGTGGCCGAATCTAATCCATAGGATGCGCGCCATGCCCCGGGTCGTGGTGCCCCGCAGCGCGAAGCAGACCTTCGTCTCCGCATTCTCCACCGTGCCGCCTCTGCTCAGCGCCGACGCCGTGCGCCGCGGCGTGAAGGGCCCCCGCCGAGATCGGGCCGGGTGGTTCCTGCTGGCCGGAATCCATGCCTTGCCGGGCGCCTACTTTACCGACGGGTTCCTCCGCCCGAGAGCGCGGATCAGTCCGAATCTCGTCGGTTTGCAGGCAGCCACCGCCCTGGGTCTCCTCCTCGGACTGCGGTTCGCGAGGCGCCATCCCGCCGCCTGGGGGGTCGCCGCCACCGAGTCCCTCGGCTGGCTCGCCTACACCCGCTGGTACTCGTGGTTCGGGCGAGAGCCGTCCACGGCGCTGTCGGTCGGGGCGACGCTTCCACCCGACCTGATCTTCGTGGAGCACGGTCGCGGACCCGTCACCTCAGCCGACCTGCGCGGCAAGCCAACGGTGCTCCTGTTCTACCGCGGCAACTGGTGCCCGCTGTGCATGGCGCAGGTCGGCGAGATCGCCGCGCGTTGGCGGGACGTTGAGGCATCGGGCGCCCAGGTCATCCTGATCAGCCCCCAGGACGAGGCCCACACGCGCTCACTGGCCTCCCGGCACGACGTCGGGTTCCGATACCTGCGCGACGACGGCCTTGCCGCCGCGCGGCGCCTGGGCATCGTCGATGCCGATGGCACGCCCGCGGGGATGATCGGCTACGACGGCGACACTGTCCTCCCGACCCTGATCGTGACCGACCCCACAGGCCGCATCGTCTACGCCGACCAGACCGACAACTACCGGGTCCGCCCCACCCCGGACACCGTGCTCGCCGCTCTGGGCGGCGCTTCCTCGCTCAGCGGCGGAGTCACGCAGCCGACCTGATCAGCCCGGAACGTCGATCCAACGCACGATCAGCCCATCGCGCACTTCGTGGACCACCGGCGTCCAGGCGGCGTGATGCATAGGACCTGACGGCCGCGGCCGTCGCCGGGACCGTCGAGCCCGACGACGGCCGGCGCTCGCGCCAAGCGTGCCGCCGCACGTACCGTCCGGGTCCGCCCCGGGCCGCACCATGGAGGCTTCAGCTGAGCTGCTCGGCCAGTCCGATGATGATGCCCTCAGGGCCACGCAGGAAGCAGAGCCGGTATTTGTCCTCGTACTGCGCGATCTCGCCGACGAGCTCGGCACCGTGGCTGCGCAGGCGGGCAACGACGTCGTCGATGTCGTCGACAGCGAACATGATGCGGCGTATGCCCAGCGCGTTCGCCGGCGCGCTCTCCGGCTCGGCTCTGACCGCCGGCGGCGTGTGGAACTTCGTCAGCTCGACCCGGCCGTGGCCGTCCGGGATCCGCATCATGGCAATGTCGGCACGGACGTCGTCGAGCCCGACGGTCCTGTCCACCCAGGGCCCCTCGACCTGCACCTCGCCGTCCAGCTCCATGCCGAGCTCGGCGAAGAACGCCTTGGCAGCCCCGAGGTCGTCGACAACGATGAGAACGTTGTCCATCCGCTGAAGCGTCATTTCCCCGGAGCATATGGTCGGAGCTTCGACGGCAGCCAGCTACCGAAGGAAGAGATGCCCAACGTCACCGCAGACATGACGATCACCCTCGACGGCTACGGGTCCGGAAGAAACCAGAGCGCCGAGCACCCGTTCGGCGACCTCGACGAGAACCGCCTGCACGCCTGGCAGTTCGAGCACCGCGACGACAACACCGACGAGGCCAACGCGATCACCGCCGCCGGCGCCTACGTGATGGGCCGCAACATGTTCGGCCCTGACAGGGGCGAGTGGGAACTCGACTGGACGGGCTGGTGGGGACCGAACCCCGTCTACCACGCGCCCGTCTTCGTTCTCTGCCACCGCCCGCGCGCGAGCGTCGAGATGGAAGGTGGCACGACCTACCACTTCGTCACCGATGGGATCGAGGCGGCGCTCGAGCAGGCACGCGACGCCGCGGGCGACAAGAACGTCTCGATCTCCGGCGGCCCCAGCACTCTCAACCAGTACCTCGCCGCCGAGCTGGTCGACGAGCTACGGCTGCACGTGGCGCCATTCGTCGCCGGGGGCGGCGAGCGCCTGTTCGACGGTGTCGGCGACATCGAGCTGACGCCGGTATCGAGCCGCACCACCCCGCAGGTCACCCACCTCGTCTACCGCCGCTGATCGGTCTGATCGCCGCGCGCTCTCAGTGTTGTCGCAGGAGACCTCAGGCTCGACGAAACCTACGAGCCAAACGGCGACATGCCCTATCTGTCGAGCGCCGACGACGTTTCACGATCGCAAGGAGCTGCTGCTCCGCCTCGCCGCCGCCGGACGGGCCGCGATAGAGCGCGAGGCCAACGAGCGCATCAGCGCGATCAAGCAAACCGCCGGGGCGCTCACCGGCGTCTACCGGGCCGACGAGCTCGAGCGGCTACGCGAAGACTGGCCGGCGTGATCGTCCTCGACGCGAGCGTGCTGATCGCTCATCTGGACGGCGGCGACCAACACCACGCCCATGCACAGGGCCTGCTCAAGGCCAACAGCCAAGAGCCGCTGGGAGCCAGCCCGATCACGCTCGCCGAGACACTGGTGTCCCCGGCGCGCGGAGGCCGGCTCGCCGATGCCGAGACGGCCCTGCAACGGCTGGGTGTGGACGAGCTCGCACTGGGCGAGAACGCTCCCGGTCGGTTGGCGCAGCTACGCACGGACACCGGCATGAAGCTGCCCGACTGCTGCGTGCTGCTGGCAGCCCAGGACCACGACGCCCGTGTGGCCAGCGTCGACACGGACCTGCTCAAGGCCGCGAGCAAGCCGGGACTGGCGACGGCCGAGTAACCGCGGCAATCGTTATCTAGCTATCCAGACGATGAATAGATCGGGATCAGGACGCCACGACGCCGGAGGATCGACCTTCAGAATGGTAGGTCTAGCCATCGCATCAGAGTAGGTCCCGACTCGGCTAGTAGAGGGAGAAGGTGCTGTTGCCCTCTTGTTGCCCACCGATGTCGTCGCATCGGGGTCTTCCGTTCAGGCGATCGCGGCTACCTGCCGATTCGACCTACGGTCCAAACCTGCAGAAGGCAGCCTGTCGCCGGAGTACCCTAGGAACATGCGCCACGACCCCGACATCCTCGAGCGCCTCGCCGACGGCCGTCGGCACCGGCTGCGCGCCGACGGTCGGCCTGTGTTCGAGCTCACCGCCGAGGAGATCGAGCGGTCGACCAAGACCGCGATGCGACTGGCCGACGCTTCGAAGTCCCAAGCAAGGCGCGGACCGGCCGAGAGGCTTCCGTCTCAGCGTAGATCCGGGTAGCGGAGCTCGATCACGACCCGCTCGCTACCGCCGAGGAGATCCAGCGCAGCGGCGAGGACGTCCTGCACTGGCTGGGGGCCCTAGCGACGTCGGCCGATCCGCGGCCGGTCGACCTCCAGCTCGTCTAGGAGATCCATCGCCGCTGGTTCGACACCACCTTCCCCGCCGATGCCGGCCGGCTCCGCACGCAGATGGTCCTCAACCGCAAGGCACCGCGGTCGAGGTCGACGCGACCCTGCCCGCCGTCCACGGAGCCTGCGCCGACCGCAGAGGACCACACCAAGCGCTCGACACGGCCGTGCTCAGCGAGCTCGCAGCATAGATGTGGCCTGTGCGGCCGTCCTCATGGGAGGCCGGGCGCCAGTCGCGAACTCGGCACCAG
This sequence comes from Thermoleophilaceae bacterium, assembly GCA_040881635.1. Lineage (GTDB taxonomy): Bacteria > Actinomycetota > Thermoleophilia > Solirubrobacterales > Thermoleophilaceae > JAAYBF01. The sequence goes on from JBBECV010000027.1 coordinate 51,405, forward strand.
CTGGCAGCGTGGCCTACGAGCGGCCTTCCGCGGAAGCCTGCCCGGCGGCGCCACCTGACTCTGATCTCGCCGTACTCGCGCAGGTAGTCGGGCAACGACTCGTCATCGCGAGCACCCGGCCAGAATGCCTCCATCGTCTCGTAGATCGTGCGCCCCCGACCGAGTCCTCGCCGAGCGCAGGATGCGGGGATCGACCTGTGCCGGATCACCAGCGAGCTCGAGGGCGAGGGCGTCCAGGCCTTCTGCGACTCCTATCGCCAGCTCTTGGACTGCATCGAGTCGAAGCTCGGCGCGGTCGCGCGCCCGAAGCGCTGTTCCGCGGGGGCCAAATGTGGCCATCCGCGCAGCGCCGCCGAGTTGGGAACATCGCCCGACGGGCGCTAGAGTCGAGACGGACCCGATGAGAGGGAGTTCGATGAGCGTCCTTATCCGCTTCGTCCCTGCGTCTCTGACCGCGGCACAGTACGAGGAGAGCATCCGCAAGCTCGAGGCCGCAGGTGACTTTCCACCCGCCGGACTCGATTACCACGTCTGCTTCGGCACGGAGGGCAACCTCCGCGTCAGCGAGATCTGGGACTCCGAGGAGCAGCTCTCGGCATTCGGCGAGCGCCTCATGCCGGTGCTCTCAGAGATTGGCATCGAGCCCGGCGAGCCGGAGCTGATCGAAATTCACAACATCGTCAAGCGCTCGGTGTAGAACCCGACCATGGGCGGGTGCCGTGGCGCCCGCCAACCTTCAGTGCCCGGTCGAGCGGCAGCAGCGGGTAGTTCCGGTGCTTGGTGCCCGCAGCGCGTCCTCTGACCCTTGTTCCGCCCTTACCGCCCTTACCGCCCTTACGAACGGCGGTCTAAGGCGGGTTTCGGCGTAGATCGCCGATGATCGCCGGGAGGACGCCGCGGCGGCGAAAACCCCAGCAATAAAGCACGAAGGCCCCTCGCGAGAGGGGGCTTCCGTAGCAGCGGGGGCGGGATTCGAGCCCGCGACCTTCGGGTTATGAGATGCGGGTGGTAGGTCGTCCGAGCGCGTTGGAGCGCTCTGGAATGCGGGTTTGCTGCCGGCGAGTTCGCTGGGAATCGTTGGGATTCTGCGGGGCCCGTTGCCCTCTTGTTGCCCACCCGGTCCCCAGCGGGGCTTCGGCTCATGCAGTGATCGTTACGAGCCCCCGGCTGCTCGGCGACGCGCGCGAGCCAGGCTCGGACGGCCAGGACGGGCTCGAGGTCAGAAGCCGCCCTCGCCCACAATATGGGTGTAGGGCTAGAGCGCGATGTCGGCGATTGCCAGGAGGGACTGGCCGAGCGCGTCGACGGAGCAGAGCGGCAGTCGCCTCGGGGTTACACACCGCTCGCCGAGGAGACTCCGGCCTCAAGTCCAACGATCAGGTCGAGAAGACCCTCGGCCTCCCAAGCCCGGTTGCGCGCCGATTCACTGAGACGCGTGAGGATGCCGGCAGCCTCCATTTGCTCGATCGCGTTCGCAACGGCGGGTTTCGTTCGACCGGCGGCCGCGACGGCTACCGGCACCGTGATGATCGGATGGGCAGGAAGGACCGTGATCAGGCTCCAGGCGGCTGCGTCAGCACGAGGGTTCGAGTGCTGACGCAAGCGCTCGCGCCACTCATCCTGCAGATCGCCGACCCGGATCGCGTAGTGAGCGGCAAGAGTGGCGGCCTCGGCGGTGGCGGCGGCGAACAGCTCGACCCAATCGGGCACGCGATCCTCGCGGAACAGCGTCAGACCGTTCAGATAACGATCCTTGTCGCGAGCGAGCACGACGCTGATCGGGGGGACGAACGCCGGTGTCAGACCGCGCCTTCGAAGGACGACCTGAACCAGGGCGCGGCCAGTCCGGCCGTTGCCATCCTCGAAGGGATGGATCGTCTCGAACTGCGCGTGAGCGATCGCGGCCTGCGCGAGCGGCGGAAGCGCGACGTCGTTGACGAACGTGCAGAGATCGTCGAGTAGGGGATCGACCTCTTCGGGCGGTGGGGGCACGAACGCCGCGCCGCAGGGGTTGTAGTCGTTGCCGCCGATCCAATTCTGCGAGGTGCGGAACCTCCCGGCGATCTGAGAGTTCGGCGCGCGTTCGAGCAGAACCCGATGGATGTCCAGGAAGTCCGCGGGACGCACCCCCTCGAGATCCGCAGCTCGTTCAATCGAGAGCTGCATCACGTCGATGTTGGCGAGGATCTCGGCGGCGCCCGACCCGACCTTGCGCCCGGTCTCTTGATTGGCCTCAGCCCGAGCGAGACTGCGGGCATCGAGCTGCATGCCCTCGACCTTCGAGGAGGCGATGGACTCGGTTCGCAGCAGCAACCGAGCGAGTGGCATCAGCTCCGGCCCGGCCGCGCGGTTCAGATCGGCGATCGCCTTCTCCGCATCGGAGATCACGCCGGCAACGTCGCCGGGAAGGACGACATCGACGCCGGCAACCGGCTCGGGGATGAAGGCGTCGTACTCGCAGGCGCGCCGGTAGCGCGGAGGCGCGTAGACGGTTGGATCTGCCTGCCAGGTCTGATGGATGTGCCGCCCTCGCACTGCCGATCCTTCCTTTGACTCGAGCGTTGGGAAAGGATGCTGCTGTTCCTTTCCTATCCGTCATCCTATCCCATGATCGATTCTTAGGAAAGGATCGGCTCTAAGCTTTCCTCCTGACTTGCCCTCTTGGCGAGGGTCTACATCGTGCTAGCCGTGGCCAAGGACAGCGACTAGCGCTCGCCCGCCGCTAGGCGGACCGCGCGGACATCGCAAGGCGCGGTTCCTCGCGAGCTGTTGCCCTCTTGGTTGCCCACTTCCCGACTTCGGGCCTCCGGCGAGCGTTCCCAAGAACGCCGAAAGCCGCTCTGGAAGCGGCTTCCCGGCGAATAGCGGGGGGCCGATCCGCTCCAGTGAGCAACCGCGCGGTGCCAATCCAATGGTCCTCGGAGAGAGGCTAGCCATGCGCAATTGCGGCGCTACTTCGTTAGCCGACATCGCCTATATGCTGTCGCGCGATGGGAGCGCTCCAGGCCGTCTACTACCGCGCCGCGGACGGCCAGGAGCCCGTCCGCGACTTCATCGACGACCTCGACGCTCAGACGCAGGCCGCGCTCGACAATCAGGTCGACCGCCTCAACCTCTTGAGCGACGCGATTCCCCATCTGCCGTTCCCCCATAGCTCGCAGGTCGAGGGAGAGCTACGCGAGTTGCGCTGCCACTACGGCCGAAGCCACTACCGCGTCCTCTATCGACGCTCCGGCCGATTGATCGTGCTCCTCCACGTCTTCGCCAAGCGATCGGCCAAGATCCCAAGACGCGAGATCGAGATCGCCCGCGAGCGCTGGGGCGATTTCAAAGCGCGCATGGACGCCAACCCACGTCGCCCTCCTCGAGCAGCAGGGCATGACGCGCCCTAGCAGCCGATCGCGCGTTCGCAATACTGCTAACATCGAGCTCGCGAGCCGAGGAAGACCAGACGACATGACCAAGAACAGCCCCATCGGTGCAAGCGTCGCCGACAACGTCGAGCGCAAGCGCTCGAAGAGCACCAGCTACCGCGATGCAGCGGAGCGACTCGAGCCCTTCGAGCAGCTCGCCCGCGTGGTCATCATGCGCCGCGCCAAGCTCGGCCTATCCCAACGCGACCTCGCAAAGCGAATGAGCACCACCCCATCGGTCATCTCCCGCATCGAGAGCGGCCAGCACCGAACGAGCACCGAGACGATCCGACGGCTCGCGCAAGCACTCGACGGGCAGGCGGTGTTCGGCTTCGACTTCGGAACACCCAGCAGACCCGAACGCGAGCTCGTCGCTCTCTAGCTGGCTGCATAGCGGTCAGGGCCGATTCGCTCGCTCGGGCGACCATTCGCCGTCCCGATCGAATGGTCCGCGAAAGTCGCTCTGCAAGCGGGAAGGCGGCGCAGGGCATAGCCGATCGTCCTATGGCGACGGCGAGGCGACGATCGACATCGAGACCCTCGAGGTGATCGCCGGCGAGCTCGCCCCGCGCGCCCGACGGCTGGTCAGCGAGTGGGCGCGAGAGCACCAGGCTGAGCTGCGCGACAACTGGGCGCGCGCACGCGCGCACCAGCCGCTGCGGTCGGTTGAGCCGCTCCGATAGACCCCCTACCATCGACGCCATGCGCAGCACGCCGCTGCTGATCGAGGCCAAGCCCGCGGACGGCTACAAGGTCCATGTCCGCTTTGAGGACGGGACCGCGGCCGACGTCGATCTCTCCTACCTGCTCGACTACGGCGGGGTGTTCGAGCCGCTGCGCGATCCCGGCTACTTCCGCCAGCTGCGAGCCGACCCCGAGGGCGGCACGATCGTCTGGCCCAACCAGGCCGACATCGCCCCCGAGACCCTGTACGAGCACGCGCAGCGCCACGCCGCAGCTACGGCGTAGCTGCTCAAGGGGCGCAGGCGTGACCGGGCGCCCGTAGAGCCACGCCAGCGGGTCAACCCGCGACCTTCGGGTTATGAGACTCGTCCCGGGGCCTCGGCGAGTGCGTTGGAGCGCTTCGGAATGCGGGTTTGCGCGGGTCGAGTTCGTTGGGGATCGGCTGGGATCTGTGGGGGCTGTTGCCCATTTGTTGCCCACCAGGGCCGATTCCCGCGCACCAACCAACCTGGTCTTCCCCCGGTTCGGTGGACACCTTGATCTACCCCTGAGTTGATGGAGTTGGGTTTCTAGAGTCCTCGTCAACTACTGCGCCTAAACGAACGTGGAATCAACCATCTAGCGGCGCGGTGCATCGCTCATGCAGTAGCACCCTGGGATAGGACTATTCCCAAGGCCGGGATGTACCCAGCTGTGGAGCAGGCATCCGTTCAGCTTCGCGGCCGCGGCTGCGACAGAAACGCGGCCTTCAATCTCTGCGCCTCGGGTACTTGGGGCGCCTTGAGCTCGTACGTCAGGAGTCCCTGCTCGCACGAGAGCCCGCCCACGAGGACGGCCGGCGCATGGATCGCGTCGCTCGCAACCATCCAGGGCGAATAGGCAGTCTCGACAGGCTGGCCGAACGCCGTGGCCTGGTGACATGCATCGGGGAGGAACTCCACCAGTGCGTTCGGAAAGCGCCAGGGACGCAACAAGACGGACATGCAGTGCCGGCCGATCGTGCCAGGCTTCTCGTCGCTCGCTCGGTGGATAGCTCCGACGAGTAGTTGCCGAGCACGTTGCCAATCGTCGCTGCACGCGCCTACCTCTGAGATGAGCTGCTCCCACGCCTCGCGCGTGAGCGCCCAGTCGCCGGTGCAGACCATGCGAAAGACCCGTTTGCGCTCGGGGGCATGTCGCGGAACCAGTTGCTGCCACTGCAGCTTCCCTGAGCCGCTGTGGAGCACCCACAGCACGTCCCGGACCAAGGCACCGGGCTTGCGCTTGCCGTCCCACTGCCAGCCGACCGCGCTCACTTCTCCTCCGAGGCGCTCGAACTCGCGCTGACGTCGCAGCCGCTGGCAGACGCGCCGCAGCGTAGCGCCGACATCCCGAACCGGGAAGTCCCCATAGTTCACCGTTCCAAGATCGCCCGCGCACGAACCGTCAGCGACGACGTCGGCGAGCCAAGTATCCGTCGGCAGGCCCTGGATGAAGGCGGGGCCCGTATAGCCGAAGGCGAGGAGGCCGTCGGTCGCTCGAACCACGACCGTCTTGTTCGCGAGAACGTCATAGGGAACCCCCGCCTTCGACACCAAGCGATCGCTGACATGCATCGCATAAGCAGGCGTCGCGACCGAGAGGACAAGCGTCACGGTCGCGATCGTAGGGCGATCTGCCATCAACGCGCCGCACCAGACGCGCGACCCTCAAGAGGTCCGCGGCTCGCGCGCGGCATCGCCCGTCCCCTCCGCCGCCTCGCCCGCCAGCTGCCCCAGCAGATCCCCGTACGCCGCCTGCGCGGTCAGCGACCGGGCGGCGTGCTCGCGCTCCTCGATCGGCTCCACGACATGCGAGTACAAGGTCGCCTCGGCCTGGCGGGTCAGGTAGCGCAGCACCCGCGCGAGCCGGTCGGCCGGCATCGTCAGCTCGAACTCCTCGCCCGGCGTTTCGGGGTCCCAGCCGAGATCGTCGAGCAGCCGCATCGCGTTCTCGAACCGGCTGCGGTGCCGGCAGGCGGCGTCGTAGTCGCCGTCGTCGGCCGCCAGATAGATGTCGCCGGTGCCCGTCAGCACCGTGAGGATCTCCGCGTGGATCGCGTCGCGCTGCGCCCTGCCTAACTTGACCGCCATCGTCCGCTCCCTTCCCAAGAGCGGCACCGAAGCGACCGGCCCGCGCCCGCACCCTCTACCCCGCAGGCCCAAGGGGTCTGGGACGATCCGAGCGCATCGAAGGGCTCGATCCTTCGGTGCCAGGCCCCGGGGCGCTCCAACGCCGCCGGGGCCACCTATGTTCGCCTGCCGCGCCGACCCTAGGCGGACCAGACCACCGTCTCAAGGCCACCGCCGCGCCAAGCTGTTGCCCTCTTGGTTGCCCACTCGCCCGATTTCGCGCCCGGCAACCGCCCCCGGAAGAACGAAAACCCCGCGATTTGCAGGGCCTTCGCGAAATAGCGGGGGCGGGATTCGAACCCGCGACCTTCGGGTTATGAGACGACGCTAGGCGACCATCCGAGTGCGTTGGGACGCTTTGGAATGCGGGTTTGCGGCCGACGAGTTCGCTGGAGATCGTTGGGGTTCTGCGGGCGCTGTTGCCCTCTTGTTGCCCACCTCCCAAGGTCGCGCAGGCGGGGCTCCAGCCACGGCTGGTCTAGGAGGAGGACGTCGTCGAGCCTTGCGGCGCGGAATCCGTCTCTGCCGGCTGGTTCAGTAGCGGCTGCAAATAGCTCTGACGGAGAACGTCCGCGGGCATCATGCTCCCGTGCTGGCGAATCGCGTCGAGGACCTTATCGACGTTGTTCTCGAGCATGACCGTGTTGTCGTCGATGGAGATGTACTCGCGCACCAGACGGACCAAGCTCTCCATCCACTCGCGTAGCTGCTGCTCGCGAACGCGGATGCCGCGGTGGCGCAACTCGTTGTTGAGGGCGCCGAATGTGACCGGATCGTCGGACTCCCCCATGAGGTCCCAGATCGTCCGCAGGATGTCGGCGACGGGAATATCCTCGCCCTCCTCGTCTAGCAACGCACGAATCCAATCGCGAGCCTCGTCGGGCGATCGTGCCGTCTCGAACAGCTCGCGGAGCTTGGCATAGCCGAGCTGGCGGGTGGCAGCGATGCGGACCAACAAGGCGAAGTCCTCGACTCGGATCGGGCTGACGTTGTTGGCGCGCGCCTCCTTGTTGAGCGCTCCGTCGGGATCCTCGCCGGCCTCAAAGTCGGGCGCAACGACGACGGCGAAATCGGCGTTGTAGTCGTCGCGGTGACGCGCGAGGGCGGAGATTCGAACGTTCCCGTTCGCGACGCGCTCGTGGCCGGAACTCTTGGCGTCGAACGTCAGCTGGTAGTCGTCGGGGGCGGTGGCCGTAAGTGATCGAACCCCTAGACGAGCATGGGCCAAGCCGTCGGGCTTGCCGCTTCCGCCGATCTTCGTGACCTCAAATCCCAGGCTCTTGAACGCGAGAGCCAGCGCCCGCTCAAGCTCCTCCTCGTTGGTGCGGGCATCGAGCAGCATCTGCGCAACCACGGGGGCACCCGGCAGCTCGCCGCTATAGACCAGCTCCCGCAGGAATCGGTCGCGACGGTCGATCAGTGCTCGCACCTCGGCGGGTGCGAGTTGCTCAAGCAGATAGGCCTCGGTGAGGATCTCAGCGACCGCCATGAGGGCGAATGGGATCGGCGAGTGGTTGTGAGCGGCGAAGTTCGCCAGAAATGGATGCAGGACATTGACCTGCACGGTCTGCGTGCCGGCGTCGTAGACCGCTAGGTACTGATCGGCGCCTAGCGGACGCCACTCGACGCTGCGGATCAGCCCGTCCGGCTCCTCAAGGCTGGCCTCAAGCTCGCGGAGCAGATCGTCCCGCGCGTCCGGAGTGAGTCCCGCAGGGACGCGGATCAACACCGGATCGATCTCACCGTCGAGGCTCCTGGCTACTGCGCTCCATAGCGGCCGACGGGACAGCGAGGCGGGGGTGCGCCCGATCCGAGTCGAAAGCCTCGTCTCCTCCTCAAGGCGAGCAACGTGAGCGGTGTAGAACACGCGCGCCTCGTTGAACTTGGCGATCATGTAGTCGCGCAGTAGCTCGACGTCGGGCGTATCCAGCACGGCCTCGCGCGTCGAGCGCAGGAACGGGTCCAAGCCATCGACGTCGAGCTCCATGCGAAACCGCGCGAACGTCTGGTGGGACAGCGACCGAATCCCGAAGAGCGCGTCGTCGAGGTTCAACAAGCGCCCGCGGACCTTGACGAAGAATCCATGACTCCGTCCGGTCTCGCCGGCTTTGTTGCGAGTCAACTCGTCCTCGTAAACGGCTGCGTGGCCGCGAACGATCCCCAAGTCGCCGACGACGACGAACGGCCCCTTCTCGCCGGTTCCGGTTTGAAGCTCAAGTCGCTCGGCAGCTGGGTCGTCGTCCGCGCCGACCCGCCATTCGGCGAGCGGGGTACGCCGCTCAAGGGCAGAAGTGACGGCGTTGCCGTTGAGCGTCAGGGCGAATGCAGGGCTCATCGGCAGTGCGGTGCTGAGAATCCAGTTCAGACGCCCGATACGCAGCGAAGCCGCAAGGGGACGCAACTCGCTCATCGCGGCGACTGTCCACGTCTCGGGTGCGTCGTCGCCAAACAGCCGCTTGAGCAGAGCCCGGCCGCCGTCGATCGTCCTCATGGGCTCAAGCGCAGCGCGGGCCTGGTCCTCGGTGAGTTCGCGAAGGTCGAGCGAGACAGGGCTTGTACTCGCATCCTCTTGGTGTGGGATTTGGCCGTAGTCCATCGTGACGGCGAGATAGCACCCGTCTTTCTTACAGACGTAGGTGAGCTGCTGGGCCAAGACGAAGGTGGCCAGCTTGCCGATCCCGAACCGGCCGATCGGTGGGCGATCCGGCGACTCGTCTCCCTCCCGTTTGCGGCTGTGGGCGATCTTCCACAGATCCTCGAGGCCTGCGGCGTCCATGCTCTCTCCGTCGTCAACGACCCAGATCGTCGCGTCTGGATTCGAAGGGTTAGGTGCGACGAGCACATCGACGCGCTGCGCAAGGGCGTCGTAGGCGTTGGTCACCAGCTCCTCGACCGCCTTGTTCGGGCTTGAGTAGAGGCCACCGGAGAACAACTCGATGATCCGGTAGCTGATGGCAACCGGAATCTCGCTTGTCTTGGTGCCGACGGTGGTGAACGGACTCTGCGCCATGCCGCTCAGGAGAATACGTCCCTGCGGTCGCGGCGGGCCAAAGTCAACCCTGCAACGTGGGCGAGGAACCGGTACGCCTGAAGACCAGCACGTACTCGCGGTCGATGTTCGCGCCGTTCTTGCGCCCGTAGCTCATGTGCCGGTTCTTGACCGGATACCAGAGCTCCTCGTCAAGTTCGAAGATGCCGTGAGCGAGCTCGGCGAGCAGCGCCGAAGTGTCCAGGCTCGCACCGTTCCAGTGGCTGCGTCCAACGATGAAGATCGCCGGCGCTCCGGTTGGCAAGGCTTCGGCCAATCTCGCGAAGGCACGGGACATGCCGACGCAGTAGTGACGGAACTCGTCGGCCCGGCGCGGAGCCTGGTCACGCATCTCAGCCTCGCACGCAGCGGCACCAGGCCACATGGACAACTCTGTGTTCAGCACAAAACGGTGCTTCTGCGGGACGTGAGGCCGTCCCAGATAGCGATCCAGCAGCGTGAGACGGTCAGCCTGTGTCTCGGTCAAACCGAGCCAGAACATCTCTAGCTGATGCCGGCGGTAGTAGTCAACTGCTCCGTGATACGGCGGCGACGATATGGCCGCATGAACCGGCTCATCGTCACCGATGGGCAGCGAGGCGGTCGCGTCGGCCTCCTCGGCCCGACACACGCTGGTCACGATTCGGCGCTTCTGGTACGCGTCGACGTCAGCGAGGGCGCGGCGAAGCTTGCGCTCGAACTGCACGAACGGGTCGATCAGGCGCCCGTCTTCATCGCGCTGGCGAATGTACTTGGTCCGCTCTAGCCCCGAAACCGGGACGGGATCGGCATTTGAGGTACCACGAATGATCGACGCGAAGACCAACCGCAAGACTTCGCGCACCGCTTCGTCGACGTCGAGAGCATCAATCGCGTCGCGCAGCCGCGCGAGATCGACGATCACGTAACGTCGGAACCAGTACTCCAAGCGTGGAATCCCCGGCAGCTCCAAGCCACTGGACTCAGTTGCGAACTCACGGTCGTCGAGATCGGCGTCGAGTTGCATCCGCTCGTGGTACTCGTCGGCAGGGCGACGAAGGGTCTGCAAATGCTCGAGCAAGTCGTTCGACACGGCGCGTAGCGCGTCCACATCGACGGGACGGGACTTCGTATTGGCGATGAAGACGGCGAGTGGATCGACGTCGAAGCCGATGGCGTGACGGCCGCTAATCGACGCCTCGACAAGCAGCGTGCCGCTTCCACAGAAAGAGTCGAGCAGTCGGTCCCCTGGGTTGGTGTACTGGTCGATGAGCCGGCGTATGACCGGGGCATGAAACTTGGCCGGGAACCGGATCAGCTGATGGGTGAGGCGCTGGTCCTCAAGGTCTGTCTCGAACTGAAGACGCGGCAGCTGCTCGTCGTCTAGGGGAACCCAGCCGTTGACGGACTCGGTGTGGCGAGGCTCGGGCCGCTTCGCGGCGTCGTCGGGGCGTACAAGCACGGGCGCACGATACTTCTCGTCGGAGGCTGCCGCCGCTGGCTCGTCCTGCGGTTCCCCGACGAGCCGCGTCACGCTGCCGGGCCGGCCGGCTCGACGATCTGCGCGTCGTCGTAGAACGCCGCACGGGTGCGATCTCCGAGCGTCGGGGGCTCGTCGAACTCCATGAGCGCGCCGTCCTCGGGCGTCCAGCAAACCTCGTTGTCCCAATCCTCGGCGCCGTCGACGTGGCGATCCATGTGCAGACAGATCAGGTCGTTGCTGGACTCGGTGATCGTGCCTGTCGCGCCGGGGTCGATGCAGAAGTGCGGGTAGCGGTCGACGATGCGGCGCAGCCGAGCGCGGGCACCGACGGACGGCAGCTGGTCGGGGGCCGGCCGGGATCTTCTCGACGATCGGGTGCGCTGTCTCGCATCGGCCGCAGATGAATCCACGGAGCAAGTTGCCTTGGTCGTCCTCTAGATGGTTGATTCCGCGGTTTTCTAGGCGCAGTAGTTGACGAGGGCTCGGCTGGGGCGGCCGAGTTGGTGGTTGAGGGTGATGGCGGCGGCGAGGGTGAGTAGGCGTTGGGCGATGCGGGCGCGGAGGTTCGGGAGGGTGCGCGCGCCGTGGCGTTCGAGGGTGAGGATGTCCTTGCAGGTCCAGAAGATCGATTCGACCCTTTGGCGGATGCCGGATAGGTTGATCTGGTTGTCGGGCTCGTCGCGGCGGGCGGGCCGGATGATCGTCGCGTCGAGCTCGCTGGCCTGGGCGGCGAAAGCCTTGCCGGCGTAGCCCTTGTCGCCGATCACTGTCTCGCCGCCTGTGCGGCGGGCGCGGGCGAGCAGCTCGAGCGCGACTTCGCGTTCGTCGCGCTTGGGCGATGTGAGCGCGACCGCGCGGGGTGTGCCATCGGGGGCGAACAGGCCGTGCAGGCGAAACCCCCAGAAATAGCGGCTGTGGGAGGCGCAGTAGCCGAAGTCGGCGGCGTCGGCCAGCTGGGAGCGGCGGGTCGTCTCGACCGACCGTCCGCACTCGACCGGCGTCGAGTCGACCAACAGCAGATCGTCCTGAAAGCCCGGGCTCTGGGAAGCGAAGACACCGATCAGCCACTCGATCGCCTCCGCAAGCCGCCGGCGGCGCTTGTGAAACCCAGGCTGCTTTGGCAGCTGCGGGAACAGATGCGAAAGCCGCTTGGCCGCGACGGCGAGAAACCGACGGTCAGATGGGATGCCCATGATCGACTGCGCAACGCAGAGCGTGACGACCTCCGCATCGGTCACCCTTCGGGCTGCGTTCTCCACCGGCTCAGGCAGGAGATCGTCGGCCGTGACGAACACGGTCGTGAGCAGCAGGTCGAGGTCGGCGTCCATCGAGGCCCCCTTGGTCGGCGATGCGGATAGCACCGCCGACTTCGACCCTGCTGCCCCTTTCCCTATCCCAACCCCAAACCCGCGGAATCAACCATCTAGCGGCTCGGCGTGGTCGGCGCAGACGTGGCGGTCGCTGTCCTCGCGCGCTCTCATTGCGAGACCTCCGCGAGCGGGACGAGGTCGCCGCCACTGTCCTGGACCTCGCCAACCTCGGCGTCGAGGTCGAGGGCGTCTAGGTCCTCGCCGTCGAGCAGGTGGATGTAGGTGTCGAGGGTGAAGCTGGCCGAGTGGTGGCCGAGCGCGCGGGACAGCTGGACGATGTTCGCTCCGCGCGCGAGCTGAAGCGATGCGTAGGTGTGGCGCAGCGTGTGCCACGCCGCCCACGGCGCGCCGATCTCGCGCATCAGCGGCTTGATGAGCCGCGCGCGGAGGTTGTCGGCGCAGAGCGGCCCGCCGATCTGCGAGGCAAAGACCCAGGCGTCGTCTGAGAGGTCGAGCACGTCGGCCATGTGCGCATCGAGCTTGCCGGCGAGGTCGCGCGAGATTCGGATCTTGCGGCGGCCGTGCTTTGACTTCGGAGGCTCGACGCGGCTGCGGACGATCGCGCGCCGGACGCGGATGTGGGGTCGTAGCTCGTCCTCGAATCGCAGGTCGCGGCGCTGTAGTCCGATCGCCTCGCTGATCCGCAGCCCGGTCGAGGCGATCACTTCGATCAGCAGCTTGTAGGTGTCGGGGGTGGCCTCGACGAGCGCGCGCAGCTGTGCGCGGCTGAGCGCCTTGGCCTTGTCCTCGTCCTCCTCGATCTGCTGGCGGTTGGGCAGCGCGACGCCGTCGGCTGGGTTGTGTCGGATCAGCCCGTCGCGCTTGGCGGTCGCCAGCGCGGACCGGACCGGGATCACGAAGTTGGCGATCGAGGAGTCGGAATAGCGGCGGCCGTTCTGCTTGGTCGGGTCGGCGAGCCAGCGGACGTAGTCGGCGATGTGCAGCGGCGTCACGTCGACGAGCCGCAACCGCTTGCCGAAGAACTTGTGGGCCTTGGCGTCGAGGACTCGCCGGTACTCGACGCGGGTGCCCTCGCGGAAGCCGCGACGGCCGTTGCCGTGGTAGTTCTCGACCCACTCCTTGAGATAGGCGCGCAGGGTGATCTTCGATCGGGCGAGGAACTCGCCGCGTGCGTCGTCGGCCTCGCGGGCCGACTTGATCGCCCGGGCCTCGGCGAGCGTCCGGCAGGTCTCCTTGCGTTGCTTGCCGGCGGCGCGGTAGACGACGACGTACGGGCGGGTCCTGGCACCGAGCTTCTTGAAGATGCCTGGCGTGCTGGTCTTGACCAGCGACTTCGACGACCAGCCGTTCGCGGGTGGCTTGGTGGACGCCCGCTGGCGCGGGGCGTAAGGTGCGGACTGCATCAGGACTGACCTCCTGGTGCCACGCCCCCGGCGGCTCTAATCCGCGCGGGGGCACCTCGTTGGGCACCTGTAGATGTGCTCTCCATGGTATCGGGCAGATGGCTCTGCTCAGCGCGTTTGTCCCTCCGTCTCGACACCTATTTGGCCCCCTTCACGTAGGCGTCGAGGCTGCTTCGTCGATAGAGCGGCTTGCGGCCGTCGTAGCCGTCTGGAACCAGCGCGTCGGCGCTTGTGAGGTCGTGGATTCGCTTGCGCGGGATGCCGAGGTAGCGGCCGGCGGCGTCGGCGTCGAAGTAGCGGTCCTCCCCGCGCTCGACCTCGCCCAGCCGGTCGGCTACACGCGTGGCGAGGGCGGAGGCGATGAGATCGACGAACTCGTCGTCGATCCTGATCGGCGCGTAAATCACGGCTCGCGCTGGTCGAGCCAGTCGACCGGGTCGTCGGGGTTGGCAACCGTCCTGAAGATCGGCGCGAATGGACCTCGGCGGGTGAGGTCGTCGAGCAGGCAGATCGACACCTCGACCTCGGGAACCTCTTGGAGGTCGGGGTCTTGGCGGCAAAGCTCTAGGACGGTCTCGCGCCGGGTCTCAAGCAGGTCTCGGCGGCGGCCCGTCAGCGCGACCAGCACGGGCGGAAACGCCGGGTAGAGCCGCGTCCACAACGGCACCGGCGGGTCGGCCGGGTCGTCGGCGGGGATCATGCGGCGGTACAGCCGTGCGTAGCGGCCGACGCCGGCGGCGAGCGTGGCGGCCGAGCGGGTCGCTCGGTCGAGCTCGACGAATCGGTAGATCACGCTGGTCGAGTCGTCGGGCTCGGTCAGCTGGTAGGTCAGCACCGCGTCGGCGATCAGCTGCTCGGGGAGCCGGCGGCCCGGCGCCGGGCCGAGCGAGTGCGCGATCTCGTGTCGCCAGTCGAACGGGCCGCAGTCGTCGCCGCGCTCGCGCGCCGCGCGCACGAACGCGATCCCGACGTCTGAGACGCCGAGCGTGTGCTGTTGAAGCGGCCCGGCCGCCTGCGTGGCCGAGATCACCTTGTGGCGAGTCTCGGCACGGCTGGACATGGCCTCGACGGCATCGACGCCCCGCTCGGTCAGGTGCCACACCTTCAAGCCGCGCCGCCCGCGTGCGGCGGCGACCAGCCCTGTCGTGTGGAGTCGGCCTAGTAGGAACTGCTGCACGAACCGCCGCGTCGTCTCCGGTGCGTGCAGCGCGTGAATTTGGACGGTTGAGAGCAGGCGGTGTTGGTTCAGGCTCTCCAGGACCTCGACGTGGAGGCGGCCGAGACGGAGCGGCGCGGAGCCGTGCCGGTCGGCGTTCATCGGCGGTCCGCCGGTCGGCTCAGGGACTGTCGGCCGCCGGTCGTTCTCGAGCGCCCGCCGTGGCGCAGGTGCTTGACGATCTCGCCGGGGTGGCGGTCGAGTCGGTTGAGCGTCTGCGCGACGGGCTCGCGGCGGGTGTTGCGATCTATCGCGGCGTCGAGGTCAGGCACCGCCTCGGGACGACAGTCGTCGGGAAACAGCTCCTCGACCGGGACGCCGCGCAGCCGAAACGGGTGGCTGATCGCGCCGTCGAGGGTGACCGAGGCGACGCTGTGAAAGCGCGGCAGCTGGCCGATGATCTCCGGCGCGACGTGGCCGCCGAGCTCGCGCGCGATCAGCTTCGCGCCGCTGGCATTGAGCGCGGTGGTCAGCAGGTGCGAGCGGTTGGTGGTGACCGCGTCGCGGGTCGCCGCGGTCAGCCGCTCGGGGTTCTGGTTGAGCAGCAGCGCCCGCACACCGAACTTGGCGACCTGCTCGAGCAGCGCGGCGAGCGTGCCCGACGATGCGCCGTCGTATATCTGGACCTCGTCGAGCCAGATGTAGAACTCGCGGCGCCGGTCGGGCGGCAGGTCGGCGCGGGTCTTGGCGGCGTGCAGGACGTCGTAGACGACGAAGTTGGCGAGCAGCCGGTCACGGGTCGATCCGGTGCCCGGGCAGACGAGAACGATCTGCCCGCGGTCCATCGCCGTGCGGATGTCGTAGGTCGCGGCCGGGTTGCCGAGCAGCGCCGCCGTCGCCGGGGAGACGCGCAGCCGGTCGATCAGGTTGGTGACCGGCGTGATCGCCTCCGCGGCGAGCCTGGGGAACCGCTCGACGAAGAACTGGCGCGTCGGCGGCGAGACGTGCGGAAGGACCGCCGCCCGCCAGTCGTCGTCGGAGAGCAGGACGGGGATCTCGAAGATCGTCGGCGCGAGCTCGCCCGGCAGCTTGCGCGCGAGGTCGATCAGCGCTTGCGCGGCCTGGGTGGTGAGGTTCAGCGCGCGAGCGTTGACCTCGTCCCACCGCAACGCCGACGCGAACGCGTCGACCACCGCGTCGACCTGCCCGGCGACCCGGGCTGGTGGCCTGCCGGCGACGGCGAACAGGTTCCAGCCCGGTTGACGATCGGGGTCGGCGAGGTTGACCTCGACGACGCGATCGCGCAGCCCCTCGTCGATGAGATAGCCCTTGAGCCGCTGGATCGCGTCGATGTGCGGATCGAGGAACAGGCAGCCGTGTCCCGACCTGGCGAGGTGCAGGAACTGGCCGAGGCCGGTCTCGGTCTTCCCGAACCGGCTACGGCCGGCCATGTAGAAGAAGAAGGTGTCGCGCAGCGGGACGCCGACCATCCGCTCGCCGGTCTCGGTCTCGACCTTTCCGAGCGGCAGCAAGGCGGGTTGGCCGGTAAACGTCGGCAGGCCCGGCGGCGGCGCTGGCACGACCCCGCCCGAGCGCACGACGTTGGCGGCGTGGCACTTGGAGGTCGGCGGCTTGAGCAGTCCGGCGATCTCAGTCGCGGTCACCAGCCGGCGCCGCGCCGGGCGGAACAGGCCGCTGGCGAGCCGCCGGTCGAACCGACCGCGGCGCCCGGGGAGATCGGAGCCGAGGAACGCGACGCCGGGGACGCGCAGCCCCGAGACGCGCAGATGGTTCTCGCCCGCGAAGACGTCGAAGGCGGCGAGCATCGCGCCGAGTTGCGCCTTCGCTCGGCCGGGGACCGGCGAGGCGACCCGGGCGAGTATCTGAATCTCGAACATCGGGGCGGGCGACCCGAGCTTGCGCGCGAGCGCCTGGCGACCGACCCATCGCTCGACGAGCTCGGCCGGCGGCGCGCCGCCGCGAGGGCGATCCTCGACGCCGACGAGATCGGCCAGCTGCTCGGCTGGCGGCTGGCCCGGCCGGTGGTCGCGGCGGGCACGTCGCAGCAGCCGGCGACGCAGCCGGCGGCGCTTGCCGGGCGTGACGGGCAGCAGGTCGATGCAGATCGTCGCCGCGTCGCCAGCGGCGACGTCGAGGCCGTCGATCGCGCGAGCGAACCCGGCGAGCGGGTCAGGGTCGAGGCCGGCGGCGCGCAGCGGCTCGCTGCTCGCGCGGGCTAGCACCAGCTCCGCCCGCGCGATCTCGATCTCGCCGTCGTCGCCGTTCTCGGTCGGCGGCGGCTCGGCGGGGCGGAGATCGACGTCGCTGTATGAGGCGAGCGCGGCCCGCAGCGCACCGCTCGCATGAGCCGGAACCTCGATGGCGTACCGAAGCCGGCCGGCCTGGTCTGCGTCGAGCGCCAGCCGGACGGCGCTGGCGGGAGCGTCGAGCAGGCCGCGCAGCGCTCGGCGTGAGCGGCTCAGGCCGGCGGCGAAGCGGATCACCGACTCGTCGGAGGGGTCGAAGGAGTCGGGCGGTATGGCGAGCATCCGCACCCGGCGGTCGAGAGCGCGGCGAGTGACAACGAGACGCGCGACCGACAGCCCCACGGCGAAGATCAGCAGAGCCACGGCGAGGCTGACTCCGGCGGGGCGACCCGCGAGCTCGAGCAGCGACTGCGCCCATCGCGGAGCGTTGGAGATCACGGTCACGAGCGCGACAGCCGCCGCGATGAGCAGGAGCGGCACCGGGTTCTGCCGATCGGACCCGTTCATGCCGGACATCCCCTTTGGGGGATATATGTCAGCGACCGCGAGACGCCGCGAAGCCAGGCGCGATCAGGCGTCGCGGGGCAGGAGCGAAATCCCAGGGCGAAGCGCAGGGTGAGCCGCAGGGCGAAGCGCAGGGTGAGCCGCAGAGCGAAGTAGGACAGGATGCCGGCGGCGGTCACGATCCGGCCCCCGACTCGCCGCTGCCGCGGCGAGTCGCCTCGCCAACCACGACCTTGGCGACCGGCGGGCAGACGGCGTTGCCGATCTGCAGGAAGCACCGCTTGCGCGACCCCTGCCACGGATAGTCGGCGCGGAAGCCTTGGAGGGTCGCGGCCTGCTCGATCGTCACGCGCACGCAGCCCTTCGATTGCGAGGGCCACGGGTCGCCGGGCTGCCAGTCGGGGTCGCGGTCGCGGGCGGTCGGCGCGGAGATCCGAGGCGACGGCACGACCGTCGTCGCCGGGCGCCTGGTCGTCCACTCCGGCGCCTCGACAGCGTCGTCGTCACGCTCCGATGGGTGCTCGATCGTCCACGAGCCCGACGAGCTGATGATCGTCCGCGCCGGCCGGTTCGCGCCTCGGACCAGACCGCGCGGGCGCTGGCCGCCGTTGGTCTGGTCGTTGGTGTAGTTGATCGCCTCGTCGATGCAGCCGAGCGCATCGGCCATGCTCACCCACGGCAGCAGGTGCCGCTCGTCGTCGCGGACGTGGTCGGGACGACGCGGGTTGTAGGAGCGGTGCGTCGGCGCGGGCAGCGCCACCGGCCCGTCGAGCGACGCGATCAGGTAGGCGCGCTTGCGGGTCTGCGGGACCCCGTACCGCTCGGCGCTCAGGACACCGGCGACGGCCTGGTAGCCGTGGGTGGCGAGCAGCCCCGCGAACAGCGTCCAAAGCTCGAGCACCGGGGGCACCTGCTCCAAGGCGATCCACCGTGGCCGCAGCGCGATCGCCCAGCGCAGCGGCTCGACGGTCAGCAGCGCGCGCGGATCGCGGCACTCGGCGAGGCGGTCGGCGCGGGTGTCGCTGCCGGCGGCGAGCTCGTGCGCGCAGGCGATCACGCGCGGCTTGTCGATCCGGCCGAGGCCCTTGCCGGCGGTCGAGTAGGCCTGGCACGGCGGCGAGCCGATCAGCCCCCACACCGGCCCGAACCCCTTCGGGTCGAGCGCGGCGATGTCAGCCTCGACGCGCTCGTGGCCGGCGGCGCGCGCGGTCTCGCACGCCCAGCGGTCCATGTCGATGCCGACCGCCTCATAGCCGAGGCCGCGCAGCCCCTCGTCCCAGCCGCCCGCCCCGGCGAACAGGTCGACGATCCGGCCCGGCTGAGCTGGCCGACTAGCCACGCGAGCCCTCTCCGGTCTGTGTCGTGAAGACGTCGATCCAGGTCGGCTGGAAGAGGATGAGGCGAGCGGCGTTCTCGAACTGGCCTTGGGCGGCCGAGCTGTTCCAGGAGAGGTGGAGGTGGTGGCCCTCGCCGTGGCCGGGGAAGCCGGTGTAGGCGATGAACCGAAACGGCGGCTTCGCGCAGGCCGGCGCGACGCCGCTGGCCGCGCAGCTGGGTTTCCATCCGAGCGCGCGGGCAAGGCGGGTCGTGTGAGCCCAGTTCCCGTCGGCGGGGACGGTGTCGATCGCCGCGCCGAGCGGGTGGTCGCCTGCGGGGCTGTGAATCTCCGCGCAGGCGGTGACCAGCTGGCGGAACCGGCGGGCGAGGTAGACGACGTTGTCGACGATCCGCGCGTCGCAGCGCTGGGTGCCGAAGCCGGGAGCGACGACCGCGGCGGGCAGGATGGCGAGCCGTCGCGGGTGGCGTGCGCGCTTGACCGGCCCGATCGGCCCGTCGCTGACGGTCGGGTCGGTGCCGGCGCACCCCCCGCCGCTTGTCGGGGCGGCCTGGCCGGGCGCGGGCCGCGCGGCGGCCGCGTCGGTCGGCGGCGGGCTGCCCGGACCGGCGAAGCCGTACTGGACGGCTCGCGCCATGACCTCGTCGGCGTAGACCGAGCAGGCGCCGTAGTAGTTGCACGCAGCCTGGCGGTAGGCGGCATACGAGCCGCCGGCCGGCGGCGCTCCCTTCGCGCGGCGCAGGATGCGCGCGGCGGCGGGGATCGCGTCGGCGGGGTCGTCGACGTCGCGGCGGCCGTCGCCGTTGCCGTCGAGGCCGTAGGTCTCCCAGAGCGTCGGGAGGTTCGGCGCGCGGCTGCACGGGCTCCCGCGCCGCATCGAGATTTGCATCGGGCCGGCGCATCCGGAGCCGTTGTCGCCGGGACAGGTCTCGGGTCCGTGGCCGCACTCCTGGGCGGCGACGGCGGCGAGGAACGCCCAGTCGATGTCAAACCGCCGCCCTGCGCGCTGGTAGAGGCGCAGCCGGCCGGGCGGTATCTCCTCGACGGCCGACCGCGTCGGCGTCGGGCCGGCGACGGTCCCGCCGCCGCCGAGGCAGCCGATCCCGCCGCCGCCGAGCGCGAGCGCGAACCCGAAGCCGAGGACCGCGACGACGCCGACCAGCGCGGCCGGGACGATCAAGACAGCTCGACGCCGGCTGCGGTTGGGCGAGGCCATCAGTCCTCCACCACCCGCGTCACGACCGGCCCGGCTTGGCGGTCAGCTACGACGACCGAGATCGGGAACGCGACCGTCGCGGCGGCGACCGTGGCGGCGACCAGCCAGCCGTCCGCCAGTCGCTGGCCGTCGATGCGCTCGACGCGCGGGCGCTGTCGTCGCATCGCCGGCGAGACGCGCACCGACTGGGCGGCAAGCTGGCGGCGAAGGCGATCCGACGCGCCGCGAATCGCGGCCGGCCGGCGGCTGCCGTAGAGGTGGGCGAGGTAGCCGTCGAGGAACCGCCGCGCGACATCGGCCGTCTCGGGCGGCAGATCCCCAGCGGGCGGCGTCGGCGGCTCTGGCCGCACGACAGGCGGGCGGCCGCTCGCGCCGGCGGCCGGCCGGCCGGCGGGATCGGAGACGACCGACAGCGCGACCGCCGCGATCAGCAGCACCGCGGCCGCGACCGCGAACGCACGCCGTCGATCGTGGTCGGAGACCGGCCGCTCGAGCAGCCAGCGAAGCCGCCTCATCGCGCGCCGCCTCCCTCGCCCTTGACGGGACGCTCGTCGCGCTCGGACGGGGGCGGTGGCGGTGGCGGTGGCGGCAGGATCTGCGGGTGCGGGTCTCGGTGAAGGCGCTCGCGGTCACCTCGCAACCCGCGCCGCAACGCGCTCTCGCGCTCGCCGCCGCCGCCGTCGTCGGTCGACGACACCGCCCTGTCGGGCGTCGCCGCTCTCGGCGTCTCGTCGGGTCCGTCCGCGCGTGCCGGCGGGCCGTCGGGCTGATCGCCCGGCGAGCTCGCCGAGCGATCAGCCGCCTTCGCCTGGCGGGCCTCGGCCGACGGGACGACGCCCGCCTCTCGGGAACCGGAGGATGACCGCGCCGGGCGCGGCTGGTCGGGCCGGCCGGTGCCCGAAGACGCGGCGCCGCCCGGCGGGCTGGCGATGGCCGCCGCCGCTGGGCGGTCGCGTCGCGGGCTCGTGGTCGGCGCGGGGGCCGCGCCGCCGGGGCGGTGGCGTCGCCACAGCCGGCCGGCCGTGTGCGCGACGGCATAGCCGGAGACGAACCGGCCGAGGCCGCCGCCTTGGTCGCCGGCGGCGCCGACGGTCGCGCGGGTGATCTGGCCGAGCAGCTGCTTGCGCCAGATCAGGACCGACCAGAAGAACGCGCCTTGCAGGCCCCAGCCCATCAGCCAGCCCAGCGACGCCGTCGCGTCCCCGACCGCCGCGACGACGGCCAGCAGGACGGCGAGGATCAGCGAGTAGACCGCCTTGCGGACGAGGAAGGCGGCGAGCTTGGTCAGCCAGCTTCGGAAGAAGTCGTGGCCGCGCCCGGGGAAGACGCCGATCACCAGCGCGACAGGCGCGAAGGCCAGCAGCAGCAGCACGACGACCTGGGCGAGGATCACCGCGACCGACAGCGCGCCGAGCAGCGCGACCGCGCCCAGCTGCCCGCCGAAGATCACGACGGCGAGCAGCAGCCGCTGGTACTGGCCGTCCTTCTCCATCGCGTCGGCGGCCGGCTTGTCCGCCGGGCCGAGGCGGTAGCCCGCGCGGTCCTGCTCCGGTGCCTTGGACGCGTCGCCGTCGTCGAGCGCGTCGTAGTGCTGGTCGCGCTCGTCGGAGTGGACCGGGTACTTCAGGAACCGCGGCGCGTACTTGTTGCGGTTGTTGACACAGATCTTGCCGGCGGCGCGGATCTCCTCAGACCGCGCGAGTCGGCGCGAGAGCGCGGCGTCCTGGCCCGGGTCGCGCGACAGCGGCCGCACCGCGACCGAGGCGGGGTCGTCGCCGTCGTCGGCTCGGACGCAGTGCTCGCGCCCGCCGAACTGCAAGACGACCCACGGCTCGTAGACCAGCAGCGCGAACAGCTGGTCGGCGGCCTGGCGCTTGGCGCGACCTTGGCTGGTGACGTCGCCCTCCGACGAGAGCGACAGGAACGCGCCCGACATCGCGTTCGTCCACCGCGACGCCTCCCCGATCGTCGCCTGCGGCTGGCTGACGAACGCCAGCGCGATCACCAGATAGATCACCGAGAGGCCGAGCGCGCCAGCGGTCTCGACGTAGCGGCCGCGGACCAGCGCGTGCCAGATCGCCCACAGCCCGGTCAGCGTGATCGCGGCGATCAGCCACGGCTCGCCGAACATCGTGCGGTAGATCGACCGCACCGCCTCCGACACCGGGGCGAGCGCGCCGCTGCCGCCGGTCCCGCCGCCGTTGAGCAGGTCGAGCGAGAACGCGAAGGTGAACAGCGTGATCGCGCCGGTCGCGACGAACGCCGTCAGCTCCCACACGACCCCGGCGAGGAACAGCGCGATCGTCGGGGCGATGCCGCTGGTGTCGACGCCGTCGAAGACCCCGGCCTCGACCGCCTTGAAGTGGCCGTCGAGGCCGTAGTTGCCGAGCGGGTAGGCGTCGATCAGCGACCCGCCGGGAACCTGCGACGCCGGCCCGACGTTCGAGAAGACATCCGACGCGCCGAGCGCCGCCGGGTGGGCGAGCAGCACCACCAGCGCCGCGATCGCGGCGACGCCGATCGTCAGCCGGCGCGCGGTCACGCCGAGACCTCCGCCGGGGTGGTGTCGAAGGCTTGGAGCAGGTCGTCGGACGCGGGATCGACGCGCATCAGCCCGACGCGGCCGTCGAGGTCGCGCATCAGGCACCACCCCTGGCGCAGGCCGCGCAGAAGCGCGATCAGCCCTTGGTCGTCGGGGTCGAGGCCGATCAGGTCGAGCGCCCTGGCGGCCTCGGCGTCGGAGTCCTGGCCGAAGATCAAGCAGACGCCGACGAGGTCGGAGAGGTCTCCGAGATCGGCGAGCTTCTGGGTCAGCAGCAGGACCGTCACGTTCAGCGCGCGGCCGAGGCGGACGAACCTGTTGACTAGCGACCGCCCCTGGGTCGAGGCGAGCAGGAACCACGCCTCGTCGAGGACGACGAGCTTGTGGCGGCTGCGGTCGCCCGAGACGAGCCGCAAGGCGTTGGCCGCGACGAGCGAGAGCGTGGCGACCGAGATCCGCTCCCCGCGCGTGTAGGTCTCGCGCGAGGCGTCGGGGTCGGGCAGCGTCAGGCCGGGGGTGCGGATCGTCGTGACCGGCGCGACCGCCTTGCCGTCGTCGACCTGGCTGCCGTCTCCGAACCCCAGCCGCGCGAACCCGAAGTCCGCGACGACCTCCAGCGCGTCGGCGGCGTCGCGGCCCGGCTCGTTGTCGAAGCCGCGCAGCCGGTCGATCACCGCGACCGATCCGCGCTCGCCACGGCGGACGAGGTCGCGCACCGCGCGCTGTATCTGGTTCTCCCAGCTGGCCGGCGGGTCGCGCAGCAGGTCGAGGTAGTAGGAGGCGGCCAGCTCCTCGCGCAGATCGGGCAGCCCGATCGCCAGCGGGTCGAGCTTGCCGCGATGCTCGACCGACCCGGTCAGCTCAACGACCTCGACGCGGCCGGCGAGCTCGCCCACGCGATCGAAGCCATGGTCGGGCCGGGGGTCGAAGTCCACGACCACGCTGCCCCGCCGCTCGGCGGCGAACGCGATCGTCTCCCCCGCGACGGTCTTGCCCGACCCGAACGTGCCGGCGAGCAGAATCGCCGCCGTGCGCGACTCCCGTGGCGGCTCGGTCGCGTCGAACAGGACCGGCCGGCCGTTTGAGACGCCGAGGTAGGTGCCGGTCCGCGAGCCGACCTGGTGCGAGCCGACCGGCATCAGCGCACCGAACTGCTCGACGGTCAGCTGACTGGTGTAGTCAGTCACCGTCCCACCGCCGGGGCGCGGGAGGTGGTCGAAGAACAGCCGCTCCTGCAGGCCGCGCGGGCGGCGCAGACGGATCGCGCCGAACTGGTCCTGCAGCGCGGCGACCCGCTCCTCGAGCTCGCGGGCGTCGGCCGCCCCGATCGCGAGGCCGATCGACCCGTAGAGCATCGGCGGGTGCGCCGAGCTTTGGAGGATCGCCTCGTACTCGCGGGCGAGGACGCGGTCCTCCTCCGCGAGGAAGCCGGGGCCGCGCGCCGAGCCCTCGCTCTGGTCGCGATACACCTGCTCGACGTCGGTGATCCGCCGGCGCACCTGAGCGAGCGCTTGGCGGTTGCCGACCCAGCGGGCGTGCAGCACCGCATCGACCGGAAAGTCGACGCCCTCGATCGGAGCGAACAGCAGCTCCGCCGTGGCGCCAGGGAACTCGGGCGCGTCGGCCAGCGCCCCGACACAGAGGAAGGCTTGGTGGGAATCCGCCTGCTCGGCCTCGACGATCAACCGCGCCTGCCCCGATGGCGGCTCGCTCATCGGCGCGTTGGCGCACTCCCAGAGGTCGTGGCCCAGCGGCTCGTAGGCGACCCGGCCGTCCGGTGTCTCGACGACCAGCGCATCGGGCTCCCAGTGCTCGTCCAGATTCGGCTCGCCGAGGCCGCGGACCTCGGCGCGTCGCAGCAGCCACTCGATCTCGCGGGTCGTCGCCCGCCGGGCCGACAGCACCGCGCGCAGCTGGTCGAACACACGCTGCTCGGCGGCCGCGAGCGCCTCCAGCTCGCCGCCGGAGATCGGCTGGCTGGCGGCAACCCCGGCGACGTCCTCCAGCCGGCGGCGGGCCCTGTCGACCGACCGCAACAGGCCGCCGCCGAGCCCGTCGCCGGCCGACTCGGCCAGCGACACCACGGCATAGAGCTCGGGCACGTGCGCGGCGAGCTCGGCCAGCCGCCGGGCGTGCGCGTCCAGGTAGGCGCGGAAGGCGGCCGGGTCCTGCCCGCGCGCGTCGAGGCGTCGCTCGGCGCTCGCGACGTAGTCCCCGACCGCCCACGAGCGGCTTACCCGATAGAGCGAGAAGTCCGCGCCGACCGTCGCGGCGAACCGCTCCAGCGTGCGCAGCCACCGCCACTTCTCCGCGGCCGGCAGGAACGGGTAGCCGACCATCCCCAGCCGGTAGATCGCGCCGGCCTCCCCGCCCCGGCCGACCAGCACGTTCCCGCGCACGTAGCGCAGCGCAAACAGCCCGCCGGCGCTCATCGCCGAAGCTCCAGCCGCTCGCCATCGGCAAGCTCGACGCGGTCGACCGTCGTCACCTCGCCGCGCGCCAGCCGCCGAGGCGGGTGGGCGACAAGCCGGCCGCGTCGCGTGCGCCGCTCGCTGACCGGCAGCGGCGCGGCGAACCGCACCGTCGCCGGGCCGGTCACCCTGGACCGATCCAACAGCCACTCGTGCACGTCGGCGGCGACCGCCAGCAGCGTCCGGTGCTCGCGGCGAGTCCCGGCCGCCGGCAGCGGTCGGCCCAGCGACCGACGCGATGGGCGCAGCTGGAGCGCGAGCCACGACAGCGCGTAGCGGTGCGCGGGCCGTCCGTCCGGCGTGGCTTGGGTCGCGAGCGTCGCGACGGCCGCCGGGACAATCAGCAGCCGCAGCGGCCAGTCGACCGCCGCCAGCGCGAACCCGGCTGTCTGCGCGGCGCCGACCGTGGCGACGCCGACGACGATCGCCGTCGCGCGGTCGCCGGCCACAAAGCCGGCGCCGGCCACGACCAGTCCCGCCAGGATCGCGACGGTCCACGACCGGCCCGACAGGGCGATGACCGCCACCAGCGCGGCGACGGCATAGCCGAGCCAGCCCAAAGGGACCCCGCCCGGTACCGGCAGCCGGTAGCCCTCGACCGCGTAGATGCGCCGGTCGGGCTTGAAGATCCGAGCGTAGGACTGGATCGGCGCGCGGTCGTCAGCCATCGGCCGCGTCACCCGAGGATCTGGCGGCCGATGCCGCGCGCGGCGCGGGCGACCTGATCGGGGCTGAACACCAGCCACGCCACCACGACCGCCGCGATCAGGAACAGCGCGAGGTCCTTGTAGCGCTGGTTGATGAGGAACAGCAGCGAGACGATCGCCACGACGCCGCCGTAGAGCTGCATCCCCCAGCGGCGCAGCAGCCCACCGAGGTTGCGACCGACGTCGTTGCCGGCCTGGGCGACCTGGTCGCCAACCTGCGCGCAAGCGTCGGGCGCGGTCACCAGCAGCGCGACCAGGCCCGCGCCGGCCGCCAGCGCGACCGTCACCGCCACCCACCGCAGCCCGGCCCTCGCGCGGCCGGTCCGGCGGGGAGTCCGTGGCGCGCTCATGCGCCCGGCCCCCCGGCGACCGCCGCGACATACCAGCGATCGCGCCGGGCGAGATCGAGCCGGTAGCCGAGCGGATAGACCGCGCCCGTGCTCGACTCCCTCACCCGCACCGACGCCAGCACCGACCGACGCCGACTAGTAGTCGAGGCCGCCTGCTCGAGCGCGTCGACCCCCACGATCCGCAGCCCCGGCGGAAGCGACGCCAACTCGGCGCCGGGCAACAGCAGGTAGGCGAGCTCGGCGCGATCGGCGCCGGCCACGTACTCGCGCAGGAACCGCTCGACGAGATCGCCGATCGCGACAGCGGCCGGGCCCGACAGCGAAGCCGGCGCGGGAGCGCTCAGCGCCCCTCGCGGCGGAGGCGCCGCGAACGACGGCAGGCCGTAGACAGCCAGCCCGCCGCGATCGTCGCGTGCAACCGGCACGGTGACATACCGGGTGCGGCCGTCTGCCATCAGAGCGGCGACGGTGAGCAGCGCGCGGGAGTCGCCCAGGGAGGCCTCCCGCGCCACCGTCGCCCAAGCGACCCTCGCCCCTGGGCTGCGCCGCGGCACGATGATCGCCGCGCGGTCGCTCAAGCCATCAGCCAGGAAGCTCGCGACGGCGCGTCCATGCGCCTCGCCGCCACCTGCCGGCAGATCGAGATAGGCGCGTACGAACCGGACCGCGAACGCGCGCGCCTCGGCGTCAGGAAAGCCAGCGACGTCCGAGCGCGCGTCGCCCCGAACGCCGTCCGCCGCGGGGCCGGCGACGATCGCACCCACCCCGCGCGCCAGCACCAGCACGACCGCCGCCCACAGCACGCCTCGTCCGACGCCCCGCAGCACCGACCTCGACGAGCCCGTGCGGCCGGCGCCGCTTCCGAGTCGCCTGACTCGACGGCCGATC
The DNA here is from genome assembly GCA_040881635.1 of Thermoleophilaceae bacterium. Classification (GTDB taxonomy): domain Bacteria; phylum Actinomycetota; class Thermoleophilia; order Solirubrobacterales; family Thermoleophilaceae; genus JAAYBF01. Next base: position 78,313 of record JBBECV010000027.1, read on the forward strand.
TCCTGTCCCACTGCGAACACCTCCGCGTCGTCGTGCTGGCCGCCAGCCGAATGACTGGCTCACGACAACAAGGCGGCGAACGGCAGATCTGGCCCCAACCCGGCAAGCACGCAACTGCGCAACCGCTTGGTTGAACCACCTACGGGCAAGGCAGCCTGCGGCTATCTGCCATCAGCAGGAGACACGGACGCCCGCGGGCCTCGCGTCAAGCAACCCGCTCTACCAGCGGGTTCCTAAAGCCTTCAGGTGGATCAGCAGGAGGTCTTTGAGCGCGAGGCATTCCGGCTTGGCCCTTAGCGGAACGCCTATACGACGACCCCTTTAAAGCGGCTGCCCGCTTTCGCGTAATAACCAGAACCGGCGATGTCGTCGGCACAACGCGAAAGGCCGCCGATATGGAAGCAGCATGTCTATTCCTGGCGCTCCTCATCATCCTGCTGTGGATGCTGAGATGACCGGGGGACCATTAGGACCTCCCGTTGATGACGCCCGAGTTCGGGTGCCTGCGCGCGGCCTGAGATGCCCGGCCCCGGCGCACCCGCTACGTGCTCACACCCGCCGATTCGGACTCGCCTACGTAGAGCTCTTCGTCAGCACCGGGCGGTACGGGCCGCCCATTTGCGCGGCCGAGCCCAGGGGCATGGCGGCAGCGCGAGGCCTATCGCGAGTCGGCCCTCACAGAGGCGGTCATCATCGACAATTTGCGAGCCTGACTGACCACCAGTACGCTCGTGTCGTTCATACGGCGGGAGACGATTCATGGCTTTGAGGGTTCGAGGAGCGGGTGTACTGGCTGCTGTAGCGATTGCGTTTGCGGTGTGCGGCGCCTCTCCTGCGATGGCTCATACGAGTGGGTGCCATGCGTCCTACTCGTGCCCCTCGGATCATCACAGCTATACGTGGTACGACTCAGCAGGCACGGGCTGGAGTTGCGCGCGGCCGGGGAGCGACACGTACAACCCAGCGTGGGATACGACGCTCATCACCTACGCGGGGCTTCCCTACTACTGCCATCTCACCGGCTCCTCGCCCCCACCGCCACCGCCGACGTTGCCCGAGCCACCCCCGGTCGAGCCCGAGGAGCCTGCAACTAGCCCGGAGCCCGCACCAGAGCCTCCACGGCCGGCCTATGTGGGGACGTTCGGATACGCGCTCTTCGCCGCTCCGCGCCAGGACCGGCCGCCGCGTCTTCATCCCTTCTCAGGCGACGACGGCGCCTACTTCTACAGCCTACGTTGGACCAGGTGGGGCAAGGCCAAAGCCCGAGCGCGCGGGAAGGCTTCGGTCAACACCTGCGACCCCTATTGCGCTGCCGGCAAGTACGTCCGGCGACGTGGCGCTCGCGCGGTTGCCTATCGTCTCAGGAAGGGGCGTTGCGATGGGGAGCCGGCTCGGTTCTATACACGGGTGCTCATGCGCTTCCCCAAGGCCTACGGCATCGCGGCGATGACGCTCAAACTCAAGACGCGCTGCGACTGAGCAGCACCCCAGCCCGCCGAAAGCGGGGCGTGACGGGCTTTACGTCGTGCCTTGGTGCGACGAGCCGTCTCGCCCGAGCGGCGCCAGGATCTCGCGCTGCCCGTCGAGATGAACAGCGATGCTCTCCGCGACGCGCCTGACCATCCACCAGCCCGTCCAGTCGCTCAGGTCGTACTCGATTCGGCCGCCGTCGCGCCGTCGGCTGACCATTCCGGCCTGGTGCAAGATCGCGAGGTGCTTGGACACGTTCTGCGGGCTGGTTCCCAGCCGTGCTCGAAGCGACTGGCGCGTGGCCGCTCCCTCGTTCAGAGCCCCGATGAGCCGGATGCGCATCGGCTCTGCGATCACCCGCAGCCGGGCAGCGATCAGCTCGGCGGCTTCCTCGGACAGAGGATCGTATGGCGGCGGGGGCGGAGCCTGGCCAGGCATCGGGTTCTCCCGTGGATCGTCCATAGGCTGTCAGACAACGATGCGGCGAGCCCCAAAAGTGGCCCCCCGTACCGGCCTCCCGCAAGCTCCCGGCATGGCCTTTGATTGAAGGGCCAGCCGGCTGGGTAGAACCCTTGGAGTTAGAGCCGCTGACGGCTCTTAGTTGCCGGAGGGTTGTGGGTGAAGGTCGCGACGCCAAGCAAAGGGGGGGCCACTTTTGGGGTTCGCCGCACTGTTGTAGTGATGGGCGGCAGCGACGCATCTCTGGCAGACCTCTCCAACGGCGGTGCCGAGGCGTGGCTTCGCAGCCTCGTCGTCGGCGAGCGCGGCGAGGCGTTGCGCGCCCAGCTCGCCGCCGACAATCCCGACCGCGCGCCCGACGAGATCGAGGACGCGGTCCAGACGGCGTCCGCGCACTTCCTCGACCGCCAGCCGCCGATCTCGACGCCGGGACCGGCCTATGTGTGGGTCCGGGTCGTCGCCCACCGCGCCCTCAACCGCGAGCGTGAGCATCGCGGCCGTGAGGTCGCCGTCGATCCGCTTGACGCGGCTCGCGGACCGACAACGGTCCCAAGCGCCGACAGTGCCGAGCAGGAGCTGATCGATCGCGAGGACGAGGTCGACCTCGGCCGCTTCGCTCGCGAGCTCGCCGCCCGGCTGGACGAGCGCGCCCGCGACGTGCTCGCTCTCTACGGCGCGGGGCTCAAGCGCCCCGAGATCGCCGCGGCGCTCGGGGTGAGCCACCGCGCTGTCAGACGCGATCTCGAGGAGATCATGGAGGAGGCGCGGATTGCGATCACACGCCTGTCCGGCGGCGGCTGCCTGCTGGGCGAGACGCTCGTCGTTCGATTCGCCTGCGGCCTCGCGACGCCCACCGAGGCAAGCCGGGCGCAGCTGCACCTCACGCAGTGCCGCCGGTGCGAGCGCTTCCATGAGCGTCTTGGCCTCTGGCGGGAGAAGGTCGGCGCGCTGCTCCCCGCGCCGGCTGCGGACCAGACAGCCCCCGGCGTCGTCGAGCGAGTGGGACAAAAGACATCCGAGGGGCTATCCGCGATCAAGCAGCAAATCGCCGAGGCCAGCGGCCACGTCAAGCAGCAGGCGGCCAACGCCTACGTCCGAGCCGCCGATCCGACCCCGCTCGCGGGAGCGCGCCCCGGCGCGGTCGCGGCAGTGGTCGCGGGCTGCCTCGCCATCGGGACTGGCTACACCTGCGTCGAGCAGGGCATCAATCCGCTGACGTCGCTGCCGGGCCTGGGGGAGCGAGCGCCAGACCAGCGCGCCACCAACCCGCCTCCCCAGACGATCGAGGAGCCACCGGCGCCGACGCCGGTTGCCGGGGAGCCCACCGCTGCCCCCGAGCCTGCGCCGGCGCCGGCGCCAGCGCCGGCGCCCGAGCCCGACCCGACACCACAGCCAGTCTCGCCGACGCCCGCGCCGCCGAGCGGCTCGGACTCGCTCAGCGGTCTCAGCGGCGATCCCACCGCCGAGCCAGCCCCTCCCCAGCCGAACAGCACGGACTTTGGGGGGCTCTGACGTGGGTCAGCGTTCGTACACGCACCAGTGGCCCCGTCCGGCTCTCGGCAGCCTGCGCCTGGGAGGCGTGGCTGCCGTCGCGGCGTGGGTGGCGCTGGCCGGCTCCGCGGCGGCGGGCACGTACACGGTGCGCTCCTGCGACGCCGCCCCGCCGAGCTACTCGAGCGCGGCATGGCAGCCGCAGTCGGGCAGCGTCAACACCTACAAGCTGTGCCCGAGCGCGACGAGCGCGACCCCGAACCCGCGCGGGATGGTCACCCGCGCCGTCGGCCAAACGTTCCCGATGGGCGCCTACTCGCGGCTTTGGTTCTTCGCGCCGGCGGGGACGACGATCGCCCGGCTCGACTGGGCGGGGCGGATGGCGCGCAACAACCCCTCCTGGGCGATGGAGATCCGCGCCCAGGGAGCCGTCGACCAGCGGCTGATCGGCTTCCCCGCCCAACCCGGTGCCACCTCCTACACCAGCCACCGCGACCGGCCGACGGTCGCCTCCTACCCCACCCCGCCCGGCACGACCAGGCTGCTGCAGAACGTCCAGTGCGGCGCCCGCCAATGCGACAGCGGCGCGACCTTCCACACCTACCACGCCGCCGTCGTCCTCAACGACCACTCCCCGCCCGCCGTGTCGATGCACGGCGTAGCCGAGAACGAGTGGGTCGGCGGCGACCGCACGATCAGCTTCACCGCAACCGACAACATCGGGATCAAGCGCGCCCAGCTCTACGTCGACCACCACGGCCGGCCCGACTCGTTCACCTTCGCCTGCGACTACACGGTCCCGGTGCCATGCTCGAATCGCAGCGGCAGCTTCACGCTGCTCACCGGCGGTCTTTCCGACGGCCGCCACGTCGTCGAGGTCCTCGTCCACGACGGGTCGAACACACCGGCCGCCGCGGGACGGACGATCCGGGTGGACAACACGCCTCCCGCCCCCGTGCGTCCCGAGGTAGACGGCGGCGAGGGGTGGCGCCGCGTCGACGAGTTCTCCGTGGGCTGGCCGTCGGTGGCCGACACGGGCTCGCCGCTGGTCGGCGGCCGGTGGGAGCTGTGCAAGCCCGGCCGCACCGAGTGTCGGTCGGGCAGCTTCAGCGATAGCGATCCGACCGGCTTCGACAGCGTGCGGCTGGGCGTGGATGGCGCCTTTGAGCTGCGCGTGGCGCTGCGCGACCAGGCGGGGAACGAGGCGCTGCTGCGCGATGCCCGGCCCGTGGCGCTGCGGCTCGACCGTCAGCCTCCGGAGCTGGCGATCGAGCCCTACGACCCGGCGGAGCCGATGCGCGCGACCGCGCGTGCGGTCGACGGGCTCTCCGGCGTAGCGTCGGGCCAGATCGAGATGCAGCGCCAGGGCACCGGCCGCTGGCGCGAGCTGCCGACCACCGTGCAGGACGGCCGGCTGGTGGCGCGGATCGACGACGAGCGCTACGCCGACGGCACCTACCAGCTACGCGTCCGCGCGATCGACCATGCCGGCAACGAGGCGTCCACCTACGTCGAGGCCTCCGGCGCCCGCGCTACACGGCAGCTGCCGCTGCGGATCAAGACCCGGCTGCACGCCGGTCGGCGGACGGTCAAGGTCATCCGACGGGTCGTCGTCCGTGGTCGCGGCAAGCACCGCCGCCGCCGTGTGGTGCGGCGCAGGCGCGTCCAGTATCGGCCGGCGGTGACCGTCCGCTACCGGCGGCGAGCTGTGATCCGCGGGCGGCTGGCCAACCCCGACGGCCAGCCGCTGCACGACGTGCCGATCGAGGTCACCGCCCGGCCGCGGTTCCCCGGAGCTGCGTTCGCCGCGGCCGGGATCGTCCGCACCGACCAGCACGGCCGCTTCTCCTACCGCGTCCGCGGCACCCGCAGCCGCACGCTTCGGTTCCGTTATCCAGGCACCAGCCGCATCCGCCCCTCCACCGTCGACGTCGCCGTCCGTGTGCCGGCCTCGAGCAGCTTCAAGATCAAGCCGCGGCGGATCGTCAACGGCGAGACCGTCACCCTCGCCGGCCGGGTACGCGGCGGGCCGATACCCGCGGGCGGGAAGCTGGTCGAGCTGCGCAAGTGGACCGGCAGCCGCTGGGAGCCCTTCCGCGTCGTGCGCACCGACCCCCAGGGCCGCTGGCGCCACGTCGAGCCCGTCGGCAGCGTCACCGGCACCATTAGCTTCCGCCTACGCGCCCGGCTGCCAGCCGAGGCAGGCTTCCCCTACCGCACAGCCAACACCCGCCCCCGCAAGCTGATCGTCGCAGGACGCGGCCTATGACCCCCGAACACCGAGGAGGAGCGATGTCCAGGATGCGCCGCCCGAGCCACACCACGATCGTCGCCTACCTCGCCCTCTTCGTAGCGCTCGGCGGCAGCAGCTACGCCGCGATCAACCTCCCCCGCAACAGCGTCGGCCCCAAGCAGATCAAGAAGAACGCCGTCCGCTCTCCGGAGATCCGCAACAACGCCGTCACCTCCCGCGACATCCGCAACCGCACGATCCGGGGCCGCGATGTCCGTCCCACCAGCCTCAGCGGCCGCCACATCCGCGAGCAGACGCTGGCGACCGTTCCTCAGGCCGCCAACGCCGACACCCTCGCCGGCCTCACCGCCAGCCAGCTCAAGGTCCGATGCCCCGCCGGCACTTTGCTCTCCAGCGGCACCTGCATCGAGCTGACACCACGGGCTCCTCAAAGCTGGAACTTCGCGAACGGGACCTGCGCCGTCACCGGAAGGCGACTGCCCACCTACGGAGAGCTCGTCGCCTTCTACAACTCCCAGCGGCCACTCGCCAGCGGTGGCGAGCTCACCGCCAACCTCAGCGAGTCCCCCACCACTCCAGGCCAGCTCAACGCCGTGGTCATCCTCACGGCCACCGGCTCGAGCGTCGAGTTCATCGACGCGACCGCCGCGCAGCAGCGAGCGTTTCGCTGCGCCGCTGCGCCGACCAACTGATCGCTTAGAAGTGCGTCACGGGGGACAGACCGTCGTCGACGAAAGGCGTCTAGACGATTCTTGCCCGAACGTATGCCCGGCGCACCGTCCGGCGCATCTGCTTGGTCCGCATGCTTTCAGGACATCGCGGCCCAGGAGCGGTCACCGATCCCCGTCGGTGTCGTCGGTGTTGTCGCCGGACGGTCGCTCGTCGTCGTCCTCGACGCCGGCGATCTGCGCGAACGCGTCGCCGACGGCCGCCTGGGTGTTGGCCGCGCGGGTGACGAACTCGCCCTCCAACGGCTCGACGACATAGATGTGCAGCGTCTCGCCAGCCGAGCGGTTCACGCGCCGCAGGACCCGCGCGAGGTCGTCGTGGTCCATCGTGATCTCGAACTCGTCGCGGTCCTGGTCGGGCTCCCAGCCGAGATCGTCGAGCAGTCGCATGTCCTCCTCGTAGCGGCGCCGATGCCGGCGGGCGGCCTCGTAGTCCTCGTTGTCGAGGTTGATGCGGATGTCGCCGGTGCCGCTGAGGTCCGACACCAGCTCGCCGTATATCGCATCGCGCTGCCGGCGGTTGAGCTTGATCGTCGCCATCGGTCCGTCCCCTTCGATCGGGCGGCACCGAAGGGAGAGCCTCGACTCGCCCGGCAAGCAGACGGGCGTGTGGGACGATCCCTACGCATCGAAGGGCTGCAACCTTCGGTGCCAAGGCCCCGGGGCGCTCTGGCGTCGCCGGGGCCACTTATGTCGCTTGCCAAACCCGACGCTAGGCGGACCGCGCGGACATCGCAAGGGGCGGTTCCTCGCGAGCTGTTGCCCTCTTGGTTGCCCACTTCCCGATTTCGGGCCTCCCGCGGACCTCCCCAAGAACGCCGAAAGCCGCTCTGGAAGCGGCTTTCCGGCGAATAGCGGGGGCGGGATTCGAACCCGCGACCTTCGGGTTATGAGCCCGACGAGCTACCTGACTGCTCCACCCCGCGTCGC
>JBBECV010000028.1:0-17608 GCA_040881635.1 Thermoleophilaceae bacterium
CCCCCCCCCCCCCCCCCCCCCCCCCCCCCCCCCCCCCCCCCCCCCCCCCCCGGGCTATCCCCTACCAGAAGGAAGCCGAGTCGAGCACGCCCTCGGCCTCGAGCTGCTCGATCGGCTTGCTGTAGACGCCGGAGCTGAGGTACTTCCAGCCGTCGTCGGCGACGACGAAGACGACGTTGCCCTCGTCGAGCTCGCCGGCGATGCGGACGGCGATCGACGCGATCGCGCCGCTGGAGACGCCTGCGAACAGGCCCTCCTCCTCGAGCAGCCGCTTGGTCCAGACGACCGAGTCGCGGTTCGAGACGAAGATCTTGCGGTCGATCAGCGCCAGGTCGATGATCGGCGGGATGAAGCCGTCGTCCAGCGAGCGCAGTCCCTGCACCAGCTCGCCCTGGAGCGGCTCGGCCGCGACGACGAGCGTGTCGGGGTCGTGCTCCTTGAGGCGGCGGCCGTTGCCCATCAGGGTGCCACCCGTGCCGAGCCCCGCGACGAAGGCCGTCACGTGGTCGAGCTCGTCGAGGATCTCGACGGCGGTGCCGTTGTAGTGGGCGTCGGGGTTGGCGCTGTTGCCGTACTGGTAGGGCATGTAGTACGACGAGTCGGCCTCGGCCATCTCGAGCGCCAGCGCGACGGCGCCGTTCGACCCCTGCTCTCCGGGCGAGTAGACGATCTCCGCGCCGTACATCGTCAGGAGCTGGGTGCGCTCCGCGGTGACGTTGTCGGGCATCACGACCTTGAGCGGGTAGCCCTTGCGCTTGCAGATCATCGCCAGCGAGATGCCGGTGTTGCCCGACGTCGGCTCGAGGATCGTCTGCCCCGGCGCGATCGCCCCGCGCGCCTCGGCGTCCTCGATCAACCCGCGAGCGACGCGGTCCTTGACCGACCCGGTCGGGTTGTAGGACTCGAGCTTCGCGTAGATCCGAACGCCCGGCTTCGGCGACAGGCGCTTGAGCTCGACCAGCGGCGTGTTGCCGATCGCCTCGACGACGTCGCCGTAGCGCCCCCCGCAGGGACGGTTCTGTAGCCCCTCCATCACTTCAAAAAGTGTAGCGGGGGGTCAAGGGGCTTCCCTGGGCCTCAGCCGCCCGCCATCGCGGGCAGGATCACCAGCGTGTCGTCCGGCTTCACGCGCGTGTCGAGCCCGTCGAGCACGCGCACGTCCTCGTCGTTGAGGTAGACGTTGACGTAGCGGTTGAGCGAGCCGTCCTCGCCGAAGAGCTGGCTCTCGGTCGCGGGGTGCTGCTCGGCAAGCTTGCGCAGGACCTCGCCGACGTCGTTGCCGGCGGCCGCGACCTCGCGCTCGCCGCCGGTCGAGGACCGCAGCACCGGTGGGACCTTGATCGTGCTCATCGCGCGCGCAGCCTAACCCGCCGCCGCGCAGAAGGACTCGTAGTCGGGGAAGACGCCCATCTCGTCGTCGGCGATCGAGCCGGGATCGCGCGAGCAGATCGGGCAGTCGGGGTCGCGCCTGACCTTGAGGTCGGTGAAGCTCGTGCCGAGCGCCTCGTAGAGCAGCAGCCGGCCGATCAGCGGCTCGCCGGAGCCCGTGACGAGCTTGACGACCTCGATCGCCTGCAAGACGCCCATGATCCCCGGCAGGGCGCCCAGCACGCCGTTGGCGCCGCAGGAGGGCGCGAGCTCGGCGGGCGGCGGCGTCGGGTAGAGGCAGCGGTAGCAGGGGCCCTCGTAGGGCGAGAAGACGGACAGCTGGCCATCGAAGCCGAGGATCGACGCGGAGACGACCGGGATCTTCAACCGCACGGTGGCGTCGTTGAGCAGGTAGCGGGTCGGGAAGTTGTCGACCCCGTCGACGATCACGTCGTAGCCCTCGATGATCTCCATGATGTTGGAGGCGTCGAGGCGCGTCTGGTACTTGACGACGTCGATGCCCGGGTTGAGGTCGTGGATCGCCTGCTCGGCGGAGTCGACCTTCGGCATGCCGACGCGGTCGACGATGTGGACGATCTGGCGCTGGAGGTTCGAGAGGTCGACGACGTCGTCGTCGACGATGCCGAGCGTGCCGACTCCGGCGGCGGCGAGGTAGTAGGCGGCCGGTGCGCCGAGTCCGCCCGCGCCGAGCAGCAGCACCTTCGCGTCGAGCAGCTTCAGCTGGCCCTCGAGGCCGATCTCCGGGATCAGCAGGTGGCGCGAGTAGCGCTCGCGCTGCTCGGCGGTCAGCCGGCGCGGCGTCTCGACCTCGTAGCCGCGGTCCTTCCAAAGCGTGATGCCGCCGGTCATCGACTCGGCGTGCTCGTAGCCGAGCTCGTCCTGGAGCGTCTTCGCGGCGAGCGCGGAGCGGTTGCCCGACGCGCAGTAGAGGATCACGCGTGAAGAGCGGTCGCCGGCGGCGCCCTCGATGCGCGACTCGAGATGGCCGCGCGGAACGTGCACCGCGCCCGGGAGGTGGGCCTCCTCGAACTCGTGCTGCTCGCGGACGTCGACGATCACCGCGCCCTCGCGATGGCCGTTGCTCAGCAGGTCGTGGACCTCGCGCGGGTCGACCTCCTCGATCTGCTCCTTGGCCTTCTTGATCAGCTCAGCACCGCTGGCCATCGGCGAAACTCCTGAATCCTGGTTGCTATTCCCGAGAAAGTTTACGCGACTGCGCAAACCGCCTCGCCATCCCAATGCTTCAGAAAGGATAGCGGGGCGCGACCGAGCTGGCACGGGGGTTCCGAACGCAGACCGGGGCGCCCACTTGGACGCCCCGGTCGGGTGTACCCAGACACTGCTTGCGGAAGCCAGGGGGACCCATCCCCGAAAGCCTCTACGCGAGATTGTCGGTCATCGCGGCTGCTGCCGATATGGGGTCTGCACCCCATTTGCCCCGCCACCGAGAGAGCGATCGACGATGGACCGACGATGAAGCGACGCGACGACTCCCTGATCGGCCAGGTGGTGGCGGCGAACGTCGTGCTCGTGACGCTGGCGCTGCTGGCGGCGAGCCTGATCGCGGGCCTTGACATCTCGATCGCCGAGCAGGGCTGGCAGTTCGGCACGCTCGCCCTGGCGATCGTCCTCACCCTCTGCGTCAACCTGTGGATGCTCCAGCGGCGGTTCGACCCGCTCGAGCGGCTGATCGAGCAGGTCGAGGCGATCGACCCCGCCGAGCCGTCGACGTTCGAGCTGCGCGACGACCGCGTCGCGGAGATCGACCGGCTAGCCAGCTCCTTCCACCGCCTGCTGCGGGGCGTCGACGAGGAGCGCAGGCGGTCGAGCAAGCTCGTGCTGCGCGCCCAGGAGGAGGAGCGGCGACGTGTCGCGCGCGACCTCCACGACGAGGTCAACCAGGCGCTCACCGCGGTGCTGCTGCGCCTCGAGGCGCTCGCGCAGGACGTGCCAGCCGCCCAGCACGAAGAGGTGACCGAGCTCAAGCGGCTGACCGGACAGGCGATGGACGAGCTGCTGCGGCTCGCCCGCCAGCTGCGGCCGACGGCGCTGGACGACCACGGGCTCGGACCGGCGATCGAGGCCCAGGTGAGCGCGTTCGGCGACCGCACCGGCGTCGAGGCCGCCGTGGAGATCGAGGGCGACACGTCGGCGCTCGACGACGAGGTCCAGACCGTCGTCTACCGCGTCGTGCAGGAGGCGCTCGCGAACGCGGGCCGGCACGCGGAGGCCGGCCGCGTCGAGGTCCGGCTCACGACCTTGGACGGCGGCGCGGAGCTCTACGTCCGCGACGACGGCGTCGGCTTCGACCCGCTGGCCCGGGGCAACGGAGGGCTCGGCGTCGACGGCATGGCGGAGCGGGCCCGGCTCGCCGGCGGCACGCTCGACCTGCGCTCCACCCGCGGCGCCGGAACCGAGCTGACGCTGAGGATCCCGTGATCCGCATCCTGATCGCCGACGACCACGGCATCGTGCGCTCCGGGCTCGCGATGCTGATCGACCGCCAGGCCGACATGCGCGTCGTCGCCGAGGCCGACGACGGGATCGCCGCCGTGGAGCTGGCGCTTGCCGAGCGGCCCGACGTCGCCGTCCTCGACGTGACGATGCCGGGCCTGACCGGCACGCAGGCGGCGCGGCAGCTGCACGCCCACGACGAGGGCATCCGCGTCCTGATGCTCTCGATGCACGAGGACGAGCGCTACCTCTTCGACGCGCTCGACGCCGGCGCGCTCGGCTTCGTGCCCAAGCGCGCGGCCGACTCGCACCTGATCGACGCGATCCGCACGGTCGCCGGCGGCCGCACCTTCGTCTCGTCGAGCACGCAGCAGGCGCTGATGCAACGCTGGCTCGAGAACGGGCCCGACTCGCGCCGGGAGGAGCTCACCCCGCGCGAGCTCGAGGTCGTGAAGCTGATCGCCGAGGCGTACACCAACCGCCAGATCGCCGAGACGCTCAGCGTCTCCGAGAAGACCGTCGAGTCACACCGCGGCAACGTGCTCGCCAAGCTCGGCATGCGCGACCGCGTCGAGCTCGCCCGCTACGCGATCCGGCGCGGCCTCGTCGAGCCGTAGACGGCTGCGAACCGGGCGCCTGGCGGAGTCACGCCGCCCGAGCCTGCTTGCGCTCGGCCACGACCGCCCGGATGCGGTCCCAGTCGACCTCGCGGAAGTTGTGCATCGGGCAGAACCGCGGGCCGCACATCGAGCAGAACTCGGCCGACTTGAAGTAATCGTCGGCGAGCGTCTCGTCGTGCATGGCGCGGGCCGTCTCGGGGTCGACAGCGAGCCGGAACTGCTCACGCCAGTCGAAGGCGAAGCGCGCCTCCGAGAGCGCCCGGTCCCATGCCGCCGCGCGCTTGCTGCCGCGCGCCAGGTCGGCGGCGTGGGCGGCGATCCGGTAGGCGATCAGCCCCTGCTTGACGTCCTCGGCGTTCGGGAGGCCGAGGTGCTCCTTCGGCGTGACGTAGCAGAGCATCGAGGTGCCGTGCCAGCCGACGATCGCGGCGCCGATCGCCGAGGTGATGTGGTCGTAGCCGGGCGCGATGTCGGTCACGAGCGGCCCGAGCGTGTAGAAGGGCGCCTCGTGGCAGATCTCCTGCTGCGCGCGCACGCTGCTCTCCAGCTGGTCGATCGGCACATGTCCCGGACCCTCGACCATCACCTGCACGTCGCGCTCCCAGGCGCGCTCGGTCAGCTCGCCGAGGGTGCGCAGCTCGGCGAGCTGAGCGGCGTCCGAGGCGTCGGCGATCGACCCCGGGCGCAGGCCATCGCCGAGCGAGATCGAGACGTCGTGGGCCGCGCAGATGTCCAGGACGTCGTCGAAGCGCTCGTAGAGCGGGTTCTCGCGCCGGTGCTCGACCATCCAGCGCGCGAGCAAGCCGCCACCGCGCGAGACGATGCCCGTCACGCGGTGCTGGCACAGCGGCAGGTGCTCCAGCAGCACGCCGGCGTGGATCGTCATGTAGTCGACGCCCTGGCGCGCCTGGCGGTCGATCACCTCGAGCAGCAGCTCGGCGTCGAGGTCCTCGATCGACTTCACCCGCTCGACCGCCTCGTAGATCGGCACCGTGCCGATCGGCGTCGTGGCGGCCGCGAGGATCGCCTCGCGCGTCGCGTCGATCCGCTTCCCGGTCGAGAGGTCCATCACGGTGTCGGCGCCCCAGCGCTCGGCGAGGCGAAGCTTCTCGACCTCCTCGTCGAGCGACGAGGTCGTCGGCGAGCTTCCGATGTTCGCGTTGACCTTCACGCTCGCCGCGCGACCGATCGCCATCGGATCGAGCGCGCGGTGGTGCACGTTGGCGGGGATGATCATCCGTCCGCGCGCGACCTCGTCGCGGATCGCCTCCGCCGACAGCTCCTCGCGCTCGGCGACGCGCTCCATCTCCGGCGTGACGACCCCCCGGCGGGCGAGCGACAGCTGCGTGCGTCGATCGCAGTCGGGCGGGAATGCGGTACGTCGCGTCATGGCTTGCTCCCTTCGCTGGAATGACCCAGATCAGGTTCGGCGGGTCGGCGCTAGGAAGCGCCCTCTCAGCCCCTCTGCCAGGGACCCCCCGGGTTTGCGTTCGAGGCCCGGACCGTAGCGCAACAGGGGCAGGCGTCGGTCGCGCCCGCCCCCCGCCCTGCGCGCCCCGCAGGCTAGCCTGCGGGGCGTGAACCCGCGTGTGCTGATCGCCCTCGTCGTGGTCGCCGTCGGGGCGCTCGCGGCGGCGGTGCTGGCAGCTGGCGAGGCGTCGGACCCGGGAACGGCGCGGGCGGGCGACCGCTTCGAGGGGTCCCTGATGCCACCGGGCATCCGCGCGCCGGAGATCGGGCTGACGGACGAGCGGGGCGAGGTCGTGCGGATGTCCGAGCTGCGCGGCGGGCCGGCGATCGTGACGTTCCTGTACTCGAACTGCGAGGACACCTGCCCGGCGCAGGCGCAGCAGATCAAGGGCGCGCTCGACGACCTCGGCGAGGACGTCCCCGCGCTGGCGATCTCGGTCGACCCCGCGAACGACACCGAGCGGAGCGCACGGGCGTTCCTGTCGAAGCAGCGGATGACGGGCCGGATGCGATTCGTGCTCGGGTCGCGAGACGAGCTGCGCCGCGTCTGGAGCGGCTACGCGATCCAGCCGGAGGTCGACGACCTCGCCCACAGCGCGCGGATCGTGCTCGTGGACGGCCGCGGCGTCCAGCGCGTCGGCTACCCGCTCGACCAGGTGACCCCGGAGCGTCTGGCGCACGATCTGCGCCTGCTCGGCGCCGGGGCCTGACGCCCGCTCCGCCGGGGCGGCCGGTGGCCGCGGCGAGCGCGCCGTTATCCTAGCTCGCAGGTATGGATTCCGGCCGGAGCGCCCCCCGATGATGTTCTCGACCAAGGCGGAGTACGGCATCCGCGTGCTCGTCCATCTCGCCCGCGCGGCGGACGATGCCAGCGAGCCGGCGGGCGCGCCGATCTCGCTCACGTCGATCGCCGAGGCGCAGGGGCTTCCGCTCGCCTACCTCGAGCACCTGGCCGCGCGGCTGCGCCGGGCCGGGCTGGTCGAGAGCCGCCGCGGGGCGCGCGGCGGGTACTCTCTCGCACGTCCCGCCGACAGCATCACGATGGCCGAGGTGGTGCAGGCGCTCGAGGGCGAGATCGCGCCGATCGAGTGCATCACCGCGGACGCCGACGGCGCGCTCGTCTGCGTCCACGACAGCGAGCCGGGCCACGAGCCCTGTCCGACGAAGCTGCTTTGGACGCGGGTTCAGGGCTCGATCGTCCGGACACTCACAGACATGACACTGGCCGACCTGGTGCGGCCGAACCCGACAGCGAAGGGCATGGAGACAGCGACCGCATGAGCTTGGAGATCCAGAATTTGCACGTACGAGTCGAGGAGCGCGAGATCCTGCGCGGCCTCGACCTGACGGTGCGCAAGGGCGAGACGCACGCGCTGATGGGGCCCAACGGCTCCGGCAAGTCGACGCTCGCGAACACGATCATGGGCAACCCCAACTACGAGCTCACCGAGGGCAGGATCGTCCTCGACGGCGAGGAGATCACCGAGGCCGACCCCGACGAGCGCGCCCGCGCGGGCGTCTTCATGGCGTTCCAGTACCCGGCGACGATCCCGGGCGTCTCAGTCGCCAACTTCCTGCGCATGGCGGTCAACGCCAGGCGCGAGGAGCCGATCAAGGTCAAGGACTTCGGCGCGATGCTGAAGGAGAACATGGACCTGCTGCGGATCGACCGCGAGTTCACCAGCCGCTACCTCAACGAGGGCTTCTCCGGCGGCGAGAAGAAGCGCGCCGAGATCCTCCAGCTGGCGATGCTGCGCCCGGAGATCGCGGTCCTCGACGAGACCGACTCGGGCCTCGACATCGACGCGCTGCGGATCGTCTCCGACGGTGTCAACGCGCTGCGCGGACCTGACATGGGGACGCTGATCATCACCCACTACACGCGCATCCTCGAGTACGTCAAGCCGGACTTCGTCCACATCATGCTCGACGGCCGGATCGTCCGCGAGGGCGGGTCCGAGCTCGCCGGAGAGCTGGAGGAGAAGGGCTACGACTTCATCCGCGAGGAGGTGGCCGCCGCCAATGCCGGCTGATCCCGCCGAGCGCACCTGGCCAAGCCCGCTGCTTCCGGCCTCCTCCCCCACCTGGCTCGAGGAGCGACGCAAGGCCGGACTCGAGGCCTACGAGCGCGAGCCGGTGCCGACGTGGCGCCGGTCGGGCTTCTGGACGACCTCGCTGCGCGACCTCGACCTCGACGCGCTCGAGCCGCGCCGCTACGAGCCGGTCGGCTCGGTCGCCGAGCTGCCGGCGAAGGTTCGCGACGCGCTCGACGAGGAGCCCGGCGCACTGATCGTCCAGCGTGGCGCGAGCACCGTCCACCTGCATGTCGACCCCGAGCTCGTCGAGCAGGGCGTCGTCGTGATGCCGCTCGAGCAGGCTGCCGTCGAGCACGAGGACCTCGTGCGCGAGTGGTACATGCGCCGGCTGTCCGAGGACGAGGGCAAGTTCCCGGCCGCCAGCGCCGCCTTCTGGACCGGCGGCGTGTTCATCCACGTGCCGGCCGGCGTCCGCGTCGAGAAGCCGATCCAGAGCGTGTACGCGATCGACGAGCCCGGCATCGCGCAGTACGCCCACACGCTCGCTGTCGTGGGTGAGAACGCCGACTGCGCGATCCGCGAGTACTGCCTCGGCGGCGACTTCGACGGCCAGGCGCTGCACGCCGGGGCGTTCGAGCTCTACGCCCGCCCGGGCGCGCGCGCGAAGGTCGCCCACTTCCAGGACTGGGGCCGCGGGAGCGTGCACGACATCTCGACCAAGCGCGTCGAGATCGCGCGCGACGCGTTCGTGAGCTGGGTGCCGATCCACCTCGGCGGGCGGCTGACCAAGCAGACGCTCGACATCGTGACCGCGGAGCAGGGCTCGGACATGCGCCACACCGGCATGTACTTCACCGAGCGCGACGAGCACCTCGACCTGTTCACCTCCGACAGGCACGAGGCCGGCCACACGACCGGCGACACGGTCTGGAAGGGCGCGCTGACCGGCGCCTCGCGGGCCTCCTACGAGGGGCTGATCGAGATCGTCCAGCACGCCCAGGAGAGCCACACCTACCTCCAGACGCACCAGATGCTGCTCTCGCAGAAGGCGAAGGGCGACGCGATCCCGTCGCTGATCGTCAAGACCGACAACGTCTCGGCCTCGCACGGCGGGACCGTCGGCGAGCTCGACGAGGAGCAGATCTTCTACATGATGACCCGCGGCATCTCGCGCGCCGAGGCGGTGCGCACGCTCGTCGAGGGCTACTTCGAGGAGGTCGTGCAGCGGCTCGACGATCCCGGGCTCGAGCAGCTCGTGCGGCGGCGGATCGGCGAGAAGCTGCTCGCCGCCGAGGACCAGGTCGCCGAGTTCATCGGCCAGCGCGCGGAGGCGGCTCAGGAGGCGTGAGCATGACCTCCCCGCCTGCCCACGCCGCCGCCGTCAGTCCGCTCGCCGACGTCCGCGCCGACTTCCCGATCCTGCGTCGTGAGCGCGACGGCGTCCCGATCGCATACCTCGACTCCGCGGCGACGTCGCAGAAGCCCGAGGCGGTGATTGCCGCGATCGACTCCTATTACCGGCGCTCGAACGCGAACGTCCACCGCGGCGTCTACGAGCTCGCCCAGGAGGCGACCGACCTCTTCGAGGGCGCGCGCGCGCGGATCGCGGCGTTCGTCGGCGGCGAGACCGCGACGACGATCTTCACCCGCAACGCGACCGAGGCGATCAACCTGGTCGCGTACGCGTGGGGACGCGCGAGCGTCGGGCCGGGCGACGAGGTGCTGATCACGCACATGGAGCACCACTCGAACATCGTGCCCTGGCAGCTGCTGTGCCAGGAGCGCGGGGCGAAGCTGCGCTACCTCGGCGTGTCCGAGGACGGGCGGCTGTCGCTCGACGAGCTCGACGAGGCGCTCGCCGGCGGCCGCGTGAAGCTCGTGTCGGTCGCGCACGTGTCGAACGTGCTCGGCACGATCAACCCGGTCGCCGAGATCGCCGCTCGGGCACGAGCCGCGGGCGCCGTGTCGCTCGTCGACGGCTCGCAGGCGGTCCCCCAGATGCCCGTCGACGTCGCCGAGATCGGCGCGGACTTCTACGCCTGGACCGGCCACAAGGCGCTCGGGCCGACCGGCATCGGCGTCCTGCACGGCCGCCGCGAGGTGCTCGAGGCGATGCCCCCGTTCGTGGCGGGCGGCGACATGATCTCCTCCGTCGGCTTCGACTCCTCGACGTGGAACGACCTGCCGTGGAAGTTCGAGGCCGGCACGTCGCCGATCGCCGAGGGCGTCGGCCTCGGCGTAGCGATCGACTACCTCGCCGCGCTCGGCATGGGCGCGGTGCGCGCCCACGAGCGCGAGCTGACCGCGTACACGCTCGGCCGGCTCGAGGACGTCGAGGGCCTGCGCGCCTTCGGCCCGATCGACCCCGACCTGCGCGGCGGCGTGGTCTCGCTCGAGCTCAAGGGCATCCACCCCCACGACCTCGCCGAGATCTGCGACCGCGAGCACGTCTGCATCCGCGCCGGCCACCACTGCGCCCAGCCGCTGATGCGCGAGATGGGCGTCCCCGCCACCGCCCGCGCGAGCTTCCACGTCTACAACACGCGCGAGGACGTCGACCGCCTGATCGCCGCGCTGCAGAAGGCCCGCGAGGTGTTCGCGCTCTGATGGACGCCCTGTACCGCGACTACATACTCGACCACTACAAGAACCCGCGCAACTTCGGGGAGCTCGACCCTCACGACCGCGAGTGGCACGACCACAACCCGCTCTGCGGCGACGAGCTCGGCGTCCACCTGATCGTCGACGACGAGGGGACGATCACCGACCTGCGCTTCCAGGGCCACGGCTGCGCGATCTCCCAGGCCGCCGCCTCGATCTCCAGCGAGGAGCTGATCGGGATGAAGGCCGACGAGGTCGCCGCACTCGGCGCCGACTGGGTCATCGACCTGCTCGGCATCGACATCTCCCCCACCCGCCGCAAGTGCGCACTGCTCTCGCTCAAGGTCATGCGCGGCGCCATCACCGCCGACGCGTCCTGGCCTGAGTAGCGCCGGCGGCCGCCCGCCAGAACCGGCGACGGGCCTGTTGCGGCCGTATTACGGCCGCAACAGGCCCACGGCAACCGGCGCCGAAACGGCGGGCCGATTGCGGCCGGAATGTGGCCGAAAGCGGCCCCAGGCGAGGCCGGCGGGCTTACGGCGCGGGGCCCGCTCCAACACACTGGACCTGCTGACGAATCGCGCCAGAGCAGCTGGATCAGACCCGCAACCAGCGCGCTCCCCGTCCACGTCCCTCGACTCGAAGCTCGCCACTGCGCTTGAGGTCGCTGAGCACGATCCTGATCGTCTCGTCGCTGACGCCGGGCATGGCCGTGCGGATGTCCGCGAGCCGAAATTCGTCGGCCGCGTGCTCCAGGACATGCTGTCGGACCCGGTCCTGCTTCGACGCCGCTCCCTGTGACCGGTCCGCCGCCACCCGACGCTCGAAGGCGTCGTAGGCCTCTGCGAGCACCATCGCGAGATAGCCGACCCAGGGCCAGATCGAGTGGCGCGCCTCGTGCCAGCCACGCTGCGACTCCTGTAGAGCAGCGTAGTACGCGTTCTTGGTCTCGTAGATCTGCTGCTCGACGCTCACGTAGCGCGCCACCCGATACTCGAGCCGCATGAGCTCTGACGTGGTCGCCAGCCTCGCCACGCGACCGTTGCCATCGGCGACCGGATGGATCGCGAGCAGATCCAGGACGAAGGCTGCGAGCAACACCACGGGATGGGCGACGCCGGCCCGTTGAGCGTCGAGATAGCGAGCGATGGCCTCCTCGAGGAGGAAGGGCGTCTCCCGCTCGTCGGGCGGCTCGAAGATCACCGTCCGACGGCCACCCTCGTAGGAGACGATCAGGTTCGCGTCCTGCTTGAGATGCCCCCCGCGCCCGTCCACATGCCGGAAGACCTGCCGGTGGAAGTGGAGCAGCAGTGGAACGGACATCGGCTCGGGATCCCCGGACATGAGGTCGTCGACCGCATCCCGGTAGCCCGCGAACTCCTTCTCGTTGCGGTTCCGGAATCGTGCGCCCTCGACGAGCCTCGCCGCACGCTCAGTGCCGACCTCGACCCCCTCGATCGCGTTCGACGCCCTGATCGAGGCGATCCGAGCAGTGTGCGAGAGGGCCGCGAGCAGCTCCGGAAGCTGGCCCCGGTAAAAGTCCTGCCGCCCCTTCCCCACGTCGATCCGCCGCAGCAGCGGGCCGATCTCCCGCGGCTGGCCCGCGAAGGTCCGGTCGATGTCGATGAAGCTATTGATGGTGGTAACCCAGCGCTATAGACGTAATTCAGCGCCAGATTACCACCATTATGCGCCAATCCCTCAGCTGCATGCAGGATCGGTTAGCCGAGCGAAAACCAAGCAGATCGAGGAAGAGGGGGCGGGACAGTGCTTTAGCACGGCCCGCCCCCGATGACGCCGATATGCGCAGGTTTGCAGCCGGCTAACCGATGCTGCCGACCATCTCGAGCTGGATCAGCCGGTTGAGCTCGATGGCGTACTCCATCGGGAGCTCCTTGGTGACCGGCTCGATGAAGCCGTTGACGATCATGCCGGCGGCCTCCTCCTCGCTGAGTCCGCGCGACTGCAGGTAGAAGAGCTGCTCGTCGGAGATCTTGCCGACGACCGCCTCGTGGGCGACGGTGACGTGCGGGTTCTGGATCTGGATGTCGGGCCAGGTGTCCGAGCGCGAGTACGGGTCCATCATCAGGCCGTCGCACTGGACGTGGGACTTGGAGCCCTGCGAGTTGTGGCCCATGCGGACCAGTCCGCGGTAGCCCATGATCCCGCCGTCCTTGGAGATCGACTTGGCGAGGATGTTCGACGTCGTGTTCGGCGCGAGGTGGACGACCTTGGCGCCGGTGTCCTTCCAGACGTCCCCGGAGGCGACGCCGACGTTGAGGTGGTCGGCGCGCGCGTGCTCGCCCATCAGGAACGAGCCCGGGTAGAGCATCACCTTCTTGGCGCCCATCGAGCCGCCGACCCACTCGACGGTGCCCTCGGCCTCGACGATCGCGCGCTTGGTGTTGAGGTTGAAGACGTCCTTCGACCAGTTCTGGACGGTCGTGTAGCGGGCCTTCGCGCCCTCCTTGACGAAGATCTCGACGACGGCGGAGTGCATCGAGTTGACGCTGTAGGTCTGCGCCGTGCAGCCCTCGATGTAGTTCACCTCCGAGCCCTCGTCGGCGATGATCAGCGTGTGCTCGAAGGTGCCCTCGTTGGCGCCCTCCATGCGGAAGTAGGCCTGCAGCGGCAGGTCGACCTTGACGCCCTTGGGGACGTAGAGGAACGAGCCGCCGGACCAGACCGCGCCGTGCAGCGCCGAGAACTTGTTGTCCTGCGGCGGCACGCACTTCTTCATGAAGTACTCCTGCACCAGCTCGGGGTACTCGGTGATCGCCGTGTCCATCGAGCAGAAGAGGATCCCGAGGTCGGCGTACTCCTGCTTGAGCCCCTCGTAGACGGGCTCCTGGCGCCAGACGCCGACGACGCCGGCGAGGTGCTCGCGCTCGGCCTGCGGGATGCCGAGGTCCTCGTAGGTCTTCTTCATCTCCTCTGGGACGTCGTCCCAGGAGTCGAAGCGGCCGGCCTCGGGCGGGCTGTAGAGGACGAGCTCGTCGAGGTCGAGGTCGGAGAGATCCACGCCCCAGGTCGGGATCGGCTTGCGCTCGAAGATGTCGTACGACTTGAGCCGCAGCTCGGCCATCCAGTCGGGCTCGCCCTTGACCTTGGAGAGCTCCTGGATCACCTCGCGCGAGACGCCCCTCTTCGCGACGAGCTGTCCCTGCTCGTCCTCGACGATCGGGCTCGGCTTGGCGATGCGCGTCTTGTTCGAAGTAGCCATCAGATCCTGTGTCTCGGGTTCAAATCCGCTCGGCGGGGTCGGATTTGGAATTGTACCGATGCGGAACGCGCTCTCCGGGCACGCGCCCCCGCAAGCCCCGCGCCGCCCCGAGACGCGGGCCAGATCGCATTAGGGTACCCTAATGCGCGTGTCGCGACGTCTGCTCGCCCTCGTCGTCTCCCTCGCGGTCGTGGTCTTCGTGGCCGCGTTCGCAGGCATCCTCGTCGCGATGTCGGGCGACGGCGACGAGCTGACCGTCTACAGCGCCCGCTCGCACTACGGCGAGGAGCGACCGTTCGAGACCTTCTCCGCACGCACGGGGACCGAGCTGCGCATGTTCGGCGGCGACGCCCCCGAGCTCTACGAGCGCCTCCGCAGCGAGGGCGACCAGACCGCCGGCGACGTACTGGTCACCGTCGACGCGGCCAACCTCTGGCGCGCCGCCGACGCCGGGCTGCTGCGTCCCGTGCGATCGCCGGCGCTCGAGCGCAACGTGCCCGCCGACCTGCGTGACCCCGGCGGACGCTGGTACGGGCTGACGGTGCGCGCGCGGACGATCATGCGCTCGACCGAGCGGGTCGGCCCGCGCGAGGTGACCACCTACGACGGCCTCGGCGACCCGCGCTGGCGCGGCCGCCTCTGCCTGCGCACGTCGAACAACGACTACAACATCTCGTTCGTCGCCGACCGGATCGCCAAGCACGGCGAGGCGGCGACCGCCCGGATGCTCGAGCGCTGGATGGCCAACGACCCGACCATCCTCGGCTCCGACGTCGACGTGCTGAACGCGATCGCCGACGGGAGCTGCGACGTCGGGCTGACGAACTCCTACTACCTCGGGCGCGAGCTGGAGGACGACCCGAGCTTCCCGGTGGCGGCGGTGTGGGCCGACCAGGACGGCGCCGGCACTCACGTCAACCTCTCCGGCGTCGGCGTCATCGCCGCGACCGACCGCCCCGCCGACGCGCGCGCGCTGATCGAGCACCTCACCGCCCCGGCCCAGCAGCGGGCGCTGGCCGGCCACAACCACGAGCTCGCCGTCGACCCCGGCGTCTCCCCCACGCCCGAGATCGCCCAGTTCGGCGACTTCGAGCGCGACGCGATCGACGTCGCCGGCGCCGGCCGCCACCTCGGCGACGCCGTGAGGCTGATGAGCCGGGTCGGGTGGGACTGACAGCTGCCGCCGCCGGTGGCCGGCCGCGCGCGCTGAGCCGGGCACGGGCCCGAACCGACGCCTGGACCGTCGTCACCGTCCTGGTCGCGGCGCTGGTCGCCGGCCCGCTGCTGGTGCTCCCGGCCAGCTTCGCCGCCGCACCGGGTGCGCTGTCGGACTTCGCCGGGCTGCTGCCGGACGCGATCGTCGCGACCGCCCTGCTGCTCGTCGGCGTCGGCGCCGGAACGCTCCTGCTCGGCACCGCGCTCGCGGCGCTGGTCGTGTTCTGCGACTTCCCCGGGCGCGGCTGGATCGAGTGGGCGCTCGTGCTGCCGCTCGCCATGCCCGGCTACGTGTTCACGCTGTTCGCGCTCGGGGCAGCCGACGGTGCCGCGGCGAGCGCGTTCGCGGTCCGCTCTGCCGCCGGGGCGATCGCGATCTTCACGCTGGTCCTCTACCCCTACGTCTACCTGCTGGCGCGCGCCGCGTTCCTGTCGCAGGCCGGCGACGTGATGGAGGCGGCGCGCGGCCTGGGGCTTTCGCGACCGCGGGCGATCGCGCGTGTCGCGGTGCCGACGGCCCGCCCGGCGATCGCGGGCGGCGTCGCGCTCGCGCTGATGGAGGCGCTCGCCGACTTCGGCACCGTCAACCTGCTCGGCGTCCAGACGTTCACCAACGCGATCTACCGCGTCTGGTTCGGCGCCTTCGACCGCGCCGCGGCACTCCAGCTGGCGACGCTGCTGGTCGCGATCACGCTGCTGCTGCTCCTGCTCGAGCGCTACTCGCGCGGGCGGGCGCGCTACGGGAGCGCGGCCCGCAACGGCGCGGGCGCGCCCGTGCGACTGCGCGGGCCGGCGGCACTGGCGGCGCTCGCGCTGCCGCTCGGGCTGATCGCGTTCGTCGTCGGGGCGCCGCTCCTGCAGCTCGGCGCCTGGTCGCTCGACTCGCTGCGCGAGGGGCTCGTGGCGCCGCAGTTCGCGACCGCCGCGCGCAACAGCCTGATGCTGGCGGGGATGTCGATCGCGATCGTCGTCGCGCTGGCGCTCGCGCTGGCCTACGGGCGGCGCGGAAGCAGCTCGCGCTCCAGCGCGGCGGCGGTGCGCGTCGCGACGATCGGCTACGGCCTGCCGGGATCGGTGGTCGCGGTCGCGGTGATCGTGCCGCTCGGATGGCTCGACCACAGGCTCGACGACGCCGCCGGGGTGGGGCTGCTGCTTACCGGTACGGTGATCGGGCTCTTCGTCGCCTACGCCGTGCGCTTCCTAGCCCTCGCCTACCAATCCGTCGACAGCGGCCTCGAGCGGGTCCCGCGATCGCTCGACGAGGCCGCGCGCGGGCTCGGCTCCGACCGCCTCGACGTGCTCGCGCGGGTGCACGCCCCGCTGATCGCGCCGGCGCTGCTGACGGGCGCCGTGCTCGTCTTCACCGAGGTGATGAAGGAGCTGCCGGCGACGCTGCTGCTGCGGCCGCTCGGCGGCGACACGCTCGCAATCGCCGTCTGGCAGGCGACGACGGAGTCGCTCTACGAGACCGCCGCGCTGCCGGCGCTGATGATCGTGCTCGTCGGGCTGCTCCCCGTCGGCGTGCTGATCCGCCTGTCGCGGAGGGCGGCCGCGTGAGCGTCCGGCTCGAGGGCGTCGAGAAGCGCTTCGGACGCACACGCGCCGTGGCCGGCGTCGACCTCGACCTCGGCGAGGGCGAGCTCGTCGCGGTGCTCGGGCCCTCGGGCTGCGGCAAGACGACGCTGCTGCGGCTGATCGCCGGGTTCGAGGCCCCCGACGCCGGGACGATCGTCGTCGGCGGCGAGATCGTCGCGACCCCCGGAACGTGGGTCCCGCCCGAGCGGCGGCGGATCGGGATGGTCTTCCAGGACTACGCGCTCTTCCCCCACCTGCGCGTCGACGCGAACGTGGCGTTCGGCCTCTCGCGCCGGCGCGCCGCCGAGCGCGAGGCGCTCACGCGCCGGACGCTCGAGCTCGTCGGGCTCCAGCACAAGGCCGACCGCTATCCGCACGAGCTCTCGGGTGGCGAGCGTCAGCGCGTGGCGCTCGCGCGCGCGCTGGCGCCCGAGCCGGAGATCGTGCTGCTCGACGAGCCGTTCTCGAGCCTCGACGCGACGCTGCGCGCCGACCTGCGGCGCGAGGTCGAGGTCATCCTGCGCGAGGCCGGAGCCACGGCGCTGCTGGTGACCCACGACCAGGAGGAGGCGCTCACGCTCGCGGACAGGCTCGCGGTGATGCGCGACGGCCGCCTCGTCCAGCTCGGCCGGCCGGAGGACGTCTACGCCAACCCCGCGAGCCGCTGGACGGCCGAGTTCGTCGGCGACGTGAACGTGCTCGCCGGCCGCGCCCAGGGGCGCGACGTGCAGACGGCGGTCGGCGTCTTCGACCTGACCAGCCCGGCGACCGGCGACGTGCACATCGCGGTGCGACCCGAGCAGCTGGAGCTGCTCGCCGAGGACCGCGCGAACGCCGAGGTCGTCGACCGCGAGTTCCGCGGCCACGACGTCCTCTACCGGCTGCGGCACGAGAACGCCGGCTGGCTGCTGGTCCAGCTGCCGTCGCTGCGCCTCTACGAGGTCGGTGAGCGCGTCTTCGTGCGGCCGGCCGTCGAGGCCGTCGCGCCCGTCGTGGATTGAGAGGGGGGGGGGGGGGGGGGGGGG
>JBBECV010000029.1:0-15664 GCA_040881635.1 Thermoleophilaceae bacterium
GGGGGGGGCGCGCCCCCCCCGGGCCCCCCGCGTTGCCATGGCCGGTGGGGGGCTCAGCGGGTCAGATTGCCGAACTTGTCGCGCAGGCGGTGGTAGAAGGTCGCGCCGGCGACCTGGGCGAGCAGGGCCATGTCGCGGCAGAAGCGGACCTCGATGCGCTCGTTCGGCGCGAGCGAGCAGATGGTGCGCCCGTCGGTCGTGACGTCGACTGGCTCGTCCGGCGACTCGTTGACGACCTCGAGCGGATCGTCGGGCGCGACGACGAGCGCGCGCGCCGACAGCGTGTGCGGCGCGATGAACGAGACGACGTAGCCCTCGACGCCCCAAGCCATCACGGGCCCGCCGTTCGCGAGGTTGTAGCCCGTCGAGCCGGCGGGCGTCGAGATCACGAGGCCGTCGCAGCGGACCTGACCGACCTCCTCCCCGAGCACCGAGTACCCCAGCTTCGCGACGCGCAGGTCCTGGCGGCGGTGGAACGAGACGTCGTTGACCGCGAGCCACTCGCCGGCGGCGGAGCGCAGCTGGAGCGCCGGCAGCGGCAGCACGTCGAACTCGCCGCGCAGCGCACGCCAGATGCCCGAGTCGAGGCCGTCGCGCTCGACGGTCGCCAGGAACCCGATCGCTCCGAAGTTGATCGCGAACACCGGCACCCGGCGCCCCGCGTAGCGGCGCATCGCCGCGAGGATCGTGCCGTCCCCGCCGAGCGCCACGGCGAGGTCGGTGTCGCCGTCGGGGTCGGCACCCAGCTCCGCGCCCGCGAGCGAGTCGAGGCCGTGCTTGTCGACCTCCTCCGGCGGCACGCGCAGTCGCACTCCGGCCTCCTCGGCCAGCTCGGCGAGCCGCTGCAGGCCGCGGGCCGTGTCCTCGCCGGCGACGCGCCGCGTGAAGACGGTGATCGAGCCCGGTGCGGTCACGGCTCCACCGTTCTTGCCGCCGCGTGCAAATCCTCCACCGCGCCCTGACGACCCCTCTCGGCCAGCCAGGCGAACGTCTCCCGGTTCCCCGCTGGGCCGGGCAGGCCGGACGACGCGTACCCGAGCACCTCGGCACCGAGCGCGCGCGCCCGCTCGCCGACGTCCACCAGCGCGTCCCGGCGGTCCGCCGCGTCGCGCACGACTCCGCCGCTTCCGACACGCTCGCGACCGACCTCGAACTGCGGCTTGACCATCGCCAGGCAGTCCAAGCGCGCCGCCGCAGAGCCGAGCACCGCCGGCAGGATCTTGGCGAGCGAGATGAACGAGACGTCGATCGCGATCAGCTCGGGACGGAAGGGGAGCGCGTCGGGCTCGAGCGAGCGCGCGTTCGTGCGCTCGACCACCGTGACGCGCGGATCGTTGCGCAGCCGCCAGTGCAGCTCGCCGTAGGCGACGTCGAGCGCCACCACCGCCGCCGCGCCCCGCTGAAGCAGGCAGTCGGTGAAGCCGCCGGTCGAGGCGCCGACGTCGAGGCAGCGCCGGCCCGCCGGGTCGATGCCCGTCGCGTCGAGCGCATTCGCGAGCTTGATGCCGCCGCGCGAGACGAAGCGCGGGCGGTCGTCGACGACCAGGTCGGCCTCCTCGGGCACGAGCTGGCCCGGCTTCTCGGCCCGCCGCCCGTCGCGGCCGATCGCCACCTCGCCCGCCATCACAGCCGCCGCCGCCCGCGAGCGCGACTCGTAGAGGCCGCGCTCGGCCAGCAGCGTGTCCAGCCTCCGCTTGCCCACCGGCGCAGCGTATCCCTCCGGCCGCTCCTACTCCGGCTCCTCCGACCGCTCGCCGTCGTCCTCGATCGGCCCGACGAGCGCCAGCTCGGAGACACGCGCGCCGTCGATCGCCGTCACCTCCATCACGTGGCCGTCGACCTCGACCCGCTCGCCGACGTCCGGCAGGCGCCCGAGCACCTCCATCACGTGACCGCCGATCGTCGCCTCGTGCGGGTCCGCGATCGCGACCCCGAGCCGCTCGACGACCAGCCGCACCGGAGCCGCTCCGGCCACCACGGGCCTGCCGTCGCGCCGGGCGATCATCTCCGCGTGGGCGACGTCGAACTCGTCCTCGATCTCGCCGACGATCTCCTCGAGGATGTCCTCGAGCGTCACGATCCCGATCGCGGTGCCGTGCTCGTCGACGACGAGCGCGATGTGGGTGTGGGCGCGGCGCAGGTCGCGCAGCAGCGCGTCGATCAACACCGACTCCGACACGCGGCCGAGCTGGCGCGCCACGTCGCGGATGTCGCGCTCGCCGGGCTCCATCAGCGCCGGCAGCAGGTCCTTGGCGTGGACGACGCCGACGGCGGCGTCGAGCCCGCCCTCCGCCTCGCACAGCGGCAGGCGCGTGCGTCCGGTCTCGACGGCACGCGCGGCGACGTCGCTGATCGAGTCGTCGACGGTGACGATCTCGACCTCGGGCCGCGGGACCATCACCTCGCGCGCGCGGCGGTCCCCGAACAGCAGCGCGTTCTCGCCGAAGCGGCCCTCCTCGAGGTCGATCAGGCCCTCGGCGGCGCTCTGGCGCAGCAGCGTGCGCAGCTCGTCCTCGCTCAGCGGCGAGTGGCCGACGTCGCGCGCCGGGGGCACGCCGAACGGCTTGAGCAGCAGGTTGCCCATCGCGTTGAAGAGGTCGACCACCGGGCGCGTGAGCAGGTAGAAGACGCGCATCGGCGGCGCGAGGAAGAGCGCCGCCGGCGCCGTCCGCGCGATCGCGAAGCTCTTCGGCGCCAGCTCGCCGACGACGACGTGCAGCAGCGTCACGATCGCGAAGGCGACCGCCGCGGCGACCGCCACGCCGGCGACCGCCTCGGTGCCGCCCGGCAGCGGCTCGAGCAGCTCCTCGAACAGCGGCTTGCCGACGACTCCGAGGCCGATGCTCGCGATCGTGATGCCGACCTGGCAGGCCGACAGGTAAGCGTCGATGTGATCGACCGCGTGGCGGACGGACCCCGCGCCACGCCGTCCGTCGCGCTCGAAGTCGGCGACCTGCGTCGGGCGCAGGCGCGTGATCGCGAACTCGGTGCCGACGAAGAAGCCGTTCGCCAGGACCAGGAGGACGGTGGCGATCAGCTCGCCCGCCATCGTCCTCCGTCGATACTTCGGCTGCGGGCGTCGGTGTCGGGGTCGTCAGTCAACGAGCGCTCCCCGACAGCGTACCCGGCGCAATCCCGCTTGCCCACGGAAGCCGCCCACGGACACGAACGGGCGTTTGTGTGATGACCCTCACAGTGCGCGCCCGCGCGGTGCCTATTCTCCTCATTGCAGACGCTGGCGAGCAGCCATCAGGCGCCCGGTGTCGACCAACTTCCCGTTCCAGATCACATACGCATCACTCCTCCCTCGGAAGCGGCCCGCCAATAGGCGGGTCGTTTCTTTTCTGGAGCGGCTCGCCTCGACCGCGCCCGGGCCCGAAACGAGAAGCGCCCGCCCGGCGAACCGGACGGGCGACTCGAACTCGCTCTCCTCCCCAGGAGGCGGCTGAGGCGCGAACCATAGCGCGAAGTGTGACCGCCGTCACTCGGCCCGCGTGCCGGGCGCCCAGGCTGCGACGCTAGGCGAGCGCGCCGCGCGGCGCGGCAACCGCCGCGGCGACCTTGTCGGCCACCGCCGGGGGCGTCAGGCCGACCTCCCCGCGCAGCAGCGCCGGCTTGCCGTGCGTCACGTAGCGGTCGGGCAGGCCGACACGCAGCACGCGGACGTCGCCGAGCAGGTCGCGGTCGGCGAGGTGCTCGAGCACGCCGGCGCCGAAGCCCCCGGCGAGCACGTTCTCCTCGACCGTGACGAGCAGGTCGTGCTCGGCGGCGAGGCGCTCGACCAGCTCGCCGTCGAGCGGCTTGGCGAAGCGGGCGTCGGCTACGGTCGCATCGACGCCGGCCTGCGCGGCGATTAGCTCCGCCGCCCCCAGGGCGACCGGCACGCCGTAGCCGTAGCCCAGCAGCGCTACCCGCTCCCCCGCGCGCAGGATCTCGCCGCGGCCGATCTCGAGCCGCTCCGGCACCGCGGGCAGCGCCACTCCCTCGGCCTCCCCACGCGGGTAGCGGACCGCCACCGGGCCGTCGTGGGCGATCGCCGTGTGGAGCATGTGGACGAGCTGCGCCTCGTCGCGCGGGGCCATCAGCGCGATGCCCGGCAGGCAGCGCAGGTACGAGATGTCGAACGCGCCGTGGTGCGTGGGGCCGTCGTCGCCGACCAGCCCCGCGCGGTCCATCGCGAAGACGACGTCGAGCTCCTGGAGGCAGACGTCGTGGACGATCTGGTCGAAGGCGCGCTGGAGGAAGGTCGAGTAGATCGCCGCGACCGGCTTCGCCCCCTGCAGCGCGAGCCCGGCGGCGAAGAGGATCGCGTGCTGCTCGGCGATGCCGACGTCGTAGTAGCGGTCGGGCAGCTCGCGCTGGAGGATGTCGAGGCCCGTGCCGGTGTTCATCGCGGCCGTGATCCCGAGCACGCGCTCGTCGCGGCGCGCCTCGGCCACCAGCGCGTCGCCGAAGACCTTGGTGTACTGCGGCGGCTTCGGCTTGCCGTTGGCCGGCTTCGGCGCCGCCGCCGGCTTGGGCGCCGGAGCGCCGTTGACGATCGAGGCGGGCTTGGCGGCGTGCCAGCGCTCCATGCCCTCGAGGCCGCCGTCCTCGGCCGGCGCGAATCCCTTCCCCTTGACCGTCGCGCAGTGGACGACGACCGGCCGCTCGGCCTCGAGCGCCTCGCCGATCGCCTCGCGCAGCGCGCCGACGTCGTGGCCGTCGATCACGCCCATGTAGGCGATGTCGAGCTCCTCCCAGAACAACCCCGGCGCCCAGTAGGCCTTCAGCGACTCCTTGACGATCGGGCCGAGCCGCTCGATCCGCTCGCCGATGCCTGCGGGGAGCTTGGTCAGGCTGCTCTCGACGTCCTCGCGCGCCTTGTGCAAGCGCGGGTTCATGCGGATGCGGTTGAAGTAGCGCGACAGCGCGCCGACGTTCGGCGCGATCGACATGCCGTTGTCGTTGACGACGATCACGATCGGCAGGCCCAGGCCGCCGGCGTGGTGCAGCGCCTCGAACGAGACGCCGCCCGTCAGCGCGCCGTCGCCGATCACGGCCACGACGCGTCCGTCGTCGCCGACGCCGTTCCGCATCGCCTCCTTGAGCCCGACGGCGTAGCTGACCGACGTCGATGCGTGGCCGGCGCCCATGATGTCGTGCTCGGACTCCGGGATCGAGCAGAACGGCGCCAGCCCCTCGTACTTGCGGATCGTGTGCAGGGCGTCGCGGCGGCCGGTGAGGATCTTGTGCGGATAGGCCTGATGGCCGACGTCCCACAGGATCTTGTCGCGCGGCGAGTCGAGCAGGCTGTGGGCAGCGACCGCGATCTCGCAGGCGCCGAGGTTCGCCCCGAAGTGCCCGCCGATCTCGCCGATCGTGTCGATGATCAGCTCACGCACCTCCTGCGCCACCTGCTGCAGCTGGTCGTCGTCGAGGCCGGCGAGATCGCCGGGACCGTCGATCTTGTCGAGCAGGCGGATCATCTTGGAGGGCTGATGGAGGGTCTAGCTCTGTCGGGTGAGGATGTGGTCCGCAATCTGCGCGAGGCGTGCGCCGTGCCCGTCGCCGGTCGCCTCCGTCAGCGCGTTCCTTGCCTCCGCGTGCGACTCGCGAGCGAGCTCACGCGCACGGTCTAGCCCGAAGACGCTGACGTATGTTCGCTTGCCGTGGCGCTCGTCTGACCCACGCGGCTTTCCGAGCGCCGCCTCGTCTCCGGTCACGTCGAGTATGTCGTCGACGATCTGGAACAGGACGCCGAGCTCCGCGGCAAAGCGGCTGAAGTGGATTGTGGCAGGTCGCTCGGTGCCGTAGAGGAGCAGCACGGACGTCACCGAAGCGGCGATCAACCGGCCCGTCTTGAGCTCGTGCAGGCGCCGCAGCGCGGCCGCGTCGAGGTCGTCGGGAGCCGTGATGTCCAGGAACTGCCCACCGACCATGCCGCCGACACCTGCGGCGGCCGTGATCTCGCGCACGGCCGCGAGCACGTTCGCCGGCGCTCCCCGCTGGCGCTCGAGCGCCAGCTGGAGGGCCTCCGCGAACAGTCCGTCGCCGGCGAGGATCGCGACGTCCTCGCCGAACGCGCGGTGACATGTCGGCCGGCCGCGCCGCAAATCGTCGTCGTCCATCGCCGGCAGGTCGTCGTGGATCAGCGAGTAGGTGTGGATCATCTCGAGCGCCGCGGCAAGCGGGAGCACGTCCCCGGCGTCGTGGCCGAGCGCCTCCGCGGTCGCCAGCGCCAGCACCGGCCTGATGCGCTTGCCCCCCGCCAGCAGCGAGTAGCGCATCGCCTCGGCGAGCCGCGCGGTGCCCGGCTCGTCGTTGAGGTCCAGCCGCTCGAGGTACGCCTCGACGAGGCGCTGGAGGTCGGTCGGGTACGTCGGCTCCGCCCCCGCGGAGGGAGTCACCGGCGGCGGGTCCCGGCCCCGAGCGCGGGCCCGCTCACAGCAGCCGCTCCTGGCCGGCCGCCGGCGCGTCGCTGTCCGCGGCGCGCGCGGCGAGGTCGAGCTCGCGCCCGATCGTCGCGGCGATCTCCGCACAGCGGTCGACTAGCTCGGCGGCGCGGTCGGGCACGGGATCGTCGCGCAGCTCGCGCGCGGCCTCCTCGAGCTCGCGGATCGCGGAGTCGAGCTGGTCGCTCACTGCGAGGCCACCTCCTCACGGTGCGCGGCGCCGAGGATGCCGTTGACGAACCCGGGCGCGTCGGTGCCGCACAGCTCCTTCGCGGTCTCGACCGCCTCGTCGATCGCGACCTCCGCGGGGACGTCGGAGCGGTGCAGCAGCTCGAACAGGGCCACGCGCAGGATGCTGCGCTCGAGCGGGGCGATGCGGTCGAGCGTCCAGCCGGTGGCGTGGCGCTCGATCAGGGCGTCCAGCTGCTCGCCCTCGCGCCCGACGCCCTCGGACAGCTCGCGCGTGAACTGCGTCGCCTCGCGCGGGAGCAGCTCGCCGATCGGGCGGCCGGTGAGATCTGCCTGGTAAAGGGCCACGACCGCCGCGCGCCGCTGATCGGTCCGCCGCACCGCCGCCCTACGCCCGCGAGACGTACTCGCCGGAGCGGGTGTCGACGCGGATCCGATCGCCGACGTTGACGAACAGCGGCACGCGCACGGTCACGCCGGACTCGAGCGTCGCCGGCTTCTCGCCGCCGCCGGACACGGTGTCGCCCTTGAGGCCCGGGTCGGTGTCGGCGACCGCCAGCTCCACGGCGCTGGGAACCTGCACGTCGGACGGCTGCTCGTCGACGTAGAGGATGTCGACCTCCTGGTTCTCGGTCACCCACTTCAGCGAGTCGGCGATCTGGTCCTCCGGGATCGGCAGCTGCTCGTAGCTCTCGGAGTCCATGAAGTGGGCGTCGGTGCCGTCCGAGTAGAGGTACTGCATCTTGCGCGTCTCGGTCCGCACCGGCCGGAACTTCTCGCCCGCGCGGAAGGTCTTGTCGATCACCGCGCCGTCCGTCGTCCGCTTCAGCTTCGTGCGCACGAACGCCCCGCCCTTGCCCGGCTTGACGTGCTGGAACTCCACGACCTTGAAGACGACCCCGTCGACGTCGATGTGGGTTCCGTTCTTGAACTGGTTGGTGCTGATCACGGCTGGCGAGGGTACCGGGCCGGCGGCAGGTCCGGCGGTAGGCGACCCTCCTCGCGCAGCTTCTCGAGGTGGGCGTGGAGGGAGAACCGGGCGGCGAAGCGCAGCTCGGGCGGCACGTCGGCCCAGGCGCGGTCGAGCAGGGCGTCGTCGTCGCGGGCGCCGGCGTCGAGCGCGTCGACCAGCAGGCGCTCGCGCTCGAGGCGGTGCTCGACGTACTCGTCGATCTTCGCGGCCGGGTTCCAGACGTACGGGCCGTGGCCGGGGCAGAGCACGTCGAGGTCGAGGGCGCGGACGCGGCGGAGCGAGTCGAGGTAGGCGGAGAGGGAGCCCTCGCCGGGCGCGATGAAGACGCTGCCCTGGCCTAGGACGAGGTCGCCGGCCAGGCATGCGCCGCCGGTCAGGAGCAGGCAGACGTGGTCGGGCGCGTGGCCGGGCGTCGCGATCGCGGTCAGCGGGCCGATCTCGTCGCCGTCGCGCGGGAGCACCACGTCGACGCCGCCGGCCTCCGCGGCGAGGGCCTCGGCGCCCTCGGAGTGATCGGGGTGCGTGTGGGTCAGGACGATGCCCTCGATCCCACCGCCGGCCGCGGCGAGCACCGCCCGCCGGTGGGCCGCGTCGTCCGGCCCCGGGTCCACCACCCAACCGCCGACGAGGTAGGTGTTGGTGCCGTCGAGCGTCAGCGGCGACGGGTTCGACGCCCGCACGCGCCGGACGCTCTCGGGATGCCGCTCCTCGCCCACCGTCCCATCCTCTCAGGCCGAGACGAGCGGTCCAAGCCGCCGCCGCGATCTTTGGACGCCGGGCGAATGCCGGCGGGCGGTCGGCCGGCGAGCATCCGGAGGGTGCGAGACCCAGATCGCATCAAGCGCTACGCGCTGGTCCCACGTGCGCCGGCGAAGGGCGGGCCCGACGGCGTCCGCCGCTTCAGCCTCGCCCGCGTCGCGCCGTCCCCCCGCTCCGCCCTCGGCATCGACCGCCACGAGCGCCTCGAGCGGATCGCCGACCTCGAGGGCAAGTCATCTAACGGCGGCGACCCGGCGAGCGAGCCTCAGGAGCCGGCCGAGTGACCGTTCTGCGCGCCATTGCGGCTTCCGGGTAGGAGGCCCAGTACTCGAGTCCGAGGCGAAGGACGGGCACCGGGTCGTGCTCCTGGAGCCACGCCTCCACCGCCGCTTGCTGATCGGCCTTGGGCGCTTTCCTCACGCCGAGGTCTCGTAGCAGCTGCGAGGGCGAGGTCGGGGGACTGCCGATCTCGACCAGATGGAGATCGTCCGTGAACTTGCTCATGACCGAATCACCTCGATCGATAGTACGGCTAGGTGTCCGTCGACACGGTGCTGCCGCACGCATATGTGCAGGTCGTCGCAAGGCGATCGCTCAGGACAGGCGCAGCTGACCGTCGTCGGGAGGCGGTCCGGGGTCCTGGCCGAGCAGGGCGCGGAAGCGGCGGGCGGCGCTCGGGGCGTCGTCGTCGCGATTGTTGTTGAAGAGGACGTGGACCTCGCGGGCCTGCTCGGCGAGCGTGCGGGCACGGCCGGCGATCTCCTCGAGCTCGTCGTCGCCGTATATCCAGCCGAAGCGCTCGGCGACCGACTTGCCGTGGAGGTAGCCCTGGACGTTGCGGCCGTGGATGCGCATGTAGGCGAGGTCGTCGCGGGTGACCGCGTCGATCGGCGGCATGATCGACGGGTTGTCGTCCGGCGGCGCGTCGACGCAGACGAAGGCGACGCCGCGCTCCGAGCACCAGGCGAGCGTCTCGCCGGCGCGCTCGTCGGAGACCCAGCCGCGGTGGCGCAGCTCGAGCGCGAGCCGCCGCGGGGCGACCGCCTCCACGAGCGGCTCGAGCTCGTCGAGGTCATGGCCCTCGGGGCGCCGGCCCCGATCTCCCTCGGGCCGCTCGCCTTCGCGCGGCGGCTTGAAGGCGGGCGTGCACTGGAGCAGCAGCGCCCCGAGCCTTCCGGCGGCCTCGAGCGGCTCGATCGCGTCCAGCAGCTGCTCGATCAGGGCGAGCTCGAGGTCGCCGTCGAGCACGACGCGTCCGCGGGGCGTGGTGCGCGCGCGCTCGCGCAGGTCCGGCGGCAGGGACTCGAGGCCGGCGCTGTGGCGCGAGAGCAGCCGGTGGAGCTTGACGTCGAACTTGAAGGCGTCCGGCGTCACCTCGACCCAGCGCCGCACGGTGTCGCGCTCGGGCACCGCGTAGAAGCTCGCGTTCAGCTCAACGGCCTCGAACCGCTCCGCGTACCAGGGCAGCCGCTCGCGGGCCGGCATCCCCGGCGGATACCACTCCTTCACGAAGCCCGGATCGGCCCAGCTGGAGGTCCCGACGACGATCCTGCCGGCCATCGACCGAACCTAGCGCCCGCGACGGCCGAAGGAGTGGCCCGCCGGCGCAACCGCGCGCAGGCGGACCTCGACGTTCTCGTCGGCCTCGGTGCTCCAGCGGCGTCGTGGCTCGATGTGGTGGACGTCGGCCTTGGGCAGGTCGGTGCGCTCGAGGCGGCGGACGTCGTCGACGACGACGTTGGTGACCCCCTCGCGATGCTCGACGCGACCGTCGGCGACGATCAGCGGCTCGCCCCGCACGGCCGCCCGGCAGCGGTCGTGGACCGGCGGCGGGACGATCAGGTTGATCGTCCCGTGCTCGTCCTCGAGCAACATGAACGTCACCCCGTTCGCCGTCGCCGGACGCTGGCGCGCCACCGTCAGGCCGGCCACGCGCACCGCCGCCCCGCTCGCCGTGCGCTCCAGCTCCGCGCTCGAGATCGTCCCCTCCGGCAGCGCCGGACGCATCAGCTCCATCGGATGCTCGCGCAGCGTCACCCCCGTCGACCCGTAGTCCGCCAGCAGCCGCTCCCACGCCGTCATCGCCCGCAGCTCCGGCCCCTCGCCGACCTCCAGCGGCAGTGCGAGCTGATCGCCCACCTCCCCCAGCGACACCGCCGGCGCCGCCACCCCCAGTTGCCACAGCGCCATCCGCCGCCGCTCCTCCGCCGGCCCCTCCACCAGCGCATCGCACGCCCCCGCCCACGCCAGCTTCCCCAGCGTGTCCGCCCCCGCCCCCGACCTCGCCGCCAGGTCCCCCACCGACCGCCACTCCCCGCCACGCTCGCGCTCGGCGACCAGCGCCCGCGCCTCCCGCTCCACCACCCCGTTCACATACCCCAACCCGATCCGCACCGCCAGCTCGGACGCCTCCGACGCCGCTCCCGCGGGTGGCGCGGGTTTTGACGGACCCGCGGAGCCTGCGTAGCGGGCCGCAAAACCCGTCGACAGGACCCGCCGGGCCACCGACGCCCCGTCGACCTCCACCGAGCACTCGACGCCGCTGGCGCAGACGCACGCCGGCAGCACGCGCAACCCCCGCCGCTGCGCCTCGTGCACCAGCGCGTCCGGCGGGTAGAAGCCCATCGGCTGCTCGTTCAGCAGCGCGCACAGGAACTCGGGGCCGTAGTGCACCCGCAGCCACGTCGACTGGTACGCGAGCAGCCCGAACGCCGCCGAGTGCGCCTTCGGGAAGCCGAAGCCGGAGAAGCCCACGATCTGCGCGTAGACGCGCTCGGCGACCGCGCGCGCTGCCCCGCGCGCCATCGCGCCGTCGACGAACCGCCGCTCGTAGCTGCGCATCAGCTCCTCCGAGCGCCGCCGGCTCATCGCCCGCCGCAGCCCCTCCGCCTCGGCGGCGGTGAAGCCGGCGAACGCCATCGCGACCTCGATCACCTGGTCCTGGAAGACGATCGAGCCGAGCGTGTCGCGCAGGACCGGCTCGAGCGACGGGTGCTCGTACGGCACCCGGTAGCCGGGGTCCTCGCGCAGCCGCCTGCGGCGCTCGATGTAGGGGTGGACGGCGCCGCCGATGATCGGCCCGGGCCGCACGAGCGCGACCTGCACGGTCAGGTCGTCCAGGTTCTCGGGCTTGGTGCGCTTGAGCATCTGCATCTGCGCGCGGCTCTCGATCTGGAAGACGCCGGTGGTCTCGGCCGCCTGGATCTCGGCGTAGACGCGGCGGTCGGCGAAGTCGATCCGCGATAGATCGATCCGCTCGCCGCGCGTGCGGGCGACCATGTCGACGCAGCGCTCGACGCACGAGAGCATGCCGAGGCCGAGCAGGTCGATCTTGAGGAAGCCGGCGTCGGCGCACGAGTCCTTGTCCCACTGGACCATCTGGCGGCCCTCCATCGCGGCGGGCTGGATCGGGCAGAGGTCGACGAGCGGGTCGCTGGAGATCACCATGCCGCCGGGGTGCTGGGACATGTGGCGCGGCAGCTTGCCGGCCTCGCGGACGAGCTCGACGAGCGCGCGCCAGCGCGGCGACCCGGCGTCGCGCGCGCGGTTGCGCTCGACGTCCTCGGCGATGTCGTTGCCGGGCTTCCACGGGTCGACGGTGCGCGCGAGGCGCTCGACCTCGGCGGGCGGCAGGCCGAGCGCCTTGGCGAAGTCGCGCACCGCCGAGCGCACCTGATAGGTCGGGAACGAGGCGACGAGCGCCGAGCGGTCGTGGCCGTAGCGCTCGTGCACGCGCGGGATCAGCGCCTCGCGGATGTCGCGCGGGAAGTCGAGGTCGATGTCGGGGACGGCGGTGAGGTCGTCGTTGAGGAAGCGGCCGAGGTGGAGGTCGTTGGCGACTGGATCGACGTGCGAGAGGCCGGTCAGGTAGCAGACGAGCGAGGAGACGCTCGAGCCGCGCCCGCGTCCGGGCGGCAGCAGCGCGCGCACGGTGTCTGGGCCGCGAACCTCGGCCGCCACCTCGCGCGCGAGCTCGAGCATGTCGCGGTGGAGCAGGAAGAAGCCCGACAGGCCGAGGTGGGCGATTACGCGCAGCTCCTCGTCGAGGCGGGCGTCGGCCTCGCGGCGCAGCGCCCCGCGCGGCGGGAAGCGGTCGTCCATGCGGGTGCGGCAGGCGTGCGCAAGCTCGCGGTCGGCCTCCGGGTCTCCCTGGCGCGGGTAGACGTAGCCGAGGTCGCTGCGCAGGTCGAGCTCGATCCGCTCGGCGATGCGAACGGTCTCGGAGACCGCGTCGGGGTGGTCGCGGAAGCGCCCGGCCATCGCCGCGGGTGGCGCGAGGACGTGCGACGAGTTGCCGCGCCGGCGCGCCTCGCACTCGTCGAGCGTGCTGCCGAGGCCGACGGCGACGAGCGCGTCCTGCAGCGCGACGCGGCGGCGGTCGTGGGCGTGGACGTTGCCGGTCGCGACGCACGGCACGCCGAGCCGCTCGGCGAGCTCTGAGAGCAGGCGGTTGCGGCGGCGGTCGTGGCGGGCGAACGGGCGCTGCAGCTCGATCCGCAGGCGGTCGGGGCCGAAGATCGCGAGCAGCCGCCGGGCGGCGCGGGCGGCGTCGGCGTGGCGGCCCTGCTCGATCGCGCGAGCGGCGGCGCCGTGACGTGCGCAGCCCGAGAGGCAGATCAGGCCGCCGGCGTGGCGCTCGAGGTCGGCGTAGCGGGCTTGCGGCGGCAGCGGCTCGCGGCCGGGCTTCGGGCGCGTGCCCGCGTGCGCGGCGGTGATCAGCCGGCAGAGGTTGGAGTAGCCGGCGCGCGTCTCGCACAGCAGCGTCAGGTGGGCGCCGTCCTCCATCGTGATCTCGGCGCCCGCGATCGGCCGCACGCCGAGCTTGGCGTCGCGCGTGGCGTCCGCGAGCTCCATCGCCCCGTGCAGCCCGTCGTGGTCGGTCAGCGCGATCGCGCCGTAGCCGTGCTGCGCCGCCGCCAGCGCCAGCTCGTCAGGCAGCGACGCCCCGTCCAGGAACGAGTACGCCGAGTGACAGTGGAGCTCCACGTAGGACGACACGAACACAGTTCGCATCGGGTGCAAGCCGGCGCCACTTCGATTTCGCCAGGGTGGGCCTATCCCGGCCGGCATGCGTCCGCAATCGGCCCAGCCGCCCCACTCCCCCTCTCCCAAGGCGCTCGCGGGCCTATCGCGGCCGACATTCGGCCGCGACAGGCCCAGCAGCGTCGGCGTTCGCTGCAGGTTTGCGATACTCGCCGTCGTGAGGGTCTTCGTCGCGGGGGCGACCGGAGCGATCGGACGGCCGCTGGTCAGGCAGCTGGTCGACGCCGGCCATGACGTGACGGCGGCCTCGCGCTCGGCCGGGCGTGCCGAGTGGCTGCGCGAGCTGGGCGCCGAGCCGGTCGGGTGCGACGCGCTCGACCCGGCGGCGGTCGAGGCGGCGGTCAGCCAGGCGCGGCCCGAGGCGATCGTCAACGAGCTGACCGCGATCCCGGCGGCGATCGACCCGCGCAAGATGGCCGAGCAGTTCGCGCAGACCAACCGGCTGCGCAGCGAGGGCACCGCGAACCTGATGGCGGCCGCCGAGGCGCACGGCGTCCGGCGGCTGGTCTCGCAGAGCGTCGCCTTCGCCTACGCGTCGACCGCTCCCGGCTCCACCTGGACCGAGGACGACGCGCTCGCCGACGACGGTGAGCTCACCGACGCACTGCACGAGCTCGAGCGACGCACCCTGGGCAGCCCGCGGGTCGAGGGCGTCGTGCTGCGCTACGGGTTCTTCTACGGCCCGGGCACCGTCTACTCGACCGCCGGCTCCAGCGCCGAGCTCGCGCGCAAGCGGCGGTTCCCGCTGATCGGCGGCAGCGACGGCATGTGGCCGTTCGTCCACGTCGACGACGCCGCTGCGGCGACCGTCGCGGCGCTCGACCGCGGCGCCCCCGGCGTCTACAACGCGGTCGACGACGAGCCCGCCCGCTACGGCGACTGGCTGCCCGCGTTCGCCGACGCGGTCGGCGCCAAGCCGCCCCGGCGCGTTCCCAGATGGCTCGCGCGGATCGCCGCCGGCCCGCAGGTCGTCCGTTACGCGACCGAGCTGCAACCCGTCTCGAACGAGAAGGCCAAGCGCGAGCTCGGCTGGCAGCCCCGCCACCCCAGCTGGCGCCAGGGCTTCCGCGAAGCGCTCGACTGACCGCCGGCGGCCGCGAGCGCGTCGGCAAGGTCGCGATCGATGTGCCCGGCCGACGCGAGATTGCGGAAGACGCCCGCGTAGTCCGGCGGCGGCTCCACCGCCAGCTCGCTCACCAACTGGGCGCCGACGTCGATGCAGGTCTGGATCGCGAGCTGAAGCCAGCGCTCGGTCATCGCTCGCAGCCGCTCGTCCTGGAGGTACGCCGCCTCGCCGCCCGCCCGGACCTGCTCGAGCAACTCGATCAAGTGCTCGAGGCGGTCAAGTCGACTGCCTACTCGCTCAACGTCGACCAAAGCGTCCCTCCGCAAGCCGCCGACGCCGACCGGCTGCGAGCGTCTCCCCCAGCGGGGCCGTGTCGAAGTACTCGAGCAGGGCGGCGGTCTCGAGCCGGATCCTCGCGCGCGGGTCGCGGTCGAGTAGGCGCGCTCCGCCCTTCAGCGCTCTGTGCCGCAGCAGCGGCGGTGCCCCGTTGAGGACGACGAGGTCGAGCTCGTCCGTCCCGAGCGCCTCGATCGCTGCCGCCGTCAGATCCGAGCGCCGGCGAGCCGCTTGCGGTGGCTGGCCCGGTAGCGGGCCACGTCGCGCCTGGTGACCGGCGCGACGTTCGAGAGGTAGCCGCATGGTGCATATCCGCTCTGGAGGTAGTCACCCGCGCTGGGCGAACCAGTGGCCGGAGGTCAGGTCGTGGAAGACGACGACGTTGCGGCCGTCGTCGAGGACGAGCTCGAAGTAGCGGCGGCGGAGTGGGCGGCCGGTCCACCAGCGGTCCTCGACGACCCAGTCCTCGCGCATGGCGTCGACTCGTCCGTGCCCGACGGCGGTCGGCACGCCGTGCTCGACCCGGACGCGTGCCGGCCGCGGCGCCGCGAGCCTCCGCGCCGCGGTCATGGCGACGGGTCCGGGAACGGCGCGAGCACGGCTCGGCGCTCAGGCAGGCGTGAGGCGGGATCGACCTCGAGGACGCGCAGGGCGGCTGCCTCGCCCGCCGCCTGGCGTGCCTGGCGGACGGCCTCCATCAGCCGTGCGCGGCGCTCGCGGGCGCCGCCGTCGAGCATGCGACCCTGGTCGTGCGCGGCGGGCCCGAACGCCTCGACCTCGAGCGCGAGCGACTCCGCAGGGGCCGGCAGATCGCCTAGGTGTAGAACCTGATCACGTTGTTCATCCGGGCCTCCTTGGAGGCTG
>JBBECV010000030.1:0-7116 GCA_040881635.1 Thermoleophilaceae bacterium
AGGGCGACGGCGACCTCGAGCTGTCGGTCGGCACGATGATCGAGCTGCCGCGCGCCTGCTTCGTCGCCGACCGCATCGCCCGCCAGGCCGACTTCTTCTCGTTCGGCACGAACGACCTCACCCAGACCGCGCTCGGCTTCTCGCGCGACGACGTCGAGGGGACGTTCCTGCCCCGCTACCTCGACCACGGCATCATCGACCGAAGCCCGTTCGAGACGATCGACGCGCCCGGCGTCGGCTGGCTCGTCCGGCTCGCCGCCTGGGTCGGCCGCGAGCAGCGCCCCGACCTGGGGCTCGGCGCCTGCGGCGAGCACGCCGGCGACCCCGACTCGATCGCCTTCTTCCAGCTCGCCGGGCTCGACTACGTCAGCTGCTCGCCCTACCGCGTGCCGATCGCGCGCGTGGCGGCCGCGCAGGCCGCGGTCGCCGCGGCGGCTGAGCCAGCCGGCTAGCCGCGCTAGCGTCGGAGCTCGGCCGCGCGGACGGTGTTGCGCAGCAGGCAGGCGATCGTCATCGGGCCGACGCCGCCGGGGACGGGCGTGATCGCGCCGGCGATCGGCAGCACGGCGTCGTAGTCGACGTCGCCGACCAGGCCGTCGTCGGTGCGGGTGATGCCGACGTCGACGACGATCGCGCCGGGCTTGACGTGGCGCGCCCCGATGGCTCGTGCGCGGCCGAGCGCGGCGACGACGACGTCGGCCTCGCGACAGCGGCCTTCGAGGTCGCGCGTGCGGCTGTGGCAGACGGTGACGGTTGTGTTCGCGGCGAGCAGCATCGCGGCGATCGGCTTGCCGACGAGCTCGGAGCGGCCGACGATCGTGGCGTGGGCGCCGGCGAGCTCGATGCCGCTGTGGGCGAGCAGCTCCATCACGCCGCTCGGGGTGCAGGGGCGCAGGCCGGGCTGTGAGCGCCAGAGCGCGCCGGTGCTGGCGGTCGAGAGCCCGTCGACGTCCTTGAGCGGGTCGATCGCGTCGACGAGGGCGGCGGCGTCGAGGTGCGCGGGCAGCGGCAGCTGGAGCAGGATGCCGTCGACGGCTGGGTCGGCGTTGAGGGCGGCGATCAGGTCGGCGAGCGATTCGGGCGGGCAGTCGGCGCCCAGGCGGTGGTCGATCGACCGGATGCCGGCGTCGGCGCACGCCTTGTGCTTGGCGGCGACGTAGACGTGCGAGGCGGGGTCGTCGCCGATCAGGATCGTGGCGAGCCCGGGCGCCTCGCGCCCCTCGGCGACGATCGCGGCGACGTCGGCCGCGACGCGCCGGCGCAGGTCGGCGGCGATCGCGCGGCCGTCGAGCACCGTCGCGGTCGACGCCCTGCCCCAGCCGGGCACGCCGTAGACGTTGGAGAAGCCCATCGCGGCGCTCAGAAGACGATGGTGGTGTTGCCGTCGAGCAGGACGCGGTCCTCGCAGTGCCACTTGACCGCGCGGGCGAGGACGTCGCGCTCGATGTCCGCGCCGAGCCGGACCAGGTCGGTGGCGCTGTCGGCGTGGGTGACGCGGATGACGTCCTGCTCGACGATCGGGCCCGCGTCGAGCTCCTCGGTGACGTAGTGGCTCGTGGCGCCGATCAGCTTCACGCCGCGCTCCTTGGCGCGCTCGTAGGGGCCGGCGCCGGCGAACGCGGGCAGGAAGCTGTGGTGGATGTTGATCACCGGCACGCCGAGGCGCTCGAGCAAGTCGCCGGAGAGGATCTGCATGTAGCGCGCGAGGACGATCAGGTCGAAGCGGCCCTGAAGCAGCTCCAGCAGCGCCGCCTCGGCCTCGGGCTTGCGGCCCTTCTCGACCGGGACGTGGTGGTAGGGCAGGCCGAACGCCTCGACGTCGGCGCGCAGGTCCGGGTGGTTGGACGCGACCAGCTCGATGTCCGCCTCCAGCTCGCCGCGCCGCCAGCGCCAGAGCAGGTCGAGCAGGCAGTGGTCATAGCGCGAGACCAGTACCGCGACGCGCTTGGGGCGACCGGCGCGCCACATCCGCCACTCCATCCCGAAGCGGCCGGCGACCACGTCGGCGAAGCGGCGCTGCAGCTCTGCCTGCTCGACGCCGGCGGGCAGGACGAACTGCATCCGCATGAAGAAGCGCCCGCCCTCCAGGCCGGTGGTCGAGTACTGGTCGGAGCTGACGATGTTCGCGCCGACATCGTGCAGGAGCCCGGAGACGGCCGCCACGATCCCCGGCCGATCCCGGCACGCGATCAGCAGGCGGACGATCGGGACGCCGGCGGGGTCGTCGATGGGGGTGGCGCGGGCGCCGCTCGAGACGGTGGCTGAGGTCGATGCGGTCATGGGTCGGCTCTGGTTCGGGTGAGGGATCAGTGGCTGACGGCGGCGGCGGCGAGCTCGGAGACGAGCCGGTCCTCGTAGAAGCGCTCGAGCGCGAACGGGGCGATCAGGTCGGGCGTCCTCCCGGTCGCGACGAGC
The DNA here is from genome assembly GCA_040881635.1 of Thermoleophilaceae bacterium. GTDB lineage: Bacteria > Actinomycetota > Thermoleophilia > Solirubrobacterales > Thermoleophilaceae > JAAYBF01. The sequence goes on from JBBECV010000030.1 coordinate 2,416, forward strand.
TCGGCGAGCGTCTTGCCGACGATCGGGGCGGCCTTGAAGCCGTAGGTGCCCCAGCCCGCCGAGACGTGGAAGTTCTCGACCTCCGTCTCGCCGAGGATCGGGCTGTAGTCGGGCGAGAGGTCGCACAGTCCCGCCCAGGCGCGCAGCAGCCGCGCCTGCTCGAGCTGGGGGAAGAGCTCGAGCGTGTGGCGGGAGAGCTCCTGCAGGAAGTTGAGCGTGCCCTGCATCCGGTAGGTCGTCCACGGCTCGATCTCCGACCCCATCACGAGCTCGCCGCGATCGGACTGCGACAGGTAGATGTGCATCTGCGAGCTGACGACGACGACGTCGAGGAACGGCTTGACCGGCTCGGTCACGCACGCCTGCAGGATGTGCGTGGTGATCGGCAGCTGCACGCCGGCCATGTCCGAGATCAACGTCGACCAGCCGGCCGTGCAGTTGAGGACGGTGCCGGCCTCGATCGTGCCGCGGTCGGTCTCGACGGCCGTGATGCGATCGCCGGCGCGGCGCATGCCCGTCACCTCGGTGTTGGGGTGGATCTCGACCCCCGCGCGGTCGGCCGACCGCGCGAACGCCCAGACGACGGCGTCGTGGCGGATGATCCCGCCCGGCGGGTGATAGAGCGCGCCCATGATCGGATAGGTCGTGTCCGGCCCGACGTACATCGAGGGCGCGAGCTCGGCGACGCGATCGGGGCCGATCAGCTGCGAGTCGATGCCCTGCAGGCGGTTGACCTCGGCGCGGTTGGCCATCACGAACATCGCCCGGTCCGAGTGCGCCAGCGTCAGGTGGCCGCACTGGCTGAAGAGCAGGTTGAAGCCAAGCTGCGCGCCCAGGCGCTCGTAGAGCTTGACGGAGGCGTCGTAGAACGCCGCACCCTCCGGGGTCTTGTAGTTCGAGCGCAGGATCGTCGTGTTGCGCCCCGCCGCCCCGGAGCCGATGTAGCCCTTCTCCAGCACGCAGACGTCGGTGATCCCCTGCTCGGCGAGGTAGTGCGCCGCGGCGAGGCCGTGCGAGCCGCCGCCGACGATCACCACGTCGTAGGAGCCCTTCAGCTCGCCGGCCGGCCGCCACATCCGCCGCCTGCGGAACAGATCAAGCACGAGCGGCCTCCCTGCCCCCGTCCACCGACGAGAGCGCCGGCAGCGCGTCGAGGCCGACCGGCCGCCCACCCAGGGCCGCGACGGCGTCGGCGACGACCTCCCACAAGTACGCGCCATAGGCGGCGCCGAACAGCATCAAGAAGCGCTCCGGGCCCTCGCGCAGCACATAGCCCGGCGTCCGCGCGACCGACCCGGGCCGAAAGCCGCGCACCGCGAGCGCCGACTCGCGCAGGTCGAGCGCGCAAAAGCGTGCGAACAGCTCGCGCGCCTGCGGTCCGGCGATCGCCAGCGCCCCCCAGGCGGCCGTGACGTCGAGCGCCCGCACCCCCGCGCCAGCCGCCGCCCCGGCGGCCAGTGCGCCGAGCGCCAGCCCGCGGTCGGGGCGCACCCGGCAGCGCCAGCCGTCGTGCGCCCGGGCGGCCGTCCCGAGCGTCGCGCCACCCAGCGCCGCGTCGAGCGCGCCCGCCGGGCCCTGCAGCTCGACCTTGGCCAGGTGCGAGAGGTCGGCGAAGCCGACCGACTCGCGGCAGGCGGCCCCCTCGCCGGCGGGGTCGCCGAACGAGGTCGCGACCTCCCAGCCGTCGCGCACCTCGGTGCGCGCGCCGGCCGCCGCGGCGGCGTCGGCGAGCGGGCTGCGCGCCGCGGCGCGGTCCGACCCGGCCGGGGTGAGGAAGTCGAGGCTCATGAGCGGAGCACCTTCCCATCGGGGTCGTAGAAGGGAGTGGTCGTGACCGTCGCGGCGACCCGGCGACCGTTGTCTGAGATCGTTAGCGCCGCCCCGTCCTCGGCCTGGTCGGACGGGACCATCGCGAGGCCGATCGACCGGCTGAGCTTCGGGGAGCGGCGCGAGCTGGTCACCTGACCGACCGCCGCGCCGCTCGCGTCGACGATCGCCGCGCCCTCGGTCGGCACCTCGCCACCCGGGCAGGTGAACCCAACCAGCTCGGTCGGCGGCGACAGCTCGGCTTGGCGCTCGAGCGCCCAGCGGCCGATGAAGTCCTGCTCCTTGTCGAGCTTGACCGCCCAGCCGGTCGCCGCCCCATACGGGGTCGACTCCGAGTCGGTGTCCTGCCCGACGAGGATGTGCATCTTCTGCAACCGCAGGATCCGCTGCGGCTCGAGCCCGAACGGCCGCGCGCCAAGCGCGGCGATCGCATCCCACAGCGCACGCCCGTGCGCGGCCGGGCAGTGCAGCTCGTAGCCGAGCTCGCCGACGAAGCCGATCCGCAGCGCCAGGCACGGGACGTCCGCGACCGCTCCCTGCTGGCCGTCGAGGTACGGGAACGCCTCGTTGGACACGTCCAGGTCGGTGAGCTGGGACAGGATCGCGCGTGCCTGCGGGCCGGCGAGGTTGATCGCCGCGAGTCCCTGTGTCACGTCCGTGAGCGAGACGTCGAGCTGCGACCAGTCGGCCAGCCACCACGAGAACCACTGCTCGACCGCCGCGGCGCCCGACGACGTCGTCGTGACGTAGAAGGACTCGTCGTCGAGCCGGCAGACGGTGCCGTCGTCGGTGATCCGGCCGGCCTCGGAGGTCAGCACGCCGTAGCGGATGCGCCCTGGCTTGAGCGTCGACATCCGGTTCGGGTAGAGGCGATCGAGCAGCTCGGCGGCATCCGGGCCGCGCACGATCAGCTTGCCGAGCGTCGACACGTCGATCATGCCCGCCGACTCCTGTACCGCGAGCGCCTCTCCCTCGGGGTCGCCGTAGTCGTAGGCGCGCCGCCAGTCGCCGGCCCACTGCACCGTCGCGCCCTGCTCGCGCTGACGCGCGTGGATCGCCGAGCGCTTAGCGGGCTCGAACGGCCGGCCCGCGAGCGCGCCGAGCGGCACCGACGTCCACGGCGGCCGCGCGGTCGTAAGCCCGACGTCGCCGAGCGACATGCTCGTCTCGCCCGCGAGCACGCGCACCGACGCGAGCTGGGAGAAGCGCCCCTGCGACGGGCCCATCGTCACGGTCGTGTAGCGCTTGGAGAGCTCGATCGAGTCGTAGCCCTCCGCAGCGGCGTAGCGGACGTCCTTGGCGGTGACGTCCTCGTCGAGGTCGACGAACGCCTTGCCGCGGCCCCTGCCGTCGTGCGCCTGCGCCGGCGGGGCGATCCGCGGCACCGGCACCGTCAGCTCACACAGGCGCGCGCGGTCGGACTCCAGCCGCTCGCGCTCACCGCTGCCACCCAGCCCGAGCGCCAGCGCGGCCTCCGCGCCGGCGACCGCTCCCGAGACCTCCGCCGCCCGTGCTTCCTCGTGACCCGCGACCGCGCCGGCCGCGTGCACGGCGGCCGGCAGCTCGCCCGCGACGAAGCGGCAGCTCGCCTCGTCATAGCGGGCGCGCGCGCCGGCCTGCAGCAACAGCGACGACGCCGGAGCGGCGCCCCCGCAGACCGCCAGCACGTCGCACGCGACCGACCGCCCCGCCCCGCGCGCCGCGCCGCTGGCGTCGACCGCGGCGAGCACCGCCCCCTCCACGCACTTGGAGCCCGTCGCGCGCACGGGCATCGTGCCGCGCAGCAGCTCGATCCCCGCCGCCTCGACGCGCGCGGCGAGCTCGCCGTCGACGTCCGGGCGCAGATCCGCGACGGCGGCCACGGTCACACCCAGGTCGCGTAGCGCGAGCGCTGCGTCCAGGCCACGGTCCTCGGTCGTCGCGACCACGACCGTGTCTCCCGGCGATACCGCGTAGAGCGCCGCCAGCCGGCGGGCGCCGCCGGTCAGCATCACGCCCGGCAGGTCGTTGTCCGGGAACACGAGCGGCTGCTCGATCGTGCCGGTCGCCGCGACGTGGCGCGCCGCGCGCACCTGATGCAGCGTGTCGCCCTGCCAGACCGGCACGAGCCCGTCGAAGAACCCGAGCGCGGGAGCGCGCGAGAGGATCTCGACGCCCGCCTGCTCGCAACGGCGCGCCAGGTCGCGAGCGTGCTCGTGACCGCCCTCGGCCAGCAGCGCCCCGCCCGGCTCGACATCCTCGTCGCAGAGCACGACGTCCGCACCGAGCTCGGCGGCCCGCAGCGCCGCCGCCAACCCGGCGACGCCACCGCCGACCACGAGCACGTCGCAATGGCGGCGGCGATACTCGGTCCGCCACTCGCGCTCGTCCTGGCGCCGGCGCAGCCGCCCCAGGCCAGCCGCCGAGCGCAGCACCCGCTCATAGAGCGGCCACAACCGCCGCGGCCGAATGAACGTCTTGTAGTAGAAGCCCGGCGGCGTGAACGGACCCCCGAAGAGATCGGTCGCGCGCATCACGTCGAAGCGCAGCGACGGCCACGCGTTCTGATGCTCGACGCGCATCCCCTCGCGCAGCGGCTCGCCGCACGCCCGCACGCCCGGAGCGCCGTCGACGGTCACCAGCGAGCTCGCACACTGCCCGCAGCCGCACAGCTCACCGCGCGGACGGTGGTACTTGAAGCTGCGCGAGAACACCCGCTGGCCCGACGCGTACAGCGCCGACGCGATCGTGTCGCCCGCCCATCCCTCCCGGTCACGACCGTCGAAGCTGAATCGCAGCGGCGTCGATCGGTCGATCCGCTGCCCGTCACGCGGCGCGAGCCTGGTCATGAATCCTCCCCATCGGCGGGGGGGGGGGGGGGGGGGGGGGGGGGGG
>JBBECV010000030.1:7126-13868 GCA_040881635.1 Thermoleophilaceae bacterium
CGGGCGCGTCCTCGGGACGCGCCGTCCACAGCACCTCGTTCGTGCGCGTGTCGCGCTCGGCCAGAAACCACTGCCGACAACCCGACCGGTGCACCCACCACTCGCGCTGAGGCCCCGCCACGTTGCGCCGGAAATAGACGTAGCGGTTGAGCTCACGCGCCGACGGCCGCTCGGCCGGCCGCGGCGAGACCTCGCCGCCGAACCCGAAGTCGGACACCTCGCGCTCGCCGCAATTGGGACAGGAGAGCAGGAACGACATCAGCGGGCCTCCTGTCCCGGGACCCACGACGTGCCGGCGAGCGGCACGCGCGCCATCGCGGCGGCCTCGATCGTCAGGGCGACGAGGTCCTCGGGCTCCAGGTTCTGGACACGGGACTTCCCGCACGCGCGCGCGAGCGTCTGGGTCTCGAGCACGAGCGTGCGCAGGTAGTTGGCGAGCCGGCGACCGCCGAGCTCGGGGTCGAAGCGCGCCGCGAGCTGCTCGTCCTGGGTCAGGATCCCGGCGGGGTCGCGTCCCTCGTGCCAGTCGTCGTAGCAGCCGGCGGCCGAGCCGATCTTCGCGTACTCGTCGTCGAGCTCGGGCGCGTTGTCGCCGAGCGCGACGAGCGCCGCGACGCCGATCGAGACGGCGTCGGCGCCGAGCGCGAGCGCCTTCGCGACATCCGCCCCGGTGCGGATCCCTCCGGAGACGACGAGCTGGACCTTGCGGTGCATGCCGAGCTCGACGAGCGCCTCGACGGCCTGCGGGATTGCGGCCAGGATCGGGATGCCGACGTGCTCGATGAAGACCTCCTGCGTGGCGGCGGTGCCGCCCTGCATGCCGTCGAGCACGACCACGTCCGCGCCGGCCTTGACCGCGAGCGCGACGTCGTAGTAGGTGCGCGTCGCGCCGATTTTGACGAAGATCGGCTTCTCCCAGTCGGTGATCTCGCGCAGCTCCTCGATCTTGATCTCGAGGTCGTCGGGGCCGGTCCAGTCCGGGTGCCGGCAGGCGCTGCGCTGGTCGATGCCGCGCGGCAGGTCGCGCATGCCGGCGACGCGGTCGGAGATCTTCTGCCCGAGCAGCATGCCGCCGCCCCCCGGCTTGGCGCCCTGCCCTATCACGACCTCGATCGCGTCGGCGCGTAGCAGGTCGTCGGGGTTCATCCCGTAGCGCGACGGGAGCAGCTGGTAGACGAGCACCTCGGAGTGCTCGCGCTCCTCGGGCGTCATGCCGCCGTCGCCGGTCGTCGTGCTGGTGCCCATCGCGGTCGCACCGCGGCCGAGCGCCTCCTTCGCCGGCGCCGACAGCGCCCCGAAGCTCATCCCCGCGATCGTGATCGGGATCTTCAGCTCGAGCGGGCGCTTCGCGTGGCGGGTGCCGAGCACCACGTCCGTGTCGCAGCGCTCGCGGTAACCCTCCAGCGGGTAGCGCGAGACGCTCGCGCCGAGCAGGAGCAGGTCGTCGAAGCTCGGGACGCGCCGCTTCGCGCCGCCGCCGCGGATGTCGTAGATGCCCTCGCGCGACGCGCGCTGGATCTCGTGGATCGTGGTGCGGTCGAACGTCGCCGACTCGCGAAGACCCGTCCGCCAACCGGCGGGCGCCTTGCCGTTGCTATCTGTCATGGCTAGTACTCGCCGGCGTCGTCGACGTCGAAGTTGTAGAGCCGCCGCGCCGACCCATAGCGCTTGAACTCCTCGGGGCGCACGTCGTCGATGCCGGCGCGTGCGAGCAGCTCGGCCAGCTCGGCACGGTGCTCGTCGCGCAGCTCCTTCTCGACGCAATCGGCGCCGAGGCTGGCGACGTCGCCGCGCACGTACAGGCGCGCCTCGTAGATCGAGTCGCCGAGCGCGTGGCCGGCGTCGCCGCAGACGACGAACCGGCCGCGCTGGGCCATGAACGCGCTCATGTGGCCGACGGAGCCGCGCACGACGACGTCGGCGCCCTTGAGCGAGATGCCGCAGCGAGCGGACGCGTTGCCCTCGATCGCCAGCAGCCCTCCGCGCGCGGTCGCACCGGCGGCCTGGCTCGCGTCGCCCTCCACGACGACGGTGCCGGACATCATGTTCTCGGCGACGCCCACGCCGCAGTTGCCGTGGATGCGGACGTCCGCCTCCTTGTTCATGCCGGCGCAGTAGTAGCCGACGTGGCCATCGATCTCGATCGACACCGGCGCGCGCATGCCGACCGCCACCGCGTGCCGGCCGCCAGGCTCGACGACGCGGCAATCGCCGACGTCGTCGCGGTGGAGCGCCTCGTTGAGCTCACGCACGCTTGCGACCGACAGGTCGAAGGTGCGCGGCGCGGAGACCGTGGTGATCTCGGCGGCGTCCATCAGACGGCCACCGTGCCCCAGCTGTAGACGACGCCGGGCTCGGGCTCCCAGACGCGCGCCTCGGCGGCGCCCGGCAGCGTGGCGAGCGCGCGGTACTCGGACGCCATTCCGACCCAGTCGTCGGTCTCGGCCATCACGGCCGGCTTGCAGGCGATCGGGTCGCGCAGCACGGCGAAGCCGTCGGCGGTCCCGACGGCGAACGTGTAGAAGCCGTCGAGATCCTCGAGGCAGCCCTCGAGCGCCTGCTCGAGCGTCGCGCCCTCACGCAGGCGCGCGGTGAGATAGCCGGCCGCGACCTCCGAGTCGTTGTCGGTCAGGAATGTGGTGCCGGCGCGCTCGAGCTCCGCGCGCAGCCTGTTGTGGTTGGAGAGCGAGCCGTTGTGGACGAGGCAGAGGTCGAGGCCGGTCGAGAACGGATGCGAACCCTCGGGCGTCACGCGGCTCTCGGTCGCCATCCGCGTGTGCCCGAGGGCGTGGCTGCCGCTCATGCCGGCGATCCCGAAGCGCTCGACGAAGTCCGCCGGCGCGATCGCGTCCTTGTAGATCTCGATCGTCCTCCCGGCGCTCGTGACTTGGATCTCGCTCAGCTCCGCGGTGACCCAGGCCTGCGCGACGTCGGCGTCCGCACGCACGTGGAAGAGCGCGTGCTGGGCGCCGAGCACGCGCGCGGCCTCCACGCCGAGCGCGGTGTCGAGCGCGCCATGGACGCCGTCCCAGTCCCAGTCGCCCGCGCCGGCGGCATGCAGCGAGAGCTTGCAGTGTCCCCCGTCGACCGGGTCGCGGTAGATCGCGAGGCCGGCGCTGTCGGGCCCGCGATCGGCCATCTGCTCAAGCATGCGCGCGACGTGCTCGCCGAGGCGCTGGCTCGTAGCCGCTGACTTCGAGTAGATGCCGGCGATGCCGCACATGACGGGAGCCAGACTAGGCTTGGCCGAACCCCGTTCCCATGGCTGGGAACGCCGTTCTTCAGGGGCCCGCTATGGAGACGTGCTACACATGGGGCCCGCGGCGACGATCCGGGAGGCGCGGCGAAGGGCGGCAGCGCGCGCCGAATGGCCGATCTGAACACATCCACACGCCCAAACGTGGCGATCCCGGACATTGCATCCTCGAACGGTGTGGCGTTCGATACGGCTCGTATGCATACAAGCGCAGCCTCCGCCCCGACCGTCAACCCCAGCCCAGCGACCGCCGATGACGTGCGCGCGCTCGTTGCCGAGCAAGGCGTCGAGTATCTGTTCGCGCAGTTCGTCGACATGCACGGCAAGCCGAGCGCCAAGCTGGTTCCGGCCGCGCATCTGGACGACCTGCTCGTCGACGGCGCCGGGTTCGCCGGCTTCGCCGCCGGCGACATCGGTCAGCGCCCCCACGATCCGGACCTGGTCGCGATCCCCGACCCGACCAGCTACACGCGCCTGCCGTGGCGGCCGGAGGTGGCCCGTATCGCGTGCGACATCACCGTCCAGGGCGAGCCGTGGCCGTACTGCCCGCGCACGATCCTGCGCAACCAGATCGCCCGCGCGCAGGAGCTCGGCTACGAGCTCAAGGTCGGTGCCGAGCTCGAGTACTTCCTGCTGCGGCGGCGCGAGGACGGAAAGCTGGAGATCGCCGACGAGCTCGACACGCAGGGACAGCCCTGCTACGACATGCGCGCCCTGACGCGCAACCTCGACTTCGTCACTGAGGTCGCGCGGTACCTCGACGAGCTCGGCTGGGACAACTACGCGACCGACCACGAGGACGCCAACGGGCAGTTCGAGCAGAACTTCGGCTACGCAGACGCTCTGACGACGGCCGACCGGTCGATCTTCTTCCGCTACATGGTCGAGAGCCTGGCCCAGCAGCAGGGCCTGATCGCGACCTTCATGCCCAAGCCGTTCTCGCACCTGACCGGCAACGGCTGTCACTTCCACCTGAGCCTCTGGAGGGACGGCGAGAACGTCTTCGCCGCCGATCCCGCCGACGATCGGCACGGGCTGGGGCTCTCCTCGGACGCATACCACTTCATCGGAGGCCTCAAGGAGCACGCGAGCGCGTACATCGCCCTCACGGCGCCGACCGTCAACTCCTACAAGCGCCTCACCCTCGGCTCCCGAAGCGGCTCCACGTGGGCCCCCGTCTACATCAGCTACGGCTCGAACAACCGCACCCAGATGCTGCGCGTACCGGATGCGGGCCGCGTCGAGGACCGGACCGTGGACGGAGCCTGCAACCCCTACCTCGCATCGACGGCGATCATGGCCGCCGGGCTCGACGGGCTCGAGCGCGAGCTCGATCCCGGCGCACCGACGTCCGACGTCAACCTCCACGACTCCTCCGACGCGGAGCGCGCCGAGATGGGGGTCGAGGTGCTTCCGGGCAATCTGCTCGACGCGACGCGCGCGCTCGAGCGCGATGACGTCATGCGGGCGGCGCTCGGCCGCTGCGCCGAGGAGGACTACATCGACTACTACGTTCGCATCAAGCGCGGCGAGTGGGAGCGCGCGCATGCCGAGGTCACCGACTGGGAGCTCGATCGCTACCTGCAGCTGTTCTAGGGGGCGCCTCCGGGCCTCCGCGCGCGCCGGCGGCGGCTGAGGCGACGTTGGCTGCCGACCGCTCGACAAGGGATCTCGTCGCCGAGCTGGAGCGCGTCCGACTCGAGAACGAGACGCTCTCCGGGGTCGTGGGCGTCGTCGCGTCGGGGCCCGACCTCGCGCACATCCTCGATCGCGTGGTCGACCTGCTCACGCGCGCGACCAGCTCGCACGCGTGCTTCGTCTACCTCCGCTCCCGCGACGAGCTGAGACTGCGCGCCGCCTCGCCCGTGTACTCGCACCTCGTGGGCAGGATCTCCTTCGGCGCCGACCAGGGGCTCGCCGGCTGGACGATGGTCCACGGCAAGGCGGCGTTCATCCGCGAGGGCGCGATCGACGACCCCCGCACGATCTACGTGCCCGAGCTGGAGGAGGAGCGCTTCCAGTCGATGGTCGCGGTGCCGATACCCGCGCGGTCGGGCGAGTCGATCGGGGCGATCGTGCTTCACACCGTGGCGCCGCGCGAGTTCGACGAGGGCATCATCAACGTGCTCTCACGTGCGGCGTCGCTGGTCGCCGGCGCGATCGAGAACGCGCGCCTCTACGAGCAGGCGCGCGAGCGGGTCGAGGCGCTGACGCGGCTCGCCGGCGTCGGGCGCGAGATCGCGGCGGTCGTGGATCGCGAGTCGCTCTACCGCGTCGCGACCGAGGGCGTGCGCGACATGCTCGGCGCCGATGCTGCGCGCCTCTACGAGCTCGACCCCGATGAGCGCCCGCGTCGCGTCGCGGCCAGCCCCGCGACGGCCCCGGGCGAGCCGGACGGCGAGGCTGGGGTCGTGCTCGACCTGCTCGAGGCCGGACCTCCCAAGGAAGGCGCGGGCGCGGACGCCCTCGCCGTAGCGCTCAGCCTCCCCGCGCCGCCGGCATCCGTCGCCGCGGTCTCGCTGCTGGCCGGGGGCGAGCGGCTGGGCGTGCTGCTCGCGGCCGCTCGCGAGCCGTGGACCGATACGGGCAACGATCTCGTGCGGGCTGCCGCGCACCAGGTGGCGCTCGCGCTCGAGAAGATCCAGCTGATCGAGCGGCTGACCGAGGAGAACCTCGCCGGGGACCTGTTCGACGCACTCGCCTGCGGCCAGCTCGAGCTCGCCGCGGCGCGCGCGAGGGCGGTCGGCATCGACCTCGACCGCCCCCACGTCCTGCTCGAGGCGCGGCCACGCACCCAGAGCGAGGACGAGCTGTGGTCGGAGCTCGGCGAGACCGCGGAGCACGCGATCAGGCGGGCGCTTCCGGGGACCGTCTGCGACCTCGGGCCGACCGCGCTGCGCGCGTTGACGCCCGCGACCGGCACCGGGGTCGACCCCGCCCGGCGCGCAACCGCCGGACTCGTCGACGTCGCCGCGGCGCACGAGCTCGTAATCGGCGCGAGCGAGGCGCGCAGCGGCGTCGCCGACGTCAGCGAGGGCATGCGCGAGGCCCACGACGCCGCGACGATCGCGACCGCGCTGCTCGACCGCGGCGGCGTCCTGCTCTACCGCGACACCGGCGCCTACCGCTACCTGATCGACCTGCTCGAGGCCGGCGGGCCGCGCGACCACCTGCGCAGGGCGGTCGAGCAGGTGACGGCCTACGACCGCGAGCGGCGCACGCAGCTGCTGCTCACCCTCGACGAGTACCTCGGCCAGGGCCGCAGCGCGGCGGCCACCGCGCGCGCACTGACGGTCCACGCGAACACCCTGCGCCAGCGGCTCGAGCGGATCGAGACCCTGACGGGCCTCTCGCTCGGCGAGGAGGACCTGCTCGCGCTGCAGCTCGCCGTCAAGCTCGCGCGGGTGCGCGCGTGACCGGCTAGCTGACGCGCCTGGGGACGTTGTGAACGTGAGGGGGTAGGTCCGGGCCTGCCGAGAGGCTGTG
>JBBECV010000031.1:0-13769 GCA_040881635.1 Thermoleophilaceae bacterium
CCAGTGTGGCTGATCGTCCTCTCAGACCAGCTACCCATCGTTGCCTTGGTAGGCCGTTACCCCACCAACAAGCTAATGGGCCGCGGGCCCATCCCAATGCGGAGGCCGAAGCTTCCTTTACTCACCTCACTGATGTGAGGGAGCACATCCGGTATTAGCCCGAGTTTCCTCGGGTTGTCCCAGTCATCGGGGTAGGTTACCCACGTGTTACTCACCCGTTCGCGGCTCTGCCCCAGGGCAAGCCCTGGTTCGTCGCTCCACTTGCATGTGTTAAGCACGCCGCCAGCGTTCGTCCTGAGCCAGGATCAAACTCTCCGTGAAAGACTTGCGTGTCATCCGGCCCGAAGGCCGGTTTCACTGTCAAATCAGGAAAGCTGTCTCATCCGTACTGCTTGGTGTCCGCGTACACGTTGCGGCACACCTCGGATTCGACGGGTTCTACTACTCAGTAAGCCCTCCGCCAACTCGACGAGTCGAGTTGCGCAGGGTCGAACCTGGACGCGACCACGACCCTTGCGGGTCCCGGTCGCACATGCTGTTGAGTTTTCAAAGACCGCCGCGCCCGTGGGCGGGGACTCCGCCCTTCAAACGCTCCCTCGCACGAAAAAGGCCTCCGTAGAGGCCTCGCGTTGCGCTCCGTCTTGCGGCGGAAGGCTAGGCGCGAGGCGTCTCCGTGGTCTCGATCATCCGAAGGACGAGGAAGTATAGCGCCGCAGCGGTGCCGTGTCGCGCTCGGACGCGAGCGGGGCCCTCAGCCCACCCGCACGCGCACGAAGCGGCGCTTGCCGACCTGAAGCACCGTCCCGTCGACGCGCTCCGCGGGAAGGTCGAGATCGCCGGCGGCGAGTGGCTGCCCGTCGAGCTTGACGCCGCCCTGCGCGAGCTGGCGGCGCCCCTCCGAGGCCGATATCCCGAAGGCGTCGCGCAGCACGGCAGGCAGATGGACGGCGCCGCCGTCGGCCGCGACGGCGTGCTCGGGGATCTCGTCCGGCAGCTCGTGACGGACGTGCAGGCGGTCGAACCGGTCCTCGGCGGCGCGGGCGGCCTCGTCCCCGTGCAGGCGCGCGGTCAGCGCGCGCGCGAGCTCGCGCTTGGACTCGACCGCCGGACGCTCGGGATCGAAGGTCCCGTCGAGCAGCAGGTCGTAGTAGACGGGCATCGCGTCGTCGGGGACGCGCATCAGCTTGCCGAAGACGTCCTCCGGGGGCTCGGTCACGCCGACGTAGTTGTCGAGCGACTTCGACATCCGCTGGACGCCGTCGATGCCGGGCAGGATCGGCATCGTCAGCACGGACTGCTGCCCGACGCCGTAAGCCTGCTGGACCTGGCGGCCCAGCAGCAGGTTGAACTTCTGATCGGTGCCGCCGAGCTCGACGTCGGCCGCGACGGCGACCGAGTCGTAGCCCTGCAGTAGCGGGTAGAGCAGCTCCAGGACCGAGATCGGCTCGTTGGCGGCGTAGCGCTTGGCGAAGTCGTCCCGCTCGAGCAGCTGGGCAACCGTCGCCTTGCGGGCGAGCCGGAAGAGCTCGTCGATCGCCATGTCGAGCCACTCGCCGTTGCGCCGCACCTCGGTCCGCTCCGCGTCGAGCACCTTGAACGCCTGCTGCTGGAAGGTCTCGGCGTTCGCGTCGATCTCCTCGCCGGACAGCACCGGGCGGGTCGCCGATCGTCCCGAGGGGTCTCCCACGCGCGCGGTGTAGTCGCCGACGATCAGCACGACCGTGTGGCCGAGGTCCTGGAACTCGCGCAGCTTGCGCAGCACGACGGTGTGGCCGAGGTGGATGTCGGGCGCCGTCGGATCGATCCCGAGCTTGACGCGCAACGGACGGCCCTCGTCGAGCTGACGCTCGAGCGTGCCCTCGGGAAGGGCCTCGACGGCATTCCGCGTGAGGAAGCGGGCGCCCTCGCGAGCGGGATTCGTCATGGGGCCAATGCTAGACTGGCGCCCGCCGCACAGGCCGTCCGGGCTTCCGCCACGACCCGCGGTCCGGGCTTCCGCCATGACCGCCCAGACCCCCTCGAACGGCAAGCCGAAGCTCAAGAAGCTGCGCCTGGCGTTGATCGTCGTCGGGCTCTCTACGCTCGCGCTGGTGTCGACGGTCTTCGGGATGATGATGGCCGTCGCGAGCGATCTGCCGCAGCTCGAGGGCAAGGCGGAGTACGAGCGCGCCGAGAACTCGATCGTGTACTCGGACGACGACGAGCCCGAGACGTTGGCGCGCCTGACCGGCAACGAGAACCGCATCCTGCTCGACGAGGGCGAGATCTCGCCGAACATCGAGAACGCGGTGATCTCGATCGAGGACCGCCGCTTCTACGAGCACGAGGGCGTCGACTACCGCGGCATCGCGCGCGCCTTCGTCCAGGACGTCCTCGCCCGGCGCGCGGCCCAGGGCGGATCGACGATCACCCAGCAATTCGTCAAGAACGCGCTCGCGGCGCAGGCCGACCGGACGATGTTCCAGAAGCTGCGCGAGGCCGCGCTCGCGTACCACCTCGAGCGCGAGTGGTCGAAGCAGAAGGTCCTGACCCAGTACCTGAACAGCGTCTACTTCGGCAACGGCGCGTACGGCGTCGAGGCCGCGGTGCGCACGTACTTCGGGTCCGACTCCGAGCCCGCGGTCGACCCCGAGACGGGGCTCGCGCTCGCCTCCGACGACGGCGCGCTCGACGACGGCGACGAGCCGGCCGCCGGCAACGTCGCCCCGTACGAGGCCGCTCTGCTCGCCGGGATGATCGCGTCGCCGAGCCTGTACGACCCGATCCAGAACCCGCGCCGTGCCGCCGAGCGGCGCAACCTCGTCCTCCAGCGGATGCTCGAGCAGGGAATGATCACGCGCGCCGACTACGAGGACGGGATCCGCCAGGCGCTCCCGAGCGCGAGCGAGATCCAGCCCCCGCAGCCGCACTCGAGCGAGCCGTACTTCACGACCTGGCTGACGCAGCAGCTGGTCGACCGCTACGGCGCCGGCGCCGTCTTCGGCGGCGGTCTCGAGGTCACCTCGACGCTCGACGCGGATCTCCAGGCGGCCGCCGAGCAGGCGATCCTCGGGCGGATCGGCACCTGGGGGCCGAGCGCGTCGCTCGTCGCGATCGAGAACGCGACCGGCGAGGTCAAGGCGATGGTCGGCGGAACCGACTTCCAGGAGCGGCCGTTCAACCTGGCCACCAACGGCCACCGCCAGCCGGGCTCGGCGTTCAAGCCGTTCATCCTGGTGCGCGCGCTCGCGGACGGGGTCAGCCCCGAGGCGACGTTCGCCTCGCAGCCGAAGGAGCTCCGGGTCCCCGGCTCGAAGACCGAGCGGTTCGTCGTCAACAACTACGAGGACTCCTACTCCGGGATCGCGTCGCTGCGCGGCGCCACGACGAGCTCGGACAACGCCGTCTACGCCGAGCTCGGCATGGACCTCGGCACGCGCCGGATCGCCCGCCTCGCGCACCGGATGGGGATCAGGACGCCGCTCTCGACCAACCCGGCGATGACGCTCGGCGGGCTGACCCAGGGCCTGACGCCGCTCGAGCTGGCGTACGCCTACTCGACGATCGCCAACCGCGGCGAGCGTGTGTCGGGCACGCTGGCCTCCTATCCCGACGGCCCGGTCGCGATCGAGCGCGTCGAGGGCATCGCCCGCGATCCCAAGAACGAGAAGCGCAAGCAGCGCGTCTTCTCGACCGAGATCGGCGAGACGGCGCACGAGCTGCTGGCCGGCGTCGTCGCGTCGGGCACCGGCACGGCGGCCCAGATCGGCGAGTTCGCCGCCGGCAAGACAGGGACGACCGAGAACTACGGCGACGCGTGGTTCGTCGGCTTCAACACCGAGCTGACCGTCGCCGTATGGGTCGGGTATCCCGACGAGCTGAGACCGATGGAGACCGAGTACCACGGCGGGCCGGTCGCCGGCGGGACGTACCCGGCCGAGATCTGGCGCGACCTGATGACGGCGTGGATCGCGATCCGCGACCAGCGCGACGCCGAGCGTGAGGCAGTCGAGGCGACCGATGGCGCCGCGCCCGAGTCGTACGTCCCGACCGAGGAGGAGGCCGCCCCGGCGGACGCGCAGGAGGAGGCGCCCACCGACGATAGGCCGTCCGCCGACGACGCGCCGGGCGCACCGGTCGAGCCGGAGGCGACGCCCGCGCCCGCCCCGAAGCCGGACCCCGCCCCGGCGCCGACGCCCGCGCCAGCCCCGGCACCGACTCCTCCCCCGGCGCCCGCGCCCGGCGGCGGCGTCGCGGCACCCCAGTAGCTGCCGCTACCGTCGCGGCCGCGACCTGGACACCGATCGGCTGTCGACGTCGCAGAAGCGCCAGGGCAGCTCGACGGCCTTCGTGATGCCGATGCGCCGGCCGGCGACGACGCGCGGCGGCTCGCCAACCGTGGGGGCGCGAATCTCGATCGGGCCGGTCAGCGGCGTGTCGTCGAGCTCGAGCCCGATGCCCAGCGCCTGGGTCAGCTTGCCGGGGCCGGAGCAGAGGTCCTCGACGCGGTCGAGCCCGCGCCGCTCGCGCATCAGGGCGAGCCCGTCGACGGGCTCGAGCGCCCGGATCAGGACCGCCGCGCCGGTGCCCTCGCCCTCCGCCACGGCGTTGAGCAGCGCGTGGACGCCGTACGAGCGGTAGACGTACGCCCTCCCAGCCGGGCCGAACAGCACTCGCGTCCGCGGCGTGACGCCGACGTAGGCGTGGCAGGCCGGCTCGGAGTCGTGGTAGGCCTCCGTCTCGACGATTCGCCCCGCGGCGTCGCCGTGGCACACGAGGCAGCCGATCAGGTCGCGCGCGACCTCGGCGACGGGGCGGTCGTAGAAGCCCCGCGGCAGCGGACCGTCGGTCAGGCCGCCTCCGAGAGGATGTGGCGGGCCTGGGCGAGCTGGTCGCGCACCCGCGGCAGCGAGGTGCCACCGTCGGAGACCTTCGACTCGAGCCAGGCACCGTCGGTCAGCAGCGAGTAGTACTCGCCGTCGAGCTCGGGCGCCAGCTCGGACAGCTCGGCCTCGCTGAGATCGGAGAGATTCTTGCCACGGTTGACGGCGGCGCGGACGACTCCGCCGACGATGCCGTGCGCGCGCCGGAACGGCACGCCGCGCTTGACGAGCAGGTCCGCGACGTCGGTCGCCGCCAGCAGCTCGTCGCTGGCGGCGGCCGCGAGGCGCTCGCGGTCGAACGAGATCGTCGCGAGCATCTCGCGCGCGACGCGCAGGCAGAGCTCGAGCGTGTCGATCGCGTCGAAGAGCTGCTCCTTGTCCTCCTGGAGATCCTTGTTGTACGTCAGCGGCAGCCCGTGCAGGACTCCGTGGAGAGTGCTCAGGCGACCGGCCACGCGCGGGGCCTTCGCGCGCAGGAGCTCGGCCGCGTCGGGGTTCTTCTTCTGCGGCATCAGGCTCGACCCGGACGAGAAGCGGTCGGCGACCTCGCAGAAGCCGAACTCCTCGCTCGACCAGATCACGATCTCGGCGCCGAGCTGCGACAGGTGGGTGGCGCACGTCGCCGCCGCGGAGAGGTAGTCGAGCACGAAGTCGCGGTTCGAGACGGCGTCGAGCGAGTTCTCGGAGATCCCGCCGAAGCCCAGCTCCTGGGCGACGAACATGCGGTTGGTGTCGAAGTTCGTGCCGGCCAGCGCTCCCGCGCCCAGCGGCAGATCGTCGGTGGCGGTCATGCAGAAGTTGAAGCGCTGGAGGTCGCGGCGGAACTTCCAGAAGTAGGCGAGCAGGTGGTGCGAGAGGTAGACCGGCTGCGCGCGCTGGAGATGCGTGTAGCCGGGCATCGGCCAGTCGAGGTGGCGCTCGGCGAGATCGACGAGCGTCCCCATCAGTTCGACCAGCAGCGCCTTCGCGTCGAGGCTGTGGGCGCGCACGAGCATCGCCACGTCGGTCGCGACCTGGTCGTTGCGCGAGCGGGCGGTGTGGAGCCTCGCGCCCGCGTCGCCGGTGAGCTCGGTCAGCCGGCGCTCGATCGCCATGTGGACGTCCTCGTCCTGCGGTAGGACCTCGAAGCGGTCCTCGTCGACCTCCTCGCGCACCTGGATCAGCCCGCGCTCGATCGCCGCGCAGTCGTCCTCGCTGATGATCCCCGAGCGCGACAGCATCCTGGCGTGCGCGAGCGACTGCTCGATGTCGTAGGGCGCGAGGCGGAAGTCGAACGAGATCGACGAGTTCAGCGCCTGGAAGAGGGGGTCCTGTGGCTCGGAGAAGCGCGACATGGGGCGGCCAGTCTATTGGCACGACTCGCCGCTCACGTCGCGACGGTCAGGTCGTGGCAAGCCGGGGCGCCGCCGCCAGCACGTCGCGCAGCGCATCGGCCACGCGCTCGACCTGGCCGTCGGTCAGCTCCGGGAAGAACGGCAGTGCGAGCGAGCGCCGCGCGACATCCTCGCAGACGGGGAACTCGCCCTCGCGGTGACCGAAGCGCTCGCGGTAGAAGCTCATCAGGTGGATCGCGGGCAGGTACGGCTTGCTCTCGACGCCGCGCTCGCGCAGCGCGCGAATCGCGGCGTCGCGATCGACCGCGGGCGGTAGCTGGACGACGTAGACGAACCAGCTGCGACGCTCGCCGCCCGCGTCCGGGCACGGCAGCTCCAGCCCCTCGACGCCGGCGAGCGCCTCGCCGTAGAGGCCGGCGACGCGCGCGCGGGCGGCGAGCATCGCGTCGAGGCGCTCGAGCTGGGCGACGCCGAGCGCGCAGGCGAGGTCGGAGAGGCGGTAGTTGAACCCGAGCCGGTCGTGGTCAAGCCAGTCCATGTCGGGCGCGCGGCCCTGGTTGCGCTCGCTGTCGATCCGCTGCTTGGCCGCGGCCGCCGGCGACACGACCGCCCCACCCTCGCCGGTCGTCAGCTGCTTGTTGGGGTAGAAGGCGAAGACGGAGAGGTTCCCGCGCACCCCGACGGCGCGCCCATCGGCGTGGACCGCGCCGAGCGCCTCGCAGGCGTCCTCGACGATCCAGAGCCCGCGGCGGTCGGCGAGCGCCTCGAGCGCGTCCATCGCGGCGGGATAGCCGAAGATGTGGACCGGCAGCAGGCCGGCCGTGCGCTCGCCGACGGCGGCCCCGGCGGCGTCGGGGTCGACGTTGAGCGTGCGCCGGTCGACGTCGCAGAAGACGGGCCGCGCGCCCTCGTAGAGCACCGAGCTCGCCGACGCCACGAAGCTCAGCGGCGAGGTGACGACCTCGTCGCCCGCCTCGACCCCCGCGGCGCGCAGCGCGAGGTGGAGCCCGGCTGTGCCGCTCGACACCGCGGAGACGTGCTCGGCGCCGAGCCTGTCGGCAAGACCACGCTCGAATGCGGGCAGCATCGGCCCGAGCGAGAGCTGGCGCGAGCGCAGCGTCTCCAGCACCAGCTCCTCCTCGCGCTCGCCGACGAGCGGGCGCGCGACGGGGATCGACGCCCGCCCGTCCGGCGTCACGCCGTGCCGACCCCGCCGGCCGGGGCGCGGCGCGCGTGCTCGGCGCGACTGGGGAGCATGCCGGCCTCGAGCGAGTCGACGAGCGCCTCCCAGCTGGCCTCGATCACGTTCTCCGAGACGCCGATCGTGCCCCATGTCTCACTGCCGTCGCCGGCGTCGAGCAGCACGCGCGTGACCGCGCCCGTTCCCTTGTCCTCGTCGAGGATCCGCACCTTGAAGTTGACGAGCCCGATGTCGGCGATGTGCGGGTAGCGCTCGCAGATCGCCTCGCGCAGCGCCTTGTCGAGCGCGTTGACGGGGCCGTTGCCCTCCGCCGTACGGACATAGCGCTCGCCGTCGACCCAGATCTTGATCGTCGCCTCCGTCTCGACCTGTCCATCCCCGCGCGCGGAGGCCGCCGTGGCGGCGGACGAGGGTCCCTCGCCGCGCTTCTCGACGATCACACGCCAGGACTCGAGCGTGAACAGGGGCTCGTACTCGCCCGCCTCGCGGCGGATCAGCAGGTCGAACGACCCGTCCGCCGCCTCGAGGTGGTAGCCGCGGTGCTCGAGCTCCTTGACGCGCTCGGCGACGCGTGCCGCGCCGTCGTCGCCCAGCGTCACGCCGGTCTCCGCGGCGCGGGCCGCCACGGTGCCCTTGCCGCTCAGCTCTGAGATCAGCAGGCGGCGGTCGGCGCCGACCTGACGCGGCTCGACGTGCTCGAACGTGCGGGCGTCGCGGTTGACCCCTGCGACGTGCATGCCGCCCTTGTGGGCGAACGCGTTGACGCCGACGTACGGCTGATTCGGGTTCGGCGCGACGTTGCAGAGCTCGTCGATCAGGTGCGACGTCTCGGTCAGCCGGGTAAGCAGCTCGGGCGCGACGCAGTCGAAGCCGAGCTTGAGCTGGAGGTCGGGCAGGATCGTCGTCAGGTCCGCATTGCCACAGCGCTCGCCGTAGCCGTTCATGGTGCCCTGCACCAGCCGCGCCCCGCGCTCGACGGCGACGAGCGAGTTGGCGACGCCGCAGCCGGCGTCGTCGTGGGTGTGGATCCCGACGGCCACCTCCGGTCCCAGCTCGGCGACGACCGCCGCGGTCGCCTCCGCGACCGCCAGCGGCAGCGTCGCGCCGTTGGTGTCGCACAGCGTGACGTTCTCGGCCCCGGCCGCGGCCGCCGCGCGCAGGCACCGCAGGGCGTACGCGGGGTCGTCGGCGTAGCCGTCGAAGAAGTGCTCGGCGTCGTAGATCACGCGCTTGCCCTCACCGCGCAGGAAGGCCACCGACTCCTCGATCATGCGCAGGTTCTCCTCCGGATCGACGCGCGTCACCTTCTGGAGGTGCAGCGACCACGTCTTGCCGACCAGCGTGCAGACGGGCGCGAAGCACTCGGCCAGCAGCCGCAGCGCGGGGTCGTCGCCCGCGGCGACGTCGCGGCGGCGGGTCATCCCGAAGGCGGCAACGTCCGCGTGGGCGAGCGACTCGCGCGCGAGCAGGTCGAACAGCGCCTCCTCCTTCGGGTTCGAGCTCGGGAAGCCGGCCTCGATCAGGTGGACGCCGAGGGCGTCGAGCGCGTGTGCGACGCGGACCTTCTCGTCCGCGGACAGCGACATCCCCTCCCCCTGCATCCCGTCGCGGAGGGTCGTGTCGTAGAGGAGTACCTGCTCTGCCATCGCGGTGAACGCCTTTCGGATCTCGGACTTCGAGGAGAACGAACGTGGGCCTGCCTGACGGCAGTCCGGCGCCGGCGGCGGCTCTTGCGAGCTAGCGCGCCGGCGCGTCCGTAATTCGCCTGAAGCGGACGTTCACGCCTTCGATGGTACAGGGACGACGTCGAGCCATTTCGCGTAGCGCTCGGAGCGGCCGTGGAGGGCGTCGTCGTAGGTGTCGCGCAGGCGGCAGGTGACCTCGCCGGGCGGGCCGATCTCGATGTCGTCTATCTCGCGCACGGGCGTCAGCTCGGCCGCGGTGCCGGTGACGAAGACCTCGTCCGCGAGCGTCAGCTCCGAGCGCGCGATGTCGCGCTCCTCGACCTCGTAGCCGAGGTCCCTGGCGATCTCGATGATTGACTTGCGGCTGATGCCGTCGAGGATGCTCGCCGTCTGCGGCGGCGTGGCCAGGATGCCGTCCTTGACCAGGAAGACGTTCTCGCCCGTGCCCTCGCAGACGTTGCCCTTGTCGTCGAGCAGGATCGCCTCCTCGTAGCCGGCGCGCTTGGACTCGATCTTGGCGAGCACCGAGTTGAGGTACTGCCCGCCCGCCTTCGCGTGGGGGATCAGCGACTGGGGCGAGATCCGCCGCCACGACGACACCTTGGCGCGGATGCCGTTGAGCTTGCCGTCCTCGCCGAGGTAGGCCCCCCACTCCCAGATGGCGATCGCCGTGTGGATCGGGTTGTCCTCCGGATCGAGGCCCATCGGCCCATAGCCGCGAAAGACGATCGGGCGGATGTAGCAGCTGCGCAGCCCGTTGCGGGCGATCAGCTCGTGGGTCGCGGCGCGCATCTGCTCCTTGCTGAAGGGCAGATCCATGTAATAGAGCTTGGCCGACGCCTCGAGGCGGTCGAGGTGGTCCTGATGGCGGAAGACCGCCGGGCCCGCGTCGGTCTCGTAGGCGCGCTCGCCCTCGAAGACGCTCGTGCCGTAGTGGAACGCGTGGGAGAGGACGTGGACCTTGGCGTCCTCCCACGGGAGGAGCTCGCCGTCCATCCAAATCAGCTCCGCTGTCTGCATTCCGTCGCTCCCTCTAGATCTGCGCCAGGACCGCTCTCGTGGCGTCCTCGGTGGTCGCGTCGCCACCCAGGTCGGCGGTGCGCAGGCCGCCGTCGAGAGCGCGATCGATGGCCGATTCTACGGCAGCGGCCTCGTCGTCCAAGCCGAGTCCGTGACGCAGCATCAGCGCGACCGAGCCAAAGGTCGCGAGCGGGTTGGCGCTGCCGGTGCCGGCGATGTCGGGGGCCGAGCCGTGCACGGGCTCGAACAGTCCGGGGCCGTCCCCGCCGACCGACGCGCTCGGCAACATGCCGAGCGAGCCCGTGAGCATCGCCGCCTCGTCGCTGAGGATGTCGCCGAAGAGGTTCTCCGTGACGATCACGTCGAAGTCGGCGGGGCGCGAGACGAGCTGCATCGCGGCATTGTCGACCAGGAGGTGCTCGAGCGGGACGTCGGGGAGCTCGTCGGCGTGCAGGCGCGTGACCGTCTCGCGCCAAAGGCGGGAGGTCTCGAGCACGTTGGCCTTGTCGACGCTCGTCACCTTCGTGCGCGCGCTCTCGAACGCGATGCGCGCGATCCGCTCGATCTCGTCGACGCTGTAGGCGCAGTCGTCGTGCGCGGTGTCGCCGTCGCGGCCCGAGTCGCCGAAGTAGATGCCGCCCGTGAGCTCGCGGACGACGAGCAGGTCGGTGCCCTCGATCCGCTCGCGCTTGAGCGGGCTCGCATCCAGCAGTGCCGGGCTCGGACGCACGGGACGCAGGTTGGCGAACAGCCCGAGGCCCTTGCGCAGGCCGAGCAGCCCCTGCTCGGGGCGCGGTGCCGACGGGTCGGCCGCCACCGCGGCATCCCACTTCGGACCACCGACGGCCGCGAGCAGGACCGCGTCGGCGCCGCGGCACGCCTCCAGCACCTCGTCGGTGAGCGCGGTGCCGTGGGCGTCGATCGACGCGCCGCCGATCTCGTGCTCGGTCAGCTCGAAGTCGCCGACGTGCTCGAGCAGGCGAACGGCCGCGGCGGCGATCTCGGGACCGATCCCGTCGCCGGGGAGGATCGCGATCTTCGGCGTGGTCGGCATGGCGCGGAACCGTACCGACTGGTCAGCCGGCGCCGCCGGCGCGCGGCACGAGCGGCGGCCTCACCGCAACGCCGTCGTGACGGGCCCGGGCCGCTCGCGCTCGCGCTCGTACTCCGCGAGCGCATCGCCGTGCTGGAGCGTGACGCCGATGTCGTCGAGGCCCTCGAGCAGACGGCGGCGGGTCTCGCCGTGGATGTCGAACGAGAACGTGCTTCCGGCCGCCGTGACCGTCTGCGCCGCGAGGTCGATCCGAGCCTCGCCGGCCTCCATCACGGCACGGACCTCGTCCTCGGCCAGGATCACGGGAAGCAGCCCGATCTTGGTGCAGTTCGAGTAGAAGATGTCGGCGTAGCTCGGCGCCACGATCGCCCTGAAGCCGTAGTCCTCCAGGCCCCACGGAGCGTGCTCGCGCGAGCTGCCGCAGCCGAAGTTGCGGCCGGTCGCGAGGATCGGGGCTCTCGGCAGGTCCCAGCCGGGCTGCTTGGCCCAGTCGTAGAAGAGGTACTCGCCGAAGCCGGTCCGCTCGACCCGCTTGAGGAACTGCTTCGGCATGATCTGGTCGGTGTCGACGTCTGTCCTGTCGAGCACCGCGACCGGGCCCTCGACGACTCTGATCGGCTCCATCCTCAGCTCCAGTCCCTGATATCGACGAAACGGCCCTCGATCGCGGCGGCGGCGGCCATCTTCGGGCTCACGAGGTGGGTCCGCCCGCCGCGGCCCTGCCGACCCTCGAAGTTGCGGTTCGAGGTCGACGCGCAGCGCTCGCCCGGATCGAGCGTGTCGGGGTTCATCCCCAGGCACATCGAGCAGCCGGCCGAGCGCCAGTCGAAGCCGGCGGCGCGGAAGACCTCGTCGAGGCCCTCCGACTCGGCCTGCCGCTTGACCTGGGCGGACCCCGGCACGACCATCGCGTCGACGGTCGAAGCGACCCTGCGGCCGCGGACGAGCTCCGCGGCCTCGCGCAGATCGCCGATGCGGGAGTTCGTGCAGGACCCGATGAAGACACGGTCGAGCGCGATCTCCTGGATCGGCGTCCCGGCGGCGAGGCCCATGTACTCGAGCGCGCGCGCGTCGCCGTCGTCGCGCGGCTCCGGCACCGCCCCGGTGACGTCGGTGACCATCGCGGGGTTGGTGCCCCAGCTGACCTGGGGCGAGATCTCGGACGCGTCGACGACGACCTCGCGGTCGAGCTCGGCGCCTTCGTCGGTGTAGAGCTCGCGCCACCCGGCGACTGCGGCGTCGAAGTCCTCGGGCGCGGCCTCGCGGCCCTCGACCCATGCGAACGTCGTCTCGTCCGGGGCGATCATCCCGGCGCGCCCGCCGCCCTCGATCGTCATGTTGCAGACCGTCATCCGGCCCTCCATCGAGAGGCGCTCGATCGGCTCGCCGGCGTACTCGATCACGTGGCCGACGCCGCCGGCGACGCCCATGCGGCCGATCGTGCCGAGGATCAAATCCTTGGCGGTGACGCTCGGGCCGAGCTCGCCCTCGTAGCGGATCCGCATCGCCTTCGGCTTGCGCTGCTGCAGCGTCTGGGTCGCGAGCACGTGCTCGACCTCGCTCGTGCCGATGCCGAACGCCAGCGCGCCGAAGGCGCCGTGGGTCGAGGTGTGCGAGTCCCCGCAGACGATCGTCATCCCCGGCTGGGTGACGCCCATCTCAGGCCCGATCACGTGGACGATGCCCTGGCGGCGGGAGCCGATCGAGTAGACCGGCACGCCGAACTCGCGGCAGTTCGCCTCGAGCGTCTCGATCTGCTTGCGCGAGAGCGGGTCGCCGACCATCGGGAGCGTGGTGGAGCCGTCGGTCGGCACGTTGTGGTCCGCGGTCGCGAGCGTGCGGTCGGGCCGGCGCACGGGGCGACCGGCGAGGCGAAGGCTCTCGAAGGCCTGGGGGCTCGTGACCTCGTGGACGAGGTGGAGGTCGATGTACAGCAGCCCGTCGGCGACCTCGTGGGCCTCCCAGATCTTGTCGAGCAGCGTCTTGGGCATCTATGACCTCCTCAGGCCGGCGGCGACGACGGCGTAGAAGCGGGCGTCCGCGCCGGTGTGGTTCTCGAAGTGGTGCGACAGGTCGGCATCGAAGGTGACGGCATCGCCCGCGTGAAGCTCGTGCGATCCGCCGTCGCAGACGAGCGTCACGGCGCCCTCGGTGACGACCGCCGTCTCCCGGCTGCCGGGCTCGTGCATCGGCGGGTCGCCGCGGCCGCCGGTCGCGGCGCCCGGAGCGAGCGTGTGCAGCGAGACCTCGGCGCGCTGACCGGGGAGCGGCGGCGTCAGCACCTCATAGCGGTGGCCACGGGCGGTTGCCCCGCCGCGCAGGCGCTCGGCCGCGCGTACAACCGACACGGCGCCGCCCTCGTCGAGGCGCAGCAGCTGCGACAGCGTCAGCTCCAGCCCTGCCGCGATGCGTGCCGCGACCGCGAGCGTCGGGCTGGTCTCGCCACGCTCGACCTGGCTGAGCATCTGCGCCGACACGCCGCTGCGCTCCGCGAGGTCGCGCAGCGACAGATCCATGCCCTCGCGCAGCGCGTGGATGCGCGCGCCGACCTCGGGCGAATGGGATGGGGGGGGGGGGGGGGGGGGGGGGGGGGGGGGGGGGGGGGGGGGGGGG
>JBBECV010000032.1:0-65617 GCA_040881635.1 Thermoleophilaceae bacterium
CGCATCAACATCATCGACACGCCCGGCCACGTCGACTTCACGGTCGAGGTCGAGCGCTCGCTGCGCGTGCTGGACGGCGCGATCGCGCTCTTCGACTCGGTCGCCGGCGTCGAGCCCCAGTCCGAGACGGTCTGGCGCCAGGCCGACAAGTACCGCGTCCCGCGGATCGCCTACGTCAACAAGATGGACCGCATCGGGGCCGACTTCGACCGGGCGCTGCAGACGATGCGCGACCGCCTCGGCGCCGACGGCAGCGGCGACGGTGGCGTCGCGATCCCGATCCAGCTGCCGATCGGGGCCGAGGGCGACTTCCGCGGCATCGTCGACCTGGTGACGATGCAGGCGATCGTCTACGAGGACGACCTCGGCCAGAAGTGGGGCGTGGAGGAGATCCCCGCCGACATGGCCGACGCCGCCGGCCAGGCGCGCAACGAGCTCGTCGAGGCGCTCGCCAACTACGACGACGAGCTGATGGAGGACTACCTCGAGGAGAAGTCGATCGACGCGGACCGCCTCCGCGCCGACATCCGCAAGGCGACGCTCGACATCTCGATCTTCCCGGTGATGTGCGGCTCCTCGTTTAAGAACAAGGGCGTGCAGCCGCTGCTCGACGCCGTCGTCGACTACCTGCCGACGCCGCTCGACGTGCCGCCGGTCGAGGGCCTCGAGCCGGCGCCCAAGGGCAGCGACGGCGAGGAGGCCCCCGCGACGCGCCCGTCCTCCGACGAGGCGCCGTTCGCCGCGCTCGCCTTCAAGGTCATGTCCGACCCGTTCGTCGGCAAGCTCACCTACTTCCGCGTCTACTCGGGATCGCTCGAGGCCGGCGGGCGCGTGCTGAACGCGACCACGGGCCGCACCGAGCGCATCGGCCGCATCCTGATGATGCACGCGAACCATCGCGAGGAGGAGGAGCGCATCTACGCGGGCGACATCGCCGCCGGCGTCGGCCTCAAGCAGACCTCCACCGGCGACACGCTCTGCGCTCCGGACGCGCCGATCAAGCTCGAGAACATCACGTTCCCGGAGCCGGTCGTCCACGTGTCGATCGAGCCGAAGACGAAGGCCGACCAGGAGAAGATGGCGGTCGCGCTCGGCCGGCTCGCGGAGGAGGATCCGACCTTCCGCATCCGCACCGACGAGGAGACCGGCCAGACCGTGATCTCCGGCATGGGCGAGCTGCACCTCGAGGTCATCGTCGACCGGATGAAGCGCGAGTTCAACGTCGAGGCCGGCGTCGGCCGCCCGCAGGTCGCATACCGCGAGACCGTGCGCGGCCACGCCAACAAGATCGAGGGCAAGTTCATCCGCCAGACCGGCGGCTCGGGCCAGTACGGCGTGGTCTACATCAACCTCGAGCCGTGTCCGGGCGAGGGCTTCGAGTTCGTCAGCAAGATCAAGGGTGGCTCGGTCCCCTCGGAGTTCATCCCGGCGGTCGAGAAGGGGATCCGCGAGGCGCTCGAGTCGGGCGTGAAGGCCGGCTTCCCGATGGTCGACGTCCGCGCGACCCTGGTCGACGGCAAGTACCACGACACCGACTCCTCGGAGGTCTCGTTCAAGATCGCCGGCTCGATGGCCCTCAAGGAGGCCGCCAAGCGCGCCGACCCGGTGCTGCTCGAGCCGATCATGGCGGTCGAGGTCACGACGCCCGAGGAGTTCCTCGGCACGGTCATCGGCGACCTTTCGAGCCGGCGCGGTCGCGTCGAGAGCCAGGAGCCGCGCGGCAACGCGCTCGTCGTGCAGGCGAGCGTCCCGCTGGCGTCGATGTTCGGCTACGCGACCGACCTCCGCTCGAACACGCAGGGGCGCGCGAACTACTCGATGCAGTTCGACCGCTACGAGGAGGTTCCGGGCAACATCGCCCAGGAGATCGTGGAGCATCGAACCGGCGAGCCGGTCGGAGCAAGCGCATAGAGAGTATGTTTCGGAGGTTCGCCTTCGCCAAGTGCGACAGGCCGCCGAGAACGAGATTTCGAAAGGAGTAGGACCCAGTGGCGAAGGAGAAGTTCGAGCGCGACAAGCCGCACTGCAACGTCGGGACCATCGGTCATATCGACCACGGCAAGACGACGCTGACGGCGGCCATCACAAATGTCCTCGCTGAGGCGCAGGGCGGCGAGGCCAAGAGCTTCGACGAGATCGACAACGCTCCGGAGGAGCGCGAGCGCGGCATCACGATCGCGACGTCGCACGTCGAGTACCAGACGGAGAACCGCCACTACGCGCACGTCGACTGCCCCGGGCACGCCGACTACGTCAAGAACATGATCACCGGCGCCGCGCAGATGGACGGCGCGATCCTGGTGGTCTCGGCGGCCGACGGCCCGATGCCCCAGACGCGCGAGCACATCCTGCTCGCGCGCCAGGTCGGCGTCCCGTACATCGTCGTCTTCCTCAACAAGGTCGACCAGGTCGACGACGAGGAGCTGCTCGAGCTGGTCGAGGTCGAGGTTCGCGACCTCCTCTCCGAGTACGACTTCCCGGGCGACGACGTGCCGATCATCAGCGGCTCGGCGCTCAAGGCGCTCGAGGGCGACGCGGACGCGAAGCAGAAGATCCTCGATCTCGCCGGGGCGCTCGACTCCTACATCCCGCAGCCCGAGCGCCCGCTCGACAAGCCCTTCCTGATGCCGGTCGAGGACGTCTTCTCGATCACCGGTCGCGGCACCGTCGCCACCGGCCGCATCGAGCAGGGCATCGTCAAGACCGGCGACGAGGTCGAGATCGTCGGCATCAAGGAGCAGACCGACAAGACGGTCATCACCGGCGTCGAGATGTTCCGCAAGATCCTCGACGAGGGCCAGGCCGGCGACAACGTCGGCTGCCTGCTGCGCGGCACCAAGCGCGAGGAGATCGAGCGCGGTCAGGTGCTCTGCAAGCCCAGCTCGATCACGCCGCACACCAAGTTCAAGGCCGAGGTCTACTGCCTCAAGAAGGAGGAGGGCGGGCGCCACACCCCGTTCTTCAACGGCTACCGGCCGCAGTTCTACTTCCGCACCACCGACGTCACCGGCGTCGCGAACCTGCCGGAGGGCGTCGAGATGGTCATGCCGGGCGACAACGTCCAGATGACCGTCGAGCTGATCCAGCCGATCGCGATGGACCAGGGCCTGCGCTTCGCCATCCGCGAGGGCGGCCGCACCGTAGGATCGGGGGTGGTGACCGAGATCGTCGAGTAGCTCGACGACTCGATAGGAGTCTCTCGGGGCGGGCCCGAAGCGCGACGGCCCGCCCCGATTCTGTCCTCAGTCACTGGCAATCACATGGCCACGCTCACCCAGAACAAGATCCGCATCAGGCTCAAGGCCTACGACCACTCGGCGATCGAGACGGCCGCGCGCGACATCGTCGAGACGGCGCAGCGGACCGGGGCGAGCGTCTCGGGACCGGTGCCGCTGCCGACCGAGAAGAACGTCTACTGCGTCATCCGCAGCCCGTTCAAGGACAAGGACTCCCGCGAGCACTTCGAGATCCGCACGCACAAGCGGCTGATCGACATCCTGCAGCCCACGCCGAAGACGGTCGACTCGCTTCAGCGACTCGACCACCTCCCGGCCGGCGTCGACATCCAGATCCAGCTGATCTGATGGCCGGGATCCTGGGACGCAAGCTGGGCATGACCCAGGTCTTCGACGCCGACGACGGTCATGTCGAGCGCGTGACGGTCGTCGAGGCCGGCCCGTGCTGGGTGACGGCCAAGCGGACGGCCGATCGCGACGGCTATGACGCCGTCCAGCTCGCGTTCGGCGCCGCGCGCGAGAAGCGCCTGACCAAGCCCGAGCTCGGGCACTTGCGCAAGGCCGACGCACCGGCGCTGCGCCGGCTCGCCGAGTTTCGCGACTCGGGCGGCGAGCTCGAGGTCGGCGCCGAGGTCAACGTCGCCGACGTCTTCGAGAAGGGCCAGGTCGTCAAGGTCTCGGGCACCTCGAAGGGCAAGGGCTTCCAGGGCACGATCAAGCGCCACAACTTCTCCCGCGGACCGGTCTCGCACGGCTCGCACAACGTCCGCGGGCCTGGTTCGATCGGACAGGCCGCGACCCCCTCGCGCGTCTTCAAGGGCATCCGCGGCCCGGGCCAGATGGGCAACAAGCGCCGGACCCAGAAGGGCCTGCAGGTCGTCGAGGTCCGTGGCGACGAGAACCTGCTCCTGCTGCGCGGCAGCGTGCCGGGTCCGAAGGGCGCGATCGTCGAGATCCGAGCGGACGGGGACGTGAGCTGAGATGGCCGCTCCGCAGGCTCCGTACATCGGCAAGAAGACGGGCAAGGTCGCGCTCGACGCGGCCGTGTTCGGCGAGGGCTTCCACGAGCCGCTCGTCCACCGTGCCGTGCGCGCCGACCTCAACGCCCGCCGTCAGGGCAGTGCGTCGACGCTCACCCGTGGCCAGGTCTCGATGACCGGCGCCAAGGCCTGGCGCCAGAAGGGCACCGGTCGCGCCCGTGTCGGTGCGCTGTCGGCGCCCCAGCGCACGGGCGGCGGCATCGCCTTCGGCCCCAAGCCTCGCGACTACGCCGTCAAGGTCAACCGCAAGGAGCGCCGCCGCGCGCTGCGCTCGGCGCTGTCCGTCCATGCCGGTCGCGGAACGCTTGCGGCGATCGACGCCGATGCGTTCGACAAGCCCTCGACCAAGCTCGCGGCCGAGCAGATCGCCGGCTTCGGCGACGGTGGCAGCGCGCTCGTCGTGCTCGTCGAGGGCGAGGAGAACGTCGCGCTGTCGTGCCGCAACATCGAGGACGTGAGCGTCCTGCGCGCCGACGCCGTCGGCGTCGCGGACGTGATCGGCGCGGCGCGCCTGATTGCCTCGCCGGGCGCGATCGAGCGCCTGACCGCGATCGCCGCCGCTCCGGCGCCGCGGCGCCAGGAGGTCGCGGCATGAACCCGCGCAGCGTGATCGTCCGGCCCGTGATCAGCGAGAAGACCTACGCGCTGCTCGCCGCCAACAAGTACACCTTCCGCGTCCACGACGGCGCGACCAAGCCGCAGGTGCGCCAGGCCGTCGAGGCGATCTTCGACGTCCGCGTCCGCGACGTGCGCACCGTCAACGTCAAGCCCAAGTCCAAGCGCCGCGGGCTCTACGCCGGCAAGCGCCGTCAGTGGAAGAAGGCGATCGTCACCCTGCATCCCGACGACACGATCGAGTTGTTCGAGGGCCAGGAGCTCGGAGAGTAATGGCAGTCCGCAAGCACAAGCCGACCAGCCCGGGACGTCGCTTCGCGACGTACCAGGACCACGCCGAGGTCACGCGCAGCGAGCCCGAGAAGTCGCTCGTCGAGGGCATCAAGAAGAGCGGCGGGCGCAACGCCCACGGCCGCGTGACCTCGCGCCATCGCGGCGGCGGCGCCAAGCGCAAGTACCGCAAGCTCGACTTCAAGCGCCGCAAGGACGGCGTGCCTGCGCGCGTCGCGGCGATCGAGTACGACCCGAACCGCACCGCGTACATCGCGCTGCTGCACTACGTCGACGGCGACAAGTCGTACGTGCTCGCGCCCTCCAAGCTCAAGGTCGGCGACTTCGTCTCCTCGGGCACGGACGCCGAGATCAAGGTCGGCAACTGCCTTCCGCTCGCCAACATCCCGACCGGCACGACGATTCACAGCGTCGAGCTGACGGTCGGTCGCGGCGGCCAGCTCGGCCGCTCCGCGGGCGCTTCGATCCAGCTCGTGGCGAAGGAGGGCGACTACGCGACGCTGCGCCTGCCCTCGGGCGAGATGCGCATGGTCCGCGTCGAGTGCCGCGCCTGCATCGGCGCGATCGGCAACGCCGAGCACCAGAACATCACGCTCGGCAAGGCGGGCCGCTCGCGCCACAAGGGCCGGCGCCCGCAGACGCGCGGCACGGCGATGAACCCGGTCGACCACCCGCACGGCGGTGGCGAGGGCTCGACGACGGCAGGCCGGCACCCGGTGACCCCGTGGGGCGTGCCGACGCTCGGATATCGCACGCGCAAGAAGAACAAGACGTCGGACCGCTACATCGTCCGTGGCCGGCGCCGTGGCAAGAAGGGTGGTCGCTGATGTCCCGCTCGTCGAAGAAGGGCCCGTTCGTGGAGGAGCGGCTGATGGGCCGCATCGAGCACATGAACGAGGCCGGCGACAAGCAGATGATCAAGACCTGGTCGCGCACCTCGACGATCTTCCCGGAGATGGTCGGCCACACGATCGCCGTCCACGACGGCCGCAAGCACATCCCCGTCTTCGTCTCAGAGTCGATGGTCGGGCACAAGCTCGGCGAGTTCGCCCCGACGCGCACGTTCCGCGGCCACCAGGGCAGCGACAAGGTCCGGATGCGGTAGCCCGATGGCCGACGACAAGACCGACAAGCAGGACGACGTGACGCCGGAGGAGCCGACGGCGGACGCCCCTGAGGAGCCCACGACCGAGGCTCCGGAGGAGCCGACGGCCGAGGAGTCGAAGGCCGACGAGCCCGCGGCCGACGAGCCGAAGGCGAAGCCGAAGCGGCGCGGCTCGGCCGAGACGGTGGCGCGTCAGCAGCCCGCCCCGAAGGCTCCGACCAACGACGAGGGGCTCGTCGAGGTCCGTGCCCGGGCGCGCTTCGTGCGCAGCGCGCCGCGCAAGGCGCGGCTGGTGATGGACCACATCCGCGGCAAGAGCGTCGGCGACGCCCGCGCGATCCTGCGTCACACGCCGCGCGCGGCGGCGACCGACATCTCGAAGCTGCTCGAGTCGGCGGTCGCGAACGCGGAGAACAACTTCGAGCTCGATCCCGGCGACCTGCGCATCCACCGCGCGACGGTCGACGAGGGCCCGACGATCAAGCGCTTCCGGCCACGTGCGCTCGGCCGAGCGACGCCGATCCACAAGCGCACCAGCCACATGACGATCACGCTCACGACGGCCGCCGAGGCCGACACGCGGAAGGCGGCGAGGTAGCAATGGGACAGAAGGTCCATCCCGAGGCGATGCGGGTCGGATACATCCACGACTGGAAGTCGACGTGGTTCGCCGACAAGGAGTACGCCGACTTCCTGCTCGAGGACATCGGCATCCGCCGCCACATCGAGGACAAGCTCGCGCACGCGGGGCTCTCCGACATCACGATCCGCAAGAACAAGGGCGAGATCGAGGTCAACATCTACACCGCGCGCCCGGGGATCGTGATCGGCAAGTCCGGCAGCGAGGTGGATGCCCTCCGGCGCGAGCTGCACAAGATGACCGGGCGGGCGATCAAGGTCAACATCCTCGAGATCAAGCGGCCCGAGCTCGACGCCAAGCTCGTCGCCCAGTCGATCGCCGAGCAGCTCGTCAACCGCGTCGCCTTCCGGCGCGCGATGAAGCGCTCGCTCACGTCGGCGATGCGCTCCGGCGCCAAGGGCGTGAAGATCCAGGTCTCCGGTCGCCTCGGCGGCGCCGAGATGGCGCGCACCGAGAGCTACTCCGACGGCCGCGTCCCGCTGCACACGATCCGCGCGGACATCGACTACGGCTTCTACGAGGCCCGCACCACTTACGGCCGCATCGGCGTGAAGGTCTGGGTCAACAAGGGCGAGATCATGCCGAAGGGATTCGCCTCCGACCTCACCGAGCTCGAGGCGCCGCAGCAGGCGCCGGCCGGGCGTGGCGGCCCCGGCGGTCGCGGTGGCGGCCCCGGAGGCCGTGGCGGCGGCCCCGGAGGTCGCGGCGGCGGTCCGGGAGGTCGCGGCGGCGGTCCGGGCGGTGGCGGTCCGGGAGGTCGCGGTGGCGGTCCGGGAGGTGGCGGTCCGGGAGGTCGCGGTGGCGGCCCCGGCGGGCGTGGTGGCGGAAGGGGGCAGCGCTGATGCTGGCGCCCAAGCGCGTAAAGCACCGCAAGCAGCACCGCGGCCGCAGGGCCGGATTCGCCAAGGGCGGCACGACCGTCGAGTTCGGCGAGTACGGGCTCAAGGCGACCGAGCGCGGCTGGATCACCAACCGCCAGATCGAGGCCGCGCGTATTGCGATGACACGCAAGATCAAGCGCGGCGGCAAGGTCTGGATCAGCATCTTCCCGGACAAGCCCGTGACCAAGAAGCCGGCCGAGACCCGCATGGGCTCCGGCAAGGGCTCGCCCGAGGGCTGGGTCGCGGTCGTCAAGCCCGGACGCGTGATGTTCGAGCTCTCCGGGGTGCCGGAGCCACTCGCCCGCGAGGCGATGCGCCTGGCCGGTCACAAGCTCCCCGTCAAGACGAAGTTCGTGATGCGCGAGGGGGCCGGACAGCAGTGAAGGCCGTCGAGGTGCACAATCTGGACGACCCGCAACTCGTCGAGCTCGTCGACAACGCGCGCAAGGAGGCGTTCAACCTTCGCTTCCAGCACGCGACCGGACAGCTCGAGAACACCGCGGGGCTCAAGCAGGCCAAGCGTGACCTGGCGCGTGCGCTCACCGTGGCGCGCGGGCGCGGGCTGGACGTAGAGGCAGAGCTCAGAAAGCAGCGCAATGACTGACGCAGAGAACAACGAGACCAACGAGAACGTCGAGGAGACGACCGAGGCGCCGGAGGCGGCCGCCGAGGAGGCCGTCGTCGAGGAGACCGCTCCCGCGGCCCGGGCGGCCGACGCCGGCGCGCCCGAGGACGACCTCTCGCCGAAGGAGCGCCGCCGGCGCGAGCGCTCGCGCCACGACGGCGAGGCGCGCCCGCGGCGGTCGATCGAGGAGCGCACCGCCGAGCGTCTCGAGCGCCGGCGCACGAAGGCGACCCAGCGGCGCGCGTGGCGGGCCAAGAGCCGCGAGCGTCGCCGCGCGGCGAGCTCGGGCGAGGGCACGCCGCCGGCCGAGCGCGACACGACCGGCCGGCCGCGCGAGCGCCAGGGCGTCGTCGTGTCCGACAAGGCCGACAAGACGATCACCGTCCGGGTCGACACCGCGCGTCCGCACCGCACCTACAAGAAGATCGTCCGCTCGTCGTCGACGCTGCACGCGCACGACGAGGGCAACGAGGCCGGTACCGGCGACACCGTGCGCGTCGTCGAGAGCCGTCCGCTCAGCCGCTCCAAGCGCTGGCGCCTGGTCGAGATCGTGGAGCGTGCGCGGTGATCCAGCAGGAGACGCGCCTCAGGGTCGCCGACAACACCGGCGCCCGCGAGATCCTCTGCATCCGGGTCACCGGCGGCTCCAAGCGCCGCTATGCCGGCGTCGGGGACATCATCACCGCGACGGTCAAGCAGGCGATCCCGCACGGCTCGGTCAAGAAGGGCGAGGTCGTCAAGGCGGTCGTCGTCCGCACGCGCAAGCAGCTCGGTCGCGAGGACGGCACCTACATCGCCTTCGACGAGAACGCCGCCGTGCTGCTCGACCAGGCCAACAACCCGCGCGGGACGCGCATCTTCGGTCCCGTCGCGCGCGAGCTGCGCGACCGCAACTTCATGAAGATCGTCTCGCTGGCGCCGGAGGTGCTCTGAGATGGCATCGCGCATGAAGGTCCGCAAGGACGACATGGTCAAGGTGATCTCGGGCAAGGACCGTGGCAAGACCGGTCGTGTCCTGCGCACGGATCCCGTGCGCGAGCGCGTCTTCGTCGAGGGGCTCGCGATCCAGAAGCGTCACCAGCGCCCGCGCACCCTGCAGGACGCCCAGCGCGCCCCGCAGGTCGAGGGCGGCGTGATCGAGGTCGAGGGGCCGATCCACGTGTCGAACGTCCAGCTGCTCGACCCGAGCACGGGCAACCCGACGCGCGTCTCGATCCGGCGCGAGGGCGGGCTGCGCAAGCGCATCGCCAAGCGCTCGGGAACGGAGATCGACTGATGCCGGTCGCCACCGCCAAGATCGTCCCGCGGCTGCGCGAGCGCTACGAGGCCGAGATCGTGCCCGCGCTCACCGAGCGCTTCGGCTACGCGAATCGCATGCAGGTCCCGCACGTCGAGAAGGTGACGCTCAACATGGGCGTCGGCGACGCGAAGCAGGACAGCCGCGCGCTCGAGTCCGCCCAGGGCCAGCTCGCGGCGATCGCCGGCCAGCGCCCGAACGTCCGGCGCGCACGCAAGTCGATCGCCGCCTTCAAGCTGCGCGACGGGATGCCCGTCGGACTGACGGTGACGCTGCGAGGCGCCCGCATGTACGAGTTCCTCGATCGGCTGATGTCGATCGCGATCCCGCGGATTCGCGACTTCCGTGGGCTCAACCCGCGCTCGTTCGACGGCCGCGGGAACTGGACGATGGGCGTGCGCGAGCAGATCATCTTCCCGGAGATCGACTACGACGGCATCGATCAGGTCCGCGGGCTCGACATCACGATAACGACGTCCGCTAGCACCGACGAGGAGGCGTTCGCGCTGCTTTCCCAGCTCGGGATGCCGTTCCGCCCCGGTGGTCCGGGCGAGGACCGGCGCGACGACGACGCGGACGCTCAGGCGAACAGGTAGAGACGGAGAGGCAGATGGCCAAGACTTCCAAGCGGGTGAGCCAGCAGCGCCCATCCAAGTACAAGACACGCGACTACAACCGCTGCCGCAAGTGCGGCCGGCCGCGCGCATACCTGCGCAAGTTCGGCCTTTGCCGGATCTGCGTGCGCGAGCATGCCCATGAGGGCGACATCCCCGGCCTGACCAAGTCGAGCTGGTAGGGAGAAGGACCCTTGAGCCTCAACGACCCGATCGCAGACTTCCTCACGCGCGTGCGCAACGGCCTCCAGGCCGACCACGACGCCGTCGTGATGCCCCACTCCCGCTTCAAGGCGGAGGTCGCCCGCATCCTCAGCGAGCAGGGCTACATCGAGGGCTGGTCGGTCGAGCCCGCCGCGGTCGGCCAGGCCCTGCGCGTGACTCTCAAGTACACCGAGGGCCGCGAGCCGGTGATCAACGGCATGCAGCGCGTCTCCAAGCCGGGACAGCGCACGTACGTGTCCGCCGGCGACGTGCCGAAGGTCCAGGGCGGCATGGGAACCACGATCGTCTCGACCTCGCGCGGGGTCATGACCGGGCACGACGCCCGCCGCGCCGGTGTCGGCGGCGAGCTCGTCGCAAAGGTCTGGTAGCCGATGAGCCGCATCGGAAAGCAGCCGATCCCCGTGCCCGACGGCGTGTCCGTCGAGATCGCCCCTGAGCTGGTCAGCGTCAAGGGTCCCAAGGGCGAGCTCTCCGAGCGCGTCAGCCGCGAGATGGTCGTCGAGCAGGACGACGGCGCGATCGTCGTTCGGCGCCCGTCCGATCGCGGCGAGCATCGCGCGCTGCACGGCCTGACGCGCACGCTGATCTACAACATGGTCGCCGGGGTCACCAGCGGCTTCGAGAAGCGGCTGGAGATCCAGGGCGTCGGCTACCGCGCCCAGCTCAAGGGCAAGAACCTCGAGCTGGCGCTCGGCTACTCGCACTCCGTCCCGATCGAGGCGCCCGAGGGCGTCGAGTTCGAGGTGCCGCAGCCGACGCAGGTGATCGTCCGCGGCATCTCCAAGCAGGTCGTCGGCGAGACCGCCGCCCGCATCCGCAAGCAGCGTCCGCCGGAGCCGTACAAGGGCAAGGGCGTCCGCTACGAGGGCGAGTACGTGGCCCGGAAGGTGGGCAAGCGCGCATGAGCGCCGCCACGAAGGGCACCGCGCGGCTGCGCCGCCGTCGCCGCGTCCGCGCGAAGGTGCGCGGCAGCGCCGAGCGTCCGCGGCTGTCGGTCTTCCGCTCGAACCGGGGCGTCGTCTGCCAGCTCGTCGACGACGAGCGCGGCCACACCGTCGCGGCCGTCTCGTGGACCGAGCCGGAGCTGCGCGACATGCCGCGCATGGAGCAGGCCAAGCGCGCCGGCGAGCTGCTCGGCGAGCGTGCCAAGCAGGCCGGCATCGACGCCTGCGTGTTCGATCGCGGCGGCTACCGATACCACGGCCGGGTCAAGGCCGTCGCCGACGGGGCGCGCGAGGCGGGGCTCGTCTTCTAGCTACTCTGCGACAGGAACTCATGGCACGTAACGACAACAGGCAGGACCGGCGCGGAGGACGCGACAGCGATCTCCAGGAGCGCGTGGTCGAGATCAACCGCGTCGCGAAGGTCGTCAAGGGCGGCCGCCGCTTCTCGTTCACGGCGCTCGTCGTCGTCGGCGACGAGAAGTCGAAGGTCGGCGTCGGCTACGGCAAGGCGAACGAGGTCCCGGTCGCGATTCAGAAGGGCGTCGAGCGGGCTCGCCGCAGCCTCTACGAGGTGCCGATGCACGGCTCGACGATCACCCACGAGGTGCTCGGCGTCCACTCGGCCTCGCGAGTGCTGCTCAAGCCGGCCTCGCCCGGTACCGGCGTGATCGCCGGCGGCGGCGTGCGCGCGGTGCTCGAGCTTGCCGGCATCCACGACGTCCTCTCGAAGTCGCTCGGCAGCCAGAACCCGATCAACCTCGTCAAGGCGACGATGGTGGCGCTGCAGTCGCTGCGCCGCCCGGAGGACGTCGCCGCGCTGCGCGGCCTGACGGTCGCCGAGGTCCTCGGCCTCGACGCGCGCAACGGCGGCGGGGCCGCCGAGCGCCCGGCCGGTGCGCCCGTCGCGGCGGTGCAGGAGTCCTAGCGGTGGCCACGGCGCTCGAGATCAAGCAGGTCAGGTCGTCGAACGGCGCCTCGAAGAAGCAGCTCGACACGCTGCGCACGCTCGGCCTCGGCCGCATCGGCAAGCAGGTCGAGCGTCCCGACGATCCCGTCGTGCGCGGCCTCGTCCACAGCGTCCGCCATCTCGTGGAGGTCCACGATGGCTGACGAGCAGCGGACGATCGGCCTCCACAACCTCAAGCCCGCCAAGGGCTCGACGCATCGGCGCAAGCGCGTCGGTCGCGGTGAGGGCTCGGGCTTCGGCAAGACGTCCGGGCGCGGTCAGAAGGGCGCCGGCGCGCGCGCCGGCTCGAAGACGCGGGTGAGCTTCGAGGGAGGGCAGAACCCGATCCAGGTGCGGATGCGCAAGCTGCGCGGGCCGCACATGAAGAAGTCGATGCCGTTCGAGAAGTTCCGGACGCGCACGCAGCCGGTCAACCTTGCCGATCTCGACGCGCGCTTTGAGCAGGGCGCCGAGGTCACGCCCGACTCCCTCCGCGCGGCCGGTCTCGCGACCCGCCGCGACGTACCCGTCAAGGTCCTCGGAGAGGGAGAGCTCGGGAAGGCGCTCACCGTCCACGCCCACGGCTTCTCCGCCAGCGCGCGCGAGAAGATCGAGGCGGCCGGCGGCAGCGTCCAAGTCCTCGAGCGCTAGCGCGATGCTCAAGACGTTCCTCAACGCCTTCCGGATCCCAGACCTCCGGAAGAAGCTGGCGTTCACGGCCGGCATGCTCGCGCTCTACCGCGTCGGCGCCTACATCCCGGCGCCGGGCATCAACGTCGACGCCGTCGAGGCGATCGCCGAGAACTTCACCGGCTCGAACGTGCTCGGCTTCCTCAACCTGTTCTCGGGTGGGAGCCTGCAGCGCTTCGCGATCTTCGCGCTCGGGATCATGCCGTACATCACGGCCTCGATCATCCTGCAGCTGATGACGGTCGTGGTGCCGTCGCTGGAGAAGCTGCGCAAGGAGGGCGAGGTCGGCCAGCAGAAGATCACGCAGTACACCCGCTACCTGACCGTCGGGCTCGCGTTCGGGCAGTCGGTCGGCTACGTCTTCCTCTTCCGCAGCTTCTCGAGCGGCCAGGCCGACGTCGTCGAGAGCTTCACCTTCGGCACCGTCTTCACGATCATCATCACGCTGACCGCCGGCTGCGTGCTGCTGATGTGGCTCGGCGAGCTGATCACCCAGCGCGGCATCGGCAACGGCATCTCGCTGATGATCTTCGCCAGCATCGTCTCCGGCCTGCCGAACGGGATCCAGGCCTGGTGGACGAACCCGGACCAGGTGTTCGTCGTGATGATGCCGTTCCTCGCGATCGCGATCATCGTCTTCATCGTCTTCATGCAGGAGGGCCAGCGGCGCGTCCCGATCCAGTACGCGAAGCAGGTCGTCGGCCGCAAGGTCGCCTCGGCGAGCTCGACCTACCTGCCGCTGCGCGTGAACATGGCCGGCGTCATCCCGGTGATCTTCGCCGCGTCGCTGATGGCGTTCCCGCCGACCGTCGGCCAGCTGATCCAGTCGCCGTGGGCGCAGGACGTCGCGACGTTCTTCAACCCGAGCGGCTGGGCCTACATCGCCGGCGAGTCCGTCTTCATCATCCTCTTCACGTACTTCTACACCGCGGTCACGTTCAACCCGGTCGAGCAGTCGGACAACCTCAAGAAGTACGGCGGCTTCATACCCGGCGTCCGGCCCGGGCGGCCGACGGCGGAGTACCTCGATCGCATCCTTGCCCGCCTGACGTTCCCCGGCGCCCTCTACCTCGCCGCCGTCGCGGCGCTGCCGACGATCCTGATCAACCAGACCGGCGCGAACTTCTTCTTCGGCGGCACGTCGATCCTGATCGTCGTCGGAGTCGCGCTCGACACGATGAAGCAGCTCGAGGCGCAGATGATGATGCGCAATTACGAGGGATTCCTGAAGTAGCCTCCCTCGTTCGTGAGTGAGCTGAACCTCATATTGCTGGGCCCCCCCGGGGCCGGGAAGGGCACGCAGGCCGAGCGCCTGGTCGAGGACTTCGGGCTGCCCCACTACGCGACCGGCGACATCCTGCGCGCCGCCGTCAAGGAGGGGACCGAGCTCGGGCTGAAGGCGAAGGAGTACATGGAGCGAGGCGACCTCGTTCCCGACGACGTGATCTGCGGCGTGATCGTCGAGCGGATCGACAGCGCGGAGGCGCTCGACGGCTTCCTGCTCGACGGCTTCCCGCGCACGCTGGGGCAGGCCGAGGCGCTCGAGCAGGCGCTGGCGCCGCTGGGGCGGCGGCTGACCGCGGTCCTGTCGATCGAGGTGTCCGACGAGGAGGTCGTGCGCCGTCTGTCCGGCAGGCGCGTCTGCGAGAGGAACGGCCATCCGTACCACGTCGAGTTCGACCCGCCGAAGAATCCCGGCTTCTGCGACCAGGACGGCTCGCCGCTGGTCCAGCGCGACGACGACCGCAAGGAGACCGTCAAGCACCGGCTCGAGGTCTTCCACGAGCAGACCGCCCCGCTCGTCGACTTCTACGAGCAGCAGGGGCTGCTGCGCCGCTTCGACGGCAGCCGCTCGCCCGACGAGGTGCACGCCCACATCCGGGCGACGCTCGCCACGCTGCGGCTCGAGGAGCAGCTCTAGCCGTGGCGATCGTCAAGAAGACGCCGGAGGAGATCGAGAAGATGGCCGCCTCTGGCCGCATCCTGGCCCGCTGTCACCGTCTGCTGCGCTCGAAGGCCGGGCCGGGCGTGACGACCGGGGAGCTCGACCAGGCCGCGGAGCGGTTCATCCGCTCGCAGGGCGCCGAGCCGGCGTTCAAGGGCTACAACGGCTTCCCCGGCTCGATCTGCGCCTCGCCGAACTCGATGGTCGTCCACGGCATCCCGGGCGACTACGCCCTGCGCCGCGGCGACGTGCTCTCGCTCGATATCGGCGTCGTGCTCGACGGCTGGGTCTCGGACGCCGCCGTCACCCTGCCGATCGGCCCCGTCTCCGACGTCGCCCAGTCGCTGCTGGCGACCACGCGGGCTTCGCTGTTCGACGGGATCGAGCAGTGCGTCGCGGGCAACCGGCTCGGCGACGTGTCGGCCGCCATCCAGCGGCACGTCGAGGCGGACGGCTTCTCGATCATCCGCTCGCTCGTCGGCCACGGCGTCGGGCGCGCCATGCACGAGGACCCGCAGATCCCGAACTTCGGCACGCCGGGCACGGGAGCCCTGCTCGAGGAGGGCATGGTGCTCGCGATCGAGCCGATGGTGAACGTCGGCGGCCACGACGTGCGCCTAGGCGCCGACAACTGGGCCGTCTACTCCCAGGACGGCTCGCTCACCGCCCACTTCGAGCACACCGTCGCGATCACGGCCGGCGGCCCGCGGATACTGACGCCCTGGCACCTCGACGGCGAGTCGTCCCCCCAGGCGGCTGCTGCGGAGGCGGCGGCCCGATGACGGCCGGCCATGGCAACGCGGGGGGTTCGGGCGGCGCGAGCCCCCCGTTTGCTATCTTTCTCCGTTGGCGCCTGGCCGACTCCTGGGCCTGGCGCCCGTTCTCTCCATACGGAAGGTAGCGATGAAGGTCCGAGCCTCGGTCAAGCCCATGTGTGAGAAGTGCAAGGTGGTCCGCCGCAACGGCGCCGTGCTCGTGATCTGCCAGAACCCGCGTCACAAGCAGCGGCAGGGCTGATCGGGCAGATGGCACGCATCGCAGGCATCAACATCCCCCTCAACAAGAGGGCCGAGATCGGTCTCACCTACATCTTCGGCATCGGGCGCGCGCAGTCGAACGCGATCCTGGCGAAGGCGGGGGTCGATCCCGACACGTACGTCAAGGACCTCACCGACGACGAGGTCATCAAGCTCCGCGACGCGATCGACACCGACCTCACGGTCGAGGGCGACCTACGGCGCGAGCGCTCCCAGAACGTCAAGCGGCTGATGGAGATCGGCGCCTACCGTGGCATGCGCCACCGGCGCGGCCTGCCCGTCAACGGGCAGCGCACC
Organism: Thermoleophilaceae bacterium; assembly: GCA_040881635.1. GTDB lineage: Bacteria > Actinomycetota > Thermoleophilia > Solirubrobacterales > Thermoleophilaceae > JAAYBF01. The sequence goes on from JBBECV010000032.1 coordinate 16,429, forward strand.
AAGACCAACGGCCGCACCAGGAAGGGTCCCAAGCGGATGCAGGTGGCCGGGAAGAAGAAGGTGACGAAGTAGTGACGCGAGAGCGCTCGAGAGGGAAGAGGCACTAGGTGGCGCAGCAGAAGGCCGGACGCCCGCGTGGGCGCCGCAAGGTCAAGCGGAACGTTCCGTTCGGCCAGGCGCACATCAAGACCAGCTTCAACAACACGATCGTGTCGCTCACCGACCGCGAGGGGAACGTCATCGCGTGGGAGTCCGCCGGCGGCGCCGGCTTCAAGGGCTCGCGCAAGTCGACGCCCTTCGCCGCGCAGGTGACCGCCGACGCCGCTGCGAAGAAGGGCATCGAGCAGGGCCTCGAGAAGGTCGAGGTCTTCGTCAAGGGCCCCGGCTCCGGGCGCGACACCGCGATCCGCTCGCTCCAGGCCGCCGGCCTCGAGGTGACGGGCATCCGCGACGTGACGCCGCAGGCCCACAACGGCTGCCGACCGCGCAAGCGACGGAGGGTCTGAGCAATGGCACGCGACACCGCAACCCAGTGCAAGCAGTGCCGGCGCGAGGGCGTCAAGCTCTTCCTCAAGGGCGAGCGCTGCCTGACCGACAAGTGCGGCATCGAGCGGCGCAACTACCCGCCGGGAGACCACGGCCGCGGCCGCCCGCGCCAGTCCGAGTACCGCCTGCAGCTGCGCGAGAAGCAAAAGGCCCGCCGCTACTACGGCGTGCTCGAGAAGCAGTTCCGCGGCTACTACGACCGCGCGTCGCGCCAGGACGGCGTGACCGGCGAGAACCTGCTGCGGATCCTCGAGTGCCGCCTCGACAACGTGCTCGTGCGACTCGGCTTCGCCGCCTCGCGGCGCCAGGCTCGCCAGCTCGTCGGCCACGGCCACTGGCTCGTAAACGGCCGCAGGGTCGACATCCCGTCGTACCAGGTGCGTCCCGAGGACGTGATCACTCTGGCCCCGGGCTTCAAGGCCGACCAGATGATCCGCGACGCCACCGAGCTGGTCTCGGTCGTGCCGGCTTGGCTGCAGGCCGATCACGACGGCCTCACGGCCAAGGTGCTGCGCAGGCCTGAGCGCGACGAGATCGCCGTGCCGGTCCAAGAGCAGCTCATCGTCGAGCTTTACTCGAAGTAGAAGTCCAAGCCGCGCGCGGCCCCCGCCGGCGGTCGTGTGCGCACCAACGCGAAGGACATCGCCCATGATCGAGTTCCAGCCCCCCCAGATCTCCGCCGAGAACGTCACCGACACGCGTGGGACGTTCACGATCGAGCCGCTCGATCGCGGCTTCGGCTACACGTTCGGCAACTCGCTCCGGCGGGTCCTGCTGTCGTCGCTGACCGGTGCCGCCGTGACGAGCGTGCGCATCGAGGGCGTCGCGCACGAGTTCTCGACGATCCCGGGCGTCACCGAGGACGTCACGGACATCGTCCTGAACCTCAAGGAGATCGTCTGCCGGATGCACTCGGACGCCTCCGAGATCGAGGCCCCGCTGGTCGTCACCGGCCCCGGTGAGATCACCGCCGGCGACATCGACCTCCCGTCCGGCGTCGAGATCCTCAACCCCGAGACGCACATCGCGACGCTCGAGAAGAAGACCAAGCTCGAGGTCTACCTCACGATCGGCCACGGCACGGGCTACTCGCCCGCCGAGGACAACAAGACGCCCGACCAGCCGATCGGCGTGATCCCGATCGACTCGATCTTCTCGCCGGTCAAGCGGGTCGCGTACTCGGTCGAGTCCGCGCGCGTCGGCCAGCGCACCGACTACGACAAGCTGACGCTCGACGTCGAGACCGACGGCTCGCTCGACCCGCACGCCGCGATCCGCGAGGCGGCCGAGACGCTGATCAAGTACCTGGCGATCTTCAGCGAGCCCGAGCGCGTCGAGTCGCTGCGCGAGGCGGGCGCCCAGCTCGTCGGCGCGACGGCTGCGGCCGGCGGCGGCGAGCTCGGCGGCGGCGCGGTCGGCTCCGGCGACGGGATGGACGACATCCTGATCGAGGAGCTCGAGCTCGGCGTGCGCTCGTACAACTGCCTCAAGCGCGCCGGCGTGCAGACCGTCGGCGACCTGATGCAGAAGTCCGAGTCCGAGCTCAACGCGATCCCGAACTTCGGCCGCAAGTCGATCGAGGAGGTCATCGAGACCCTCGAGGCGCGTGGGCTGTCGCTGCGGAACGCGTAGGCGGCCGAGGGGCCCTACACTCCGCCAGGTTCTCATGCGCCATCGCAAGCAAAAGGGAAAGCTCAGCCGCGACGCCGCCCATCGCAAGGCGCTGCTGATGAACCTCTCCCGCGAGGTGATCGACCACGAGCGGATCAAGACGAGCCAGGCGAAGGCGAAGGCGGTCAAGCCCGAGCTCGAGCGGCTGATCACCCTCGCCAAGAAGGGCGACATGCACTCCCGGCGGCTCGCGATGTCGCGGCTCGGCCAGGACAAGGGCGTCGTCTACAAGCTGTTCGAGGAGATCGCGCCGCGGTACGAGGAGCGCGCGGGGGGCTACACGCGCATCTTGAAGCTCGGTCCGCGCAAGTCCGACGCGACGGAGATGGTCTTCATCGAGCTGGTGTAGGGCCCGCGGCCCGGGCGCCGCACGCCGCTCCCGCGATCGGTACCCACGCCGGTGGGCCGATTCCGGCCGCACTTTGGCCGCAATCCGCCCGTCGACGTCCGCGCCGGCTCGACCGCGACGAGACGTGGGTTGCGGCGGTAATGCGGCCGCAAGCGGCCCAGTGCGCCGGCGTCGTAGGGCTCCGCCGGGTGCCACGCCTGCGCTCGAAAGTCGCCACCGTCGCCACCCGCGGAAGCGGCGTCGGCGGTGGACGACCATTCTCCAGTCGTGCTGGGCGACTCGCTGGGTAGGCTGCGGGCATGAGGCTGTTGGCTTTCTCGGACGTGCATTGCGACCTGGGGGCGGTGGAGTCGCTGGTGGAGCGGGCGAAGGGCGTGGACGTGGTCGCGGGGGTGGGGGACTTCGCGAGCGTTCATGAGGGGTTGGAGCAGACGCTGGCGCCGTTGTGGGAGGTCGAGGCGCCGGTTGTGCTCGTTCCAGGGAACAACGAGACGGAGGATGCGCTGCGGGGGGCTTGCGAGGGCTGGGATGGCGTGACGGTGCTGCATGGGGAGGGAACGCAGATCGACGGGGTCGCGTTCTACGGGCTCGGCGCGGGCGTTCCGACGACACCGTGGGACTGGAGCTTCGACCTGACCGAGGAGCAGGCTGAGGAGATGCTTGCGGGCATGCCGGAGGGGGCGGTGCTGCTGAGCCATTCGCCGCCGAAGGGGCATGTGGACAAGGGGCTCGGGAGCGAGGCGGTGCTGCGTGCGGGCGGGCGCTCGCGGGCCGTGCTGTGCGGGCACATCCATGAGCAGTGGGGCGGCGAGTCGCGGATCGGCGAGGCGCTGGTCCGTAACCTGGGACCAGACGGCTATGTGCTGGAGCTGTAGGTGGACGTAGAGCAGCTCAAGCAGGGCTCGCGCGAGAGCTGGGGGAAGGGCGACTACGCGCCACTGTCCGAGCTGCTGCGGCCCGCGGCGCACGCGCTCTGCGACGCCTGCGCGGTGTCGGCCGGCCAGGAAGTCCTCGACGTGGCCGCGGGCGACGGGAACTTCGCGTTGGCGTGCGCGGCCGAGGGGGCGAGCGTCGTGGCGTCGGACCTGGCGCCGGTGATGGTCGAGCGCGGGCGTGCGCGCAGCGAGGCCGAGGGCTGTGAGATCGAGTGGGTCGAGGCCGACGCGGAGGAGCTGCCGTTCGACGACGGGCGGTTCGAGTGCGTCGGGTCCGTCTTCGGCGCGATGATCGCGCCGCGGCCCGACGTCGTCGCGCGCGAGCTGTTCCGCGTCGTACGGCCGGGCAACACCGTCGGCATGGTCGCCTGGGTGCCCGGCAGCGTTCCGACGCAGACGTTCGAGATCGGTCGCCGCTACGCCGACGCTCCCGGCGACGTCCCGAGCCCCGAGGAGTGGGGCGACGAGGATGTCGTCCGCGAGCGCTTCGGCGAGCTGGCGAACTCGATCGAGATGGAGCGGCGCGCGCTGCCGTGGAGCGGCGATTCGCCCGGCGCCTTCATCGAGCACCTCGAGCGCCACGGCCCCGTCCAGATTGCGATGCGCGACCGGATGGCGCCCGACGTCTACGCGCGCATGCGCGCCGAGATGGTCGATCGGATACGCGAGCTCGCGGGCGGCGACGGCCCGTTCACGCTCGACGCCGAGTACCTCCTGACGGTCGCCCGCCGTCGAGGCTGACAACCCTGACGAGGCGCCAGTGACTGCTCGGTTGCTGCTCGAGTACGACGGCGGCGGGTTCGCCGGCTGGGCGCGGCAGCCCGGCCGGCGGACGGTGCAGGAGCTGCTCGAGGCGGCGATGGCGGATGTCGGGGGCGCGCCGGTCGCGCTGACGGTGGCCGGGCGGACCGACACGGGCGTGCACGCGCGCGGGCAGGTCGCCTCCCATTCCGGTGAGCCGCTGTCGGCGGGGCGGCTTAACGCCGTTCTGCCGCCCGACGTGCGCGTGCTTGCGAGCGAGCCGGCGGCGGACGACTTCGACGCGCGCAGGGACGCGATCGCGCGCGTCTACCGCTACCGGGTGCTGCCAGGCCGCGTCGAGCGCGTGTTCGAGCGCGGACGGGCGCTGCTGTGGCGCTATGCGCTCGAGCCGGGGGCGCTCCACGCCTGCGCCGCGCTGCTCCCGGGTACGCACGACTTCACGGCGTTCACGCCGACCCAGACCTACCACCGGCGCTTCGAGCGCGAGGTGACGCGGGCCGAGTGGCTGGAGGAGGAGGGCGGCGTGCTGGCGTTCTGGATCGAGGCGGACACCTTCATGCGGAGGATGGTGCGGACGCTGGCCGGCACGATGCTCGACGTGGCGGCGGGGCGGCTGACCGCCGCGCAGTTCGCCGCGCTGCTCGAGGGTCAGCCGCGGTGCGAGGCCGGCGAGACGGCCGCCGCGCACGGGCTGTACCTCGAGGCCGTCCGCTACTGATATGGATCGGGGGGCTCGCGCCCCCCGTGCCCCCCGCGACACCCTGGCTGGCCGATGGCGGGCTGTGGGGCTCGCGCCCCCGTGCCCCCCGCGACACCCTGGCTGGCCGATGGCGGGCTGGCCGCGGCGAAGACTATCCTCGGGTGCTCGCATGAAGGTGCTGCTGACCAACGACGACGGGATCCAGGCGACCGGCCTGCACGCGATGCGGCGTGCGCTGCTGGCGGTTCCGGGCGTCGAGCTGGCCGTGATCGCGCCCGACTCGAACCGGTCGGCGACGGCGCGCAGCATCACGACGCGCACCCCGCTCTGGGTCGAGGAGATCGAGCTCGGCGACGGTACCGCCGGGCACGCGACCGACGGAACGCCGGTCGACTGCGTCCGCTTCGCCGCGCTCGGGCTGATCGAGTTCGAGCCGGACCTGATCGTGTCGGGGATCAACCACGGCAGCAACCTCGGCGACGACATCACCTACTCGGGGACGGTGGCGGCCGCTCTCGAGGGGATCGTCCTGGGCGTCCCGGCGATCGCCGTCTCGCAGCAGGCAGACCACGGCGAGATGGACTTCCGCGCCGGGCGCGCCTGGGCGCACGAGGACTTCGAGGGCGTGGCGGCGTTCGTCGCGCGGATCGTCGAGGAGCTCGAGCAGGTGCCGATGCCCGACGGGACGCTGCTGAACGTCAACTGCCCCGCCGGAGAGGTGAAGGGCGTGCGCGCCTGCCGGCTCGGGAAGCGGATCTATCGCGACGCGCTCGAGCTCGCCGAGGAAAAGGGCGGGCGCCGGCGCTACCGCATCTACGGCGAGGCGCCGGGCTACCACCACGAGGACGGCACCGACTTCGCCGCGATCGCCGACGCCTGCATCGCGGTCACGCCGCTGCACTTCGACCTCACCGATCGCGCGGCGATCGAGGGACTCACGGGCTTCGACTTCGATCGCCTGCTCGCGCCCGCCGCCCGGGAGGTATGAGCGCAGGCCCCGAAGCTCGAGCAGCTGAGCTACGCAGGCTGATCGAGTTCCACAACCGGCTGTACTACGTCCGCGACGCGCCCGAGATCGGGGACGCGGAGTACGACGCGCTGATGGACGAGCTGCGGGCGATCGAGGCGCAGCGTCCGGAGCTGCGCACGCCCGACTCGCCGACGCAGCGGGTCGGGGCGGCCCCGCTCGTGCGGTTCGAGCCGGCGCCGCACCTGCAGCCGATGCTGTCGCTCGCCAACGCACGCTCGGAGGAGGAGCTGCGCGCCTGGCTGGAGCGGTCCGAGCGGTTCCTCGAGCGCGAGGGGGTCGAGGCGCGCGAGATCCGGTTCGTCACCGAGCCGAAGATCGACGGGCTCGCGATCTCCCTGCTCTACCGCGACGGCGTGCTCGTACGTGGGGCGACGCGCGGAGACGGCGAGATCGGCGAGGACGTCACGCAGAACCTGCGCACGGTCAAGGCGGTTCCGCTCGGCGTCGAGGGCGCGCCGGCGGTGCTCGAGGTCCGTGGCGAGGTCTACCTGCCGCGCTCGGCGTTCGCGCGGCTGAACGAGGAGCGCGCCGCGGCGGGCCTGCCGACGTTCGCGAACCCGCGCAACTCGGCGGCCGGCTCGATCCGCCAGCTCGACCCCGCGCTGGCGGCTGCTCGACCGCTGTCGATCTGGTGCTACTCGATCGGAGCGGCGGAGGGAATCGCGTTCGACAGCCATCTCGAAGCGCTCGAGTGGCTGCGCGACCACGGCTTCCCGACCAGCCCCGAGGTGGAGCGGCACGACACGCTCGACCAGGTCGTCGCCAACTGCCGTGCATGGGAGGAGCGGCGCGAGCGGCTCGACTACGAGATCGACGGGGTCGTGGTGAAGGTCGACGACCTCGACCTCCAGCGCCGGCTGGGCGTCGTCGGCCGCGAGCCGCGCGGCGCGATCGCCTGGAAGTTCCCGCCGATGACCACGACGACGACGCTGCGGCGGATCGCATGGAACGTCGGCCGGACCGGTCACATGGTGCCGTTCGCCGAGCTCGAGCCGGTGCAGGTCTCCGGCGTCACGGTCAAGCTCGCGACGCTCCACAACGAGGAGGACATCGTCCGCAAGGACGTCCGCCCGGGCGACGAGGTGATCGTCACGCGCGCCGGCGACGTGATCCCGCGAGTGGTCTCGCCGACGCCCCAGGCGCAGGCGCGCGAGGACCGTGCCCCGGTGCCCGGACCGCCGGAGAAGTGCCCGGCATGCAAGACGAAGACCGTCAAGCCAGAGGGCAGCGCGTGGTCGATCTGCCCGAACCGCACGGGCTGTCCCGGCCAGCTCTTCCAGGGCGTGAAGCAGTTCGTCAGCCGCGGCGCGATGGACATCGAGGGGCTCGGCGAGGAGCGCGTCGGGCAGTTCCTGCGCGACGGCGTGGTCGACGGCATCGCCGGCGTCTACGACCTGACCGCCGAGCGGCTCGAGCAGCTCGAGGGCTTCGGCGAGACGTCGGCGCGCAACCTCGTCGAGGCGATCGAGCGCTCGAAGCGCCAGCCGTTCCAGCGCGTGCTGTTCGGCCTCGGGATGCCGGGGATCGGCGGTGTCAACGCGCGCGCGCTGGCGCGCCACTTCCGCACGATCGACGCCCTGCTCGAGGCGACGCCCGAGGAGATCGCCGCGGTGCCGGGGATGGGCCCGATCCTCGCGCAGCAGATCGCCGAGACGCTGTCGGAGCCGGAGATGCGCTCGCTGATCGAGCGGCTGCGCGAGCACGGCCTCACGCTCGCGGAGGAGGGGCCCGCGCCTGGCGAGGGAAGTGGTCTCCTCGCCGGCAAGACGCTCGTCCTGACCGGCACGCTGCCGAGCCTCACCCGCGAGGACGCCGCCGCGCGCATCGAGGCGGCGGGCGGCAAGGTCACGGGGTCGGTGTCGAAGAAGACGGACTTCGTGGTCGCCGGCGCGGACCCCGGAACCAAGCTCGCCAAGGCCGAGAAGGTGGGGACCGAGGTGATCGACGAGGCCGGGCTGCTGGATCTGCTCGGGTCGTAGCGGGGGTGGCGGGGCGGAGTGAGGTCCCCGCCGGAAGCCGGCAGCGAGCGGCTCCGGCGGGGACCTCACTCCGCCCCGGACGGGCCGCGCGGTCGACGGGTCCTTTGTCAGCGGGAGCCGGCGATGGCTTGGAGCATGCGGTCCTGGAGGGCGCGGGCGCCGTAGGGGTCGACACGGTTCATGAGGATCGAGAAGAGGTAGGTGTCGCCGGAGCGGGCGCGGCACCAGCCGGAGAGGGCCGAGACGTTCGAGAGCGTGCCGGTCTTGCCGCGGCAGCGGCCGCGGGCGGGGCCGCGGCGCATGCGGTCGTCGAGGGTTCCGTCGCGGCCGGCGACGGCGAGCGAGCGGGCGAACGGGACGAGCTCGTCGCGCTCGCGCATCGCGGCGAGCAGGCGGACGACGCGGTAGGGGGAGGCTCGGTTGGCGCGCGAGAGGCCGGAGCCGTCGGCGAGGCGGGCGGGGCGGCCCCCGAGGCGCCTGGCGAAGCGGGCGGCGATCTTGGCGCCGGCGGCGGTCGTGCCCTGTCCGTGCGCGCGCATCGCAAGCGCCTTCAGCAGCATCTCGGCGAAGTAGTTGTCCGACGGCTTGTTGGTCATCGCCGCGAGCCGCGCGATCGAGGGCGACCGCACGGCCGCCAGCTCCTGCGCCGATCGTGGGGCGACGCCGGCGGACGGGCGGCGGCGGACCGAGACGCCGCGGGCGCGCAGGGCGTCGGTGAGGCGGGCGGCGGCGAAGGCCGGCGGATTGCCCTGGAAGCTGGCGCCGGTCTCCGCGGCGAGGCCGCGGTTGTAGCCGAGCGCGCTCAGCGGTCCGACCCAGATCGAGGTGCCGTAGCCGGAGTCGGGGCCGCCGCGGAGGCTGTCGAAGGCGGACTCGTCGCCGTAGATGCGCCCGGTGACGTGCTCGATGCCGGCCCGGTCGAGCTTGGCGGCGAGCGTCTGGACCGTCGGGCGCCGGACGCCGTAGGCGCGCTCGGCGAAGCTGCGGCTGCCGAACGTCGGATCGCCGCCGCCGACGAGAAAGAGGTCGCCGCGCCAGACGCCACGTCCGCCGAGACGGCCGTCGCCACGCACGGCGGTCTCGAGCGAGCCGTCCGGGCCGAAGCGCGCGAGCGTCGCGGCGGTGGTGAACAGCTTGGCGTTCGAGGCGAGGATCCGCGGGGTGGTGTGGCGCCAGCGCAGCAGCGGCCGGCCGGTCTCGGCGTCGACTACGTAGGCGCCGCTCGAGCCGCCGGCCGATCCCATCGCGCGCCGCAGCTGGCGGACGAGGGTGCGCCGGCTCGCGGCCCGGGGCGCGCGCGTGACTTGCGCGCGCTCGCTCGCCGGCGCGTGCGAGCGGGCACCCGCCGAGGTGGGCGCCGGCCCGTCGGCAGCGGTCGTCCGCGCAGGCGCGTCGGCTCCCGTCGAGCTCGCGGCGCCGCCGGCCGGCAGCGCCGCGAACGCGGCGACGACCGCGGCCGTGATCGCGAGCGCGCAGCGTCGGACGGCGGGGCCAGGTGCTCCGAATCGGCGCATCTCCAAGGCCGGAACACGGTACAGCGCCGGCCGCTGCGGTCCGGCCGCCGACGCGTCCGCGATACTGGGAGGGGCGATGGGTGACGTCGTTAAGCTCGAGCAGTCGACGGCGAAGGGCGAGAGGCCAGCGGCCAAGCCGCGCCGGCGCCGGCCGCGGCGCTCGCGGACCGCGCTCGTGCTCGGCGGCGGCGGCTTCACCGGCGGCGTCTACGAGATCGGCGCCCTGCGTGCTCTCGACCTGCTGGCCGTCAACCGCACGGTGAACGACTTCGACGTCTACGTCGGCACCAGCGCGGGGTCGTTCGTCGGCAGCCTGGTCGCCAACGGCGTCACGCCCGAGGAGATGATGCGAGTCGTCAACGAGCAGTCGCCGAGCCCGTTCCGCGACGTCGACCGCGGGCACCTCATGCGCCCCAACTACCTCGAGTTCGCCGAGGCGCTGGCGCTGATGCCGCTGCGGATGCTCGGCATCGCCCGCAGCGTGCTCGGCCAGTTCCGCGAGCTGTCGCTGGTCGACGTCGTCGCCGAGATCGCGCAGGGCCTGCCGACGGGCGCCTACAGCACCCGCGGGGTCGAGCACTACCTGCGCGGCGTGCTCGCCGACGACGGGCGCACCAACGACTTCCGGATGCTCGAGCGCGAGCTGTACCTGACCGCGACCGACCTCGACACCTGCGAGCGGATCGTGCTCGGCGCCGACGACTGGGACGACGTCTCGATCGCCAAGGCCGTGAGCGCGTCGACGGCGCTGCCGATGGTCTACAAGCCGGTCGAGATCAAGGGCCGGCAGCTGATCGACGGCGGCATCCGCTCGACCACGAACGTCGACATCGCCGTCGAGCGCGGCGCGAAGTTCATCGTCGTCGTCAACCCGCTCGTCCCCTACGTCAACGACTTCCAGAAGCAGATCCCGACCGCGCTCGGCAGCCGCGTGCGGCGGGTGTCCGACATGGGCTTCGCGCAGATCGGCTACCAGACGTTCAAGCTGCTCGCCCACCAGCGGCTGCACCAAGCGGTCGAGCACTGGAAGGAGCGCTATCCGGGCGTCGACATCGTCCTGATCGAGCCGCAGCCGAACGACGAGCTGATGTTCGAGACCAACATCATGAACTTCACCCGCCGGGTGGAGATCGCGCGCCACGGATTCGAGTCGGTCACGATCAAGCTCGCCGAGGATTACGACGACCTCAAGGCGCTCTGCGCCAAGCACGGCATCCAGATCTCGGCGACGCGGGTGCGCAAGGTGGTGCGCAAGTTCTCCGAGGAGCGCGAGAAGACCGCGGCGTGGCGGCGCATCCTCGAGCAGACGACGGGGGCGCTCCTGGGGCAGTCAGAGGAGGCGTAGCCGCCCCAGCCGTGCCCTAGGCTGTCCCCGTGGCGGGTAGCGATCCGACAGAGAGCGGAGGGCTCTTCGTCCGGCGTGCCGAGGAGGGGCGCCGGCCGGTGCGCTTCCGCCGACAGCCGGTCACGCGCGGAGAGCGACGCCAGCGCGCCGACCGCGTGCTCGCAGGCGCGATCCTCACGCTCGAGACGGCGCTCTGCCTGACCCTCTTCGGGCCCCAGCCGCTGTTCTGGTTCTGGCTCGGCTCGCAGGTCCAGTACTGGACCGACTCGCCGATGGCCGGCATCGCGACGATCCTCTTCGGCTCGCTCGCCTCGCTGATGGCCACCGTGGCGCTCACCAAGCGGATCGACGAGTGGTGGAAGCTGATTCGCCGCGCCGCCGGCTACGACCAGGAGCGCGGCGCCATCGAGCGCATCTTCGCCATCAGCGTCGCCGTGGCATTCACGATCTTCATGTTCTGGTTCCTGATCATCCAGGGGCCGAGCCCGTCGGTGGCCCCGACCTGATGGGACTGCGCGACTACTACCGGCAGTTCGAGGACGTCGACGAGGAGGAGCTCAACAAGGCCCGCCGGGAGCGGCGCGAGCGCGAGCGGCGCCTGGCGCTCGAGCGGACGCCGCAGCTCGACCTCTCGAGCACCGAGTGGCCCGAGCTGCCCGACTCGGAGGTCGTCAACGCGTCGACCTACACGGCCCGGGGGCGCATCAACGGGTACCCGGACCGCCACGCCTCGGGGGTGCGCCGCCGGCTTGCCGAGCGCCACGAGGTCGACCCCGAGCGGATCGTCGTCGGCAACGGCGCCGCCGAGCTGCTCCAGGCCGCCGCGATGTCGCTGATGACACCGGGCGACGAGCTGCTCACCCCCTGGCCGAGCTACCCGCTGTATCCGCTGATGGCCGCCCGCGCCGGTGGCCGCCCGGTGCCTGTCGACGTCGGCGACGCGGCCGCCGACCTCGGCGCGCTCGGCGACGCCGTCACCGACCGCACCCGCCTCGTCGTCATCTGCAATCCCAACGACCCGACCGGCGCCTACATCCCCGCCGAGCAAATCGCCGCGCTCGCGGCCGGGCTGCCCGAGCGCGTCCACGTCGTGGTCGACGAGGCGCTCGTCCACTTCCAGGAGATCGAGCCGCTCGACTCCGTCCTGCGCCTCACCGACGCCCTCCCGCGCCTGCTCGTGGTCCGCACCTTCTCGAAGATCTACGGCCTCTCGGGCCTGCGCGCCGGCTACGCCGTCGGCTCCAGCGCCGACGCCCGCCTGCTCGACGCCATCGCCCCTGTGCTCGGCGTCAACGCCCTCACCCAGGCCGCCGTCGCCCAGGTGCTCGAGACCGGCGATCCCGAGATCGACCGCCGCCGCGCCGCCGTCGTCGAGGAGCGCCACCGCCTCCTCGCCGCCCTCCGCACGATGCCGCTCGACGTCACCGACACCCAGGCCAACTTCGCCTGGATCTGCGCCCACGGCCACTCCGGCGCCGCCCTCGCCAACCGCCTCCAGCAGGACAGCATCACCGTCGCCCCCGGCGGCCCGCTTGGAGCCGACGACCACATCCGCGCCGCGATCAGGGACGCCGGCGCGACGAACCGGTTGCTGTCGGCACTGGAGAAGGCGCTGGAGTGACGTCCGGGTCCCGGCTGCCAGTCTCCTTGGTCGGTGGCTGAGGCTGCGGCACGCCGGGGACGGCGGCTGGGTGGGGGAGGGGGCGAAGCGAGACGGCACGGCATGCTCAGCGCCCCACACGTCGCCACCGTCGCTGGCCGTCGGGAGTTACGCATGGCGGGCATGCATAGCGCCCGACGGCTCCGGCGCGATCGCAACCGCCGGGTGTTGTGCAGCCATAGCGCGCGGAACACCCGACGGCCCTCATTGGGCCCCGCGGCACCCACGCCCGGGCCCGGCCGGACGAGGCGCCGCTACTCGGAGCCGGTGTCGTCGCCGGTGGTGCCGTGGATGGCGGCGGTCTCGTAGAGGCTGTTGATGACGTCGGCGTACTTGTCGGCGACGACGTTGCGCTTGACCTTCAGCGTCGGAGTGAGCTCGCCCGTCTCCTGGGTGAGGTCGTGGGGGAGGATGGTGAAGTACTTGATCTGCTCGACGGGGCCGACGGTGGCGTTGACGCCGTCGATGGCCTGCTGGACCTCGTCGCGGAGCTGCTCGGAGCCGATCACCGCGTCCGGCTCGATCCCGTGCTGCTGGGCGAACGCGGGGATCTCCTCCGGATCGATCGTGATCAGGGCGACGAGGTAGGGCCGGCGGTCGCCGACGACGATGGCCTGGGAGATCCAGCGGGTCTGCTTGAGGCCGTTCTCGAGGTTGGCGGGCGTGATGTTCTTGCCGCCGGCGGTGATGATGATGTCCTTCTTGCGCCCGACGATGTAGATGAAGCCGTCCTCGTCGATGCGGCCGAGGTCGCCGGTGCAGAGCCAACCATCGACGAGCGTGTCGGCGGTCGCGTCCGGGTCCTTGTAGTAGCCCTGGAAGATGTTCGGGCCGCGCAGCAGCAGCTCGCCGTCGTCGGCGACCTTAGCCTCGACGCCCGGCAGCGGCCTGCCGACCGAGCCGAAGCGGAACTCGTCGGGCGTGTTGGCGGAGGCGACGGTGGAGGTCTCGGTCATGCCGTAGCCCTCCATCACCGGCACGCCGCAGGCGTAGAAGAACTCGAGGATCTCCTTGGCGATCGGGGCGGCGCCGGTGACGCACTCGCGGATCTGGCCGCCGAACAGCGAGCGGACGTTGCGGTAGAGCTTCTCGTCGGACTGGTCGAACGCCGCCTGCAGCTCGGAGGGCACCTCCCTGCCCTCGCGCTGCAGCGTTCGCACCTTCAGGCCGACGTCGACCGCCGCCTGCAGCTGCGCCGGATCCTCGGCCGCGCTGGTCGCGAGCGTGTAGATCTTCTCGAACATCCGCGGGACGGACGGGAAGTAGCTCGGCTTGACCTCCATCAGGTTGGGGACGATCTTCTGAGGGTCCTTCTCCCAGTAGGCGATCGTGCCGCCGAGGTCGATCGTCACGAACTGGATCAGCTTCGCGAAGGCGTGCGCGAGCGGCAGGAAGAGGTAGACGGAGTCGCCCTGCTCGAGCGTACCCATGCGCTCGGCCATCGACGTGACGTCGCGGTAGTTGCCATGCGTGAGCAGGCATCCCTTCGGCGGGCCGGTGGTGCCCGAGGTGTAGATCGTGATCGCGAGGTCGTCGGGGCCGATCGCGGCGGTGCGCGCCCGCAGGTCGGCGGCGTTGCGCGCGCCGCCACGCTCGCGCAGCTCGGCGAGGGGGATCGCGTCGCCGACGTCGCCCGAGGGGTCGAAGATCACGACGTGCTCGAGCTGGGGCAGCCTGTCCTGGACGGCGCGCACCTTCGCGAGCTGCTCTGCGTCCTCGACGAACACGGCCTTGGACTCCGAGTGGTCGAGGACGTAGTGGCACTCCTCGGCCGAGTTGGTCTGGTAGATCGAGACCGAGACGGTGCCGGCCGAGAGGATCGCGAAGTTGGCGAAGGTCCACTCGGGCCGGGTGTGGCTGAGGATCGAGACCTTGTCGCCCTGCGCGAGGCCGAGGTCGATCAGGCCGAGCGCGATCTCGCGCCCGACGGTGCCGAGCTCCTCGTAGCCCACCTCCACCCACGCGTCGCCGACCTTGTGCTTGAGCGCGGGCTGGCCGGCGAACCGCTCCGCCGCGAGCGGAAGCAGGTCCGCCATCGTCGTCGAGCCGGTCCCGGCTCCGGCTGTCACTGCCTCCACGTCGCTCCTCCTCCGCTGGTTGGCCTGCCAGCCAGTCTAATTCGCGCGCGCCCGCCCGTGGGTCGGTGCCGACTGGCCCGGGCACGCGGCGGTGGGCCGACCTCAGACGGGGTTGGGGACCGCGACGAAGCGGTGCTCGACGCCGAAGCGCTCCGCGAGCAGCTCGCCGAGCCGGCGGACGCCGAACGTCTCGGTCGCGTAGTGGCCGGCCGCGAGGAAGTGCAGTCCGGCCTCGGCCGCGTCGGCCATCGAGTGCTCGGCGGGCTCGCCGGTGAGGAAGGCGTCGAGACCGAGCGCGGCGGCGTCGGAGAGGTAGGACGCGGCGGCGCCGGAGATCACGCCGACGCTGTGGACGGTCTCCGGTCCGGCGCCCTGGATCAGCGGCGCGCGGCCGCCGAGCGCCTCGGCGCAGCGGTCTGCCAGCTCGCCGACCGGCACGCCCGTGGAGGAGCGGCCGACGAAGCCGAGCGCCCGCCCCCGATGCTCGCCGAGCCGCTCGGCCGGCTCGAGGCCGAGCGCCGTGCAGATCAGAGCGTTGTTGCCGACCTCCGGATGCGCGTCGAGCGGCAGGTGGTAGGCGGCCAGCGACATGTCGGCGGCGAACAACGTCTCGAGGCGGCGGCGCGCCTGGGCGGTGATCGCGGTCGGCCGCGAGCCCCAGACGATGCCGTGGTGGCAGAGCGCCATCTGGGCGCCGAGCGCCGCCGCGCGCTCGAACAGCTCCAGGTTCGCGGACACGCCTGTGACCACGAGCTCGACATGCTCGGCCCCCGGGACCTGGAGCCCGTTGGGGGCGTAGTCGGGAAAACCCGGCGCGTCCAGCAGCTCGTCGAGGTACGAGACGATCTCGTCGCGGGCGGCCATCGGGGACACCGTACCGGCGCGCCTGCCGGGTACGCTGGTCGCGCATGGCCGAGGGCTCGAAGCACAGGGACCGACCGGGGGGCGCGGACGACGCGTTCATCGAGTCCCTGATGGACACCGGCCTCTACTCGATGGGGGCCTTCTTCTCGGACGAGCACCCCGACCTCGTCGACGAGATCATCCGCGAGAGCGAGGCGATCGAGCGAGCCGGCATCCGCGCCTACGCGGCCGAGCACGAGCTGACCCAGGAGGCCTGCTTCGAGACGCTCCTCACCGGCCTCGCCGTCCGCTACTACAACGCCGTCGCCCCGTAGCTCGTTCGAACTCCCACGACGCCGGGTAGCGCGGTGCCATGGCGCGGCTCCGGCGAGTGGACTGCGGCGAGCCCGGCATTCGCCGTCGTCGCCGCGGGCGTGGGTTCACCTACCTCGACGAGGGCGGCGAGCGGATCGACGATCCGGAGACGCTCCTGCGCATCCGCGAGCTGGCGATCCCGCCCGCGTGGCGCGACGCATGGATCTGCCCGCATCCACGCGGGCACATCCAGGCGACCGGCTACGACGCCGCCGGTCGCAAGCAGTACCGCTACCACGATCACTGGCGCACCCGGCGCGACGCCGACAAGTTCGAGTCGATGGAGCGCTTCGCGGCCGCGCTGCCGCGGATGCGCGAGCGGGTCGCGGTGGACCTCGCCCTGGACGGGATGCCGCGCCCCCGCGCGCTCGCCTGCGCGGTGCGACTGCTCGACCGCGGCTCGTTCCGGATCGGATCCGAGGGCTACGCCGACGACAACGGCACCTACGGCCTCGCCACGATGTGCAGGCAGCACGCGAGCGTGGACGGCGACGAGATCCGCTTCGACTACGAGGCCAAGGGAGGCCAGCGCCGGCGCCAGCGCGTGGTCGACGGCGAGGCGGCCGAGACGGTGCGGGCGCTGCTGCGCCGCCGCGGCGGCGGTCCCGAGCTGCTCGCCTACCGCGACGGCCGCCGCTGGGTCGACGTGCGCTCTCAGGACATCAACGCGTACCTCAAGGAGGTCAGCGGCGGGGACTTCACGGCCAAGGACTTCCGAACCTGGAACGCGACCGTGCTGGCGGCGATCGCGCTCGCTGTCTCGGGGTCCGTCGCCGGACGCTCGAAGGCGAGCCGCGCGCGGGCCGCCCGGCGCGCCGTCGACGAGGTCGCCCGCCATCTCGGGAACACGCCGGCGGTCTGCCGCGCCTCGTACATCGATCCGCGCGTGTTCGACCGCTTCGACGGCGGCCTGACCATCGGTGGCGTGCTGCCGGAGCTGGCGGCGGACGCGGAGGACTGGCCGGCGGTGCAGCGGTCGGTCGAGGAGGCGGTGCTCGACCTGATCGCGGGCGACGAGTCGTCGGCCGCGATCGAGCGCGCCGCCTAGCCCCGCGCCTCGGCCGTCGCCCCGTCGCCGGCCTCGTCCTGCGGATCGACGGCCTCGTTGAGGTGGTCGAGCGCGCGGCGCAGCAACCGCGAGACGTGCATCTGCGAGATCCCGACCCGCTCGGCGATCTCCGACTGGGTCAGATCCTCGAAGAAGCGCAGATGCACGATCACCTGCTCGCGCTTGGGAAGCACGCTGAACGCCGGCGCGATCGCCTGTCCCAGCTCGACGTAGTCGAAGTTGCGGTCGATCGATCCGAGGGTGTCGCCGAGCACGCGGCCCTCCGACTCCTCGCCGGGGTGCGGGGCGTCGAGCGCCGCGGGGCTGTAGGACCGGCCGGCGTCGAGCGCCTCGATCACGTCCTCGAGGGACATGCCGGTCGCCTCCGCCACGTCACGTGGGGTGGGGGTGCGCCGCAGCTGCCCGGACAGCTGCTCCATCGTCTCGTTGACGCGCAGGAAGTTCTCCTGCACCGTCCGCGGGACGTGCATGCCCCAGCCCTTGTCGCGGAAGTGGCGGCGCAGCTCGCCAAGGATGTTCGGGACGGCGTAGCGCGTGAAGGGACCGACGTCGGGCTCGTAGCGGTCGACGGCCTTGATCAGGCCGATGCACGCGACCTGCTCGAGATCCTCCTGGCTCTCGCCGGAGTGGCGGTAGCGGGACGCGAGCCGCTTGGTCAACGGCAGCAGGCGGGCGATCAGCTCCTCGCGTGCGCCGAGGTCGCCCGTCTCGCGGTAGCGGGCGAGCAGCCGCTCGTCCTTCGCCGGGCGCTTGCCGCGGGAGGCGGGGGCGCGACGCTCGCCGAGGTCGATGTTTTCGGTCAGAGCGGTTGACATTGGGACTCCTCGCTGCCTTGCACTGCGTGGATGCGAGATCCCCCCGGCGAGCCTTGCCAGGTCGCCTTGGGTCCCTTTACGTTCCCTATCGACACGCCTTGGATCGGCGGCGCCCCCCGGGTCCGGCTCCAGCGCGTGCCTATGTCGGAGGTACCCATCCCGATCTCGTGCTAATCGTCCACCGCCGGCGAGCGCTCCTGCGACGACGCGTGCCCGCCGCGTTTGCCGGCCCACCCGCCGGGTAGGCCGCGCGCCATGCGGATCGTGGTGACCGGCGCGACCGGGAACGTCGGCACCAGCCTGCTCGAGGGGCTCGCCGGCGAGCCCGCGGTCGACGCGGTCGTCGGCCTCGCTCGACGGCGCCCCGAGATCGCGATGCCGAAGGTGGAGTGGGTTGCCGCGGACGTCGTCCACGCCGACCTCGCCGAGATCTTCCGCGGAGCCGACTGCGTCGTCCATCTCGCCTGGCTGATCCAGCCTGGGCACGACCAGCGGGTCCTGCAGGCGGTCAACGTCGAGGGCAGCGCACGCGTCTTCCACGCGGTCGGCGCCGCGGGCGTTCCCGCGCTTGTCTACGCGTCGTCGGTCGGCGCGTACTCGCCGGGCCCGAAGGACCGGCGCGTCGACGAGAGCTGGCCGACGGAGGGGATCGCGTCGGCGTACTACGCGCGCGAGAAGGCGGCCGTGGAGCGCCTGCTCGACCGCTTCGAGCACGAGTCGCCCGCTACACGCGTCGTCCGGCTGCGGCCGGCCCTGATCTTCAAGCGGGACGCGGCCGCCGAGATCCGCCGCTTCTTCGCCGGTCCGCTGCTGCCGAGTCCGCTCGTGCGCCGGTCGCTGATCCCGATCGTGCCGAAGGCGGACAGGCTCTGCTTCCAGGCCGTCCACTCGCTCGACGCCGGCGACGCGTTCCGGCGCGCGGCCGTCGGCGACGCCGAGGGCGCGTTCAACGTGGCGGCGGAGCCGGTGCTCGACGCGGAGGCGCTCGGCAAGGCACTGGGCGCGAGGCCGATTCCGGTCCACGCGGCCGCCCTCAGAGCACTGGCCGACGTGAGCTGGCGACTGCGCCTGCAGCCGACCGCGCCGGGGTGGATCGACCTCGCGCTGGCCGTGCCGCTGATGGACTCGACACGCGCCCGGACCGAGCTCGGCTGGAGCCCCCGCCATGGCGCCGACGAGGCCCTAGTCGAGTTGTTGGACGGGATGCGCACGGGCGCCGACTACGGCACGCCGCCGCTCGAGCGGCGCGCCGGCGGGCCGCTGCGCATCGGAGAGCTGTTGACCGGAGTGGGAGGACGCCAATGAAGGCGGTCGTCTGGCATGGCAAGCAGGACGTGCGCGTCGACGAGGTGTCCGACCCCAGGATCGAGGAGCCGACCGACGCGATCGTGCGAATCACCTCGACCGCGATCTGCGGCTCCGACCTGCACCTCTACGGCGGCAAGGTGATCAAGATGAAGGAGGGCGACATCATCGGCCACGAGCCGATGGGGATCGTCGAGGAGGTCGGGCCGGGGGCCGCGGACCACCTCGCGCCGGGCGATCGGGTCGTCGTGCCGTTCAACATCTCCTGCGGCCACTGCTTCTACTGCGACCAGGACCTGTACTCGCAGTGCGAGACGACGCAGGTCAAGGAGCACGGCAAGGGCGCGCGGCTGTTCGGCTACACGCACCTCTACGGCGGCGTCCCCGGCGGCCAGGCCGAGTACCTGCGGGTGCCGCAGGCGCACTTCGGGCCGATCAAGGTCCCGGAGGGCCCGCCCGACACCCGCTTCCTGTACCTCTCCGACGTCCTGCCCACGGCCTGGCAGGCGGTCGAGTACGCCGCGATCCCGGACGGCGGGTCGGTCGCGGTCTGGGGCCTGGGCCCGATCGGGCAGATGTGCGTGCGCATCGCGCGCCACCGCGGCGCGGGGCAGATCATCGCGGTCGACCGGCTCCCCGAGCGGATCGCGATGGCGCAGTCCCACGGGGCGACCGAGTCGGTCGACCTCGACGCCGTCGAGGACGTTGCCACCGCGGTGCGCGAGCTGTCGGGCGGGCGCGGCGTCGACTCCGGCATCGACGCGGTCGGCATGGAGGCTCATGGGTCGAAGCTCGACAGCGTCCTGCAGGCGACGAAGATCCAGATGGACCGGATGGACGGCCTGCGCAAGTGCATGGGCTCGATCCGTCGCGGTGGGACGCTGTCGATCATCGGCGTCTACGTCGGGCTGGAGCAGAACTTTCCGCTCGGCGACCTCTTCGACAAGCAGATTCAGATCCGGATGGGGCAGGCGAACGTGCGCGAGTGGACCGACGACATCCTGCCGCTGCTCCAGGACGGCGATCCGCTCGACGTCGACCGCTTCGCGACTCACTTCATGCCGCTCGATGAGGCGCCGCGGGCGTACGACATGTTCCAGAAGAAGGAGGACGGCGCGATCAAGGTGGTGCTGGAGCCCTAGCCGGCGCGGGTGAGCCGGGAGGACCGTCACCTGCGAGTTTCGGGCGGCCGCCGGTGGGTACCCGCCTCGAATGGACGATCGTCCCGATGAGCGACGACGGCGACAGCGGGCGCGCGACGAGCTCCGCGGTGAGCTGCGCGAGGCCGTGGGCCCGCGAACGGCCGAGCGTGCCGAGGACCATGGCGCCCTCGACGCCGCGCTCGAGGCCGGCCGGCCGCGACCCGTCGCCGCCGCGCTGGACCAGTCGCGAACGCTGATCGCGATCACGTTCCTCGTCGCGCTCGTGGCGGGCGCGGTGATCGCGCTCGTCTCCGGCGTCTGGTGGATGATCTTCGTCGCGCTAGCGCTGCACGCGGTCGGCACGATCGTCGTCGTCGCGACGACCCTCAGCCTGACGTCGCAGGTCGAGAGCCCGGACCCGCGCACCGCGGCGGCGCTGGAGGAGCAGGGCGTGACCAACCCCGATGCCGCCCTCAACGAGGCGGTGCGGGTGGCGGCCGACACCACCGAGGACGAGGAGGCCGCGCGGGCACGCGGGCAGCAGGAGGCGATCACGCCGTCGCGCGAGAGCCGCCCCACCGAGGCGGCGTCGCCGGCGTCGCGCGACCATGGGGAGGGCCGCCCATGACGCCGCTCACGATCGTCGCGGTCGCGTTCGTCCTTTCGCTGCTCCTGTTCGGCTTCGCCTTCTGGACGCCTATCTACGCGGTGCCGCTCGCGCTGCTGTTCCTGATCGGGCTCGGGATCTCGGAGATGGCCCGCCGGCGGGGGGCCTCACGCGAGGTCCGCGACCTCAGGAGCAAGGCCGAGCGCGGTGCGCCCGAGCACGAGACCGACTTCACCGACCGCGACCGGCAGACGCTCTACGACAATCGCTGAACGGCACGAAGGAGGCGCCATGGCGCGCAGGGACACAACCACCAATCGGACCACCGCCGATCGAACGCCGGCGCAGCTCTACGCGCTCGTCTTCGGCATCACGCTCGTCGTCGCGGGGATCGCGGGCTTCTTCGCCGACTCGTCGTTCGGCGACCTCGGCTCGAACGTCTCCGGCGACGAGCTGATCGTCTTCGAGGTCAACGGATGGCACAACATCGTCCACCTCGCGTCCGGGCTGGTGGGGCTAGCGGTCTTCATGTCGGCACCCGCGTCGCGCCTCTACGCGCTCGGCTTCGGCGCCGTCTACCTGGTCGTGACGATCTGGGGCTTCGTCGACGGCAACGACGTCGTCGGGCTGATTCCCGTCAACACCGCCGACAACTTCCTGCACCTCGCCATCGCCGCGGCCGGCATCCTCGCCGGGCTGGCATCGGATCCGCGGCGCTACGGCACCGCTGCCCGCGAGCGGCCCAGCGCGATCTGACCCGTCTGCGGCCAGGAGCTCGAGCGCGGCCGCGGCCACGTCGGCGGGCGGGACGCGTCGCAGGCACGCGTGGTGTCCCTCCGGGCAGACGCTGCGATAGCACCAGCGGCAGGGCACGTCGTGGCTCAGGACGCGTGAGCGGGCCTGCCACGGCGTGTGCTGGGGGTTCGTGAGCGCGTAGAGCACGAGCACGGGGGTTCCCACCGCCGCCGCGACGTGCGCGGGGGCGCTGTTGTTGCAGACGAGCACCGGCGCGGCCGCGATCAGCCCGCAGAGCTCCGCGAACGAGAGGTCGCCGGCGAGCGTGACGGCGCCCGCCACCTGCGTGGATAGCGCGGCGACCGCTGCCCGCTCGCCCGCGCCGCCCGCGATCACGACCCGGCGCCCGGTTCGCCGCGCCAGCAGCCGCATCGCCTCGGCGTAGTCGTCGAGCGGGTAGCGGCGCGACTCGGCGGTCGCGCCGGGGTGGAGGAGCAGCCACGGCTCCGCCGGATCTTGGCCGGCGTCGCGCAGGGCGGCGAGCGCGCTCGCGGCGGCGTCCTCGGGGACCTCGAGCGAGAGGCCGGTGCCGGCCGGGCGGGCGCCGACGCTGTCGACGAGGTCGAGCTGGCGCTGGACCTCGTGGCGAACGCCCTGCTCGGGCTCGGACTCGCGAACCCAGTCGGTGAGCAGCCGGTAGGGGTTCTCGCGGCAGTGCGCGAGCCTTCGCGGGATCCCGGCGAGATGGCACGTCAGTGCGGCCGGCAGCGGGCTCTGGCTGAAGACGGTGAAGATGGCCGCCGCGTCCAGATCGCACGCGCGCAGGCGCTCGATCGCCGCGCAGTCGCGCCAGGCGGAGTCGTCGCCCGCCGGCGCCTTCATCCACGGCGGGTCGTAGGCGATCGTGCGGTCGATCTCCGGGACCAGCGCCGCCGCCTGGGCGCCCGACCGGGACGTGAGCAGCGTGATCCGCCGGTCGGCGCGCTGGCGCCGCAGGGCGCGGATCGCCGGGGTGCTCATCAGGACGTCGCCGATCGCGTCGAGGCGGACGCACAGCACGTCGCGCCGGTCCTGCCAGTCGCCGGAGGTCTGCTCCATGTCGCACAACCGGCTTTTCCCGGAGGTGCCGTCTCAAACAAGCGCTTCGGACAACAAGCGGTTTGCGGAAGTGGCGCCTGGGAAGCGCTTCTCCGCACATGTACGAGAGCGTGCTCGACATGCCGGTACGGGGCCTGCGGAGGTGAAGGTCCTCGGCGTCAACGCCGTCTTCCACGATCCGGCGGCGGCGTTGCTCGTCGACGGCGTGACGGTCGCCGCCGCGGAGGAGGAGCGCTTCAGCCGGCGCAAGCACGGCAAGCCTGCGGTCGCGTTCTCGACCTGGGAGCTGCCCGAGCAGGCGATGCGCTGGTGCCTGGACGAGGCCGGCCTCGCGGTCGAGGATCTCGACGCCGTCGCCTACTCGTACGACCCGGCACTGGCGCCCGAGCCCGAGGAGGCGGCCGCCGACGAGTGGGAGGCGCTGCGAACGCTCTACGTGCGCCGCGCGCCGAACTTCCTGCGCACCGCCCTGCCGGGGCTCGACGCTCGCCGCGTCCGCTACGTCGCCCACCACCTCGCGCACGCCGCCTCGGCCCACATGGCCTCGCCGCACGAGCGCTCGGCGGTCCTCGTGGCCGACGGGCGCGGCGAGCGGGCGTCGCTGCTGCTGGCGCACGGGCGCGGCACGGCGATCGAGCCGATCGCGACCCAGCCGCTGCCGCACTCGCTCGGGCTGCTCTACGAGGATCTCACCGCCCACCTCGGGTTTCACCGCTCGTCGGACGAGTACAAGGTGATGGCGCTGGCCTCCTACGGCGAGCCGCGCTTCCTCGACGAGCTGCGCCGGCTGGTGACCGTCGACGGTGACGGCGGCTTCCACGTCGGCGACGTCGACTTCGAGCGCCTGGCGCCCGCGCTCGCGCCCGGCGGGACGTTCGACTCGCCGCACGCCGACCTGGCCTCGAGCGTCCAGCACCGCCTCGAGGAGGTCCTGCTCGAGCTCGCCCGCCTGCTGCACGAGCGCACCGGCGAGCGCGCGCTGACGATGGCGGGCGGGGTGGCGCTCAACTGCGTCGCCAATCGGCGGCTGCTCGCCGAGGGTCCCTTCGACGACGTCTGGGTCCAGCCGGCGTCCGGCGACGCGGGGACCGCGCTCGGCGGCGCGATGGTCGTCGCCGCCGAGCTCGGCGACGACGTGCGCCCGTTGGACGGCGCGGACCTCGGCCGCCGCTTCTCGGACCACCAGCTCCAGAACCTGCTGAGCGTTGCCGCGCTCGCGCACGAGCGGCCGGACGATCTCGCCGACGAGGTCGCCGGCGCGCTCGCCGCCGGCGACGTCGTCGCCTGGTTTCAGGGCCGGGCCGAGCTCGGCCCGCGCGCGCTCGGCCACCGCAGCCTGCTGGCCGACCCCCGCGACGCGGCCAACCTCGAGCGGCTCAACGACATCAAGGGCCGCGAGCAGTTCCGGCCGGTCGCGCCGATGGTGCTGCTCGAGCGCGCCGCCGAGATCTTCGACGGGGCGATCCCGAGCCCGTACATGCTCTTCACCCACGACGTCCGTCCCGAGTGGCGCGACCGCATCCCGGCCGTCGTCCACGTCGACGGGACGGCGCGCGTGCAGACCGTCGACCGCCGCCGCGAGCCGCTCGTGGCGCGGATGCTCGAGGCCTTCGAGCGCCGCACCGGGGTGCCGGTCGTCGTCAACACCAGCCTCAACACCGCCGGACGGCCGATGGTCGACCACCCGCGCGACGCGCTCGAGTGCTTCGGCTCGGCGCCCGTGGACGTGCTTGCCCTCGGCCCGTTCCTGGTGCGGCGCGCGGCCGTCGTGGCGGGCGCCGTTGGGGAGCGGGTGGCGGCATGACCGTCGCCTACGCGATCGTAGTGCCGACGACCGGGCGCCCGGAGCTGGCGCGCCTGGTAGATGCGCTCGCCGCGCAGGCCGGCCCGCGGCCCGAGCGGGTGGCGATCGTCGACGATCGCGGCGATGGCGCCGGCGCGGCGCTCGACCTGGGGACGAACGCGGGCAGCGGCTGGCTCGCGGACGCGGACGGCGATCCACGCGCACGGGTCGCCGTGGTCGCCGGCCCCGGCCGCGGACCCGCGGCCGCCCGCAACCGCGGCTGGCGCGGCACGTGCGCCGATTGGGTCGCGTTCCTCGACGACGACGTCGTGCCGGCGCCGGACTGGTCCGAGCGGCTCGTCGCGGACCTGGAGCGGTTGCCGGCAGCGGTGGCGGCGAGCCAGGGCAGGATCGAGGTCCCGCTGCCCGCCGACCGGCGTCGCACCGACCGCGAGCGCTGCGTCGCGGGGCTGGACGACGCCGTCTGGGCGACCGCCGACATGGCCTACCGCCGCGCGGCGCTCGACGACGTCGGCGGGTTTGACGAGCGCTTCCCGCGCGCGTACAGGGAGGACGCCGACCTCGGTCTGCGCGTCCTGGAAGCCGGGCACGGGATCGTCCGCGGCGGGCGGACGGTCGTGCATCCGGTCGGCGAGGCCGGTCCGTGGGCGTCGGTGCGCCTGCAGGCCGGCAACGCCGACGACGTGCTGATGCGAGCCCTGCACGGCCCGGGCTGGCGCGAGCGCGCCGGCGCGCCGCCGGGCCGGCGCCCGCGCCATCTCGCGACCGTCGCCGCAGGCGCGGCCGGTGCGATCGCGGCGGCGACCGGACGGCGTCGGCTCGCGGCCGCCGGCGGCGCGGCGTGGGCGCTTGGCACCGCCGAGCTCGCCTGGGCCCGGATCGCGCCCGGGCCGCGCACGTCCGGGGAGGTCGCGACGATGCTCGCCACCAGCGCCGTCCTGCCGCCGGCGGCAGCGCTGCACACGGCGAGGGGCCTGCTGACGCTGCCGCGCAAGCTGCGCGGCTCGGCGTCGCGTGCGTGGCCGCGGCCACGCGCGGTGCTGCTCGACCGTGACGGCACGCTCGTCGCCGACGTCCCCTACAACGGCGATCCGGACGCGGTGCGGCCGATGGCGGGTGCCGCCGACGCCGTCGCGCGGTTGCGCGAGGCGGGGATCGCGACGGCGGTGATCTCAAACCAGAGCGGGATCGGACGGGGGGTGCTGACCGCCGACCGCGTCGATGCGGTCAACCGGCGCGTCGAGCGGCTGGTCGGTCCGGTCGGTCCGTGGCTGATCTGTCCGCACGCTCCGGACGAGGGCTGCGACTGTCGCAAGCCGGCGCCGGGGCTCGTCCTGCGAGCGGCCGACCTGCTCGGCGTCGACCCCGCCGACTGCGCGGTCGTCGGCGACGTCGGTGCGGACGTCGGCGCCGCGCTGGCGGCGGGCGCGCGATCGATCCTGGTTCCGACGCCGCAGACCCGGCCCGAGGAGATCGACGCGGCGCCGGAGGTGGTGAGCGATCTGGAGGCCGCGGTCGACCGCCTGCTCGGCGAGGTCGCCGGCCACTCGACGCGCCGGCCCGCGCCCGAGGCGATGGCCGCATGAGGGTCCTGATCTGGCACGTGCACGGCTCGTGGACGACGGCCTTCGTCCAGGGCGAGCACGAGTACCTGATCCCTGTGACCCCCGATCGCGGAGCCGACGGACTCGGCCGCGCGCGCACATGGGATTGGCCGCCGGCGGCGGTCGAGGTGATGCGCGAGGAGGCGGCCGACGCGGACGTCGACGTCGTCGTCCTGCAGCGTCCGCACGAGCTCGCCGCCCTCGCGCGGGAGTGGCTCGGCGGCCGCCGTCCCGGCCGCGACGTCGCCGCCGTCTACGTCGAGCACAACGCCCCTCAGGGACGGATCGCCGAGATGCGCCACCCGGCCGCCGACCGTCCCGAGCTGACGCTGGTCCACGTCACCCACTTCAACGACGTCTTCTGGGACGCCGGCTCGACGCCGACGCGGGTCGTCGAGCACGGCATCGTCGATCCGGGCCGGCGCTACACGGGCGAGTTGCCGCGCGCCGCCGTCGTGATCAATGAGCCGGGGCGGCGCGCGCGCGTCACCGGCACCGACCTGCTACCCGACCTCGACGGCCGTGTCCCGCTCGACGTCTTCGGCATCGGCGCGGGCACGGTCGGCGGCCACGAGAGCCTGCGCCAGGACGAGCTGCACGCCGAGATGGCCCGCCGGCGCGCGTACCTGCATCCGATCCGCTGGACGTCGCTCGGCCTGTCCCTGATCGAGGCGATGCAGCTCGGCATGCCCGTCGTAGCGCTGGCGACGACCGAGGTGCCCGAGGCCGTGCCGGCAGAGGCCGGGATCGTCTCGACCGACCTCGACGTGCTCCGGGAGGGATTGCGGCGACTGGTCGACGACCCGGACGAGGCGAGGGCCCGCGGGGCCGCCGCCCGCCGCGCCGCGACGGACCGCTTCGGCCTCGACCGCTTCCTCGCCGACTGGGACGCCCTGCTCGAGGAGGTGG
Source organism: Thermoleophilaceae bacterium (assembly GCA_040881635.1). GTDB lineage: Bacteria > Actinomycetota > Thermoleophilia > Solirubrobacterales > Thermoleophilaceae > JAAYBF01. The sequence goes on from JBBECV010000032.1 coordinate 43,304, forward strand.
CGCGATGAGGGTTGCGCTGGTGTCCGAGCACGCGAGCCCGCTGGCGACGCTCGGCGGAGCCGACGCGGGCGGTCAGAACGTCCACGTCGCCGAGCTCGCGCGCGGACTGGCTCGCCGCGGCCACGACGTCGTCGTGCACACGCGACGCGACGCCCCCGAGCTTCCCGAGACCGTGCGGTTCGCGCCTGGCGTGACGGTCCATCACGTCGATGCCGGCCCGGCGCGCGCGGTGCCCAAGGACGCGCTGGCGCCCCACATGGGCGCCTTCGCCGAGCGTCTGGCCGCCGAGTGGCGCCGCCACCCGCCGGCGCTCGTCCACGCCCACTTCTGGATGTCGGCGGTCGCCGCGCTGGACGCGGCGCGGCCGCTCGGCATCCCGGTCGCGCAGACCTTCCATGCGCTCGGCGTCGTCAAGCGCCGCCACCAGGGGGCGGCCGATACGAGCCCGCCCGAGCGCCTCGACGTCGAGCGCGGGATCGTCGCGGAGGTCGACCGGATCGTCGCCACCTGCAGCGACGAGGTCTTCGAGCTCGTGCGGCTCGGCGCGCGGCCGCGGCGCGTGTCGGTCGTACCCTGCGGCGTCGACCTCGACCTGTTCCGCCCGGACGGGCCTGTCCGCCCGCGCCGGCCCGGGCTGCGACGGATCGTCACCGTCGGCCGCTTGGTCGAGCGCAAGGGCATCGGCAGCGCGATCGAGGCGCTGGCGGAGGTTCCCGGCGTGGAGCTCGTGGTCGCCGGTGGGCCCGGCGCCGACGAGCTCGACTCCGACCCGGCCGTCGACCGGCTGCGCGCGATCGCGCACGATGTGGGCGTCGCAGACCGCGTCACGCTCGCCGGCAGGCTCGGGCGTGAGGAGATCCCGGCGCTGATCCGCTCCGCCGACGCGCTCGTGTCCGTGCCGTGGTACGAGCCGTTCGGCATCGTGCCGGTCGAGGCGATGGCCTGCGGCGTGCCCGTCGTCGCCTCGGCGGTCGGCGGCATGATCGACACGGTCGTCGACGGGGGCACCGGGCTGCACGTGCCGCCGCGCGATCCGGCGGCGGTCGCGGCAACCCTGAGGCGGCTGCTCGGCGACGACGCGCTGCGAGCGCAGCTCGGCGCGGCCGGCGCCGCACGCGCCCGCCGGCGCTACGGCTGGGACCGGGTCGCCGCGGCGACCCAGGAGGCCTACCGGCACGTGCTCGGAGCGCCCCGCTCGGATGCGCTCGCCGCGGGAGTGGGGACATGACCTCCCTCGGGCACGTGCGCGCGCTGCGCCGCACGCTCGCGACGCTCGAGCGCGAGCTGCCGCGCATCGAGCGCTGGGGCGACCGGCTCGCGGACGTGCTGCTCGACGGCGGGCGCCTGCTCGTCGCCGGCAACGGCGGCAGTGCCGCCGAGGCGCAGCACCTGACCGCCGAGCTCGTCGGCCGCTACCGCGACGAGCGTCAGCCGCTGAGCGCGATCTCGCTCCATGCCGACACCTCGAGCCTGACCGCGATCGGCAACGACTACGGCGCCGGCGAGCAGTTCGCGCGCCAGGTGCGCGCGCACGGCCGCGCCGGCGACGTCCTACTCGCGCTGAGCACGTCGGGGGAGAGCCCGAACGTCGTCGCGGCCGCCGAGGCCGCCTGCGACCTCGGGATGGACTCGTGGGCGCTGACCGGACCGGGACCGACCACGCTCGGTGTCGCGTGCAACGACGTCCTCTGCGTCGACGCGCCCTCGACGGCGACCGTGCAGGAGGCCCACCTGGTCGCGATCCACGTGCTCTGCGGCGCCGTCGACGACCGCATCGCCTGCCGCGGGCAGCCCGCGCTCGTCGCGATCGAGCGGGCGGCGCGGTGACGCGCGCGCGCCAGATCGCCGTCGTCGGCGACGCGCTGCTCGACCGCGACGTCGAGGGGACCGTCGAGCGCCTGAGCCCCGACGCCCCCGTGCCCGTCGTCGACCGCTCGGACGAGCGCTCGCGGCCCGGCGGCGCCGGGCTCGCGGCCGCGCTCGCCGCGGCCGACGGGCACGAGGTGACGCTCGTCACCGCGCTCGGCGACGACGAGGCCGGCAGGGACCTGCGCGCGCTGCTCGAGCGCTGCGGCGTGACCGTGGTCGACCTCGGGCTCGCGTCTCCCACGCCGGAGAAGCTGCGGGTGCTCGCGGCCGGCCGCTCGCTGCTGCGCATCGACCGTGGCGAGCGCCGCCCCTCGGCCGTCGGGGCGGCGACCGCGGACGCGACCGCGGCGATCGTCGCCGCGGACGCGGTCCTCGTCTCCGACTACGGGCGCGGCGTCGCCGGCCAGGCGGGCGTGCGACGGGCCCTCGAGCGCGCCGCTCGCGAACGGCCGCTGGTGTGGGACCCGCATCCCCACGGTCCCGAGCCCGTCTCCGGGGCCGCCATCACGACGGCGAACGCGGCCGAGGCCGAGCGCTTCGCGCCCGGCATCCGCGGGGATGGCGTGGCGGCCGTCGCCGCGCGCGCCCGCGGGCTGCTGGAGCGATGGCGCTGCCGCGCCGCCTGCGTGACGCTCGGCGGCGGAGGCGCTCTGCTCGTCGGCCGGTCGGGCCATCCCGCGCTGGTCCCCGCGCCGACGGCCGGCGGCGGGGACCCCTGCGGGGCGGGCGACCGCTTCGCCTCGCGTGTCGCCGGGGCGCTGGCGGCGGGAACGCCGACGGCGGCGGCCGTCGAGCAGGCGGTCGCGGCCGCCTCCGGCTTCGTCGACGCCGGCGGGGCCGTTTCGGTGCGGCTGGGCAGTGGCCGCATCGGCCCGCCGTCCCGCTCCGACCTCGACGGCGGCAAGCCGTCCGCCGAGCGGTCGCCCACGGGGCCGCGCTCGATGACCGGCGGCGCGGTCGAGCGGGCGGAGCGCGAGCGGGCTGGCGGCCGCCGCGTCGTCGCGACCGGTGGCTGCTTCGACCTGCTCCACGCCGGTCACGTGCGCATGCTCGCGGCCGCCCGCGGGCTCGGCGACTGCCTGATCGTCTGCCTCAACTCCGACAGCTCGGTCGCGGCGCTGAAGGGACCGGGCCGCCCGATCGTCCCCCAGGCCGCCCGCGCGTCCGTGCTCGAGGCGCTCGAGAGCGTCGACGGCGTGCTCGTCTTCGACGGGCCGACGCCCGAGGCGGCGATCGAGCGCCTGCGCCCGGACGTGTGGGTCAAGGGTGGCGACTACGCCGGCGAGCATCTGCCGGAGGCCGGCGCCGTCGAGGCGCACGGCGGCGAGGTCGTTGTGCTGCCCCACCTCGACGGACACTCCACGACGCGGCTGATCGAGGAGGCGGCCCGGCGCCATGCGGCTTGACGGCGCGGTCGTGCTCGTGACGGGCGGGGCGTCGGGCCTCGGCGCCGCGACCGTGGACGCGGTCGAGGCGGCGGGCGGCGTGCCGCACGTCCTCGACCTGCACGACCCCGCGGAGGGCATTGCCGGCGAGCGCGTCGACCTCGCCGACCCGGAGGCCGCCGCGGCGGCGGTCGACCGGGCCACCGAGCGCCACGGCCGCATCGACGCCGTCGTGACCGCGGCCGGCACCGACAGCTGCGGCCGGCTGGCGGACGTCGACCCACGGGCCTGGGAGCGCGTGATCATGGTCAATTTGGTCGGCACCGCGGCCGTCGTCCGCGCCGCGCTGGCGCAGCTCGAGCGCAACGAGGGGCGCGTGGTCACGATCGGCTCGACGCTCGGGCAGACGGCGCTCGGCGACGCGACCGCCTACTGCGCGAGCAAGTTCGGCGTCGTCGGCTTCACCCGCGCGCTGACCGCCGAGCTCGCCGGTCGCGTCGGCGTGACGATGATCGTGCCCGGCGGCATGGACACCGCCTTCTTCGACGGCCGCGACGAGCAGTACCGCCCGTCGCCCGACGCGATGCTCAACGACCCCGGCAACGTCGCCGCCTCGGTCGTCTTCGCGCTCACCCAGCCCGCCGGATGCGAGGTCCGCGAGGTCGTCGTGACGCCCTCCACCGAGCCCTCCTGGCCACCATGACGGTGTTGGTGCTGCGGGCGTTGGGGCTTGGAGACCTGCTGACTGGTGTGCCGGCGCTGCGGGCGCTGGCGGACGCGTTCCCGGGCCACCGCCGGGTGCTCGCCTGCCCGCGTGGGCTGGCGCCGCTCGTGGAGTTGATCGGTGCGGTCGACGAGGTGGTCGACGTGGAGCCGCTGGCGCCGCTGCCCGAGCGGCTGCGCGGGATCGAGATCGCCGTCAACCTCCACGGCCGCGGGCCGCGGAGCCACCGCACGCTGCTCGAGCTGGCGCCGCGCTGGCTGATCGCGTTCGCGTGCCCCAACGCCGGCGTGGACGAGGGACCGGCCTGGAGGCCGGGCGAGCACGAGGTCGAGCGCTGGTGCCGGCTGCTCGCCGAGTCGGGCGTGCCGGCCGATCCGCGACGGCTCGACGTCGCGCCGCCGCCCCTGCGCGTGCCCGAGGCGCTGCGCGGCCTGACGATCGTCCACCCCGGCGCTGCCTCCACAGCGCGTCGCTGGCCGGCCGAGCGCTTTGCGGCCGTGGCCCGCGCCGAGGCCGCGACCGGCCGCCGCGTGGTCGTCACCGGCGACCGTGGCGAGCGCGCGCTCGCCGGCGAGGTCGCACGCATCGCGGGGTTGCCCGCAGGGGCGGTCCTGGCTGGGCGCACCGGCCTGCGCGAGCTCGCCGCGCTGGTGGCGGCGGCCGCTCGGGTCGTCTGCGGCGACACCGGCGTCGCTCACCTCGCGACCGCGATGCGCACCTCGTCGGTCGTCCTCTTCGGCCCCGTCCCGCCGTCCCGCTGGGGACCGCCGCGCGACCGCCCCTGGCACCGCGTCCTCTGGTCCGGCCGGACGGGCGATCCCCATGCCGCGGTCACCGACCCGGGCCTGCTCGAGATCGATGTCGCCGACGTCCTCGACGCGCTGCGCGCGCTGCCGCCCTCAGGCCGCGGGGTCGAGCCGGCGGCCGCCGCGTAGCGCTCGTCGCGCGACCTCGCCGGCGCCCGGGCGCCGAGCCGCGCTCAGCCGGCGAGGAAGCGGGCGGCCAGCCGCTCGCCCTCGCCGGACGAGCCGTCCGCGGCGGGGATCGCCCAGACGCGGTCGGCGAAGCGCTCGATGACCGACCCGAGCACCGCGACGTCGGCGTCCCTGAGGATCTCGGCCGTGCCGCCCGCCTCGAGCGGCCCGACGCGCAGGTCGATCCCGTGTGCGATCTGGTCGAGCCGCACGTGGACCCGGTCGCCGGCCACGCGGTCGGCGGCATGGCGGGCGATCATCTCGGCGGCCAGCAGCGCCTCGGTGACGCGGCCGGCGGGGAGGTCCGACTGCGCGGCGGCCATCGCGACGAGCCGCCGCACGACCTGCTCGACCGTGGTCCCGGGCGCGAACGACTCCTCGTCGATCGGCTCGTAGCGCGCGCCCGGCAGCGCCATGACTACCTCGGTCCCGACGCCGCGCTCGCTGCGGATCTCGACATCGCGGGCGATGCTCTCGATCACGGTCAGCCCGAGGCCGCCGTCGCGGCCGCGGTCGCCCCACGGGTCGCGCATGCCCCTGCCCTCGTCACGGACGATGGCGAGCAGCTCGCGCGGCCGCGCCTCGAGCGCCACGTCGAACATGCCGGCGCCGTCGCGGTAGGCGTGCCGGACGGCGTTGGCGCACGCCTCGGTCAGGGCCAGCTCGGCGTCCTGCAGTCCCTCCGGGTCGGCCCCGATCGACTGCGCGAGCGCGCGCAGCGCCTGACGGACGAGCGGAAGCGCGTCCTTCTCCGCCTGCATGCGCATCTCGAGGCGGGGCCTCCGCGTCTCGATCTCGATGTCGATCACGGTCGGCGCTCCCCCCAGCGGATCCTGCCCGGACCCGTTCGGGTTCGCATGCGAGTAGGGGTCCGGCTCGTCGGCGGGCACGGGGATCGACACAAGGGCACCTCCACATCGCGACGGCTTGCGATGCTCCGCTTCCAGCCGCCCTACCCGCGGTCGTCGGGCGCCAAACGGCTGCCGCCGCAGCACGAGCGCCAGCGGGCGCCCAGCACGGTGGCTGGACGAAAGTCGGGCTGCCCAGATTTGAACTGGGGACCTCTCCGACCCGAACGGAGCGCGCTACCAGACTGCGCCACAGCCCGTGGCAACGTCCAAGGCTATCGCGAGGCGAGCGCGGCGTCCTCGGCGAGCGCCCGGCGGAGCGCCTCGTCGAAGCCGATCGGCCGGATGTCGAAGAGCGCCATCCCCGACGGGTCGGTGACGACCGTCTCCGTCGCCAGGCCCTCGACGAGCGGCCGCGCCACGCCGGCGTCGACCGGGGTGACCAGGCCGATCCACAGCGACGAGAGCCAGGGCGTCAGCACGGGCACCGGGATCTTCGGCCGCGGCCGGCGACCGAGCGCGATCGCCATCCGGTCGAGCATCTGGCCGTAGGCGAGCACGTCGGGGCCGCCGATCTGGATCTCGCGGCCGGCCGTTCCGTCGGTCTGCGGTGCGGCGGCCAGGTAGGCGACGGCGTCGTCGATCCCGATCGGCTGCGTCGGCGTCTTCAGCCACGCCGGGGCGATCATCGCGGGCAGCCGCTCGACCAGGTAGCGCAGGGTGCGGTAGCCCTCGCTGCCGGCGCCGACGACCATGCCGGCGCGGAAGTAGGTGACCGGCGGTCCCTCGCGGCGCAACGTCAGCGCCGTCTCGTGGCGGCTGACGAGGTGCTTGGACCCCGGGCGGTCGCCGAGCCCGCCGAGGTAGACCACGCGCTCGATGCCCTCGGTGCGCGCCATCCGGGCGAAGTTGCCGGCGGCCTCCCGCTCGCGGTCGGCGAAGTCGGCTCCGCCGCCGCGGCCCATGCCGTGCACCAGGTAGTAGGCGACGTCGATCCCGGCGCCGAGGCCCGTGAGCGTCTCGGCCCGCAGCACGTCGCCCTCGCGGACCTCGATGGCCTCGCGCTCGAGCGCGGCCGCGCGCGCACGGCTGCGCGCCAGCGCGCGAACCTCGACGCCGCGCCGGACCAGCTCGCGCGCGAGGCGCCCGCCGACGAATCCGGTCGCTCCGGTGACGAGCGCGCGCATGGGGCGAACGGTAGCCCGCCCGCGGCGGCCGTTGCCATACTGGCGCGCGTGAAGCGGATGGTCGCGATGGTCGTCTGCGCCGGGTCGATCGCGGCCGTGGCCTCCGAGGGCGCCGGCGGCGACCGCATGCGCTCGACCGAAGCGGCAGCGGCGACCGCGACGGCGACCACGCCGCTGGGCCAGGCGCGCGTGGCGGCGCGCGGCGTGCGGCTGCTCCGCGTCGGCTCCTTCGACTCTCCGACCTACGTCGCGGCTCCACGCGGCGATCGCACGCGCCGCTTCGTCGTCGAGCGCGCCGGGCGGATCGTGCTGCTGCGCGCGCGCCGGCGCACGACGTTCCTCGACATCCGCGCGCGCGTGCGCACCCACGGCGAGGAGGGCCTGCTGTCGATGGCGTTCCACCCCCGTTACGAGCGCAATCGCCGCTACTTCGCCTACTACGTCGACCGCGACGGCGCGATCGTCATCCAGCAGTTCCGCGCCACGCGCGACGGGAGCCGCACGCGCCGCGGCTCGGGCCGTCGCGTCCTGCGCCAGCCGCACCCGCGCACCAACCACAAGGGCGGCCAGCTCCAGTTCGGGCGCGACGGGATGCTCTACGCCGGTCTCGGGGACGGCGGCGGCGCGGGCGACCCGGACCGCAACGCGCAGGACCGCTCGACCCTGCTCGGCAAGATCGTCCGCATCGACCCCAAGCCCCGCGGCGGCTATCGGATCCCGCGCGGCAACCCGTTCCGCGGGCGCCGTGCCGGCCGCGGCGAGATCTTCGCCTACGGCCTGCGCAACCCGTACCGGTTCTCCTTCGACCGCCGCACGGGCGACCTCGCGATCGGCGACGTCGGCCAGGACGCCGTCGAGGAGGTCGACTTCCTGAGGGCGTCGCGGCGCACGCGCCGGCCGCGCGCCGGGGCGAACCTCGGCTGGCCCGCGTTCGAGGGCCGCAGGCGCTACCACGCCGACGAGCGCGCGCCCGACCACGTGCCGCCGGTGCTCGAGCGCACCCACGCGCAGGGCAGCTGCTCGATCACCGGCGGCTACGTGCTCCGCGGCCCGCGGATGGGCGCGCTGCGCGGGCGCTACGTCTACGGCGACCTGTGCGACTCGCGGCTGCGCGTCGCCAAGCTGCGCCCCGGACGCGCGCGCGGCGACCGGCCGCTCGGCGTCCGGGTGCCGCTGCTCGTCTCGTTCGGCGAGGACGGCCGCGGCCGCGTCTACGCGACGTCGCTGCAGGGGGGCGTGTTCCGGCTCGCGCCACGGCGGTAGCCTGCCGGTCCGTCCGCGTACCCAAGGAGAGGAATCGAGCAAGTGACCGGAGTCGTGATCTCGTCCGCCGCGCGCACCGCCGTCGGCTCGTATGGCAAGAGCCTCGCCGGCGTGCCGACCACCGACCTCGGCGCGACCGCGGTCTCCGCCGCGCTCGAGCGCGCGCAGGTCGAGCCCGACCAGGTCGAGCAGGTCGTCTTCGGCAACGTCATCCACTCTGACCCCGAGGACATGTACATGGCGCGCGTGGTCGGCATGAAGGCCGGGATCCCGAAGGAGTCGCCCGCCGTGACGGTCAATCGCCTCTGCGGCACCGGCGTGCAGGCGATCGTCTCCGCCGCCCAGGCGATCCAGACCCGCGACGCCGACTGCGTCGTCGCCGGCGGCGCCGAGAACATGAGCCGCGGCCCCTACTGGATGCCCGCCGCCCGCTTCGGCGCGCGCATGGGCGAGGCGAAGATGGTCGACCCCGTCGTCGGCGGCCTCACCGACCCGTTCGACAAGGTCCACATGGGCATCACCGCCGAGAACCTGGCCGAGTCGCACTCGATCTCCCGCGAGGCCCAGGACGAGTTCGCGATCGAGTCGCACCGCCGCGCCAAGGCGGCGATCGACGCCGGCAGGTTCGAGGGCGAGATCGTCCCAGTCGAGGTCAAGGTCAAGCGCGAGCAGGTGGCGTTCGAGCAGGACGAGCACGTGCGCCCCGACGCCTCGATCGAGGGGATGGCGAAGCTCAAGCCTGTCTTCAAGGTGGACGGCACCGTGACGGCCGGCAACGCGTCCGGGATGAACGACGCCGGTGCCGCGGTCGTCCTGATGTCCGAGGAGAAGGCCCGCGAGACCGGCGCGCCCGTGCGCGCGAAAATCCTCTCCTACGCCTACTGCGGCGTCGACCCGCGCACGATGGGCATCGGCCCCGTGCCGGCCGTCAAGAAGGCGATGGACCGCGCCGGCCGCTCGCTCGACGAGGTCGGCGTCATCGAGCTCAACGAGGCGTTCGCCGCCCAGGCGCTCGCCGTCATGCAGGACCTCGAGCTCGACCCGGCCAAGGTCAACCCCAACGGCGGCGCGATCGCCCTCGGCCACCCCGTCGCCGCCACCGGTGCGGTCATCACCGCCAAGATCCTCGCCGAGATGGAGCGCGAGGACCACGAGCTGGGTCTCGTGACGCTATGCATCGGCGGTGGCCAGGGCATCGCCCTGCTGCTCGGGCGCTCCTAGGAGGCGATGCGGCCGGGGCCGCGGGAGGCCTTGATGTCGGCATCGGCGAGGCGGTCGAGCTCGCGGGCGAGGTCGGCGCGGAGGTCGGTGACCTCGACCTCGCTGAGCTCGGGATCGGCCTGGGCGGACTCGACCATCGCGTCGGCTAGGCGCTCGTTGGCGTCGCGCAGCTCGCGCCCGGCGGCCTCGGCGTCGGTGTCGCCGCGCGCGTCCAGCGCGCGCTCCTTGACGTTGTCCGCCAGCCGCTCGAGCTGGGCGCGCCGGCCCGCGGGCATCCGTCGCCAGCGGCTGTACAGCGATCGCGCGACGCCGACGCCGAGCGTCGTCGCCCCACGCTCGAGCGCGCGCACGGCGCGCTCGGCCGGGTCTGGTCCTTCGCTCTTGCCGGACGGCGGCATCTGAGGGCAGATCCTGGCGGTCGCGGTGGACGGACAGCTGGCGGCCGGCCCGAGAGATGCCGGTTAGGCTCTCGGCCGATGCGAGCGGTCACCGTCGCCGACGGCGCCCTTCAGGTCGAGGAGCGCCCCGATCCCGCGCCCGGCGCGGGCGAGATCCTGGTCGCGGTCAGAGGCGCCGGCATCAACGGCGCGGACATCCTGCAGCGCAGGGGCGCCTACCCGGCGCCACCGGGCGCGCCGGCCGACATTCCCGGCCTCGAGCTCGCCGGCGAGGTCGTCGCCCGCGGTCCGGGCGCACACCGCTTCGCCGACGGCGACCGCGTGATGGCGATCGTCGGCGGAGGCGGGCAGGCCGAGCTGGCGGTGCTGCACGAGCGTGCCGCGATGCCGGTGCCGTCGACGCTCGACTGGCCGCGCGCCGGCGGGCTCGCCGAGGTCTTCGTCACCGCCCACGACGCGATCTTCACCCAGGGAGGCCTGCGCCCCGGCGAGCGCCTGCTCGTCCACGGCGGTGCCGGCGGGGTCGGCACCGCCGCCGTCCAGCTCGGCCGCGCGGCGGGAGCGCAGGTGACCGCCACGGTCCGCAACGAGGCGCTGCGCGGCGAGGTCGAGCGGCTCGGCGCGACCGCGATCGAGCCCGAGGGCTTCGAGGAGCACGGCCCATTCGACGTCGTGCTCGAGCTGATCGGCGCTCCGAGCATGAAGGCCAACGTCAAGGCGCTCGCCACCGGCGGGCGGATCGTCGTGATCGGCGTCGGCGCCGGCTTCAAGGCAGAGCTCAACCTCGTCGCCCTGATGGGCAAGCGCGGCGTCGTCCGCGGCTCCACCCTGCGCGCCCGCCCGTTGGAGGAGAAGGCGATCGCGATGCGCCGCGTCGAGGCCGAGGTGCTGCCGCTGTTCGAGTCGGGCGCGCTCGACGTCCCGGTCGCCGCCACCTTCCCGCTGGCGGAGGCCGACGCCGCCTACGGGCGCTTCACCGCCGGCGGCAAGCTCGGCAAGATCGTCCTGGTCGCCTAGCGCCATGTGCGCCGACCAGGTCAGCGCCAGGGTCGCGGAGGCGAACGCGGCCGTTGCGATGGCGCTGCCGTTCGACGACCGCCAGGACTTCGAGGACGCCCGCCGCGGCTTCGTCGGCGCGCTGTCGCCGGCGCTGGTGGAGGCCACCGACGGGCGGGTGGCGTGGGACGTCGAGTCCTACTCGTTCCTCGACGAGGACTGCCCGGAGAGCGTCAACCCGAGCCTGTGGCGCCAGGCGCAGCTGCTGAAGATCCACGGCCTGTTCGAGGTCGCGCCGGGCGTCTACCAGGTCCGCGGGCTCGACATCTCGAACATGACGATCGTCGAGGGGGATCGCGGCGTGCTGGTGATCGACCCGCTGATCTCCACCGAGACGGCCGCCGCCGCGCTTGCGCTCTACCGCCGCCACCGCGGCGAGCGTCCGGTCACCGGACTGCTCTACACCCATCCGCACGTCGACCACTTCGGCGGGGCGCGCGGGGTGGTCTCGGTCGAGGACGTCGAGGCGGGACGGGTCCCGGTGCTCGCGCCGGCCGGGTTCGTCGAGCACGCCGTCAGCGAGAACCTGTACGCCGGACCGGCGATGTCCCGTCGCGCCGGCTACATGTTCGGCACGCTGCTCGACCGCGGGCCGACCGGGCAGGTGAGCGCGAGCATCGGCCTCGCCGCCTCCACCGGCACGATCACGCTCGTCCCGCCGACGAAGGAGATCTCCCAGACCGGACAGGAGGAGGTCGTCGACGGCATCCGGATGACGTTCCAGCTCGCGCCGGACACCGAGGCGCCGGTCGAGATGAACTTCCTCTTCCCCGACCACGGGGTCCTGCACATCTGCGAGAACGCCACCCACAACCTGCACAACGTGCTCACCCTGCGCGGCGCGCAGGTCCGCAACGCACGCGCCTGGGCGCACTACCTCGGCGAGGCGATCGACCTGTTCGCCTCGCGCGCCGAGGTCATCTGCGCCGGTCACCACTGGCCACGCTGGGGCGCCGACCGGATCGTCGACTTCCTCGCGACCCAGCGCGACCTGTACGCGTACCTGCACGACCAGACGGTGCGGCTGATGAACCGCGGCCAGGTCGGCGCCGAGATCGCCGAGGCGCTCGAGCTGCCGCCCGCGCTCGAGCGCGAGTGGCACTGTCGCGGCTACTACGGCTCGGTCAGCCACAACGCGAAGGCGATCTACCAGCGCTACATGGGCTGGTTCGACGGCAACCCGGCGTCGCTCTGGCCGCACCCGCCGGAGGCGGCGGCGCGGCGCTACGTCGAGTACATGGGCGGCGCCGACGCGGTGCTCGAGCGGGCCCGCGCCGCCTTCGAGGAGGGCGACCTGCGCTGGGTCGCCGAGGTCGTCAACCACGTCGTCTACGCCGATCCCGACAACGCCGCGGCGCGCGAGCTGCAGGCGGCGGCGCTCCGCCAGCTCGCCTACGGCGCCGAGAACGCTACCTGGCGCAACTTCCTGCTGACGGGCGCGATGGAGCTCGAGCAGGACGGTCTACCCGCGGGCGCCCTCGATCGCAAGGTCCCGGCCGACCTCGTCGCCGGCCTCACGGTCGGCCAGATCCTCGACGGGATGGCGATCCGCCTCGACGGGCCGCGGGCATGGGACGACCGGCTCGCGATCGACTGGGCCTTCCGCGACTCCGGCGAGCGCTACGCGATGACGCTCGCCAACGGCGTGCTGACCCACTCCGTCGGTCAGCGCGACCGCGAGCCCGACGCCGTCATCGCGCTCGACCGTGGCGTGCTCGACGCGATCGTCATCGGCACCGCCGACGTCGCCGAGCTGCTGACGAGCGGCCGCCTGGCGATCGAGGGCGACGCGATCAAGGTCGGCCGCCTGCTCGAGCTGCTCGACGAGCCCGACTTCGGCTTCCCGATCGTCACCCCGCGGGCGCCGCTCCCGGCGCCGGAGCACGCGACCACCGAGGAGGAGGAGCAGTGACCTCGACCGCCGCCGACCACTCGCGCTGGCGCTCTCCCGCGCTCGGCCCCCCACGCATCCTCGACCTGCCCGGCGGCCGCCGCCTCGCCTACCACGATGTCGGCTCCGGTCCGCCGATCGTCTTCGTCCACGGCCTGCTCGTCAACGCCAACCTCTGGCGCAAGCTGGTCGAGCGCCTCTCGGGCAAGGCGAGGTGCGTGGTCCTCGACCTGCCGCTCGGCGCGCACGACCTGCCGCTGCCGTCCGGCACCGAGCACGGCCCGCCGATGGTCGCCGACATGGTCGCCGACGCCCTCGAGACGCTCGACCTCGACGACGTCACGCTCGTCGGCAGCGACACCGGCGGCGCGATCTGCCAGATCGTCGTGACCTCGCGGCCCGAGCGCATCGGCCGGCTCGTGCTCGCCTCGTGCGACTACCGCGACAACTTCCCCCCCAAGCTCTTCTCCTACCTCAAGCCGGCCGCCGCCGTGCCGGGCCTGATGTGGGCGCTGCTGCAGCCGCTGCGGCTGCGCCTCGCGCGCCGCTCCCCGATCGCCTTCGGCTGGCTGACCAAGCGCCCGATCGACCGCGCCGCCGAGGACTCGTATCTCCTGCCCGCGATCCGCGACGCCTCGGTCCGCGACGACGCCCGCGCCTTCATCCGCGCCTCCGACGTCGCCCAGACCAACGCCGCCGCCGATCGTCTCGGCGACTTCACTCGCCCGGCCCTGATCGCCTGGTCCGCCGACGACCGCGTCTTCCCGCTCGCCGACGCCCACAGCCTCGCCGCCGACCTACCCAACTCGAGCCTCGCGCTGGTCGAGGACGCCTACACCTTCTCGATGGAGGACAACCCCGACCAGCTCGCCACCCTCATCGCCGACTTCGTCCACGAGGCGCCAAGCGGGTCCTGACTTCCCGGACGCGGTTCCACCTGGCCCTCGGACGCCCGAAGCTCATGGACGAGGTCGATCTGGTTCTCGGCGTCGTGGCGAACCCGGATCATCGCGCGCCGGATCCGCTGCCGGGACGGGAGCGCTTCTACCGCCGCGATCTCGATGGCCGGCGATGGCTGCGGGTAGTCGTAGACTTCAACGAGACTCCAGGGTGGGTCGTTACCGCGCTGGTGCAATCGAATCCGCCGCGAGGGATGAGGCCATGAAGATCACGATCGCCGGCATCGCTTTCGACCGCCATCACTACGACGCGCGCGGCGACGTGCTGTATCTCAACGTGGGCGAGCCGCGGGTCGAGGCCTCGGGCGTCGAGACGCCCGAGGGGCACGGCATCCACTACGACGAGGACGGCGCCGTGATCGGCCTCACGCTGCTCAACGTCCGCTGGACTCTGGAGCGCCAGGGCGAGATCACCGTCACATGGCCAGACGAGCACCTCGCCGCCGAGGCCCTCGATCCTGTCCTCGCGGCAGCGTAGCTCCCGGCCAGAGCGCCGCTTCGCTCCAGAATCTGCCCGTCCGGCAGGATCTCGCACGATTGGCCGGGACAGGGCCCGGCAATCGTGCGGGATCTCTCGGCTGCTAGCTCAGGCGCTCGACGATCATGGCCTCGCCCTGACCGCCGGCGACGCACATCGTCTCGAGGCCGACGGTCTTGTCGTCGCTCTCGAGGCCGTTGAGGAGCGTGGTCATGATGCGGACGCCGGTCATGCCGAAGGGGTGGCCGAGGGCGATCGCGCCGCCGTGCGGGTTCATCTTCTCGAGCGGGATGCCGCACTCGTCCATGATCGGGATCACCTGGGCGGCGAACGCCTCGTTGAGCTCGACGGTGTCGACGTCGTCGATCGACATGCCGGCGCGCTCGAGCGCCTTCTTGATCGCGCCGATCGGCGCGACGCCCATGTACTCCGGCTCGTTGGCCCACGTCGCGGCGGTGACGATGCGCGCCCGCGGCTTCAGCCCCAGCTCTTTCGCCTTCGCGTCCGACATGATCAGCGCCGCGGCGGCGCCGTCGTTGAGCGGGCACGAGTTGCCGGCGGTCACGCCGCCGCCGCCGAACGCCTCCGGCAGCTCCGAGAGCTTCTCTAGCGAGGAGGAGGCGCGCGGGCCGTCGTCCTTGGCGACCTCGGTCCCGTCCGGAAGCGTCACCGGCACGATCTCGCGGTCGAAGAAGCCGTTCTCCTGCGACTCGACCGCCAGCTCCTGCGAGCGCTGGGCGTACCTGTCCATGTCCTCGCGGCTGACGCCATGCTTCTTGGCGACGTTGACGGCCGTCTCGCCCATCTGGATGTAGACGTTCGGCTGGCCGGGCTCCTTGCCCTGGAGCTGCTCGTTCTGGTCGGCGAGGCCGGCAGCCTCCTGGCGCTCGTTGTACTGCGAGACGAACTCGACGCCCGCGGCGACGTAGACGTCGCCCTGACCAGCCCGCACGTTGTTCGACGCGATGCGGATCGCGTCCAGCCCCGAGGCGCAGTAGCGCGAGACGGTCGAGCCGTTGACCTGCTGCGGCAGCCTCTCCGAGAGCAGCGCGACGATGCGGCCGATGTTGAACGCCTGCCTGCCCTGCGGCAGGCCGCAGCCGGCGACGACCTCCTCGACCGACGCCGGGTCGACGCCCGGGTTGCGCTCGAGCAGCCGGTCGACGACGAACGCGGCGGTCTCGTCTGGGCGGAGCGGGGCCATCGACCCCTTGAAGGCGCGTCCGATCGGTGTGCGGACTGCGTCGACGATGACTGCGTCAGGCATTGAGCGGCTCTCCCTATTGCGTGTATCGGTTTCGGGTGGCTCTCGCCTCCCGCGCCCCCCGCCGGGGCCTGGCTGGTCGCGAAGGATCAGCCGGAAGCAACTCTACGGGCCGCCTACTTCGGCGGCATCCGCAGGGCGCCGTCGAGGCGGATCGTCTCGCCGTTGATCATCGGGTTCTCGGCGATCGACACGGCGAGCTGGGCGTACTCCGACGGCCGGCCGAGGCGCTTGGGGAACGGCACGCCGGCGCCGAGCGCGGCGCGTTGATCCTCCGGCAGCGCTCCCAGCAGCGGCGTGTCGAAGAGGCCGGGCGCGATCGAGCACACGCGGATGCCGCGGCCCGCGAGATCGCGCGCCGCGGGGATCGTCATGCCGACGATGCCGCCCTTCGAAGCCGAGTAGGCGACCTGGCCGACCTGCCCCTCGAACGCCGCGACCGACGCCGTCATCACGATCGCACCGCGCTCGCCGTCGTCGCCGACCGGCTCGTTGTCGTTCATCGCGGCCGCCGTCAGGCGCAGCACGTTGAACATGCCGACCAGGTTGACCCGGACGACGGTCTCGAACGGCAGCAGCTGGTGCGGGCCGCGCTTGGACACCACCTTCTCGGGCCAGCCGACGCCGGCGCAGCCGACGGCCAGCCGCAGCGGGCCGAACGCGTCGACGGCCGCGTCGACCGCCGCCTTGACCTCCTCCTCGGAGGTCACGTCGCAGTGGAGCGCGAGCGCCGACTCGCCGAGCTCGTCGGCGAGCGCCTTCGCCTTGTCGTCGTTGACGTCCGCGATCGCCACGCGGGCGCCGCGCTCGGCGAGCGCCCTGACGGTCGCCTCACCGAGCCCGGAGGCCCCGCCCGACACGAATGCACCGATTCCCTTGATGTCCATGGCGCGGCACCCTACCGGCGCGGCTGGCCGGCCAGCCAGCGGCCCGGTCTACGGGTCGAGCGACGCGACGGCGAGCCCGAAGAGCCCGCCGTCGTCGGTGTGGAACGCGTCGAGGCGCATGCCGGCGGCCGCCAGCTCGTCGGCGACAGCGTCGCGCGTGAACTTCGCGCTGATCTCCGTGCGCAGCTCCTCGCCGTCCTCGAAGGCGATCTCGAGCTCGGCGCCCGCGATTCGCACGATCTGCGCCCCCTTCGCCCGCAGCCGCATCTCGATCCACGAGCTCGCCTCGTCGAAGAAGGCGACGTGCTCGAACGCCGCCGGCTCGAAGTCGGCCCCGACGCTCTCGTTCAGCACCCTCAGCACGTTGCGGTTGAAGTCGGCCGTAACGCCCGCGCTGTCGTTGTAGGCGGCCTCGAGCACCGCGCGGTCCTTGACGAGGTCGGTCCCGATCAGCAGCCGGTCGTCCGGCGTCATTAACGATCCGACGCGGCCGAGGAACGCCTGCCGCTCGCGCGGATAGAGGTTGCCGATCGTCCCCCCGAGGAAGGCGAACAGCCGCTGCCGCCCGCTCGGGATGCAGTCGAGGTCGCGGCCGAAGTCCCCGACGACCCCGTGGACGGACATGCCCGGATACAGCTCCACGAGCTCCGCCGCGCACGCCTCGACGACGGTCGCGTCGACGTCGAACGGGACGTAGCGGCGCAGTGTCCCCGCTCCCGCCATGGCGTCGAGCAGCGCTCGCGTCTTGGTGGCCGTGCCGGAGCCGAGCTCGACGAGCTCGCGGGCGCCGGTCTCGGCGACGATCTCGGCGGCGCGCCGGTCGAGGATCTCCCGCTCGCAGCGGGTCGGGTAGTACTCGGGCAGCGCGGTGATGCGGTCGAAGAGCCGCGAGCCGCGCTCGTCGTAGAGCAGCTTCGGCGAGAGCTCCTTGAGCTCACGCGTGAGTCCGGCGCGGATCTCGTCCGCAAGCGATGTCGGTGCGCCGTCGGAGACGCAGCGCTCGATCGTTATGGCCGCGGTCATCGTCTGCCCTCCAGGTCGTAGGCGCAACGGAAGCCGGACAGGATCTGCCTTCTCTGTGGGAGGTCCCAGTTGCGGAAGCTGGGACGCGCCATGCTCGGGCGGGTTGCCCACGACGCGCCGCGCAGGACGCGATAGCCGGCGCCGAAGAAGGCCTCCGAGTACTCGGGGTAGGGGAACGCGCGGAAGCCGGGATAGCCGTCGAACGCGGTCGCTGTCCACTCCCAGCAGTCGCCGACGAACGGGCCGGCCGCGCCCGGGCCGAAGTCGAGCTGGTCGAGGTTGCCGCGCTGCCCCTCCCCGATCGTCGTGGCGGCCCGCTCCCACTCGGCCTCGGACGGCAGGCGCCCGCCGGCCCAGCGCGCGTATGCGTCGGCCTCGTACCACGAGACGTGCATCGCCGGAAGCTCGGGCTCGAGCGGCTCGATGCGGTCGAAGCGCCGCTCGCGGCCGTCGCCGGTCCAGTAGAGCGGGCGCTCCACGCGCTCGCTCTCCCGCCACGCCCAGCCCGCGTCCGTCCACAGCTCGCGGCGCTCGTAGCCGCCGTCCGCGACGAGCTCGAGGTAGGCGGCGTTGGTGACCGGGGCGCGGTCGATCTCGAAGGGGGCGATCTCGACCTCGCGGCGCGGGCGCTCGTTGTCGTACGCGAACCCGTCGCCGGCGCCGATCTCGAACCGTCCGCCCGCGACGGTCGCGCGGCCCGAGGCCGCCGTCGCGTCCGCCGGCGGTCGATGCCGGGGCGGCGAGTAGACGCCGGGCTCGGCGAGCTGGAGCGTCTGCAGCATCGTCTCGTTGTGCTGGTGCTCGTGCTGGATCACGAGGTCCCACACGAAGCCGTCGGCGTTGAGCGGGTCCGAGCCGGGGGAGAGGTCGGCGCGGTCGAGCACGTCGAGCGCGCGCTCGCGTACCGCGGCCATGAACGCGAGCGCGTCGTCGCGACCCAGGAGCGGGATGTCGCCGCGCTCGGCGCGCGGGGTCTCGGTGGCGTCATAGAGGGCCATCAGGTCCGGGCGCAGCGGCTCCAGGCCGCTCGCCGCCCCGCACAGCCAGAGGTCCTCGTAGGCGGCGATGTGGCCGAGGTCCCAGACCAGCGGCGACATCAGCGGCGAGTGCACCCGTTCGAGGTCGGCCTCCGAGATCGGCTCGATCAGCGCGTGCGTGCGGTCGCGCGCCTCGCCGAGCGCGACGCGCCAGCGCTCTCGCGGTACGGGCTCGACCCCTCCGAGGGGCTTCGTGTCGGTATCGACGGAGGCCACGTGCAGACGGCTGCTCCCGGGAGCAGCGGGACAAGACTACCCGGCACCGCTTGCTCTCTATTTCCGGCGCGATTCCCGTAGGGTCCGGGCGCATGGTCGAGCAAGTCCCCGGGTCGAAGCCGGACCGCAACCTCGCGCTCGAGCTGGTCCGCACCACGGAGTACGCCGCGATCGCGGCCGCGCGCTGGATCGGGCGCGGCCAGAAGGAGTCCGCCGACGGGGCGGCCGTCGACGCGATGCGCCTGATGCTCGACACGGTCGGCATGGACGGCACCGTCGTGATCGGCGAGGGCGAGAAGGACGAGGCGCCGATGCTCTACAACGGCGAGCGGATCGGCGACGGCTCGCCGCCCAAGGTCGACATCGCCGTCGACCCGCTCGAGGGGACCGAGCTCTGCGCGAACGGACTGCCGAGCTCGCTCGCCGTGATCGCGCTCGCCGAGCGCGGCACGATGCTCGACCCCGGTCCGTGCGTCTACATGGAGAAGATGGCGACCTCGAAGGATCTCGCCCACCTGCTCGACCTCGACCGGCCGCTCGCGGAGACGCTCGAGCTGATCGCCAAGGAGAAGGGCACCCCGATCGGCGACGTGATCGTGATCATGCTCGACCGCCCGCGCCACGAGGAGGCCGTGCGCGAGATCCGCGACGCCGGCGCCCGCATCCGCTTCATCCCGCACGGCGACGTGTCGGCGTCGCTGCTCGCGGTGACGCAGGGCTCGCCGGTCGACCTGCTGTGGGGGATCGGCGGCACGCCCGAGGGCGTGCTGTCGGCGGCGGCGATCAAGTGCATCGGCGGCAAGATCGTCGGCCGGCTCTGGCCCCGCGACGAGGACGAGCGCCGCGCCGCCGTCGACCTCGGCTACGACCTCGACGAGATCCTCGACACCGACCGCCTGGTCGCCGGCGACGACGTCTTCTTCTCGGCCACCGGCGTGACCGACGGCGACATGCTCGGCGGAGTCCACTTCCTCGGCCCCGAGGGCGCCACCACCGAGTCGCTCGTCATGCGCTCCCGCTCGGGCACCGTCCGCCGCGTCAACGCCACCCACGACCGCGCCAAGCTGCGCGAGCTCGCGGGCGGTCGCTTCGACTAGCCCGATCGCTCCGGGCGCTCGTCCTGCCCCGCCGGCACCGGCGGCCGCAGCGCGCCGATCCGGCTCTCGGCGAGGTCCAGCCGGGCGAGGCTGCGCAGGAACGCGTGCGTGACGATCAGGTGGATCCGCATCTGGGTGACGCGGTAGATGTAACGACCGATGCGGTTGAACCAGCCCCAGCCGGCGATCGACGGGTAGAAGTTCGCGACCTCGGCGCTGACCCTGCCCGTGACCACGTCGCCGCCGCCGTCGTCCGCCGGCCGCTCGACGGCGATCCGCAGGTAGCCGCGTCCGCGCCCGGCAGGCGCGACGAGCAGGCCGCAGTCGATCCGCCAGGTTACGACCCCGCGGCTCGGGCCGGCCTCGTACTCCGGTGTCCTGAACCGCAGCAGCACGAGCGGGCGGGCGAGCAGCACGATCTCGCGCGCCTCGGGTGAGTACAGGACGCGCAGCAGGCCGAGCGAGATGCGCGTCAGGAACCGCCAGTAGGTGCGCGCCAGCCGCTCCAGGTACTCGGGATTCCAGACCCGGTCGAGCTCACGGCGCGGGAGCGTCACGTCGGCCACCTGGCGCGACGTGACGCTCTCGCCCGCGGCCACGTCCTCGCCCGCCGCCGGCACGATTCGCACGCGCGCGCCCGCCTCGCGGTGGCGGCGGATCAGCCGCCTCGGGTCGCGTCGCCTCATCCGGCGCTCAAGATACCCGGCGCCAAAGCTGCGCAAAGCCCGCGCAGCGCAGGCGTTCTCGCCGCGACTGGCCTTACAGTTGCCAGAGGCCGCCCCGGAAGGACGCCTCTTGCCAGACGATCGAGATCTCCGCCATGCAACACCCCTTCGCGGGCCGCTCGCGCGCCTCGATCGCGGCCGCGACGAGCTGGCGAAGTCGTGGCTCGTACGGCTGATCGAGCGGGCCTCGCTCGACCAGATCAAGGATCTGCCGACCGAGCGGCTCGCGACCGAGCTGCCGGAGCTGATCTCCGACGTCCTGCGCACCGCCGCCGCGGGTGGCGGCGACCCCGACGCGTTGCCGCCCGGCGCGCGCGAGCGGGCGGCCCGCCTCGTCGACCTGCGCGACGCGCGCGACCGGTCGGCGGCCGAGATGACGCGCGACCTCGTGGCCGTCCAGACGGCGGTGCTCGCCGAGCTCGCCAAGGATCCGGACGGCCTCGACGTCGAGGGCTACGCGGACCTGGCGCTGCGGATCGCCGAGGCGATCGGCGCGCTCCAGGCGATCGCCGTCGAGGGGATGGTCGAGCGCCAGGTCCACGAGCTCGAGTCGCTGGCCAACAGCGATCCGCTCACGGGGCTCTCGAACCGGCGTCACCTGCAGGAGCAGCTGCGTCATGCGCTCGCGCTCTACAAGCGCTACGAGACCCCGTTCGCGCTGCTCGTCCTGGACGTCGACGGCCTCAAGCGCGTCAACGACTCGAAGGGCCACCAGGCCGGCGACCGGCTGCTCGTGCAGGTCGCCGCCGCCGCGCGGCGCACGCTGCGCTCGACGGATACCGCGGCTCGCATCGGCGGCGACGAGTTCTGCGTCCTAGCCACCAATCAGACCGCGGCGGCGGCCGCGCCGCTCGCGCAGCGCATCGTCGACGCGGTCGAGGGCGAGACCTCCGGCGAGAGCGGCGTCGGCGTCTCGATCGGCGTCGTCTCCTGCCCCGAGCACGGCGACGACGTCGACGCGCTGCTCGAGATGGCCGACCAGGCGATGTACCGCGCGAAGGCCGGCGGCCTCAAGATCGCGCTCGGCGATCCCGAGAACCCCGAGCTCATAAAGGTTCAGAAGACGACCTGATTCGCGATCCGCCGTGTACCCGACGGCGGAGCGTGGAGTAGTTGTCGGGCCGCACGATCGGCGAGTCGATCCGCGGATCGGGTTGACTTCGCCGATTGGGCGAGTATGCTTGCCAACGTCTGCTTAAATGCCCGAGGCGCGGCCCCGGGCACGCCATCAAAGGTGTGACCTGCATGTCCGTAGTTGAACTCCAAGAGCTCGAAGAGGTCAAGCTCCTCATCACCAAGGGCCGGACGATCGGCGTGCTCACGTACGCCGAGATCGCCACCGCGCTCGCCGAGGTCGACCTCGACGAGGGGGACATAGAGGACCTCCACGGCTTCATCGAGAAGTCTGAGATCGAGCTCGTCGAGGAGATCGACCCGGCGCTCGCCGCCGCGCAGCAGGTCGAGCGCGCGCCCGACAAGCGCGGCCGTCGCAAGAAGGCGACGATCGACCTCAAGCCGGACATGACGACGGACAGCCTGCAGCTGTTCCTCAAGGACATCGGCAAGGTCAGGCTGCTCACCGCCCAGGAGGAGGTCGACCTCGCCAAGCGCATCGAGCGCGGCGACCTCGACGCGAAGCAGAAGATGGTCGAGTCGAACCTGCGGCTCGTCGTCTCGATCGCCAAGAACTACCGCAACCAGGGGCTGCCCTTCCTCGACCTGATCCAGGAGGGCACGCTCGGCCTGGTCCGCGCCGCCGAGAAGTTCGACTACCGCAAGGGCTTCAAGTTCTCGACCTACGCGACCTGGTGG
>JBBECV010000033.1:0-10848 GCA_040881635.1 Thermoleophilaceae bacterium
ACGGGTTGTCCGCCTTGCGCGCGATCTTGTCGACCTCGTCGATGTAGATGATCCCCGTCTCGGCCTTCTTGACGTCGAAGTCGGCGGCCTGGATCAGCTTCAAGAGGATGTTCTCGACGTCCTCGCCGACGTACCCGGCCTCGGTCAGCGCGGTCGCGTCGGCGATCGCGAACGGGACGTTGAGGATCCGCGCGAGCGTCTGCGCGAGCAGCGTCTTCCCGCAACCGGTCGGCCCCAGCAGCAGGATGTTCGACTTCTGCAGCTCGAGCTCCTGATCGCCCTCGGACTGCATCATCTGGACGCGCTTGTAGTGGTTGTAGACCGCCACGCTGAGCGCGCGCTTGGCCGGCTCCTGACCGACGACGTACTCCTGCAGGACCGAGTTGATCTCCTTCGGCTTCGGCAGGTTCTCGAGGTCGAAGGTCGAGGTGCCGGTCAGCTCCTCGTCGATGATCTCGTTGCAGAGATCGATGCACTCGTCGCAGATGTAGACGCCGGGACCGGCGATGAGCTTCTTGACCTGCCGCTGCGACTTGCCGCAGAAGCTGCAGAGAAGCTGCTCGTTGGAGTCTGTCGGCCGTGCCATCCTCGCTCCTCCCTCTCAGCCAGTATGGCCGAGCCCACTCACTTCTACGCGGGCTCGATCACCCGGTCTATGAGGTTGTACTCCTTCGCCTCCTCGGCGGTCATGAAGTAGTCGCGCTCGGTGTCGTGCGAGACCTTCTCGAGCGGCTGGCCGGTGTGCTCGGCCATGATCTCGTCGAGGCGCTTGCGCGTGTCGATGATCTCCTTGGCGTGGATCTCGATGTCGCTCGCCTGCCCCTGGAAGCTCGAGGAGACCTGATGGATCAGGATCTTCGCGTTCGGCAGGCTCATGCGCTTGCCGGCCGCGCCGCCGGACAGCAGCAGCGCGCCCATCGACATCGCGATGCCGACGCAGATCGTCTGCACGTCGGGCTTGATGTACTGCATCGTGTCGTAGATCGCCAGGCCGGCGTAGACGGAGCCGCCGGGCGAGTTGATGTAGAGCGAGATGTCCTTGTCGGGATCCTCAGCCTGCAGGTGCAGCAGCTGGGCGACGATCAGGTTCGCGATCTCGTCCGTGACTGGCGTGCCGAGGAAGACGATGCGCTCGTTCAGCAGCCTGGAGTAGATGTCGAACGCGCGCTCTCCGCGAGAGGTCTGCTCGACGACCATCGGTACCAGTGGACTCATTGCTCTCGCTCTGTTTCGGGTGTGCGACGGGAATCCTCCCGCGAGCTCGCTCGCGGAGGCATGCGGAGGCGGCGACGGCCCGAGTCTAGCAACGGCCTACTCGCGTCCCGGAGGGGTCCAGAGCTCGGCCGCGGGCTTGTCGCCCTCCTCCTTCTCCGGCGTCCAGAGCCGCTCGCGCGCCTCCGCCTGCTCGGCCGGGATCGGCTTCGCCGACTCGACGATCGCGTCCACGGCCTTGCGCATCGCGATGTCCTCGCGCAGCGCCTCGTCGCCGCCGCGGGCGCGCGCCTTCTTGAGCGAGCGCGCCAGCGCCTTGTCGCTCGGAGGCTGCTTGCCGGGCTCGGTCGACGCCTGGCGCAGCGCCTCGAGCAGCTCGTCGTCGGAGACCTCGATGCCCTCGCTCGCGACGATCGCCGCCAGCACCGCCTCGCGCCTCAGCGCGGCCTCGGCCTCGGGCTCGGACTCGACGATCAGCTCCTCGGAGGTCTTGTTGACGAGTTGCAGGTACTGGGCGGGGTCGAGCCCCTGCGCCTGCAGCCTGCGCGTGGTGACGTGCCACATCTCGTGCGCCTTGGCGTGGACGAGCTCCTTCGAGACGTCGACCGTCGCGCTCTCGGCGGCGGCGTCGACCGCGGCCTGGCGGAAGTCGCGCTCGACCGTCTCCTCCTTCGCCGCGCGGATGCGTCCGGCGATCTCCTCGCGCAGCTCGTCGAGCGAGTCGTAGCCGCCGGCCTCGATCGCGAGGTCGTCGTCGAGCTCGGGCAGGCGCTTCTCCTTGACCTCCTTCAACGAGACGGCGAACGTCGCCTCCTTGCCGGCGAGCTGCTCAGCCTGGTACTCGTCGGGAAAGGTCACGGCGACCTCGCGGTCGTCCCCCGCCGCGGCGCCCTCGAGCTGATCCTCGAAGCCCTCGATCAGCCGCCCGGACCCCAGCTCGAGGGTGAACCCGCGCGCCTCGCCGCCCTCGAACGGCTCACCGTCGACCGATCCCTCGAAGTCCATCACGACGAAGTCGCCCTTGGCGGCGGCGCGCTCGACCGTCTCGAGCGAGGCGAGCGACTCGCGGATGCGCTCGAGCTCGGCCTGCACCTCCTCGTCGGTCGCCTGCGGCTCGCTGCGCACGACCTCGAGCCCACGCCACTCACCGAGCTTGGCCTCGGGGCGGACTCCGACCTCGAAGCTGAACGCGAGCGGCGCGCCCTTCTCCGGGAGGTCGGAGACGTCGAGCCTCGGATCGCCGACGGTGGCGATTCCGGCGTCGCGCACCGCATCCTCGTACCACTCGGGAAGCCCGCGCCGGACGGCCTCGTCGAGCACCGTCGACCGGCCGACCTGGCGCAGCACGACCTCCGCCGGGACCTTGCCGTTGCGGAAGCCGGGGACCTTGAGCTCGCCTCCGATCGCGCGGGCGGCGTCCGCCAGCTCGCGCTCGACTGCGTCGGGGCCGACCTCGGCGTCGACCCGCACGCGGGAGTCGCCGAGGTCCGTGGTGGTCGTGTTCACGGCACTCATCGGAGGGGCGCCGGACGATAGCGTGGCCGGCCTTGTCCGCTCCGCCTCCTCCTCCGCGCCGGACCGCCGGCGAGCGCCTCGCGGCCTGGCTCGTGACGGGGCCGCTCGGTCACCTCTGGAGCGTCGTCGCCGATCTCTCGGCTTTCGCCGCGCGGTCGGCCGCAACACGCGTCGCGCGCCGGCTCGGCCTGCGCCCACGCGACTGAGCGCGGCGGCGCTCAGCGCACGCTGGCCGGCCCCGCCATGCGCCGCAGCGCTCGCCGGTAGCGCCTCATCGCGGGACCGGCGAAGTCGCCGTGCGTCTGTCCCCGCAGGTGCGAGACGCGCTCGCGGTGGTAGCGACTGGACAGGCTCTCGGCGTGGCCGATGACGTTGCGCGTCGCGATCCGGTAACGGCCCTGGAGCATGCGCGTGAGTCGCAGCGACGCGCGGCGCTGGCGACGGTTGCCCAGCACCTGCCCATCGCTGGTGCCGACGTGCTCGATCCCGATCGCCGTCCAGTTGAGGCCGACCGTGTGGCGGCACATGATCCGGACGGGAACGAGCCGGTGGATCGTGCCGTCGCTGTCGATCAGGTAGTGCGCGCAGACGCCCGGCAGCTCACCGAGCTCGACGTCCGGCGCGTTGGCGGCGAACGTCTGGAACGCGGACGAGAAGCTGCTCGAGGCCGTGTAGTGCTGGACGATCACGCGCGGCTCGCGCAGGAGATGGTCGTCGATGCCGTAGTGGCGGCGCGCGTAGGCGCGCATCTGGCGCCTGCGGCGGGCGCCGAACGGAATCGGGGTCCGGACCACGCGCGGCGGGGCGATCGTGCGCAGAAGCGCCATCGCGGCACGAGCGTGTCGCGATGCCGAGCGGCGGTCGAGGCGGCCGGCGGGAAGCTCGACGACGAAGGCGCTGTCGCGAGGGAAGCGGTGGTTCTGCCAGCTCGTCGCCGTGCCGGGAAGCGGCGGGATCGCTCTGTGCGGGAGGCCGGAGCGGCGCGCGTAGAGGCGCTCGAGGAACGGGTCGCCCCCGCTCCGGTCGACCAGCCGCATGTGCTGGTGGTACCAGACCGTCACGCGCGGGCGCACGCGCCGGATCAGGGCGGCCATCGCGCGCGACTCCGGCTCCGAGAGCGGTCCCGCGCCGGAGTGGTAGGTCTCGAACGGGGCGCCGATCGCCCGCCAGCCGAACGGGAAGTTGCGGTTGAGGTCGACGCCGCGCGAGTTCCAGCGCGTGTCCGCGGCGACGCCGTCGGGATTCGCCGCGTCGACCAGCAGCAGCGCCGTGCCGCGAGCAGGTCGCGCGCGCCTCAGGCGGCGCGTGATCGCGCGCCCCGCGCGCTCGCTCCCGTGGATCGCGCCGACGACCAGCACGACCCGCCGCGCGCTGCGCGAGCCCACCCGGATGGCCCGGATCGGCTTGCCCTCGACGGACGTCCCGACGACCGACGCGCCGGTCGGGGCGGCTGCGGCCGGCTCGGGGACGGCGGCCGTGGCGGTCGCCAGCGCAAGGCAGAGCAGCAGCGGCATCGTGGCGGTCCGCACGCCGCCCAAGCTAGCGCCGCGTCATAGTGCCGGGTCCCATGGCCGACGTCGTGCACGAGCTCGCCCGCCTCGCCGGCGAGCACGGACAGCTCGCGATCGACACCGAGTTCGTGTCCGAGCGGCGCTACCAGGCGCTGCTCTGCCTCGTCCAGGTCGCCGTGCGCGACGACGCCGCCGGCGACGGGATCCGGACCGAGGTGCTGGACCCGCTCGACGACGCGGCGCCGCTGGACCCGGCTCCACTCGCAGGCGTCCTCGCCGACCCGGAGGTGGAGATCGTCTTCCACGCCGGTCGCCAGGACGTGGCGATCCTGCGCCGCAGCTGGGACACCGGCGTCACGAACGTGTTCGACACGCAGGTCGCCGCCGGCTTTCTCGGGATGGGCAACCAGGAGGGCTACGAGTCGCTCGTCCGGCGCGTGCTCGGCGTCGAGCTGCGCGGCGGCGAGGGCTTCACGCGCTGGGACAAGCGACCGCTGACCGAGCGCCAGCTCGGCTATGCGGCGGACGACGCCCGCAGCCTGCTCGCGCTCGGCCGGGCGCTCGAGCGGCAGTTGAGCGAGGTCGGCCGGCTGGAGTGGGCGCGCGAGGAGTGCCGCAACGTCGCGCAATCGACCGACGAGCGCTCGTCCGAGCGGGCCTACGACCGGCTGCCGAACCTGCGCCGCCTCGACGGCGCGCAGCGCGCGGTGGCGCTCCGGCTCTGCGAGTGGCGCGACGTCGCCGCGCGCGAGCTCGACCGCCCGCCCTCCTACCTGATGCCGGACCAGGTGCTGATGCAGGTGGCGCGCCGCCGCCCGGCCGACAAGGCCGGTCTCGAGCAGATCCGCGGGCTGCCCCAGCACACGCTCCACCGCCGTGGGCGCGAGCTGATCGCGACCGTCGCCGCCGCTGCCGACGACGAGCCGCTGCCCGGCCCTCCCGCTCCCCCGCGCCGTGAGGCCGTCGACCAGCCGGTCGTCTCGCTCGCGCAGGCCCTGCTGCGCCACCGCGCGCGCGAGGCCAAGATCGCGACCGAGCTGATCGCCACGCAGTCGGAGCTGACCGCGCTCGTCGCCGCGGTCCGGCAGGGCGACGAGGACCGCGACGGCATCCGCGCCCTGCACGGCTGGCGCCGCGAGCTGGTCGGGAACGAGCTCAGCGCGCTCGTGCGGGGCGAGATCGCCATGTCCGTCGCGTCCGACGGCTCGCTCGCGATCAGCGACCGCCGGTAGCTACAGACCCAGCGGGTCCGGTATCGGCGGGCTCTGCAGGCGGCACTGACGGCCGCGGCAGGTCGACAGGCGACGCAGCTCGCGGGCGAGTGCGCGTCGGGTGGCGGCGTAGCGTGGGACCTTGTGCAGCGATCGGAGCTGGAACGGGTCGTACAGCAGGTCGTAGAGCTCTCGGCCGCCACCGCGGTAGACGACGTAGAGCCAGCGGTCGTCGCGCACCGCGCGGTACGTCCGGATGGTGCGCAGCGCGACCGGCCCGCCGTCGTCCTCGGGCTGCGTCGACCGGGCCCGCAGGCCGCCGGTCTCGTGGAGGAGCATGCGGTCCGTTCGAAGGCGCGGGTTGCGAGCGAAGCGCAGCAGCGAGCGCCCGTCGACGGGCGCTCCGCCCGCCGCGCTCGCCCCCGCGATCTCGAGGATCGTCGGCGCGAGGTCGACGTTCGAGACCGGCTCGAGGCTCGCCCGGCGCTCCGCCAGGCCCGGGCCGCGGATCAGCAGCGGGACCTTGGTCGACGGCTCGTACGGCAGCATCTTGCCGCTCGGCACCCCGTGCTCGCCGAGCATGTAGCCGTTGTCGGAGGTGAAGAGCAGGTAGGTGCTCGCCAGCTCGCCCTGAGCGCGCAGCTCGCGCACGATCGCCGCGACCGCCTCGTCGACGGCCAGCAGCGACTCGCGACGGACCCGCAGCTCCGACGTCATCGCGGCGATCGCGGCGTCGTCGAACCGCTTGAAGCGGCGAATGAAGCCGGGCTTGTCGGAGCGGTCGGTCTCACCGAAGCTCGGCGGGCGCGGCAGCGGCAGGGCGGCGAACCGGCCGCGATGGCGCGGCGCCGGCCGCACCGTGAGGCCCGTCCGCAAACGGACGCCGTGCTCCTCGTGGTGGGGAGCGAGGAACGACAGTGAGAGGAAGAAGGGACTGGCCGAGCCGCCGCCGCGCCGGACGATGGCGAGCGCCTTGTCGCGCAGCACGTCGGTCTGGTAGGTCGCGGGGTCGTCGTCGAACGGATCGCCGTAGGTGACCTGGCGGCCGTTCTCGTTCAGCGTGTAGCCCCACATCCGGTACGTCGTGGGGTCGACGGCGCCGTACCACTCGCTCCAGCCGGGCGGCACGATCGCCGGCCGGTCGCTGCCGTAGCCGTTCATGAACTTGCCGACGTGGGCCGTGTGGTAGCCCGCGCGCTGGAGCCAGACGGGAAGCGCGTCGCGGTCGTCGAAGCGGGTGTATCCCCCCGTCGGCCGGTAGAGGCCCCAGACGCCGTGGTTGTGCGCGTAGCGGCCGGTCAGGAAGCTGGCGCGCGACGGACAGCAGACGGGGTAGGAGACGTAGGAGCGCTCGAAGGTGACGCCGTGGCGCAGGAACGCGCGGCGCGTCGCCGGCATCGCGCGGAGGTCGGCGACGGTCTGGTCGTCGGTCATGATCACGATGACGTTGGGCCGCGGCTCGGCCGCCTGCGCGGTCGCCGCCCCGCAGCCGGCGGCGCACAGCAGCGCGAGCGCCGCCAGCAGCGGCGCGAGCCTCGCTCGCTCCCGCCTCAAGGCAGCAGGCCGTCGACGGTCGGGGCGAGCTTCAGGACGGGCAGCGGCTCGACCGCCTCGACGACGTCCTCGACGGCATCCACGATCGGCTGCGAGGGGGTGCTCGGCGCCACCGGCTCGAGCAGCGACACGGGCTCGATCGCGTCCGCGCCGACGGACGGGGTCCGCTCGGCCGCCCGCGGCCCCGCGCTCGTCGGCGCGGGCGGTGCCGGCGAGCCCGTCGCCGGGACCACGGGACACGCGGGGCCCTGACCGTCGCCCGAAGGACTCGGCCGCCTCCCGGACGCGGGCGCCTGCGCGACGGTCCGGCCCGGCAGGCCGCGGTCGCGGCCGGCTGGACGAGCGCCCGCCACCTGTGCGCCAGCGCCGTCGCGGACGGCAACGCCGCCGGCCGGCCGTTGTGAGGCAGGCTCGCCGCTCCTTCCCTCCCCGCCGCCGCCCGCCGGCGCGCCGGCGAGGCAGATGCCGGCGATCGCGGCGACGCCGGCGGCGCAGGCGCTCTGCGCGAGCGGCGGCGCGGCGCCCGACCCGATCGCCGATGGAGCGGCGGTCAGCCACCTGGCCGCGCGCTGGGGCGCCGTCGCGACCATTGCGGCGCCGGCGATCGAGCGCCGGCCGGAGTAGTAAGTCGCGAACGCCGACACGACGGCCGGATCGAGCTCGGAGCCGGCCCGCTCCGAGAGCGCGTCGACCGAGTTTCGCGCGGCCCCGGCGAATCCGTCGCAGGCAAGATGGTCGAACGCGTCGGCGACGGCGAGTATCCGGGCGCCCAGCGGTATCTCGTCGCCGGCGAGGCCGTCGGGATAGCCGCCGCCGTCGAAGCGCTCGTGGTGGTGGCGGACGATCGTGGCCAGCTCGGGGTCGCCGGCCTCGGCCACCATCTGCGCGCCCCGCGTCACGTGCAGCTCGATCAGCCCGCGCTCGTCCTCGGTCGGGATGCCCTCACACAGCAGCGTCGCGCGGGGGATGCCCATCTTGCCGACGTCGTGGACCGACGCGGCGGCACGCACGCGCGCGACCTCCTCCTCCGGCAGGCGCATCTGCCGCGCGACCCGGTGGGCGTGGCGCTTGACGCGGGCGCTGTGGCCGTGCGTACGGTCGCTGGCGGCCTCGAGGACGACGGTCAGGCGTTCGAGGGCGCTCAGCCGCCGCGCGCCGCCGGCGACATCGGGCGCGGCGGCGACACGGCGCTCGCGCCAGACCCGCCTCGCCCACGTCCACAGCATCAGGTCGCCGAAGGGCATCTCGCTCGACGCAGGCGTCCGAGCCCAGACCATCGACCCGGCGCTGCCGGTCGCGACCGACAGGCCGACGGCGAGCAGCGTCGAGAGAGCGACGTCCGTCAGCCCGCCGAGCGGCGTGAGCGAGATCACGAGGACCGCCGGCGCGATGACCACCGCGACCGTCGCCAGCATCGCGTGCGGCAGGTAGCGCCTCGAGTCGACGGCGTCCAGCAGACCGAGTGGGGCGCCCTCCGACAACACCTAGGTCATCGTAGCGCTCGCCGGACGCGATTCGAGCCCCTGCCGCTCACGCCACCGCCGCGGCGGCCTCCGCCTCGGTTCGCCCCTCGCCGGCCTGGCGCTGGCCGTAGAGCGAGCCGATCAGCATCTCGGTCACGCGTGGGTCGAACTGCGTCCCCGCTCCGGCGACGAGCTCGCGGATCGCCTCGCCATGCGAGACCGCCTTCCGGTACGGCCGGTCGGAGGTCATCGCGTGGTAGGCGTCGCAGGCGAGGATGATCCGCGAGCCGATCGGGATCTCGTCGCCGGCGAATCCGTCGGGATAGCCGCCGCCGTCGAAGCGCTCGTGCTCGTGACGGACGATGCGCGCGATCGGACCCATGCCCGGGATCGCGCGCAGGATCCGCTCGCCGATCACGGGATGCTCGCGCATCGTCCTCCACTCGTCGTCATCGAGCGGGCCCTGCTTGTTGAGGATCTCGTCGGGCATCGCCACCTTGCCGATGTCGTGCAGCAGCGCGGCCGCCTTGACGTTGGCGATGTCGGGCGCGCTGAGCCCCAGCCCGCGTGCGACCCGCTCGACCAGCCCGACCACCGACTCGGAGTGCTCGCCGGTGTAGCGATCGCGTTCGATCAGGGCCTCCGCCAGCGCTGCGATCACGTCGCCCTGCGACTCCTCCTCGTCGGGCACGGGGTCGCCCGCCGCCGCGCGGCCGCCGCCCAGCGACCTTGCGGCATCCACGCGCGAGCCGGCGGTGGCGAGCAGCACGTCCGGCGTGATGCCGCGCTCCCACTCGGCCACGCCGACCGACGCGGCCACGCATTCGACCGGCCCGACGCTGAGTGCCTCGAGCTCGAGGAAGATCCGCCCGAACGCCTGCAGCGCCTCGGCGCCCGAGGTCTCGGGCAGCATGACGACGAACTCGTCGGCGCCCGACCGGCTGACCACGTCGCTCGCGCGGGTGTGGCGGGTCAGCACCTGGCCGACCGCCGCCAGCACGTCGTCGCCGATCGCGCGGCCATGGTGGGCGTTGATCCCACGGAAGCCGTCGATGTCGACGACGGCGACCGTCAGCGCCCGGCCGTGACGCCGCGACCGCTCGACCTCCGGCCCGAGCCGCCGCTCGAGCGCGTCGAGCAGCGGAAGCCCGGTGAGCGGATCTCGGGTGCGGAGCTCCTGGATCTCCTGCTCCAGCGTCGCGACCCGGCGTCGCGCCTCCGAGAGGCTCGCCCGCAGCTGCTCGACCTCCTGCTTGCGTCCGCGCATGCTTCCTCTTCGGGAGGTGCCGACCGTGGCTTGAGCCGGGCGTGCACGACTTGGACCACGCGCACGATCGATACCGTCTGTCGAGCCATGGATGGAGCCCGACGACGGTCGCACCGCTAGCGCACGTAGGCAGCGGTGCGCTCGCACCGCTGGAGCTCCTGCCGCTGGCGCTGATGGCCGCCGCGTACGTGCGGCGCGCGCGCAGCCTCGAGCAGCGCGGGCGGCCGGTCCCGCGCGCCCGCCAGGCCGCCTTCCTCGGCGGTATCGCGGTGATCGCCCTCGCGCTCGTCTCCCCGATCGCCCACCTCGGCGAGGAGGTCTTCGTCGCGCACATGGCGCAGCATCTGCTGCTGGCCGACATCGGGGCGCTGCTGGTCGTGATCGGGCTCACCGGGCCGGTGATCGCGCCGCTGCTGCGCGTGCGTGCGATCGACCGGCTGCGCTTCCTCGCGCATCCGGGGGTGGCGTTCCCGCTCTGGCTCACGAACCTCTACGTCTGGCACCTGCCGGTGCTCTACCAGGGCACGCTCGTAAGCGAGCCGCTGCACGCGGCGATGCACGCCGGGTTCGTGACCGCCGGTGCGCTCGCGTGGATGCCGCTGTTCGGCCCGCTGCCCAAGCCGGAGTGGTTCGGGAGCGCGGGCAAGCTCGTCTACGTCGTCGCACTGCGCTTCGGCGGCGCGGTGCTCGCGAACGTCCTGCTCTGGTCCGAGGTCGTCCTCTACCCCGACTACGCCCCGGGCCGCGCGCTCTGGTCGATCGGCGCGCTCGCCGACCAGGGAGCCGCCGGCGCGGTGATGATGATCGAGGAGAGCATCCTGACCGTGTGCCTGCTCGGCTGGGTGTTCGTGAACGCGGGGCGCGAGGCCGACGAGCGCCAGGAGCTGCTCGAGTTGGCCGCCGCCCGCGGCGCCGACGTCGACGAGGCGCGCGTCCGGCGGGCCGTCAACGCCGGGCGCGGGCGCGAGCTGCGTGAGCGGATCGAGCGCTCGCCACCGCGCGAGAGCCGGGACCGCGCGGCGACCGAGGAGCCCGCGCTCAGACCTCGATGACGACGGGGAGGATCATCGGGCGGCGCTTGAGGCGCTTGTAGACGAATTTGGCGAGGTCGTCGT
>JBBECV010000034.1:0-10963 GCA_040881635.1 Thermoleophilaceae bacterium
GGGCCCCCCCCCCCCGGGGCCCCCCGGTGTTCGCCTGGCCGGCTGGAGGCGGGGCCGCCGGGGCTTGCCTCCCGCGGCCCTGCGTCGGCGTCACTACCCTTGGCTGCTGGCCGCGCCTGGACCGCGGCCGCTCCCGCCCGTGACCTCCCTCACCAGGACAACCGCCGCGATCGCCCTCGGGATCGCGATACTGCTCACGGGCATCTGGCTCGGCGGGCATCCGACTGCGCTGCCGGGGCCGGTGCGCGACGCGCTCGTGCAGGGCGACCGCGCGCTGCGCGCCGAGGTCGAGGACGCGATCAAGGACGACTTCTACAAGGAGGTCGACGACGCGCAGCTCGAGCAGGGCTCGCTGCGCGGGATGGTGGAGGGCCTCGACGACCGCTTCTCCGGCTACCTGACTCCGAAGGAGACGACCGAGTTCCAGCAGTCGGTCGAGGGTCGCTTCGAGGGCGTCGGCATGAACGTCGACCAGGACAAGCGCGGGCTGCGTGTCCTCAACGTCTTCGCGGGGTCGCCGGCGGAGCAGGCGGGGATCCGCAAGGGCGAGTTCATCACCGAGGTCGACGGCCGCTCGATCGCCGGCCTGTCGGCCAGCGTCGCCACGGCGCGGATCAAGGGGCCGGCCGGCAGCGAGGTGTCGCTCCAGGTCGTCGATCCCGACACGTTCGCGCGGCGCACGCTGAAGCTCGAGCGCGCCAGGATCGACATCCCGGTCGCGACCGGCAGGATCGTCGAGCGCGACGGGGCGCGACTCGGGGTGGTCGAGCTGTCGACGTTCAGCGAGGGCGCCCACGGGCTGCTGCGCAAGGAGGTCGACGGGCTGCTCGACCGGGGCGCCGAGGGCATCGTGCTCGACCTGCGCGGCAACGGTGGCGGACTGCTCCAGGAGGCGGTGCTCGTCGGCTCGATCTTCGTCGAGGACGGCCTGATCGTCTCGACCAAGGGGCGCACGAAGCCCGAGCGCGAGTACGAGGCCGTCGGCGAGGCGATCGCCGCGGACGTCCCGGTCGTCGTGCTCGTCGACCGCGGTACCGCGTCCGCCTCGGAGATCGTCGCTGGAGCCATCGGCGACCACCGCCGCGGCACCGTCGTCGGCACGCGCACCTTCGGCAAGGGCGTCTTCCAGGAGGTCCAGCCGCTCTCGAACGGCGGGCTGCTCGACATCACCGTCGGCCAGTACTTTCTGCCGAACGGCGAGAACATCGGCGAGAAGGGCGTCCAGCCGAGCGTCAAGGCGAAGGACGACGTCGAGACCGAGCGCGACGAGGCGCTGCCCGTGGCGCTGGACGAGCTGGCCGAGAGAGCGTCCGGCCGGTGACGGCACGGGCGCCCAGGCGCCCGGCGCGCGTCGAGCTGCCGATGGTCGCGGTGCTCGGGCGCCGCGGGCGGATGCTCGTCGCCGAGCCGCTGTTCGGGCGCGGCGGCGCGCGCGTCGAGGTGGCGCGCGGCAAGGCCCGCGAGGGCGAGCTCGTGCTCGTCGGCTCCGGCAAGCGCGGCGCGCGCGTGATCCGCACGATCGGCCGGCCGTCGGTCGCACGCGACGTCGTCGAGGCGCTGATGCTCGACCGCGGGCTGCGCCGCTCGTTCCCGCGCCGCATGGAGGATGAGGTCGGGGGGATGGTGGGGGGGGGGGGGGGCTCGCGCCCCCCGGACTCCCCGTGGCGCCTGGCTGGCCGAAGGCTGACGGGCGGCTCGATTTGACGGCCCTCCCGACCTTCACGATCGATCCCGAGGACGCGCGCGACTTCGACGACGCGATCTCGGCCGAGCGTATCGACGGCGGCGCGGTGCGACTGTGGGTCCACATCGCCGACGTCACCGCCTTCCTGCGGCCGGGTGGCGCCGTCGACACGGAGGCGCTGCGGCGCACGACCAGCACCTACGTCCCCGGCGCCGTCGAGCCGATGCTGCCCGAGCGGCTCTCCAACGGCGAGTGCTCGCTGCGGCCGGGGGAGGACCGTCTCGCCGTGACCGTCGAGATGGACGTCGCTGGCGTCGACGTGCGGCGCGTCGCCTTCCACCGCTCGGTCGTCCGCTCCGACGCCCGCCTCGCCTACGGCGATGTCGACGAGGTCTTCGCCGGCCGCGCACGTGCCGAGGAGCCGTGGGCCGCGCCGCTCGCCGCGGTGCGCGAGGTCGCGCGGGCGCTGCGCGGGCGCCGCGAGGAGCGCGGCTCGCTCGAGGTCACGTCGCTCGAGCCGACGTTCGAGCTCGACCGCGACGGCAACGTCACCGGCGTCCGCCACGAGGCGCAGACCGAGTCGCACACGCTGATCGAGGAGCTGATGATCCTCGCCAACGAGCAGGTCGCCGGCTACCTTGCCGACCGCAAGCTGCCGACGCTCTACCGCGTCCACGAGAAGCCGAACCCGATCGCGGTCGAGGCGATGGTCGAGAAGATGGCGGCGCTCGACGTGCCGACGCCGGCCGTGCCCGATCCGATGAGCCCGCAGCAGGCGGCGGACGTCGCGGCCGAGGCCTCGCGGATCGCGGCGGCCTACTCGCGTGCGCACGGTCGCGGCGCGGAGGCGTTCGGCTCGATGGTGCTGCGTTCGCTCAAGCAGGCCTACTACTCGCCGCGCAACCTCGGCCACGCCGGGCTGGCCTCGCCGCGCTACTGCCACTTCACGTCGCCGATCCGCCGCTATCCCGACGTGGTCGCCCATCGCGCGCTGCTCGCCGGGCTCGGGCTCGGCGAGAGCGCCCCGCGCGCCCACGAGCTGGACGAGATCGGACAGCTGTGCAGCGAGTCCGAGCGCGACGCGATGCGGGTCGAGCGCGACGCCGACGATGTCTGCGCCGCCTTTCTCCTGGAGCGACGCATCTCGGAGATGGGTCGGGGGGCTCGCGCCCCCCGTGCCCCCCGCGGTCCGTGGCCGGCGGCTGAGGCTCAAGCCGGTGAGCCGCCGGTCTGGGACGGCGAGGTCGTCGGCCTGATCGCAAAGGGCTGGTTCGTCCGCTTCGGCGACGAGGGCTTCGAGGGCTTCCTGCCGGTCCGCCGGGTGCCGGGCTGGTGGAACCCGGACGAGCACGAGAGCCAGTTGATCGACGCCGACTCCGGCCGCGCGATCCGGCTCGGCGACCCGATCGCGGTGACCGTCGCCGGCATCGAGGCGGCGCGCGGCCGCGTCGACCTCGACGTCCCCGCGTAGAGTCAGCCCGGCGATGGCCAAGAAGGGTGGAAAGCGCAAGGCTGCGGCCGGCGACGTGGCGACCAACCGCCAGGCCTCCTACCGCTACCACCTCGACGACCGGATCGAGTGCGGCATCCAGCTCCAGGGCTCGGAGGTCAAGTCGATCCGCGACGGCGGCGTCCAGATCAAGGACGCCTACGCCGCGATCGAGGACGGCGAGGTCTGGCTGCACAACATGCACATCGCGCCCTACCTGCCCGCCTCGCGCGAGAACCACGAGCCCGAGCGCCCGCGCAAGCTGCTGCTCCACGCCGCCGAGATCGACCGCCTGATCGGCGCCACCAAGGAGAAGGGCCACACGCTCGTCCCGACGCGCGTCTACTTCAAGGGCCCTCGCGCCAAGGTCGAGATCGCCGTCGGCCGCGGCAAGACCGGCGTCGACAAGCGCCGCGACCTCAAGGCCAAGGACCAGGCCCGCGAGATCCAGCGCGCCCTCGCCGAGCGCGACGGCTAGCGCTAGACTGGAGAGGCAGCCACGGGGACGACAGGCTTCGACGTGGACGGTTCCGTGGATGCAGTCGCGAGTCGAGGTCGCCGGTAGGCCTCGTAAAACAACCGGCAAAACCATAGTTGCGGATGAGAATCACTCGTTCGCGCTCGCTGCCTAGCCAAAGCTAGCCAGCGGTGCTGTCGGCCTCCCCTCGGCCCGTGGGGGTGGAATCCGGCATCAGAAACGGGCTAGCCACCGACGCGCGCCTCTGGCGCCGGTGGGACTCAACACAGGGGCTGGTCCCGAGCAACCCGGCCGGCCAGGCTACCTCGGGACGAGAACAGAGGGCCGGCTACGCTCGTAGAAGCTGTATCCGCACGCCCGCGGACGTGGGTTCAATTCCCACCGTCTCCACTCGCCGCCGGGGATCCGCCCCGGCGGCGCGCGAACAGCAGCCAGCGTCGCCACAGGTAGGTCGAGATCGCGAGCGCGGCGAGCAGCGCGACGACGGCGTCGACGCGCAGCGGGTTCACCGCGAGGACGCCGGTGACGATCGCGGCGCCGGCGACCGCGATCGAGAACGGCACCCAGCGGCGCTCGCGGCGCGACAGCACCGCCGCGCCGCGGTCGCGCCCAGGAAGCTGGCGAAGACCGCGACGGCGTAGAACTGGACCAGCACCTGCTCGTCGGCTCCGAATGCGATCAGCAGCACCAGCGCCGCCGCGAGCAGGAGCGTGAGCCCCCACGGCGGCGCGTAGGCGCCGTTGACCTCGGCGAGCCGCGCCGGCAGCAGGCCGTCGCCGCCGCGGCCGGGGGTGGCGAGCGCCAGCGCCATGCCGAGCGGCATCGCCAGCAGCGCGGCCCCGAGTGCGGCGTCGCGACAGCCGCGCGCACGCCGAGGCCGCCCAGCGGGGCGAGGTCGAGCCGGTCGCGGTCGGCTGACGGCGCCTACGGCTCGTCGAGCGTTCCCAGCGCCATGAACAGCGCCACGGCGCCGGCGAGCATCGCCGCCACGCCGGCGCCGCGGATCAGGTCGTCGAAGGCGAACGTCACCGCCGCCCCGACCGCGGTGACCGCGGCGGCCACCGTGGCCGACGGGTAGGGCAGCGGCCGGCCGCGTGCGCGCTCGGCCGCCGCGGGCGGGCCCTCGTGCTCGCTCGGGCGCAGCGGCGCCGCCGGGTCGAAGCGGCCGGTGAGCACGAGGCGGAACAGGTAGGCGAGCGACGGCACGAGCAGCAGCAGGCCGACGGCGAAGCCGATCAGGACGGCGACGATCGTCGCGTCGCTCGCGGCGGCCTCCTCGATCGTCAGGCCGGGCAGGAAGCGCGGCTGCTGGGCGATCCCCCAGCCCGCGATGATCGCCGCCACCGCGGCGCCGGCCGAGTAGCGCGCCGGCTCGAAGCGCCGCGCCGCGACCAGCGCGAGCGTCGCGACCCCGGCGACGGCCGAGGCGAGCACGGCCGCCAGGCCGGCGCCGCCGGTCAGGTCGTCGAAGAGCGGGCGCACCTCGGCGCGCACCACCAGCAGCGCGCCGAGCGCGATGCCGCCGGCGACCACTCCCGCCACGAGGGCCCGGCGGCGGAACGCCTCGGCCATCTCCGTCGCGCCCATCCGCCGTGCGTCGCCGGCGAGGTAGACGGCGGCGACGTAGGCGGAGGTCGCGACCGCCAGCACGCCGATGGTCAGCGCCGTCGGGTTGACCCAGCTGTCGACCGGCTCGCCGACGGCATTGCCGACGGGAACCTCGCCGGCCGCGATCGCGCCGACCATCGTCCCGAGCGCGAACGGCGCCACGATCGACGACAGCGCGAAGACGAGGCTGAGCCCACCCTCCTCGTGCGGGCTGTCGACACCCGATCGCAGTGCATAGCTCGCCCCGCGCAGGATGATCCCGACGCCGGCGAGGAAGAACGGGATCGTCAGCGTCGTGACGATCGAGGCGAACGCCTCCGGATACGCCGTCCAGCACATCACGAGCACGAAGATCAGCCAGACGTGGTTGGCCTCCCAGACCGGCGCCAGCGCACGGTGGGTGTGGTCGCGCAGCTCGGCGTTGCGCCGGCCGCGCGCCAGCAGCTCCCAGAACCCGGCGCCGAAGTCCGCCCCGCCGAGGATCGTGTAGGCGGCGAGGCCGACCAGCATCAGGATCAGCGGCGCCTCAGCCATCGCCGCGCGCCTCCTCGTCGCAAGCGAGGTCCGGCATCGGCGCGCGCGAGAGCCGGCGCAGGATCCAGATCGTCCCGGCCAGCAGGGCCAGGTAGACGACCGCGAGCGTCGCGTAGCCGACCGGGACGCCGTCGGCGCCGGTGACGGCCTCGTCTGTCCGCATCACCCCGTAGACGACCCACGGCTGGCGGCCGACCTCGGTCGTCACCCAGCCGGCGATCAGAGCGACGACCGACAGCGGGCCCGCCGCGACCACCGCGCGCCAGAACCACGGCGACTCCGGCAGTCGCCGGCGCCCGATGCGGACGTACAGGTACCAGGCGGCGAGCGCGGCGAGCAGCGTCCCGATCGCGACCATCGTCAGGAACGAGGTGCGCACGATCCCGACGGGCGGGCGCTCGTCGGCGGGGACGGCGTCGAGCCCGCGCACGGTCGCGTCGGGGTCGTGGAAGGCCAGCAGCGACAGCAGCCGCGGTATCTCCGGGCCGCCCGGGACGCTGAAGCCGGCGCCCGCGGTCGTCTGCTCGAGGTCCTCGAACGCCGCCAGCTTGACCGGCTGCTCCTCGGCGACCACCCGGGCGGCCCAGTCGCCGACGAACAGCTGCACGGGCGCGGCGACCGCGGCGGCGGTCAGCGCGATCGCCAGCGCCGCGCGCTCGTAGCGGCCGCGCCGGCCCTTCAGCCAGCCCCAGCCGTAGACGGCGGCGGTCAGGAAGCCGGCGACGATGAACGCCGCGACGTACATGTGGACCATCTCGTGCGCGAGGTACTGGTTGGCGAACAGCGCCTCCCACGGCTGCACGTCGACCGCCTGGCCGTCCTCGACCCGAAAGCCGCCCGGGCTGTTCATCCAGGCGTTGACGGCGATCACGAAGAAGGACCCGGTGATCCCCGCCACGATCACCGGGATGCCGGTGAGCAGGTGAGCGCGCGGCGACAGGCGGTCCCAGCCGTAGACGTAGATCGCGATGAAGATCGCCTCGAGGAAGAACGAGAAGCCCTCGAGCGTGAAGCCGAGCCCGAACACGTCGGCGAACGCCGCCATGAACGCCGGCCACAGCAGCCCGAGCTCGAAGCTCAGGATCGTCCCCGTCACGACGCCGACGGCGAACAGCGCCAGCATGACCTTCGACCACCGTCGCGCCAGCACGCCGTAGACCGGGTTCCCCGTCCGGTAGTGGCGCCAGTCCGCGAACACCACCAGCGCCGGGAACGCCACCCCAAAGCACACCAGCGGTATGTGCGCGACGAACGACATCGCCTGCATCTGCCGCGCCTCCAGCAGGTAGTCCTGCTGGACCGGGGTGAACGCCGACACGAGCAGCTCGAATGCCATCGCGCCCTACCGAGCGTAACGGCGGCCTGGCTGGGTAGGTGTGGCGTGAGCCACAGAGGAGGACGGACCGGATGGCGGACAGCGAGTACGAGCGCCAGCAGGAGGAGCGGCCGGGCCAGCACCAGCCGCGGCAGCCGGGGATCCAGGAGCGGATGGAGCCGGAGCCGATCACGGTTCCCGAGCACTACGCCGGCAGCGGCAAGCTCGACGGCAAGCGGGCGCTGATCAGCGGCGGCGACTCGGGGATCGGGCGCGCCGTGGCGGTGCTGTTCGCGATCGAGGGCGCCGACGTCGCCTTCGTCTACCTCGACGAGCACGAGGACGCCGAGCGCACGGTGGAGCTGATCGAGGAGCACGGGCGGCGCGGCCTGCCGATCGCTTGCGACATCCGCGACGCGGGCAACTGCCGCATCGCGGTCGAGCGGACCGTCGACGCGATCGGCGGCCTCGACGTGCTCGTCAACCACGCCGGCGAGCAGCACCCGCGCGGGAGCTTCGAGGACATCTCAGAGCACCAGCTCGAGCGGACGTTCCAGACCAACGTGTTCGCGATGTTCTTCCTGACCCAGGCCGCCCTGCCGCACATGGCCGACGGCTCGGCGATCGTCAACACGACCTCGGTGACGGCCTACCAGGGCAACCCGTCGATGATCGACTACTCGGCGAGCAACGGCGCGATCGTCTCGCTGACGCGCGCGCTCAGCAACCAGCTCGCCCCGCAGGGGATCCGGGTCAACGCGGTCGCGCCCGGTCCGATCTGGACGCCGCTGATCCCGGCCACGTTCCCGGCCGAGAAGGTCGAGAGCTTCGGCGGCCACGTCCCGCTCGGCAGGGCGGGGCAGCCGGCCGAGATCGGCCCGAGCTACGTGTTCCTCGCGAGCGACGACTCGTCGTACATGACCGGCCAGGTGCTGCATCCCAACGGCGGCTCGGTCGTCGGCGGCTGAGGGGGAGGGGGAGGGGCGGGGGGGGGGGGGGGGTGGGGGGGGGGGGGGGGGGCGCGGGCGGGGCGGCTCAGGGTCCGGAGGGGGTTGGACCCGCGCGAGCTACGCCCCGCCGGCTGAGCGGGATATGTGCCGACGTGTCGGGGAGGGTTCGGTCCGACTCCATCGACTCCGCTGTCGCGACATGGCCGCCGAGGCGACCGTCGCGTCCTCCAAGGCGGGATGAGAGCAGACGCGCACCAGCATGTCAAGCGGCATTCGGAGGATCGCCGCTCGTTGCGGAGATTTCGGGTGCGGGAATCGGCCGACGGCGTGCGCCGGCTAGCCTGCCGGGGATGAGTCCCAGCGACCACCCGGCGAGCATCGAGGTGGAGGGCCTCGTCAAGCAGTTCAAGAAGGGCCCGCGCGCGGTCGACGGCATCGACCTGCGCGTCGAGCCGGGCGAGATCTACGGCTTCCTCGGGCCCAACGGCGCCGGCAAGTCGACCACCGTGCTGATGCTCACCACGCTGCTGCCGCCGACGGCGGGGACGGCGCGCGTCGCTGGCTGGGACGTCGCGCGCGAGGGCGCACGCGTGCGCGAGTCGATCGGCGCGGCGCTACAGGAGGCCGCGCTCGACCCGTTCCTCACCGCGCGCGAGCACATGCGCCTCCAGACGGCCCTGCACGGGCTGCCCGCCACCGAGCGCCGGCGTCGCGGGGACGACCTGATCGAGCGCGTCGGCCTCGGCGACGCGGCGGATCGCAAGGTCGGCGGCTACTCCGGTGGCATGCGCCGCCGCCTCGACCTCGCGCTGTCGCTCGTCCACCGCCCGCGCGTGCTCTTCCTCGACGAGCCGACGACCGGGCTCGACCCGCAGAGCCGCGCGTCGCTCTGGCAGGAGGTCGAGCGGCTCTCGACCGAGGACGGCGTCACGGTGTTCCTCACCACGCAGTACCTCGAGGAGGCCGACGTGCTCGCGGCGCGCGTGGGCATCATCGACGACGGCAAGCTCGTCGCCGAGGGTACGCCGGCGGCCCTGAAGGCCGAGATCGGCGACCCCGGGCTGGAGGCTGTCCCCGCGGAGGCCGACCGTCGCGCCGACATGGCGCGCGTGCTCGAGCGCTTCGGCGACGGCGAGTGCGTCCACCACGAGCGCGGCAGCATCGGCGTGCGGCTGCGCGGGGGCGACACGGCGCTCGCCGACGTCGTCCGCGCGCTCGACGCCCAGGGCATCGCGGTCGCCAGCCTCCAGCTGCACGCGCCGACGCTCGACGACGTGTTCCTGGCGAAGACCGGCCGCTCGCTCGAGGGGTCCGGCGACGGGGACGACGACGCGCGCGTCGCCCCCGAGCCGTCCGTCGAGGGTGCCGCGGCTTGAGCGCCTCCACGCCGGTCCAGGTCCGCGCGATCGCCTGGCGCTCGCTGATCCGCACCGCACGCCAGCCCGCGCAGGTGGTACCGGCGATCACGTTCCCGCTGATGCTGTTCGCGATCAACGCCGGCGGCCTCGACGCCGCGGCCGGCCTGCGCGGCTTCCCGGCGCCGGACTACCTGACGTTCATCCTCGCCGTGCCGTTCATCCAGGCCGGCATCTTCGCCGTCGCGGGGGTCGGCGCCGACTTGGCGCGCGACATCGAGTCGGGCTTCCTCGACCGGATGGCGCTGACGCCGGTGAGCCGCACCGGGCTCGTGTCCGGGCAGGTCGCGGGCACGATCGCGCTCGGCGTCGTCCAGGGCGTCGTGTTCCTGTCGGTCGGGCTCGCCGCGGGCGCCCGCCTCGAGACGGGGGCGGCCGGTGCGCTCGTCCTGGTCGCGCTCGTCGTCTGCATCGTGTTCGCGTTCGGGCTGATCGGCGTCACCGCCGCCTTCCGCTTCGGCAACGGCGAGGCGGTGCAGGGGCTGTTCCCGGTCCTGTTCGTCTTCCTGTTCCTGTCGACAATGGGGTTGCCCCTCGACCTGCTCGAGAAGGAGTGGTTCCAGACGGTCGCCACCTACAACCCCGTCAGCCACATGCTCGACGGGATCCGCAGCCTCTTCTACGGCGGTTGGGACGGCGAGGCGCTGGCACTCGCGTTCGCGATGACGGCGGGCATCGTGGCGGTCTTCCTGCCGCTGGCGATCGCGACGCTGCGCCAGCGGGTGGTGCGCACGTGAGTGGGCGCAGCGCCTCGGTCGCGCGCGGCGTCGCCTGGCGCGGGCTGCACACCTTCTTCCACAACCCGACGCTCGTCGTGCCGGCGGTGATGTTCCCGCTGTTCTTCTTCACCGCGTTCGCGGGCGGGCTCTCCGGGGTCAGCAACGTCCCGGGGTTCGACTTCCCCGAGAACTACACGACGTTCCAGTTCGTCTTCGTGCTCCTGCAGGCGAGCGCCTTCGGGGGCGTGTTCACCGGCTTCGCGATCGCGCGCGACTTCGAGTCGGGCATCGGCCGCCGGATGATGCTCGCGGCGCCGAACCGGCGGGCGATCCTCGGCGGCTACGCGCTCGTCGCCGTCGGCCGGGCGGTGTTCGTCTGGATCGTGCTGACGGCCGTCGCGCTGGTCGCGGGCATGCAGGTCGGCGGCGGCCCGGTCGACCTCTTCGGCCTCTACGGCCTCGCGCTGCTGATCAACGTCGCGGCGCTGATGTGGGCCGCAGGGATCGCGCTGCGCTTCCGCTCGCTCCAGGCTGGCCCGCTGATGCAGACGCCGGTCTTCCTGATCGTCTTCCTTGCGCCTGTCTACGTGCCCTTCGACCTGCTCGCCGGCTGGGTCAAGGTGGTGGCGACGGTCAACCCGATCACGCCGATCGTCGAGGCCGGCCGCCAGTTCATCTCCGGCGCGCCCGCCGACAGCCTGCTCGCCTACGGCGCCGTGCTCGCCCTGCTCGTCGTCCTGGGCGCATGGGCGCTGCGCGGCCTGCGCCGCG
>JBBECV010000034.1:10973-17216 GCA_040881635.1 Thermoleophilaceae bacterium
GGGGGGGGGGGGCGGGGGGGGGCGGGGCGGGCCCCGCGCCGAGACGGCAGGCTGACGCCGCCCCGCCAAGCGCTGTAGCTCCACCCCGAGCGCCGATCCTGACCATGTGTGACTCCTACCCCGGT
Source organism: Thermoleophilaceae bacterium (assembly GCA_040881635.1). Classification (GTDB taxonomy): domain Bacteria; phylum Actinomycetota; class Thermoleophilia; order Solirubrobacterales; family Thermoleophilaceae; genus JAAYBF01. The sequence continues at coordinate 11,099 of JBBECV010000034.1, forward strand.
AAGGTCACCGCATGACGAACGTGACCGAGGGCGACGGATACGCGGTCGCCAATCTCGACGACATCGGCGAGGGTCCGGGCTTCCGCAAGGTGCGCCAGGAGCTCGGCGTCAAGGAGCTTGGCGTGAACGCGATCGTGATGCCGCCGGGCATCGAGACGGGGTTCCACTACCACGACCGCCAGGAGGAGCTCTACTTCGTGCACGCCGGCACGATCGAGATCGAGTTCGGCGACGGCGCCAGCCACCGGCTCGAGCCCGGTGGCCTCGCGCGCGTCGATCCGCCCGTCCACCGCAAGCTGCGCAACGTCGGCGACGTCGACGCGGTCTACGTGATCGTCGGCGCGCAGGGCGGCTACGTCGGCCGCGACGGCCGCCGGCCGGAGGGGGAGCAGCGGATAGTGCAGCAGAGCTAGCCGGCTACTTGCCGACAGGCGCGACCTCCGCGCCCGGCGTGGCCGTGCCCGACGGATCGAGCGTGCGCGAGGATGGCGACTCGGTCGTCTCGGTCTCGGTCGTGGTCGTCGGCGGCGGGGCCTTCTCCGGCGTGGTCTCGGTGGTCGTGCGCTGCCGGGGCCGCCGCTGGGGCTCGGGCTCCGAGCGCTCGCGCTCGCTCTCGCGCTCCGGACGCTGGGGCTCCGGCTCGGCCGGCGCCGGCTCGGGGCTCGCGGGCGGCTCCTGCGCTGCCGGCGGCACCTTGGCGCCGCCGAGCGTCGTGCGGCGGTCGCTGTTGAACAGCGACTGGCCGGTTATCAGCTCGGGCACGCTCAGCGCCAGCGCCGCGGTGGCGAAGGCGAGCGCGCCGGTCGCGAGCGCCGCTCCGATGGCCACCCGGCGGCGGCGTCCGCCGCGGTAGACCCGCACGCCGGCGGCGGCGTCGGCCGGTCCGGCTGGCGGCTGCCGGGGTGGGGCTGGTTCGTCCGCCGTCCGCGGCGACGCGCCGGTGTCGGCGGTCAGCCGCTGTGCGATCCGCTCGGTCGGGCGGTGCAGCATCTCGCTGATCAGCGCGACGACCACGGGGGTCACCGCGGCCGCGATCGGCGTTCCCTTGATCCAGAACTGCGACGTCAGCGCCGCGGCCGTCGCCGAGGCGACGCTGGCGATCGCGAGCGTGCGGATGTCGAGCCGGCGCTGGTCCTGCACCCGGCGTGAGGCTAGCGGGGCGAGCACGCGGGCAGGCAGGCGTCGGGCCGGTCGGCGTCGGCTGGGTACGGTTTCGCCATGGCCGACGTACGCGAGGTCGACGTGGCGATCGTGGGAGCGGGGCTCGCGGGCCTGGTCGCCGCGCGCGACCTGCGCTCGGCGGGCGCCTCCGTCGCGGTGCTCGAGGCGCGCGACCGCGTCGGCGGCCGGCTGCTCAACGAGCCGATCGGCGACGGCGCGGTAGTCGAGGTCGGCGGCCAGTGGATCGGCCCGACCCAGGACCGGATCGCGGCGCTGGCGGCCGATGTCGGAGTCGACACGTTCTCGACATACGACGAGGGCAGCCACCTGATCGAGTGGCGCGGAAGGCTGCGCCGCTACCGCGGGACGATCCCGCGCATCGGGCTTTTGGTGCTGCTCGACGTCATGCAGGCCCAAGCGCGGCTCGACCGGATGGCGCGCCATGTCCCGCTCGACCGCCCGTGGGCCGCCGCCCGGTCCGCCGACTGGGACGCCCAGACCGCGCGCACCTGGCTGCGGCGCAACGTCCGCACGCGCGGCGGCCGCGACCTGCTCGAGCTCGCGATCGAGGCGGTCTGGGCGGCCGAGCCGGAGGACCTCTCGCTGCTGCACGTGCTCTTCTACATCCACTCGGCCGGGCGCCTGGAGCGGCTGCTCGAGACGGGCGGCGGCGCGCAGCAGGACCGCTTCGTCGGCGGCTCGCAGCTGGTGGCGATCCGGCTCGCCGAGCGACTCGGCGAGGACGCGGTCGTGCTGGGCGCGCCGGTGCGCCGGATCGAGCACCGGGCGGACGGCGTGACGGTTCACGCCGAGCGGGCGGCGGCGGGGTCGGAGCCGGAGCGCCTGGCCGTCAGGGCTCGCCGGGCGATCGTCGCGCTCGCGCCGACGCTCGCCGGCCGGATCGTCTACGCCCCGCCGCTCCCCGGCCGTCGCGACCAGCTCACCCAGCGGATGCCGCTCGGCACGGTCGCGAAGTGCATGGCGATCTACGACGAGCCGTTCTGGCGCGGCGACGGCCTCTCCGGGCAGGCGACCAGCGACACGGGGCCGGTCAGGGTGATCTTCGACAACTCGCCGCCCGGCGGCCGGCCGGGCGTCCTGCTCGGCTTCCTGGAGGGCCGCCACGCGCGCGAGCTCGGCCGGCTCCCGCAGGCCGAGCGCCGCGATGCCGTCGTCGCCTGCTTCACGCGCCTGCTCGGCCCGCGCGCCGCCCGCCCCGACGCTTACGTCGAGCGGTTGTGGGCCGAGGAGGAGCACACCCGCGGCTGCTACGGCTGCCACATGCCGACCGGCGCCTGGACCGCCTACGGCGACGCCCTCCGCGCGCCGATCGGCCCGCTGCACTGGGCCGGTGCCGAGGTCGCCGAGACCTGGTCCGGCTACATGGACGGCGCCGTCCGCTCCGGCGAGTCCGCGTCGCGCGAGGCGCTCGCGGCGCTCTGAGCCATGCGGCGCGGTGCCGCTACGTTGCGGGAGTGAGCGCCTGGTGGGAGAACGCGGCGATCTACCAGGTCTACCCGCGCTCGTTCCAGGACTCGGACGGGGACGGCATCGGGGACCTGGAGGGGATCGCCGGCCGGCTCGACCACCTCGTCGACCTCGGCGTCGACGGGCTGTGGCTGTCGCCGATCTACCCGTCGCCGGGCGCGGACTTCGGCTACGACGTCTCCGACCACGCCGCCGTCGGTCCGCTCTTCGGGACCCTCGCGGATTTCGACCGCCTCGTGGAGCAGGCGCATGCGCGCGAGCTGCGCGTCCTGTTGGACCTGGTCCCCTGTCACACGTCGATCGAGCACCCATGGTTCCGCGATCGCCCCGACTGGTACATCTGGGCGGAAGGGCGGGACGGCGGCCCGCCCTGCAACTGGCGCTCGGTCTTCGGCGGTCCCGCCTGGTCCCCCGACCCGGCGGGCGGCGACCGCTGGTACATGCACAGCTTCTATCCGGAGCAGCCCGACCTCGACTGGCGCAACCCGGAGGTCGTGGCCGCGATGGGCGAGGTCGTCCGCTTCTGGCTCGACCGCGGCGTCGACGGCTTCCGCGTCGATGCGATCGACCGCCTGATCAAGGACGACCAGCTCCGCGACGACCCGCCGGCGAGCGTGCCGGCGGCGCTGCCCCTGCCGGACGAGTACGCGCAGCTCGAGCACCTCTACTCGCGCAACCGGCCCGAGATCCGCAGCGCCCTGCGCGGGCTGCGCGAGGCGGCCGGCGACGCGCTGCTCGTGGGGGAGGCATACGTGCCGACCGCCGACGCGGCGCCCTACCTCGAGTCGCTCGACGCCGTGTTCGCCTTCGAGCTGTTCCATGCGCCGTGGGACCGGGGGGCGATGCGCGCGCTCGTGGACGCCACGTTGGAGCTGCCCGGCACGCCGGCGTGGGTGCTCTCCAACCACGACTTCCCGCGCCTGCCCGACCGCTACGGCTACGAGAACGTCCGCGCGGCCGCCGAGCTGATCTGCTCGCTGCCGGGGCTGATCTTCATCTACCAGGGCGACGAGATCGGCATGCGCGACGGACCCGGCCACGACCCGCCCTACGACCGCGCGGGCCGCGACCCGCACCGCCATCCGATGCAGTGGGACGCCACCCCGACGGGCGGGTTCACGACCGGCGAGCCGTGGCTGCCGGCGGTCGACCCCGACGAGCGCAACGTCGGCGCTCAGCGCAGCGACCCAGGCTCGCTGCTGTCGCTCTACCGCCGCCTGCTCGGCCAACGCCGTTTGTCGCGTTCGCCGCGAGGGTAAGGACGCCGGCAGTGGCCAGCATCACGCTCGACGGAGTCACCAAGCAGTACCCCGACGGCTACGAGGCCGTCAAGGACATGGACCTCGAGATCGAGGACGGTGAGTTCGTCATCCTCGTCGGGCCCTCGGGCTGCGGGAAGTCGACCGCGCTGCGGATGGTCGCCGGGCTCGAGGACATCACGGCCGGCGAGCTGCGGATCGGCGACAAGGTCGTCAACGAGGAGGGCCCCAGGGATCGCGACATCGCGATGGTCTTCCAGAACTACGCGCTCTACCCGCACATGAGCGTGCGCGACAACATGGGCTTCTCGCTCAAGCTCCACGGGATCGACAAGGGCGAGATCGACAAGCGCGTCGAGGAGGCGGCTCGCATCCTCGACCTCGAGGAGCACCTCGACCGCAAGCCCGCCAATCTCTCCGGCGGCCAGCGCCAGCGGGTGGCGATGGGCCGGGCGATCGTGCGCGAGCCGGCGGCCTTCCTGATGGACGAGCCGCTGTCGAACCTCGACGCGAAGCTGCGCGTGCAGATGCGGACCGAGGTGTCGCGGATCCAGCAGCGGCTCGGGACGACGACGATCTACGTCACCCACGACCAGACCGAGGCGATGACGCTGGGCGACCGCGTCGCCGTGATGCGGGCCGGGCTGCTGCAGCAGGTCGGGTCGCCGATGGAGCTCTACCGCAGCCCGCGCAACCTCTTCGTCGCCGGTTTCATCGGCTCGCCCGCGATGAACTTCATGCCCGCGCGGCTCGACGGCGACACGGTCAAGCTGCCGATGGTCGATGTCACGCTGCCGCAGGAGCTGCGTGAGCGCGTCGGCCGCATCGAGGACGGGCGGCAGCTGATCGCCGGAATCCGGCCCGAGAGCTTCGAGGACGCGTCGCTGCTGTCCGAGGACGCGCGCGGCGCCGGCGCCACGTTCGGCTCGACGATCGACGTCCGCGAGTCGATGGGCTCGGAGGTCTACGTCCACTTCACCGTCGAGTCGGACGAGAAGATCGAGTCCGAGGACCTGCGCGAGCTCGCCGAGGACACCGGTGCCGGCGAGGTGCCCGGCGGCGGCGAGCGCGGAAGCGTCGTGGCGCGCCTGTCCGCGGAGACGGACGCGCAGGAGGGCCAGCAGTGCGAGCTGTTCGTCGACGCCTCGCACATCCAGCTCTTCGACCCGGAGAACGGCTCCTCCCTGACGGCCAAGCGGTAGCGCTCGCCCCGCTGTGGAAGGGTTCCGGCATGGCCAGGTGCTTCGTGACGCGGCGAATTCCGGGTGCGGCGATCGAGCGGCTCGCGGCCGAGCACGAGGTCGACGTCTGGCCTGAGCGGGTCCCGCCGTCGCGCGAGGTGCTCCGCCAGCGGATGGCCGAGGCCGAGGGCCTGCTCTGCATGCTGACCGACCCGGTCGACCGCGAGGCGATCGATGCCGCGACGGATCTGCGCGCGATCTCGACGTACGCGGTCGGCGTCGACAACATCGACCTGGAGGCCGCCGCGGCGCGTGGCATTCCCGTCGGCCATACGCCTGACGTGCTGACCGAGACGAGCGCCGACCTGACGCTGGCGCTGATGCTCGCCGTCATGCGCCGCATCGCGGAGGGCGACGCGGCCGTGCGCGCGGGAGACTGGCTGACCTGGGAGCCGGCGATGCTGCTCGGCCACGACCTCCACCGCGCGACCGTGGGCATCGTGGGCCTCGGCCGCATCGGCCGGGCCGTCAAGCGGCGCGTGGAGGGCTTCGGCGCGCGCGCGATCCACACCGGGCGCGGGGATGGTGTCGCGCTCGACGAGCTGCTCGACCAGTCCGACGTGGTGACGCTGCACTGCCCGCTGACCGAGCGCACGCGCGGCCTGATCGGCGAGCGTGCCCTGCGTCGGATGCGCGCCGACGCCTATCTCGTCAACACCGCGCGCGGCCAGGTCGTCGACACCGACGCGCTGCGGCGCGCGCTCGCGGAGGGCTGGATCGCCGGCGCCGCGCTCGACGTGACCGACCCCGAGCCGCTGCCCGCCGACCACCCGCTGCTGACCGCACCCAACCTCGTCGTCGCGCCGCACCTGGGCTCGGCGTCGCACGCCACGCGCGAGGAGATGGCCGACATCGCGGTCGACAACCTGCTCGCCGGGCTGCGGGGAGAGCCGATGCGCCACTGCGCGACCCCGGCCGTGCACGCCACCCGCGGTTGAGGGCGGGCTTGCGGCCGCATTGCGGCCGCAA
>JBBECV010000034.1:17226-46764 GCA_040881635.1 Thermoleophilaceae bacterium
ATTGGCGCCCCCAACTCTGCACCATCTCGGAACGGCCGGCCCAGTGCCGACTTGCGGCCGTATTGCGGCCGCAAATCGCCTCGGCGGCGGCCGTGTCATGGGGCTGCGAGACTCCGGGCGTGGACCTCGGACTCGACGGACGCGTCTGCGTGGTGACCGGTGCCAGCCGCGGGATCGGCCTCGCGACCGCGCGACTGCTCGCCGACGAGGGCGCGAGCGTGCTGATGGTCGCGCGCGGGGCGGAGGCGCTCGAGCGGGCGGCCGAGGACTGCGGCGACGGGGCGGAGGCCCTCCCCGCCGATGTGACCGAGCCCGGCGCGGCCGACCGGATCGTCCGGGCGTGCGTCGACGGCTTCGGCCGCATCGACGCGCTCGTCAACAACGCGGGCACGACGCGCGCCGTGGCGCTCGACGACCTGACCGACGACGACTGGCAGCAGCAGTGGGAGCTGCACGTGATGGCCCCGATGCACCTCATGCACAGCGCCGCGCCGCGGATGGCGGAGGCCGGCTGGGGGCGGATCGTCAACGTCTGCTCGTCGTCGGGCAAGCGGCCGTCGCTGCGCAACATGGCCTACTCGGTCACGAAGTCGGCGCAGCTGTCGCTCTCGCGTGCGTTCGCCGACGCCTTCGCCGCCCGCGGCGTGCTCGTCAACGCGATCGCCCCGGGCGTCGTCGGCACTCCCCTGTGGACGGAGGAGGGGGGGATGGCCGACCAGGTTGCCGCCGCCGAGGGAACCGACCGCGAGCAGGTGCTCGCGGCGCTCGACGCGAAGGTTCCGATCGGCCGTATCGGCACCGAGGAGGAGATCGCCGCCGTGATCGCCTTCCTGTGCTCCGAGCGGGCGTCCAACGTCGCCGGCGCCGCCTGGAGCGTCGACGGCGGCAGCGTGCCGACGATCGTCTGACCGCGGGCGGTTCCTTGCGGCCGGGAGGAGGCCGCCGGTCCGACGGCGAACCGCCTCCCGATGACCCGCCTGCTCGCCTGTGCCGGAGTGCTCGCGCTCCTGTCGTGCGCCACCGCGGCCGCAGCGTCGGAGGGCGGCGGGCTGGCGGTGCCGAACGCCGTCCCCAGCGGCGGCGGAGCCGTGCAGGGCGAGTCGCCCGCGATTTCGGGCACCGATCCCGGCGCTGCGCCGGCGCCATCCGGCAGCGGTGCCGCGCCCTTCCAGGCGTCGCCCGCGCAGAGCGGCGATGCGCCGCCGACCGCGCCCGACGGCGAGCCCGGCGATCCTCCGGACGACTCCGACGAGCCGGTTCTCGGCGACGAGGACGTAGCGATCGTCGTTCCGCTCCCTCCCGAGGCCGAGCCGCGCGAGCCGACGCCTGCGGCCGAGCGCGGCCCCAGCCTGCCGATCACCGGATTCGACGCGCTGCTGCTGGCCGTGCTCGGCGCCTCGATGCTGACCGTCGGCTACGCCGCTCGACGCGCTCCGGCGCGCCGTGCGGCGACTCCGGCCCGGCCGGTCCACCGGTCCTGACCGCGGCTCAGCGTCCGCGTGCGCGCAGCATCCGCCGCAGGACCGTCACGTTGCCCGTGCGGTCGCTGGCTTTGACGACGATCCGGATCGTCACGGTCCTGTCGCGCACGAGCGCGCTGCGCAGCACGCGACGGTGGCGGAGGGGAACCCGGATCCGCACCAGTCGCGCGTCGCGGGCGCGTGCTCGGGCACGCGACGGCGGCAAGCGCAGCCGTCGCCCGCGGCCCGCCCGCAGCCAGCCGCCGGCGCGGATCCTGCAGCGCTCGCCGCAGCGGACGCGCACCGCGAGGCGGCGCGTGCGAAAGACGCGCTGCACGCGCGGCACGCGCATGCGCAGCCGCGGCGCCCGGCTGTCTCGCCCGTCGGGCGCGTCGTCCTCGGGCGCCGTCGCGGGGGGCGGCGACGCCGGCGGGGGCGATGCCGGCGGGGGAGCCGTCGGCTCCTCCTCGACAGCCGTCCAGACGTAGCGGACGCTGGCCTGCGCGTCCTGGAAGGCGTTGTCGCCGCTCTCCGCGTCGGGAGGAGCGCCTCCGTCGGGCAGCGTGGCGACGAGCTCGAAGGTCCGGGACTCGCCGGGCGAGAAGACGCCGAGGTCGCGTGGAGCCATCGCGCCGAGGGCGCCGGCGTAGACGGCGACCGGCGCCGAAGGAGCGGTGACGTCCTCGATGCTCGCCTGCAGGCGCTCGGACAGCAGCCCGCCGCCGGAGCCGGCGACGTCCGTCACGTCGGTCGCCGAGAGCGTGAAGCGGCCCGCGAGCGTGCCGGTGTTCGTCAGCGTCACCGTGCCGCCGACACTGTCGCCGGGGGCGATGCCGGATGCGCTGAAGAGGGGCAGGCCGTCGCGGGAGTTGGACTGCGTGAAGCTGCCGTCGGTGGCGGTCGCGGTCAGCCGCGCACCGCCGGCGCCGCGATCCGCGACCGGGGCGAGGACGACCGTCGCGACCGCCGCTGCGACCAGTCCCAGCGTCGCGAGCATTCGCGCGAGCGTGAGCTGGCGGAGACCGCTCACCTAGAGCTCCACGTCCGCGGCGCCGGACTCGGTCGCCGCCGTCGCGCCGAGCGCATTGCCGGCGCGGTCGGTCAGCGTCGTCGATGGCGTCCACTCGACGGTTCCGCTCGTGCTCTCGGTTCCCGCGACCGCGGCCGTCGGCGTCTGGTAGGACCCGAGCGCGATCGTGATCGCGGCGCCGCTCTGGGCCATCGACGAGGCGGTCCCGGCGCTGCCGAACTCGATGTGGTCGCCGGCTCCGCCGGTGACGTATCCGGTGCCCCCGAGCGCGACCGTCCCGAGTGGCAGCGCGCTCGCGTTGCCGGCCGCCCAGATCTCGACGTGGTCGGCCGTGGCGCCACCGTCGTAGATGCGCACGACGACGTCGGCCGATGCGCCGGTCCAGCCGCTGAGGATCGTGGCGGGATCGAGGATCTCGCTTGACGTGAGGGTGAGCGTGTCGCCCGCCTCGGCCAGGCCCGCGCTGCCGCCACTCGCGTTCGAGGTCTGCACGTCGTCGGCCTGGGGCGCCGTGTTGTCGACCGTCGCCGTTCCGCTCGCCGTGTCGCTGTTCGACGCGGAGTCGGTGGCGGTGACCGAGAAGCCGGCCGAGCCCTCGGCAAGCGGGTCGTCGGCGGTCAACAGCGCGCTTCTGTAGCCGTATGAGGCTCCGTCCGCCGTGTACGAGCCGGCGCTGAGCGCGACCGCCGTCGATCCTGCGGTCAGCGCCGAGGCATCGGCCGTGACGGACGCGATCCCGCTCGCCGGCTCGCCGGTGTCGGCGGCGACGTTCGCGTAGACGTGGTAGCCGCCACCCTGACGGACATGCCCGGCGGTGCCGCCCTCGCTCTTGACGACGGCGACGGCCGTCACCTCCGGTGCGCGGAAGTCCGTCGCAGCCGTGATGACGTTCCCGGGGCTGTCGGTCGACGCCTTGAACGCGGCGACCACGCCGCCGACGGAGATCGCGGCGACCGCCAGCGCCGCGTAGACCCAGAGGAGGGTCGGGAGCCCGCTAGGTCCGCGCCGCACCGGGAGCCTCCTTCTCCGCCGCCGGGCGCCAGATCCGCGCCAGCTCGTTGATCGCGAGCGCCAGCAGCGGCAGGACGACGAGCAGCGCGAACCCCGTTCGGGTCCGCGTGGCGACCGCCACGTGGCCGAGCAGCGGCAGCCTGTAGGCGACCCGGCCGACGTCGGCGTCGGCCGAGACCCGCCAGCGCTCGACACCGGTGTTCGCGTCGCCCCTGGTAACGAATGCGATCCGGCCGCCGTCGCGGCGGATGCCGCCGACCCGGTGGGTGATCAGCCGCGCGCCGTCGTCGGGATCGCGAAAGGTCACCACGTCTCCGATCCCGATCGCGGTGGCCGGCGTACGCCGGGCGACGACGAGGTCGCCGGCCGCGATCGCCGGCTCCATGCTCCCCGAGAGCACGCTGTAGGGACGCGCGTCGAACGCCAGCGGCGCGGCGACCGCGAGCACGATCCCCGCCGCGAGCCCCGCGGCGGCCCAGGCGAGCGTCCGTGCGAGCGCTCTCGTCGCCGTCACCTTCCGTCTCGTGCCGGCCGCCCGCGCAGCTCGGCGGTGATCTCGACGGACTGGCCGCCGGCCTCCGCCGCCGCCTGGCCTGCGGGCAGATCGACGCGTGCCTCCAGCGCGACTCCTTCGCCCGGATCGAGCGTTGCTCCAACATTCGTCCACCGTCGCAGCGAGCCGAGCCGTCCGATGGCGACGACCTCGCTGTCTGCCTCGAGCCGCACGCGCAGCGCCCGGTCGAGAGCCGCCGAGGATGGCGTCAGTCGCGTCTCGACGACCAGCGGCCCGCCGGTGATGTTGCCGAGCGAGACCGTCCCGCTCGCGCCCGGCCCTCCGGGCAGCAACTCGTCTGCGGAGACGAAGACGGCCGTGGGCCGCACGTCGAGCTCGCCCGTGGACGCGGCCAGCATGCGGACATCCGCGCCGAGCTGCCCGCCGCTGGCGGGCACGCCCCACGAGAGGACGAGCCCGGCTGCCAGCACGAGGCCGGCGGCCAGGCCGATCCACTTCCCCGCGTTCGCCTTCGGCGGACTCATCGCTCTACCGTGAGCCGCGGGGGGGGGGGGGGGGGGCCGCCCCCCCCCCCCCCCCCCCCCCCCCCCCCACGACGCCACGTATCGGCTACTGGCTCTGTGCCTCCCAACGGAGGATGTGGCTGCCAGTCGAGTCGCCTTGGGCCGAGTCCGGCGCGGCCGCGTCGACCGTCGCGGTCACGCGGTAGACGACCGCGTCGCTGGTCGTCCAGGCGCTCGTCGCGCCCGGGTTGTCGCTGAGCCCGTTGGCCCAGCTGTCGTGGGTGGTCGCGAAGCCCGACAGCGTGCCGTCGAACAGCGCGCCGCCCGCGTCGGCGACGAAGTCCGTGCAGTCGGGGAAGGACACCGTGGTCTGGCTCCCAGGCTCGATCGTCAGGTTGACGTGCGGACCGAGGTCTCCGATCGTGCTTGGCGTGTACAGCTTGACGTCAGAGTCCAGCGAGCCGCTGTAGGTGACCTGGATGCAGGCCTCGGTGGTGCTGCCCGGCTTGGCGTCGGAGATGCTGTAGAGCGCCGCGTCGGAGTCGTTGTCGGCGAGTACCACCGTACCTGCGGTCACGGTGTTGCCGGGGTTGTCCGTCTGGCTCGTGAACGCGGAGAAGACGCCGAACGCGGCGAGCGATGCCACGGCAGCGACTACTGCGAGCGAGCGAAGGATCTTCGTCCTCGTGTTCATGTACGTCCCTTCTTGCCCCCGTGTTGTTTGCCACAACGCCTGTCGCGGCTGCTTTCTCTGTGGCTATCGCCAGTAAGCGCACATCCTTGAGGGGGGTGCCGGCCGGGTTGGACGGTGCGGGCGCATCGCTCGGCCGAGCCCAGCGGAGCGCGCCTCTGCCGACCTCGGGGCCGTCTAGGCTCGGCGCGTGCTGTCGATCGCCCACACCGTCAGGCGCTCGTCCCGCGCCCGCCGCGCGCGGATCCAGGTGTCGCCCGAGGGCGTCGAGGTGGTGCTGCCGCAGTCGATGCCGCTGAGCGCGGCGGCGCCGTTCGTGCGCAGCAGGCAGGCGTGGGTCGAGCGGACGCTGGAGCGGATGCGCGCCGCCGAGGCGCGCCTGCCGAGGCCGCGGCTGGAGGACGGGGGCGACGTGCCGCTGCTCGGGGAGCGGCTGCCCCTACGCGTGCGCGTCGGCGGTGGCCGAGTCCGCTCGCACGTCGCCATGCGCGGCGGCGGGCTGCACGTCGCCGTCGCGGAGCCCGGACCGGACGCCGTCCGCGCGGCGCTGGAGGGCTGGTATCGCCGCCAGGCGCGGATCGAGGTCGCGCAGCGGCTCGACGCGGCCGTCGCGCGTGCGGGCACCGCCTACGCCCGCCTGCAGATCCGCGGCCAGCGCACGCGCTGGGCGAGCTGCTCGTCCAAGGGCGCAATGTGCTTCAACTGGCGCCTGCTGCTGGCGCCGGCCGAGATCCTCGACTACGTCGTCGAGCACGAGGTCGCCCACATCGAGGTCCCCGACCACTCGCCGCGGTTCTGGGCGCTGCTCGGCTCGCGCTGCCCCGGCTATCGCGAGCACGAGGCGTGGCTGCGCGCGCACGGTCACGCGCTGCGCCTCTAGTCCCAGCGGAAGCCGCGCACGGCGAGCACCAGGCCGGCGGCGCCCCAGGCGGCGACGATCGCCAGCGAGCCGAGCTCGTTGCCGAGCCCGCCGCCCGTGACGATCGCGTCCGAGAAGCCGTCGATCACGTGCTTGAGCGGCAGCGCCTGGGCGATCGCCTCGAGGCTGGTGGGCAGCGAGTCGCTCGAGTAGAAGACGCCTGAGATCATGATCGCCGGCAGGAAGATCGCGTTCACCCACGCTGGCGCCGAGTCGAAGTTGGGGATTGCGTGCGAGAGCGCGATGCCGAGCGCGCCGAAGGCGACCACCCCGACGACCATGAAGACGGCCAGCTCGACCCAGTCGCGCGGCCAGCTCACGTCGTAGAGCAGGTGGCCCGCGGCGACGATCAGGCCGACCTGCACGAACGCGTTGGCCACCGCGTTGCCGATGAAGCCCGCGAGGTAGGCCGGCGCCGGGATCGGCGTGCCGCGCATCCGCTTGAGGATGCCCTGCTCGCGCAGGAAGGTGAGGTTGTAGGCCATCGAGTTGAACGTCGTCGCCATCACGCTCATGCCGGCGATCCCCGGGATCAGCACGTTCAGCTCGTCCGGATCGTCGGCGAAGGTCGAGGCGATCAGCAGCAGCAGCGCGAGCGGCAGGAAGAAGCCGAAGAACGCCGCGCTCGGGTTGCGCCAGAACAGCTTGCGCTCGATCCGGAACTGCTGCCAGGCGAGCCCCACCGCGGTCACAGGTCGGCCTCCGCGGTCAGCTCGAGGTAGACGTCCTCGAGCGTCGGCCGGCTGACCTCGATCCCCTCGAGCCGCTCGCCGCGCGCGAGCGCGTCGCCGGTGAGGCGGTGGAGCAGGTCGGTCGGGTCGTCGGTCTGGTGCTCGACGCGCGCGCCGCCGGACAGGTAGGACACGCGGTAGTCGCCCGAGCCGGGGCCGAGGTTCGACGGCGGGCCCTCCGCCACGATCCGGCCGTCCTTGACGATCGCGACGCGGTCGGCGAGCGCGTGCGCCTCGTCGAGGTAGTGGGTCGTGAGCACGACGGTCTTGTCGAGGTCGCGCAGCGCCCGCACGACGTCCCACGCGCCACGGCGGGCGGCGGGGTCGAAGCCGGTGGTCGGCTCGTCGAGGAAGATCAGCTCGGGATCGCCGACGAGCGCCAGCGCTAGGTCGAGCCGGCGCCGCTGACCGCCCGAGAGCTTGCCCGAGAAGGTGCCCGCCTTGTCCTCGAGCCCGACGACGGCGATCGTCTCGTCGGGGTCGCGCGGGTGCGGGTAGGCCCTCGACATGTGCACGACGGCCTCGCGAACGGTCAGGCGCGGGTAGAATCCGCAGCTCTGGAGCACGATCCCCACGCGCTGCTTGAGCTCGCGACCGCCGCGCTCCGGATCGTGCCCGAGCACGCGCACGTCGCCGCCGCTGCGGCGCCGGTAGCCCTCGAGGATCTCGACCGTCGTCGTCTTGCCCGCCCCGTTTGGCCCGAGCAGCCCGAACACCTCGCCACGGCGAACGTCGAACGACACGCCGCGCAACGCCTCGACGTCGCCGTAGCTCTTCTGCAGGTCCGAGACCTCGATCGCCGCTTCGCGCACGGCCGCGCACTCTAGCCCGCGGCGGCTGCGATCGAAGGTCATCGTCTCGCGCTTCGACGACGGCTCGCGCCAGCCGAGCCGTCCGACCCCGAACGTAGCTTCCTATACTGAAGAGGACGGTCGTGGAGATCCCGCCTGCCACCTTTGCGGGTGGCACCCGCTGACTCAGCGGCTGTAGGCGCCTCCGGTCCGTCCTCTCTCACTCTTCAAGGGGGCAGCGCCTGTCTGGCCGGCTTCCGGTCTGGAATGGCGATGTCTTGGCGAATCTACATCGATGAGGCAGGGGACAGAGGCGTGTCGGAGCAGTCGAGCGCGCACTTCGTCGCCAGTGCGGTTGCGGTGCGGGATAGCGACGACGCGCGCGCCCGTGCCGAGTTGGATCGACTCCGCGACTCGCTGGGCAGGCAGCCTGGGCAGGTCCTGCATTTCCAGCGGTTCAGCCATTCGCAGCGGTTGAAGGCGGTTCAGGACCTCACGGCATCGTCGATCGCCGCGATCTTCAACGTCGTCCTATGCAAGCGCGGCTTCAGCGAGCCCGCGCCCGGTGACGTGAGCTACATCGTCAATCCGGACCCCATGTATCTCTGGGCTGTCCGCTTGCTGCTGGAGCGGGTGTCCTGGTTCGTTCGCGATCAGGGCGATGGCCCGGCGATCACGACCTTTGCGCATGTGCGCCGGTTCAAGGTCCAGAAGCTTCACGACTACCGCCGTGCGCTCGAGCGTGACGGTGCTGGCGTGCATTGGCCCGCCTTTGCCGGCCATCCGTTCAGGACGGGGACCCCCGACAAGGTTCGGCTGCTTCAGTTCGCAGATACCGCCGCCTCTGCGCTGTTCAGGGCCGTCGAGCCTGACGCGTACGGCAATCAGGAGCGTCGCTACCTCGACGAGCTGCGGCCCAAGCTATATCGGCGTGGAGCGGGGCCCCTGACGTCGTACGGGCTCAAGGTCTTTCCGTCGAAGGAGTGCGAGAGCGGCGGCTCGCTCGAGTGGCTTCGAGAGCTCTGAGTCAGGCGCCGGCGCCTGCGCCGCCGCGGCCCTCGCCGGCGGCGAAGCGCGCGGCTCCCTCGACGGCGTCGGCGTAGGTGGCGGGGCCGGCCTGGGACTCGAGCGTCAGGCCGTCCGCGAGCGGCATGCCGAGGCCGTCGATCGCCGCCCGGCGGTCGGCGAGCATCGTCTGCTGGGGGAAGGCGGCGAGCGCGTCGGCGATCTCGAGCGCGCGCACGAGGTGGCGGCCCGGCGGGACGATCTCGGTGAGCAGCCCCATCCGCAGCGCCTCGTCGGCCTCGACGACGCGGCCGGTCAGGATCAGGTCGAGCGCGCGGCCGAGGCCGACGATCCGCGGCAGCCGCTGGGTGCCGCCGTCGATCAGGGGCACGCCGAAGCGGCGCTCGGTGAAGCCGACGCGCGACCCCTCGGCGGCGATCCGCAGGTCGCACCACAGCGCCAGCTCGAGCCCGCCCGCCAGGCACCATCCGGAGATCGCGGCGATCGACGGCTTCGAGCCGGCCCGCCGCGTGAAGCCGAGCGGCCCGTCGGGCGAGCCGAGGCGTGGACCGAGCGTGTCGATGGCCTTGAGGTCCGCTCCGGCGCAGAACGCCTCCTCGCCCGCGCCGGTCAGGACCATCACGCGCGCCTCGTCGTCCTCCTCGAAGCGGCGCTGGGCTTCCGCCAGCAGCTCCGCGGTCGGCCCGTCGACGGCATTTCGCCGATCCTGACGGTCGATCGTCACGACCGCGGCCGCACGCCGCCGCTCGTAGATCACCTGCTCCGCGTCGAGGGCCACGATCTCAACCTACCCCGGACGGACGTCGCCAGGCGCCGGCGATCGGACCGGGCTTACCAGCCGATGCGCTGGCGGAGCTCAGAGGCCTTGCGCTCGTCCTTGCGGCGCTCGAGCACCGACTGCAGCCAGGAGAGCGCGGCGACGAGCACCGCGAAGAAGACCACGACGCCGAGCGAGAAGAAGGTGATGACCTTGTCGTTGGTCTCGCGCAGGAGCCCCTCGCCGTTGTCGCTCGCGAG
Organism: Thermoleophilaceae bacterium; assembly: GCA_040881635.1. Lineage (GTDB taxonomy): Bacteria > Actinomycetota > Thermoleophilia > Solirubrobacterales > Thermoleophilaceae > JAAYBF01. The sequence continues at coordinate 26,920 of JBBECV010000034.1, forward strand.
CGCCGGCACGGCGTAGAGCAGCCAGGCCGACAGGGTGAGGGTGGCGAGGAGGGTGAGGCGGGCCTTCATCGGCGCGCGATTCTAGCGGCTCGGGTGGCGCGAGTCCGGCTCACTTAGGGTTCCCCGGCCGTGTCCCTGATCGAGGCAATCGTGCTGGGGATCCTGCAGGGGCTGACGGAGTTCCTGCCGATCTCCTCCAGCGCCCACCTGCTGGTCGTGCCCGCCTTCCTCGGCTGGGACGACCCGGGGGCCGCCTTCACGGCCGTCACGCAGCTCGGGACCGAGGCCGCGGTGCTGATCTACTTCCGCCGCGACCTGTGGTCGATCGCCAAGACGTGGACGCTGTCGCTGAGGCGGCCGATCCTGCGCTCGACGAGCGAGGCCCGGATGGGCTGGTACGTGATCGTGGCGACGATCCCGATCGGCATCTTCGGCCTCGGCTTCGAGGATCAGATCGAGAGCGGCGCGCGCAACCTCTGGCTGGTCGGGACGGTGCTGATCGTCTTCGCGCTGGTGCTCGGGTTCGCCGATCGCACGGGCAGTCACTCGCGCGAGCTCGGCCACCTGCGGGTTCGCGACGGCGTCCTGATCGGCCTGGCGCAGTCGCTGGCGCTGGTCCCGGGCGTCTCGCGCTCGGGGGCGACGATGAGCGCCGGCCTGCTGATGGGCCTCGAGCGGCCGGCGGCGGCGCGCTTCTCGTTCGTCCTGGCGGTGCCGGCCGTCGTGGCGAGCGGCGTCTTCCAGCTCGTCGGGATCCTGTCCGGGGAGGAGGGCGGAGGCGAGCCGTTCGCGTACGTCGCGATCGCGACCGTGCTCGCGTTCTTCGTCGGATATGCCGCGATCGCCTGGATGCTGCGCTATCTGACGACGCACTCGGTCGCGCTCTTCGTCGGCTACCGGATCGCGCTCGGGTCGGTCGTGCTCGCGTTGACGGCGGCCGGTGCGATCCAGTCGCCTCACTAGGATCGAGGTCGTGGAGCGGGCATGGAAGTTCGGTCTGATCGCGCTGATCGCGCTGGCGCTGACCGTCCTGCCGGGCGGGGGCGGCGCGCTCGCGTTCGCACTGACGCTGCTGACGATCGCCTTCTTCACGGTGATCGCCCTGCTCGGCTACCGGCTGTTCCGCCAGTACCGGATGGAGATCGAGGGCCTGGCGGACCGCCACCGGGCGATCCTGTACGGGTCGATCGGGTTGGCGTTCCTGACGCTCTGCGCGACGGCGCGGCTGTTCGAGGCGGGCGGTGTGGGCGCGCTGGCGTGGATCGCGCTGCTGGCGCTCGGCTCGTACGGGATCTACTCGGTCTACGTGCGCTACCGCGCGTACGGCTGACCGCTCCGTCCCCGTGACGCTTCCGTAGCGCTTCTGTAACGCGGCGGGGTTTTCCCGTCACGCGGGCCGCGCGACGGTGCCGGCATGCGTCTCATGCGCAAGGTCGGACGGTCGGAGCGGGGGCAGGCGAGCGTCGAGCTCGTCGCCGCGCTGCCGTTCGTCCTGCTCGCCGGAGCGATCGCCTGGCAGTGTGCGCTGGCCGGGCACACGGCATGGATGGCGGCGCACGCCGCGCGCGCCGGGGCCCGCGCGGACGTCGTCGGCGAGCCGGTCACACGAGCGGTGCGCTCGGCGCTGCCGTCCGGTCTCGAGCGCGGCCTCGAGGTCGAGGAGGACGGCGGAGTCGTCGCTGTCCGCGTGCGGGTGCCGCTGCTGCTCCACCGCTGGCAGCTGCCGATCGACGTCTCGGCGTCGGCGTCGCTGGGGGAGGCCGGGTGAGGCGCGAGCGCGGGCAGGCGCTGGTCGAGTTGATCGCCGGACTGCCGGTCGTGCTGGTCGTCGGGCTGGCGCTGCTGCAACTGCTGGCCACGGGCTACTCGGCGGTGCTCGCCGGTAGCGCCGCCGAGGCGGGCGCCCTGGCGCTCGCCGGCGGCGGCGACGCCCGCGCCGCCGTCCGGCGGGCGCTGCCCGGCTGGACGGAGGCTGGCGCGCGGGTCGAGGTCGCCGCCGAGTCCGTCCGCGTGCTGCTGCGCCCGCCGTCGCCGATCGGCGCCGTCGCGCGCAAGCTCGAGGTGACCGCAGACGCCGCCGTGGAGATCGAGTGAGCCCGCGCAGCGGGGTCCTCGCGGCCGTGACCGACTTCCTGGTCGAGCCGCTCGACGTGGCGCCGGCCGAGCCGTCGCACCTGCTGCCGGAGGCGGCGCCCGCGACCGTCGCCGTCATCGGACTGTCGTCGCGCTGCGGCGCGACCACCGTCGCCCGCGCGCTCGGCGCCGAGCTTGCGATCCGCGCCGATTGCGCGGCCGCGGTGGTTACCGCCGAGGGCGTGACCTCCGGCGGCGTCCCGCTGGGCACGCCGGCCGCCGCCAGGCTGACCCGCGCGATGGCGCGCGCGGTGGCCGAGCGCATGCGCCCCGTCGGCCGCCTCTGCCTCACGACGTGCAGCACAGGCGCCGAGGCCGCGCTCGCCGACGCCGCCCACGGCATCGCGCCGCTCGTCCTCGACGTGACCGACTCGTCCCACGCCTCGGTCGCGGCCTCGCTCGCGGACGCCGTCGTCCTCGTCGTCGGTCCGGCGACCGAGCCGGCCCTCGCCCCGGTCGTCGCCGCGTCCCTCGGTCGTGTCGGCCCCGAGCCGGTCGTCGTCCTCAACCGCGACCGCGGCGACTCCGACGAGTGGCGGGACCGCTGTGCGATCGTGCTCCCGGAGTCGCGCATCGGCGCGCAGCTCGCCCAGGCCGGTCGCGAGCCGCGCTCCAACTTGGGCCGCTCGATCTCGGCGCTTGCCGATCTCGCGGTGGGCGTGGCATGAGGAGACGACTCGTGCTGCACCGCGGGCGGGCGCTGCCCTTGCGCCTGCGTGCCGAGCGCGGGCAGGCCCTCCTCCTGTCGCTCGGCGTCGTCGCCGCCCTGGTCGTCGGCGCGCTGATCCTCGTGGCTTTCGGGCAGGCGCTCGGCGCCAAGTCGCGACACCAGCGCGCCGCCGACCTGGCCGCGGTCTCGGCCGCCCACCGGATGCTCGGCGACTACCCGCGGCTGTTCGAGCCGGCCATGTCGCGCGACGGCCTGCCGAACCCGCGTCACATGTCGACGGCGGCGTACATGGCGAGCGCCCGCGCCGTGGCCGTCCGTGCCGCGGCGCGCAACGGAGTGGAGCTGAGCGAGAGCGGCATCGACTTCCCGGACGGCGGCTTCGCTCCCACGCGTGTGCGTGTGCGCGTGCGCGGCGACGCCGAGGTGCGGCTCGGGGGCGAATCGTCGCGCCGGAAGGTCACGGTGCGCGCGACCGCGACGGCCGAGCTCTCGCCGCTTGCGGGCGGCGACGCGATGCCGGCGATGGCGAGCGGGGGCGGCTACGACGGCCCGCTCGCCTACCGCGGCGGCAAGCCGATGCGCCCCGACGTCGCGCGCGCCTTCGACCGCATGGCAGCCGCCGCCAAGTCCGCGGGCGTCGATCTCGTCGTGACCAGCGGCTTCCGCTCCGACGCCGAGCAGGCCCGCCTCTTCGCCGCCAATCCGGACCCCAAGTGGGTCGCCCCGCCGGGCAAGAGCCTCCACCGCCTCGGCACCGAGCTCGACCTGGGCCCACCGTCCGCCTACGGCTGGCTGGCGGCCAACGCCGGCAGGTTCGGCTTCCTCCAGCGCTACAGCTGGGAGCCGTGGCATTTCGGCTACACGCGCAACGCCGGCACTCGCTCGGTCGGCTTCGGCGGCGCGATCGGCGACGGCCGCAGCGCGATCCCGTCGTTCGTCCCGCGCGAGCTCGCCGACGAGATCTCGCGCGCCTCCCAGCGCTGGAACGTCGGCGCCGCGCTGCTGTCGGCCCAGATCTACGCCGAGTCGAACTTCAACCCCTTCGCCGAGTCGTCCGCCGGCGCCCAGGGCATCGCCCAGTTCATGCCCGGTACCGCGCGCGCCTACGGCCTGTCCAACCCGTTCGACCCCGCCGCCTCGATCGACGCTCAGGCCCACCTCATGCGTGACCTGTTGCGCCAGTTCGCCTCCGTCCCGCTCGCCCTCGCCGCCTACAACGCCGGCCCCGCCCCCGTCGAGTCCTGCGCCTGCGTCCCGCCCTACCCCGAGACCCAGGCCTACGTCGCCAAGATCCTCGGCATCCTCGGCGGCGCGGGCGAGATGGTCGGCGACGCCTTCGAGGTACGGCTCGTTGAGTAGCGCGGCTTTGCATATGCCGGTTCAAGGCAGGGCTCGGCTGGTCGCTCGTCACCGGGATAGGGTCCGCCCATGGCGCTCAAGACGGTTGATGGGATCGAAGGGCTGCGCGCACTGATCGGAGAGCCGGTCGGGCCGAGCGAGTGGCGGCAGGTGACGCAGGAGGCGATCGACTCGTTCGCCGAGCTGTCGGGTGACGACCAGTGGATTCATGTCGACGTGGAGCGGGCGAAGTCGGAGAGCCCGTTCGGGACGACGATCGCCCACGGCAACCTGACGCTCTCGATGGTCGACGGGTTCCGACTCGACCTGATCGAGTCGACCGGCTTCCAGCTGGGCGTCAACTACGGCTGGAACAAGGTTCGGTTCCCGGCGCCGGTTCCAGTCGACTCGCGCGTGCGCGCAACGGCCGAGGTGCTGTCGGTCGAGGACGTCGGCGGCGGCTGGTTTCAGGTTGCGACGCGCTTCACCGTTGAGGTCGACGGCTCGGACAAGCCCTGCTGCGTCGCCGAGTCCGTCGGCCGGGCCCTCGTCTAGTGAATCCCGTGCGCGAGGCGGCGCGGCGACTCGCGCTCATGTGGGCGACGCCTCTCGTGCTCGTCACCGCGATACTGGTTCTGGTCGCCGTTCCGGCGCCCCCGGCGAGCGCAGAGGAGACCGCTGTCGCGTCGGGCAAGCGCTGCGCCAAGCTGGCGAACGCCCTGGCTCAGAAGACGCGGGCGGGACGGCGGAATGCGCCGAACGTCCCGGGCGGCGACGTCGCGACGCATGCGGTCTGCCACGACTTCACCGGCGACGGGCGCCGCGACGTGGCGTTCGCCATCGCGAGCGGCGGGACCGGCGGGGCGTTCGAGTGGGCGGTGTTCCGTCGCCGGCCGCGGACGTCGGATCCGGCCGCCAAGCGCTTCCGCAAGGTCGCCGAGCGCCGCTCGGGCACGCACACCAGCATGACTCGCCGCCGGCGCCTGCTCGTCGTCCGGAACCCGATCTACCGGGCCGACGATCCCAACTGCTGCCCGACCGGCGGCGAGCGGCTGCGCAGCTACCGCGTCAAGGCGAACCGCGTCGTGCTGGTGGACCGCCGGCGGGTCCCGGCCGAGTAGCTCGACCGGGACGGGGCCGTACGGGATCCGCCGCTGCGGCGCTCAGGACGCCCCGGAGTAGCGCAGCGAGCCGGGCGTCGTCAGGTCCTCGCCGGTCTCGAGCAGGGTCTTGAGGCCGGAGAGGATCATCGGCCAGCCGCCGTAGAGCTCGTCGTTGGCGCCCTCGGGCAGCTGGTCGTGCGTCACGGTGAGCCGGCAGGAGTCCCCGACGGGCTCGATGTCCCACGTCACGCGCGACGTGCCCTCGCTCTTGACGTCGTCGCTCCAGAGGGCGGTGAAGCTCTGGACGAGCCGGCGCGGCGGGTCGACCGCCAGGTTCTCGCCCTCGGAGATCGGCACGCCGGCCTGGGCGTGCACGGCCTCGTAGCGGGACCCGGGCGTCCAGTCGGACTCGACGCCGACGCCGAACGAGTACCGCGCACGCATCTCCCTGTCCGTGATCGCCTCCCACAGCCGCTCCGGCGTGGTCTTGATGTAGATCTCGAACACCTTCTCCATCGTCCTGTCCTCCAGTCTGTGCTTGAGGTCGCTGAGCGTCGCCGCCCACGGCTCCGCCGACGGTACGCTGCGTCCATGTGCCGAAACATCCGAACTCTCCACAACTTCGACCCGCCGGCGACCGACGAGGAGATCCGCGCGGCGGCGGTGCAGTACGTCCGCAAGGTGAGCGGCTCGACGAAGCCCTCGCAGGCCAACGCGGAGGCGTTCGAGCGCGCCGTCGACGAGGTCGCGGCCACCACCGCCCGGCTACTCGCCGATCTCGTCACCGCCGCGCCGCCGAAGGACCGTGAGGTCGAGGCGGCGAAGCGCCGCGAGCGCGCCGCGAATCGCTACGCCGCCTGAGCGACAGGCCTCGGGTCGTCGCCCGCCTGAGAGGGCGGGCCTCCGGGCGCGCCCACCCACCGGACCCGCGTCCGGGCCGCCGTATCCTCGAACGGATGGCCACGACCGCCGAGCAGGCCCGCTCCGACCGCGTCGCCGAGCAGCGGCGCGCGCTGCCGGACGCCCCGGGCGTCTACCTGTTCAAGGACGAGAAGCGCAAGGTCATCTACGTCGGCAAGGCGAAGTCGATCCGCAAGCGGGTCGGCTCGCACTTCTCCAAGCCGGGCACGCGCGGCGCGGTGGAGATGACCGCGTCGGTCGCCGAGATCGACTTCGTCGCGACCGAGACCGAGGCCGAGGCGCTGCTCGCCGAGCAGGAGTTCATCAAGCGCCACCGGCCGCGCTTCAACATCCGCCTGCGCGACGACAAGTCGTATCCCTACATCGGGATCTCGCTCGACGAGGACTATCCGCGCGTCTACTTCACCCGTGAGCGCCACCGCCGCGAACGGGCGTACTTCGGGCCGTTCTCGAACGCCAAGCGCGTGCGCGAGACGCTCGACCTGCTCGGCAAGGTGTTCCAGTACCGCACCTGCGAGGGGCGCGAGCCCGGCCGCCAGTCCGGCAGCCCCTGCCTCGACTACTACATCAAGCGCTGTCAGGCGCCCTGCGTCGGCTACGTCTCCAAGGACGAGTACCGCGAGGGGATCGAGACGATCGTCGCGTTCCTGTCCGGCCGCTACCGCCAGATCGAGCGCGAGCTCGAGCACAGCATGCAGCTCGCCGCCGCCGACCAGGAGTTCGAGGCGGCCGCCATGTTCCGCAACCGCCTGCGCGCCGTCCGCTCGCTGCTCGAGCGCCAGCGGATCGCCAACGAGGCCGTCGGGACCCTCGATGCCGTCGCGGTCGCCGCCGAGGACACCGACGCCAACGCCCAGGTCTTCCAGGTCCGCGACGGCGTGCTCGCCGACCGCCAGAGCTTCTATCTCGAGAACGCCGGCGGTCGCGACGAGGACGACGTGCTCGAGGAGTTCGTCCTGCAGTACTACGCCAGCGCGCTGTCGATCCCGCCGCAGGTGATCGTCCCGCGCGGCACCGAGCGCTGCGACCTGCTCGCCGAGGCGCTCACCGACCGTCGCGGCGCGCCGGTCGAGGTCCGCTCCGCCGAGCGCGGCGACAAGCGCCGGATCTTCGAGCTAGCCGAGCGCAACGCCCGCCTCGCGCTCGACCAGGACCGCCTGCGCTCCGAGCGGCGCCGCAGCCGCCGGATCGACGCGCTCGAGGGGCTCCAGGCGGAGCTGCGGATGCCGGCGCTGCCGATGCGGATCGAGTGCTTCGACATCTCGAACCTCGGCGAGACGCACACGGTCGCCTCGATGGTCGTGTTCGAGGGCGGCGCGCCGAAGAGGTCCGACTACCGTCGCTTCCGCATCCGCGGCGCGGTGCAGGACGACTTCGCCGCGATGCGCGAGGTGCTGGCCCGCCGCGTCGCGCAGTTCACCTCCCAGAAGGAGATCTCACCGCACGAGCGCCAGCACGACGCCAGCTTCGCCTCGCTGCCGGCGCTGATCGTCATCGACGGCGGCCGCGGCCAGCTCTCCGCCGGCCTGCAGCCGCTCGAGGAGCTGCGCGAGCTCGGCACGACCGTCGTCAGCCTCGCCAAGCGGATCGAGGAGGTGTTCGAGCCCGGCCGCCCCGCACCGCTGACGATGCCCCACGACAGTCCCCCGCTGCAGTTGCTCCAGCGCGTCCGCGACGAGGCGCACCGGTTCGCGATCGAGCACCACCGCAGCCGCCGCGACAAGGCGATGACCCGCTCCGCGCTCGACGACATCCCGGGCGTCGGCGCCGCGCGCAAGCGGGCGATCCTCGCTCACTTCGGCACGCCGGAGCGCGTCCTCGCCGCCAGCCGCGACGAGCTCGAGTCCGTCCCGGACCTCCCCGGCAAGGTCGCCCGCGACATCCACCAGCACCTGCATCGCGTCGACTGACTCCGCCGCCGCGACCGCCTCGGGCCGATCTGGGACACAGTGCGGCCGCAATCGGCCCAGCGCGACCGGGCACGTCTCGTCGAAGCGCTAGAAAGGACACTGCATGATGCGGGACTTCGTGATCGTCACCGGGCTCAGCGGGGCCGGCAAGAGCCAGGCGATGGCGACGTTCGAGGACGCGGGCTACTTCTGCGTGGACAACCTGCCGCCCGAGATGATCGGCGGGCTGGCGGAGCTCTTCCAGCACGAGGGGTCGAAGGTAGAGCGCGCGGCGGTCGTGTCCGACGTGCGCGGCGGCGAGTACTTCGATGGGCTGGTCAAGGTGATCGAGGAGCTCGCCGAGCGCGACCTCCCGCACCGCCTGCTGTTCCTCGAGGCCAGCGACGACGTGCTCGTCAACCGCTACAAGGAGACCCGCCGCCGCCACCCGCTCGCCGACGACGGCGGCGACGGCTCGCCGATCGGCGCCGAGGGCCCGATCGTCGGCGCGATCGCGCTCGAGCGCGTGCGGCTGACCCCGCTGCGCGAGCGCGCGGACATCTCGATCGACACGAGCGACCTCAGCGCCGCGCGCCTGCGCAAGGTCGTCGCCGACAAGATGCTGCCGCGCGGCCGCGTCGGCAAGCTCACCGTGACCTTCCTCAGCTACGGCTTCAAGCACGGCACCCCGCGCGACGCCGACCTGCTCTTCGACGTTCGCTTCCTGCCGAACCCGCACTACGAGGCGGAGCTGCGCGAGCAGACCGGGCTCGACGACCCCGTGCGCGAGTACGTCGAGGCGTCCGACGGCATCGACGACTTCTACGACCGCCTGATCCCGCTGCTGGACTACCTGCTGCCCCAGTACGAGCAGGAGGGCAAGGCCCACCTGACGGTCGGCATCGGCTGCACCGGCGGCCGCCACCGCTCGGTCGTGATCGCCGAGGAGCTCGCCCGCCGTTACGGCGACGGCGACAAGGTCGTCGTCGACGTCGCCCACCGCGACATCAGGAAACCGCCGCGTGCGCCCTGAGCGCGCCGGTCGATAGATTCCGGGGTCCCCGTCAAGCTTCCCAAGGAAAGGACCTCAGGATGGCCTTGAAGGCCGGAATCAACGGCTTCGGCCGCATCGGCCGCAACGTCTTCCGAGCGGCGTACGAGCGCGGCGCGGACATCGACTGGGTCGGCGTCAACGACATCACCGACACGGCGACGCTCGCGAACCTGCTCAAGTACGACTCGATCCTGGGTCCGTTCCCCGGCACCGTCGAGGCCACCGAGAGCAGCCTGGTCGTCGACGGCGAGGAGCTGCGCGTGTTCGCCGAGCGCGACCCCGCCGCGCTGCCCTGGGGCGACGTCGGCGCCGAGGTCGTGGTCGAGTCGACGGGCTTCTTCACCAAGCGCGACGACGCCGCCAAGCACCTGCAGGCCGGGGCGCGCAAGGTGATCGTCTCCGCGCCCGCGACCGAGCCGGACGTGACGCTTGTGCTCGGCGTCAACGACGGCGAGTACGACCCGTCCTCGCACGACGTGATCTCGAACGCCTCCTGCACCACTAACTGCCTCGGGCCGGTCGCGCGCGTGCTGCACGACGCGGTCGGGATCGAGTCGGGCGTGATGACGACGATCCACGCCTACACGTCGGACCAGCGCCTGCTCGACGCCCCGCACAAGGACCCGCGCCGGGCCCGCGCCGCGGCGATCAACCTGATCCCGACCTCCACCGGCGCCGCCAAGGCGATCGGGCTCGTCATGCCCGAGCTGGCAGGCAAGCTGAACGGGATCGCCGTCCGCGCCCCCGTGCCGACCGGATCGGTCGTCGATCTCGTCTTCAAGCCGTCGCGCGAGGTCTCGGTCGACGAGGTCAACGCGGCGATCGCCGCCAAGGCCGACAGCGGCGCGCTCGAGGGCATCCTCCAGTACACCGAGGACCCGATCGTCTCGACCGACATCGCGCGCTCGGCCTACTCGTCGGTCTTCGACGCGAAGCTGACGATGGTCACCGGCGGGCTGGTCAAGGTGATCGCCTGGTACGACAACGAGTGGGGCTACTCGAACCGCGTCGTCGACCTCGCTCAGCGCGTGCTGGCGGGCGCACCCGCCGCCTCCTAGTGGCGGACTCGACCACCGGCGGCGCGGCACGCCCGCGCCGCCGGGCGTGACGATGGCGGCCGCCCTCGGCAGGCGCACGGTCCGCGACCTGGCGCTCGAGCCCGGGGCGCGCGTGCTCGTGCGGGTCGACTTCAACGTTCCGCTCGACAGCGGCCGCGTCGCCGACGACACGCGCATCCGCGCCGCGCTGCCGACGATCGAGCTGCTGCTCGAGCGCGGCGCGCGCGTGATCCTGTGCTCTCACCTGGGCCGGCCGAGGGACCGGGAGCCGGAGACGTCGCTGGCGCCCGCGTCCGACCGGCTGCGCGAGCTGCTCGACGCGCCCGTCGAGCAGGCCGGCGCCGTCGTCGGCGACGAGGTCCGCGCCGCGGTCGACGCGCTCGAGCCCGGCTCGGTGCTCGTGCTCGAGAACACGCGCTGGGAGCCGGGGGAGAAGGTCGACGATCCCGGTCTGGCGCGCGAGCTGGCGTCGCTCGCCGACGCCTACGTCGACGACGCGTTCGGCGCCGCGCACCGCGCCCACGCCAGCACCGCCGGCGTCGCCGAGCACGTGCCGTCCGCCGCCGGCCTGCTGCTCGAGCGCGAGGTGACGACGCTGCGCGGCATCGTCGAGAGTCCCGACCGCCCGCTCTGCGTGGTCCTCGGCGGGGCGAAGGTCTCCGACAAGGTCGCGCTGATCGACCGCTTCCTCGACGTCGCCGACACGATCCTGATCGGCGGCGCGATGTGCTTCTCCTTCTTCCGCGCTCAGGGGAAGCCGACCGGCGACTCGCTCGTCGAGGATGAGGGCGTCGAGCTCGCCCGCCAGGCGCTCGCGAAGGCCGAGCGCGGCGGCGCCCAGCTGCTGCTGCCGGTCGACCTCGTGCTCGGCGACCGCTTCGCCGCCGACGCCGCCCGGCGCGAGCTCGTGGGCACCGACGTGCCGGACGGCTGGATGGGCCTCGACATCGGGCCCGAGACCGCCGACGCGTACGCCCGCGAGGTAGCGAGCGCCGGCACCGTCTTCTGGAACGGCCCGATGGGCGCCTTCGAGCTGGAGCCGTTCGCCTCCGGCACCCGTGCCGTCGCCGAGGCGGTCGCCGACGCCTCCGGCACGACCGTCGTCGGCGGTGGCGACTCGGCCGCGGCGCTCACCGCGTTCGGCCTCGCCGATCGCGTCACCCACATGTCAACGGGCGGCGGCGCCGCCCTCGAGCTGCTCGAGGGGAAACCCTTGCCGGGCCTGGAGGCCCTCGACGATGCCTGACAACGACACCTCGGGGCGCACTCCGTACATCGCCGGCAACTGGAAGCTCTGGGGCACGCGCGCCGACGCGGCCGAGTACTGCCAGAAGCTGCTGAAGCTGCTGCCGGACGCCGCCCGTCGCCGGCCCGACGTCGGGCTCTGCGTGCCGTTCACCGCGCTCGACACGGTCGTCGGCGCGCTCGACGGCTCGGACGTGATCGTCTCGGCACAGAACATGCACCAGGCTGAGAAGGGCGCCTTCACCGGCGAGGTGTCGGCGCCGATGCTGCTCGAGCTCGGCGTCGGCGGGGTCGTGCTCGGCCACTCCGAGCGGCGCGAGCTGTTCGGGGAGACGGACCGCGCGCTGACCGAGAAGGTTCCGGTGGCACTCGACGCCGGCCTGCTGCCGATCCTCTGCGTCGGCGAGACCGAGGAGGAGCGCGAGGCGGAGGAGACCGAGCGCAAGCTGCGCCACCAGGTGCATGAGGGGCTCGAGCGGGTCGCCGACGACCGCCTCGCCGACGTGGTGATCGCCTACGAGCCGATCTGGGCGATCGGCACCGGCAAGGTCGCGACGCCGGAGCAGGCGCAGGAGGCGGTGGCGTTCGTGCGGGCGCTGGTCGCGTCGCGCTCGGAGGATGCCGCCGAGCGGGTTCGGATTCTGTACGGCGGCAGCGTCAAGCCGGAGAACGCGGGGGAGCTGCTGGCGCAGGCGGATATCGACGGGGCGCTCGTCGGGGGCGCGAGCCTGGATCCCGACTCGTTCGCCCGGATCGTGGCGGCTGCCGAGTGAGGGCGGGGCTGCTGCGGGACGGTGATGGCGCCGGGTGGGCCGGGGGCGCCGCCGGTGGGGTCGGTGTGCCTGGTGATTCTCGATGGGTGGGGGCTGGCGCCGCCGGGGCCGGGGAACGCGGTGGAGCTGGCGGACACGCCCGTGTTCGACGAGCTGTGGGCGAGGCACCCGCACACTCAGCTGACAGCGTGCGGGCGGGCGGTTGGGCTGCCGGAGGGGCAGATGGGGAACTCGGAGGTCGGGCACCTGAACCTGGGGGCGGGGCAGGTCGTGCGGCAGGACCTGACTCGCATCGACGACGCGGTGGACGACGGCAGCTTCGCCGGCAACCAGGCGCTGCTGGCGGCGTGCGCGCAGGCGCGCGAGTCCGGGCGGCTGCATCTGCTCGGGCTGGTATCGGAGGGCGGGGTGCACGCGAGCATGGGGCACCTGCGTGCGCTGATCGAGCTTGCGGACGCGGAGGGGGTGCCGGACGTCGTGCTGCACGCGTTCACGGACGGGCGCGACACGTTGCCGCACTCGGGAGCGGAGTACGTGGCGACCGTGGAGGGCTGGCTGGGCGAGCACGGCGGGCGCGTGGCGACCGTGACAGGGCGCTACTACGCGATGGACCGCGACCGGCGCTGGGATCGCACCAAGCTGGCCTACGACGCGATCGTCCACGGCCGGCCGGCGCCGCTCGAGGACGGCGCGGTCACCCCGCGCGCGGAGTCGGGCGAGCAGGCGGTGCGGGCGGCCTACGAGCGCGGGGAGACCGACGAGTTCGTCCGGCCGACGCTGGTCGGCGAGGAGGGGCGTGTGCGCGACGGCGACGCGGTGGTCTTCTTCAACTTCCGGCCGGACCGGGCGCGGCAGCTCACGCGCGCGCTGGCCGAGCCGGGCTTCGCCGAGATCGATCGCGGGGAGGCGCCGAGCGTTCGCTACACGACGCTGACCGAGTACCAGGAGGAGTGGGACTACCCGGTCGCGTTCTCGCCCGAGCGGCCGCGGGCGACGCTGGCGTCGGTGCTCGCCGAGCGCGGGGTCCGCCAGCTGCACACCGCGGAGACGGAGAAGTACGCCCACGTGACCTACTTCTTCAACGGCGGCGAGGAGCGCGCGTACCCGGGCGAGGAGCGCTGCCTGGTCGACTCGCCGCGCGACGTGCCGACCTACGACCACAAGCCCGAGATGAGCGCGGCGGCGGCGGCCGACGCGTTCGTCGAGCGCTGGTCGGCAGGCGGCTACGGCTTCGGGATCGTCAACTTCGCCAACCCGGACATGGTCGGCCACACGGGCGTGATCCCGGCGGCCGTGAGCGCGATCGAGGCGGTCGACGAGCAGCTCGGGCGGATCGTCGCCGCCGTCCACGCCTCCGGGGGCGCCTGCATCGTCACGGCCGACCACGGCAACGCCGACCACATGCTCGAGCCCGACGGCAGCCCCAACACCGCCCACTCGCTAAATCCGGTCCCGCTGATCGTCACCGCCGACGTCCCGGGCCTGCGCGATGGCGCCATCCTCGCCGACGTGGCGCCGACGGTGCTCGCGCTGCTGGGCGTCGAGCAGCCGGCCGAGATGACCGGTCGCAGCCTCGTCGCCGGCTGACCTTCGGAGCTTCTCGAACGATCGACCGGGTCCTGTCCCGGGCGAACGTTCGAGATTCGAGCAGGCGCGTGTGGCGGTGGCGCTAGCGCTCGAAGGCGACGCCGTAGCCGATCCGCTCGAGCGTGGTCGGATGGGTGCCGAACAGCACGTGGTAGAGCCGCGGCGGGTCCGGGTCGCCGAGGTTGCGGATCGCGAGGCTGCGCGAGAGCTCGACGAACGACTCGGGGTCCTCGGTCAGGCGCAGCGCGAACGCGTCGGCGCGCGCCTCGACGTCCCGCGACAGCACCGTCCCGGCCGAGCCGAGCGCGAAGCTGACGATCGCGAAGGCGAGCACCACCGCCGGCAGCGCGCGCGGGCCCGGGCGCGCCGGGCCGACGAGCTCGCCGCCGGCGAGGCGCTCGGCGAGCCGCTGGACGAGCAGCAGGCCGGCCGGCGCGACGATCGCGATCCACAGCAGCGCGCGCGGCACGTCGCGGTTCTCGACGTGGCTGAGCTCGTGCGCGACGACCGACAGGACCTGGCCGCGCGGGTAGTCGTCGATCAGGTTGTCGTAGAGGACGACGCGCTTGGTCTCGCCGAGGCCGGTGACGTACGCGTTGATCGCGGTCGTGCGGCGGCTGGCGTCGACGCGGTAGACCTCGCCGACCTCGACCCCGGCGCGGTCGGCCAGGCGCAGGACGTCCGAGCGCAGCTGACCCTGGCGCAGCGGCTCGAAGCGGTTGAACAGCGGGTCGATCAGCACCGGCTGCACGTAGAGCGTGACGGCCGCGGCCGCGACGACGAGCCCGGCTCCGGGCAGCCACCAATGGCGAGGGAAGCGGCGGAGCAGCGCCATCGCGGCGAGCCCGCCGATCGCGGCGTAGACCGTGGAGACGCCGGTGGCCTTGGCGACGTCGCCCAGCCACGATCCGAGCGACTGCGTCGACAGGCCGAAGTCGACCGCGCGCTCATGACGCCAGAGCGCCAGCGGCAGCTCCGCGACCGTCACGGCGAGGCCCAGCCCGATGGCGACGGCCGCCCCGCCGAGCAGCGGCCGGCGTCCCGCACGTCCGAGCACGTCGCGCAGCCGGGTCGGCGGGCGCAGCGCGATCCACGCCACCACGAGCCCGCCGACCGCCGTGCCCGCGAGTCCGAGGATGCGCTGCAGGTCTCGGAAGTCCCCTGCCCGTTCGAGCTGCGCCGCGCTGAAGTACGCTGTGGCCTCGACCGCAGCCGGCTCGATCAGCCCGGCACGTGGGCGGAGGACCACCGTGGCGAGGCCGGCCGCGAGCACCGCCCCGGCGATCGCCAAAGGCAGTCGAGAGCGATGAGCAGCCACCCTTCGGACAGTAACGGCGGTGCCCCGACGAGAATCGCGATCCTCGCGGACGTGCACGGCAACCTGCCCGCCTTCGAGGCGGTCCTCGGCGACGCGCGCGCCGAGGGCGTCGATGCGATCTGGTTCCTCGGCGACCTCGTCGGCTACGGCGCGCAGCCGGACGAGTGCGTCGCGCTGGCGCTCGAGGCATGCGACGTGGTCCTCGCGGGCAACCACGACCTCGCGGTGGCCGGCGAGATACCCGTCTCGGACTTCTCGCCGAACGCGGCGGCGGCGGTGCGCTGGACGCAGGGCCACGCCGGCCCGGAGACGATCGACGCGCTGCGCCGCCTGCGCCCGGCGCACGAGGGCGAGCCGATCGGCCTCTACCACGGCAGCCCGAGAGACCCGATCTGGGAGTACGTCCTGTCGCCCAACGACGCCGAGGAGTGCATCGATGCGATGGAGCCCCGCATCGGCGCGATCGGGCACACGCACATCGCGCTGCGCTTCATGGCCGGCGTCGACGAGCTGCTCGCCGACCAGACGCCCGCCGGGACGGAGCACGACCTGGCGGACGGTCGCTGGCTGATCAATCCGGGCAGCGTCGGCCAGCCGCGCGACCACGATCCTCGCGCGGCCTGGATGCTGCTCGACGTCGAGCGCTGGACCGCCCGCTGGGAGCGCAGCGACTACGCGATCGCCGAGGCCGCGCGCGCGATCGCCGATGCCCGGCTACCCAGGCATCTGGCCGACCGGCTATTCATCGGGAGGTAGATGACGCGCGCACCGAAGACCGCCGCCGTGGCCGCCAGCGTCGCTGCGCTCGCGATCGCCGGCTGTGGCGGCTCGGACGAGTCCGAGCGCCTGCTGCCCGCCGGCACGGCTGGGACGATCCGCGCCGAGCTCCACGACATCGGCTTGCGTGTCGCGGACCGCAGCGTCGGCGCCTGCGACGACATCTTCGAGGGCGCCGATGGCGGGACCTTCGAGGGCATCGACGCCGCCCTCGCCGACACGCCCGAGAACGTCGATGCCGGGATCCGGTCCGCGCTCGAGCAGAGCATCGAGCGGCTGAGGCAGCTCGTCGACGCCGAGTGCGGCGAGATCCGCGGCGAAGAGGCCGACGAGCAGGACACGGTCACCGAGGAGCCGATCCCGGCTGAGCCCGAGAAGAGGCCGACGGAGCCCGAGACGACGCCGGCGGAGCCCGAGACGACGCCGACGACCGAGACGGCCCCGCCTGCGACCGATCAGGGCAAGGGAGGAGGGCGCGACGGCGGCCAGGGTCGCGGCCCCACGGGGAACGGCCCGCCCGGTCAGGACGGCGGCACCGACGGCGGCACCGACGACGAGAGCGACAGCGGCGGCGTCGAGGCCCCGGGCGACGACTGATGACCCAGCTCCAGGAGATCGCCGGTCGCTACCGCATCGACCGCCGCCTCGGCGCCGGCGGCATGTCGACCGTGTTCCTGGCCGAGGACGCGGTGCTCGAGCGGCCGGTCGCCGTCAAGCTGCTCGCCGAGCACCTCGCCGACGACGAGGCGTTCGTCGCCCGCTTCCAGCGCGAGGCGCTCTCTGCCGCACGCCTGCAGCACCCCAACATCGTCCAGGTCTTCGACTACGGCCTCGACCCCGACTCGAACCGCCACTTCATCGTGATGGAGCTCGTCGACGGCTCCTCGTGCGCGGACCTATTGCGCGACCGCAAGCGGCTCGGCGTCGAGGAGACGGTCGGCATCATGCGCGACGCCTGCCACGGGCTCGACTACGCCCACCGCGCCGGCGTCGTTCACCGCGACGTCAAGCCCGGCAACCTGCTCGTCGCCTCCGAGTCGGGCACCACCAAGCTCGCGGACTTCGGGATCGCCAAGGCCGCCGAGCAGACGCGCATCACCCAGGTCGGATCGGTCCTCGGCACCGCCGCCTACCTGTCGCCCGAGCAGGCCCACGGCGAGGAGGCGGGCCCGCGCTCGGACACCTACTCGCTCGGCGTCTGCGCCTACCAGCTGCTGACCGGCCGCCTGCCGCACGAGTACGGGTCGCTGACCGAGCTCGCGCTCAAGCAGCGCGACGAGCCGATCGAGCCGATCTCCGATCTGCGCCCGGACGTGCCGGCGGAGCTCGACCGCGCGATCCGCGTCTCGCTCGAGCGCAACCCCGACGACCGCTACGAGAGCGGCCTCGAGTTCGCCCGGGCGCTTGAGGCCGGCCTTCACGGACACGAGACCGACGTGACCCGCCGGCTGGCAGACGGCGTGGCGGCCGCGGACGCGACGCGGGTGCTCGGTGGCGGCACCGCCGCCACGCAGGCGCTCGGCACGCGCCGCCAGCCGCCGGCCGCCCCGCCCGCGCCGGGCTCCGCCGCTTCGACGCGTCAGTCACGCGAGGACGGGCGCGCCGCCGTCAGCCGATCGGCGCGCAACCGCCGCCTCGGCAGGTTCTTCGCCTTGCTGGCGGTGCTCACCGTCATCGCCGCCGTCGGCATCGCGCTGCTATCGGCAGAGAGCGGCGGCCGCGACATCTCGCCCGTCGACCGCGACGACGTGCAGAGCCAGATCGACGGGATAGAGCGCTTCCTCCAGCGGTACTCGCGCTAGCTCGATCTGCGCACGCCTGGCTTTGTCATCGGCCCCTCACGGGCTGGCGCCCGCCACGGGGCCTGCTTCCGCGCCAGCCGCACGCAGCTCTTCGCTAGTTGTAGGGGGCGTCGCCGGCCAGGACGCGGTTGGCGTAGGCGTCGTACTCGCCGGCCTGGATCGCCGTGCGCAGGCCGCGCATCAGCTCGGCCATGAAGGTGAGGTTGTGGAGGGTGAGCAGGCGGGCACCGGTCAGCTCGCCGTTGCGGGCGAGGTAGTGCAGGTAGCCGCGGGTGTGGTGCCGGCAGGCGGGGCAGGGGCAGTTCTCGGCGATCGGCTCGGGGCTGCGGGCGATCGAGCCCTTGGTCAGGTCGAGCCGCCAGCGGGAGCCGGGGTCCTGGACGAGCACCGTGCCGTGGCGGGCGAGCCGGGTCGGCGTCGCGCAGTCGAAGCTGTCGACGCCGGCAGCGACGGCGTGGACGATGTCGTCGACGTCGCCGATCCCGAGCAGGTGCCGCGGTCGCGCGTCGGGAAGCCCGCGCAGCGCCCAGCCGACGACCTCGCGCATCTGCTCCTTCTCCTGGCCGAGCGATCCGCCGATCGCGACGCCGTCGAGGTCGGCGGCGGCGACGTAGGCGGTCGACTCGCCGCGCAGGTCCTCGTAGACGCCGCCCTGGACGATGCCGTAGAGGAGCTGGCTCGTGGGGGCGTGCTCGCCGTGCCAGGCGATGCAGCGGTCGAGCCAGCGGTGCGTTCGCTCCATCGCGCGCAGCGTGTAGGTGCGGTCGGCGTGGAACGGCGTGCACTCGTCGAACGCGAGCGCGACGTCCGAGCCGAGCGCCGCCTGCACCTCCATCGACGTCTCGGGACCCATGAAGCGGTCGCCACCGTCCGTGTAGGACTGGAAGCGAACGCCCTCCTCGGCGATCTCGTGGACCATGCTGCGCCGGCTGTCGCGCCGGCCCTTGATCTCGTCCGAGACGCTGCCGTGGCCCATCGAGAAGACCTGGAAGCCACCGGAGTCCGTGACGATCGGGCCGTCCCAGCCCATGAAGTCGTGCAGCCCGCCCAGCTCGGCGACGTAGTCGTGCCCCGGAGTGATGAACAGGTGGAAGGTGTTGCCGAGCACCATGTCGTAGCCGAGCGCCGCCACCTCGCCGGGCAGCAGCCCGCGCACCGACGCGTTCGACGCCAGCGGTACGAACGCCGGCGTGCGGACGTCGCCGTGGGCGCAATGCAGGACGCCCGCGCGGGCCGACCCGTCGCGGGCGTCGATGTCGAGCACGGGCCGCACCTGCGTGCAGCCTATGTCCTGCTTGAGCGGTCCTGAGGCGCGCGCCTCAGCGGTCGGGGGCCTCGGGGAGGTTCTTGATGCCCTCGCGTGTGTGCCACTTCGAGAAGTTGTCCTCCATCGCGTCGATCAGCTCGCGCATGAAGCGGGGCGAGAGGTTGATGCGTGAGACGACGACGCCGGGGACGGACTCCTCCTCGACCTCGTGATCGACCCGGGCGAAGGTGATCGTGAACTCGTAGTCGGAGTGGCTGACGTTCGCGAAGTTCGCGTAGTGGCCCGCCATCACCTCGGGATCGGCGTGGATGTCGAAGTGGCGCTCTCCCTCGGGCTCGGCCATATGCCTAGTATCGCAGCCCGGTGACGGCCCGATGAGGATCCTGGTGCTGGCGGTGGGGCGGTTGCGCCCGCCCTATGTGGACGACGTCCAGCACTACAAGAAGCTGTTGGCCGGGCATGCGCGGCTGGAGCTGATCGAGGTGCGCGCCGACGAGGACGTCTCGCGGCGGATCCCCGATCGGTCGTTCAAGGTGCTGCTCGCCGCGGACGGCCGCAGCTACGACTCGGAGGGGTTCAGCGGCTTCCTCGAGCAGCGCCGCCGGTCGGGCATGAATCTCAGCTTCGTGATCGGCGGCCCGCGCGGGCTCGACATGGACGAGTGCGACATGCGGCTGTCGCTCGGGCCGATGACGCTGCCGCACCAGCTTGCGCGCGTGGTGCTCCTCGAGCAGCTCTACCGCGCCCACAAGATCCTCGCCCGCGAGCCGTACCACTATTGAGTCGATCCGGGGGGCTCGCCCCCCCGGGCCCCCCGGTGTGGCCTGGCCGGTTGGTGAAGGGATGGGGCTCGCGCCCCCCGGGCCCCCCGGTGTGGCCTGGCCGGTTGGTGAAGGGATGGGGCTCGCGC
>JBBECV010000034.1:46864-54019 GCA_040881635.1 Thermoleophilaceae bacterium
CCCCCGGGCCCCCCGGTGTGGCCTGGCCGGTGGGCGTCGGTTGACTAGGGTCCCGCGTCCGATGAGCGACCCCCTGAGCGAGCTGACCGGAGCGGTGGTGCGCGTGGCGGCCGAGCTGGGCGGGGAGCGCCCGAGCAGGGCGCCGACGTTCGAGCGCCCGCCGAAGGTGGAGCTGGGCGACTACTCGACGAACGCGGCGATGATGCTCGCGGGCGCGGTCAAGCGCCCGCCGCGGGAGGTCGCGGAGCGGATGGGCGAGGGCCTGACGGCGGAGCTGACGTCGACGCTGGACCGGGTCGAGGTTGCCGGCCCGGGCTTCCTCAACCTCTTCGTGACGGACATGTGGCTCAAGCGCGCGGCCGCCGCCGCGCTCGCGTCGGGCGACGACTTCGGCCGCACGGCGAGCGCGACGGTCGAGCGCGTGAACGTCGAGTTCGTCAGCGCGAACCCGACCGGTCCGATCACGGTCGCGGCCGGCCGCCACGCGGCCTACGGCGACGCGCTGTGCCGGATCCTCGCGGCCGCGGGCAGCGAGGTCGAGCGCGAGTACTACGTCAACGACCAAGGCGGGCAGGTGCAGCGCTTCGCGGCGTCGATCAGGGCGCGCGCGCGCGGCGAGCAGCCGCCGGAGGACGGCTACCAGGGCGAGTACGTCGCGGACGTCGCGGAGCGGATCGACGGCGCCGCGGGCCTCGACGACGACGAGCTGGCTCGGCGCGGCGTGGCGATCATGCTCGAGTCCGTCGAGGCGACGCTGAGGCGCTTCCGCGTCGAGATGGACCGCTTCTCGAGCGAGCGCGAGCTGCACGAGGGCGGCGCGGTGGCGAGCGCGATCGAGCGCCTGCGCGAGCACGGCCACGTCTACGAGAGCGACGGCGCGACCTGGCTGCGCACCACCGACCTCGGCGACGACAAGGACCGCGTCCTGCGTCGCTCGAACGGCGAGAGCACCTACTTCGCCGCCGACATCGCCTACCACGAGCACAAGCGCGAGCGCGGCTACGACCACGTCGTCGGCGTCCTCGGCGCCGATCACCATGGCTACGTCGCGCGCATGAGGGCGGCGTGGGAGGCGCTCGGCGCCGATCCGGAGCGGCTCGAGCTCGTGATCATGCAGCTCGTCAACCTGCTCGACGGCGGCCAGCGAGCCCTGATGTCCAAGCGCGGCGGGCAGTTCGTCACGCTCGACGAGCTCGTCGACGACATCGGCGTCGACGCGACGCGCTGGTTCCTGCTCCAGCGCAGCCACGACACGACGCTCGACCTCGACCTCGACCTCGCGCGCCGGCGCAGCCAGGACAACCCCGTCTACTACGCCCAGTACGCCCACGCGCGGATCGCCAGCATCCTGCGCAAGGCGGGGGAGGGGCGGGTCGAGGCGGCGCTCGCCGCGGACGCGGGCGCGAGCGCGGAGGATCTCCATCCGAGCGCGCGCGAGCTGGTCAAGAAGCTGCTCGAGCTGCCCGGCGAGGTCCGCTTCGCCGCCGAGCGCCGCGCGCCGCACCGGATCACCGTCTACGTCACCGAGGCGGCCCAGGCGTTCTCGGCCTTCTACCGCGACTGCAAGGTCGTCGGCGCCGCCGAGGAGGGTGGCGACGAGGAGCTGCGGATCGCGCTCTGCGAGCTCACCCGCCGCACGATCGCGCGCTCGCTCGACCTGCTCGGCATCGAGGCCCCGGCCGAGATGTAGTCAGAGCTCGGCGAAGAAGTTGATCCCGAGGTCGTCCATCAGCGCCAGCGCCTCGGCGTTCAGGCGCGTGAGCTCGTTGGTGTAGAGCAGGACGCCCATCGCGATCAGGATCACGCCGGAGACGACGGTGATCGCGGCGTAGTGGGCGCGGAAGAAGCGGAACAGGCCCGAGACGCGCGAGAACGCAAGCGCGCTGAGAATGAAGGGCACCGTGAGCCCGAGCGCGTAGAAGGCGAGCAGGACGCCACCCTCGCCGACGGTCGCCTCGTTCGACGCGGCGGTCAGCACGACGCCGAGCGTGGGGCCGGTGCACGGCAGCCAGGCGACGGCGAACGCGAGCCCGGCGACGATCGGTCCGCCCGCGCCGGCGCGCCGCAGCAGCGCCTCGGGCCGCCACGAGCGGTTGAGCCGGCTGGCGAACAGCGTCGCGATGAAGAAGGCGCCGAGCGCGACGATCGTCACGCCGGAGATCTGGCGCAGCAGCTGGCGGTTGTCCTGGAGCACCTGGCCGAGCCCGGTGGCCGTCATCCCGAGCGCGACGAACATCAGCGTGAACGCGAGGCAGAACAGCAGCGCCGGTCCCAGCAGCCGGCGCCGTGCGGTGCCGGCCTCGATGTCGGCGAACGCCACGCCTGAGATCGCCGACAGGTAGCCCGGCACGAGCGGCAGCACGCACGGCGACACGAACGAGATGAAGCCGACCGCGAAGGCGGCGACGACGGTGGTGTCGACGGCGCCGGCGGCGATCACAGGTCGTAGCGCCTCAGGTCCGTGTCGAGCCGCTCGGCGGCCTCGGCATCGTCGTCGCGTGGGGCGTCGCGTGCCGCGTCCGAGCCGGCGTCCGGGCCGCCGCGCCGCCAGCGCCGCGCCGCGGCCCCGACGCCGCCGGCGGCGAGCAGCAGTCCGAGCGCGGGAACGAGGTACGCGCTGAGGTTGAAGCCGTCGGCGTCGGGCAGCGCGAGCACGCCGGGCCCGAGCTCGGCGACGAGCACCGCCTCGATCTCCTCCTTCGAGCGGCAGCGGTCGACGAGCCGCTCGATCAGCGCCCGCTGGCGGATCGCCTGCGGCGCCTCCGAGGCGAGCGCGAGCGGGGTGCCGCAGACCGGGCACATGACGTCGGCCTCGACGTCGGCCAGCGTCGTCTTCGGACACTCGGCGGCGGCGGCGCCGGCGGGCAGCGCGAGCGCGAGGACCGTGATGGTCAGGGCGATCGCGCGGCGTCCGCTCACGACCCGTCCACCAGCGGCGCCACGTTGGCGCGCATCCACGCGTCGTCGACCGGTCCACGTGCCGCCGCGGCGATCCGGCCGCGGCGGTCGACGACAAACGTCTCGGGGTAGCCGATCACGCCCAGCGCGCCGAGCGACTCGCCGTCGGGGTCGCGCAGCATCGGGTACGTCAGCCCGTACTCGCGCACGAACGCGCGCGCGTCGCTCGTGACGTCGAGGACGTCGATCCCGAGCACAGTCCCGCGGCCGTCGCGGGAGATCCGCTCGTGCCAGCGCTGGAGCAGCGGCGACTCCTCCCTGCACGGCGTGCACCACGACGCCCAGACGTTGAGCACGACCACCTTGCCGCGGTAGTCGGCGAGCGACTCCCTGCCGCCGCCCGACAGCCGGTCGAGGTCGAGCGCGGGGGCCGCCGGCCGCTCGCCGCGCGCGAGCGCCTCCTCGACGCCGCGGTCGGCGTCGGTCGAGCGCAGGCCGTACGCGAGCAGCCCGAGCAGGGCGGCGACGCCCAGGAGGACGACGACGGCGATGGGGGAGAGGCGCTTCATCGGTGCTCGACAGAGGGTAAAGAGCGACCGCGCCGCGCCCGTCACCGGTGGGACGCGGCGACGCGGAGAGCGGACGGCGGGCCTCGAACCCGCGACCTCGAGCTTGGGAAGCTCGCGCTCTACCAACTGAGCTACGTCCGCGTCGAGCGCCGATTCTAGCTTCGCGGGCCGTCGCGCACCGTGGGGTGGTTCAATCGGCCCGGTGCTGGGCGCGATCGAGCTGGAGCTGACCCAGGAGTTCCTCGGCCATCCCGGTCAGCGGGCGGGCTTCCTGCTGCTGGCCGGCCTGCTCGGCGGCTTCCTGTTCATCCGCACGAGCGCGCGGCTGATCCGCATGGAGGTGAGCTGGTGGCCGGGCAACGTCGAGACGTCGAGCGGCCTGCACATCCACCACCTCGTCTGGGGGATCGTGACGATCATGGCCACCGGCTTCCTGATGTTCGCGTTCCAGCCCGAGAGCCCGTGGGTGGAGGTGCTCGCGGTGCTGTTCGGAATCGGCTGCGGGCTGACGCTCGACGAGTTCGCGCTCTGGCTCCACCTGGAGGACGTCTACTGGGCCGAGCAGGGGCGGGCGTCGGTCGACGCGGTGATCGTGGCGGTCGTCGGCGGCGGGATGCTGCTCGCCGGGCTCGCCCCGTTCGACAGCGGCGACGGCGACTCGATCGCGGCGATCGCCGCCGTCGTCGTCGTGAACCTGGCGGTCGTCGGGGTGGTGGTCGCCAAGGGCAAGCTGCTGTCCGCGGTGGTCGGCTCGTTCGTGCCGCTGGTGGCGCTCGCCGCCGCGGTCCGGCTGGCGCGGCCCGGCTCGCGCTGGGCGCGGCGACGATACCGGCCCGGCGGCGGCAAGCTGCGCCGCGCCGCGGTTCGCGCCGCCCGCGTGGACGCCGTCGAGCGGCGCGTCCTGGACGCGATCGGCGGCCGCCCGTCGGATGGCGCAGACAGCGGGGGCGATCCGTAGCCTTCCTCGCGCTCGCACGCTGCCCGTGAAGACCACCGCCCTCATCCGCGCCGCGCGTCGTCGCGCGGGCCTCGCTCCGGTCGCCGCCCTGGCGGTCGCCGCCGCGCTTGCGCTGCCGGCCGCGGCAGCCGCGTCGCCGAGCCAGTTCTCGATCGTCCAGGACGACGCGACCTTCCTCTACGGCAGCGGCAGGGACCAGGAGGCCGCCGTCGCCGAGGCGAAGGCGCTCGGCGCCGACATGATCCGCGTCTTCATGAGCTGGCACTCGGTCTCGCCCGCCCAGGACTCGCGCGTGCGCCCGCCGGGCTTCGACGTCTCCGACCCCGACTCGCCGGGCTACGCCTGGGGGCTGTACGACGCGCTCGTCGAGCGCGTGCGCCGCCACGGGATGAAGCTGGCGCTCACGCTGTCGCCGCCGATCCCGTACTGGGCGTCGGAGCAGCCGTCGCGCTGCCCGCACCGCATCGGCGGCTACGGCACGCTCTCGATGTCCTGCATGTGGAAGCCGCCGCCGGCGCTGTTCGGCGAGTTCGTCGAGGCGGTCGCCAGGCGCTACGGCACGCGTGCCGGCGGCCCCCACGGCGGCCAGGTCGCGCTCTGGAGCATGTGGAACGAGCCGAACCTCGAGCACTACCTCTATCCGCAGGCCCAGCGCACGCGCGTCGGCGAGGTCGATGTCGCCGCCCGGCGCTACCGCGAGATGTGGATCGCCGGCTGGAAGGCGATCGCGCGGCACGACCCCCCAAGCCGCAGGCGCGTGCTGTTCGGCGACACGGCGGCGATCAGCGCGCCGATGGACACGCTTTACGCCGCGCTCTGCCTCGATGACTCCGGGCGGCCGTTCAAGGGCCGGATGCGCAGGCTCCAGGGCTGTCGGCGCGTGCAGCGGCTGCCGATCGCCGGGCTGGCGCTGCACCCGTACAACAACTTCGCGATCGGCTCCGCCTTCAGCCGCAGCTTCACCAAGGACTCGCTGCCGCTCGCTTACCTCGGGCGCGCGCACGAGCTGCTCGACCGCGCTGCGCGCTACCGGCGGATCCCGCGCGGTCGCCGCATCTACATCACCGAGATGGGCTTCCAGTCGAGCCCGCCGACCCGGCGTGGCCACGGCCTGCCGCTGATCCGGCACGCGGCCGCGATCAACGAGGCCGACCGCCTCTTCTACGGCGATCGGCGGATTCGCTCGGTCGCGCAGTACGAGCTCTTCGACGTCGGCGACGCCGCCGAGTTCAACACCGGGCTGCGCGAGGCCGACGGGACGCCGAAGCCGGCGCTCGACGCCTACCGGATGCCGCTCGTCGTGTCGAAGCTGCGGCGCCACCTGGTCGAGGTCTGGGGCCAGGTACGGCCCGCCGACGGACGCGTCCGCGCGCGCGTCGAGATCGTCCGCGAGGGTGCAGCGAGAACCGTCCGCCGGCCGCGCACGAACGCCGCCGGCTACTACCGCTTCCGGCTGCGGCGCCGCAACGCCCATCGGCTGCGCTACCGCGCGGGGTGG
The DNA here is from genome assembly GCA_040881635.1 of Thermoleophilaceae bacterium. GTDB lineage: Bacteria > Actinomycetota > Thermoleophilia > Solirubrobacterales > Thermoleophilaceae > JAAYBF01. The sequence continues at coordinate 52,788 of JBBECV010000034.1, forward strand.
GTCAGCCCCGAGGGCGAGACGATGCGCAGCCGCGTCGCGTCGGCCGGGCGGCCGATCAAGTACCGCGAGTGACGGAGGTCGCGACAGCCGCCGATCCGGCGCGCGACCAGGGATGGCGGCGACTTCCCAGGCCCGGCGGCGTCTGGGGCGAGGCGGGCCTGGTCGCGGCCGTCGCGCTGGCGCTGCTGCTCCTGATGGACGCCTACGTGCGCGACTCGCCGGAGCCGCGCAACGATGAGCTGATCTACGAGCTGATGGCGCGCGAGCCGTTCGAGCCGCACACGTTCCCGTTCGCGCACCGCGTCGCCGTCCCGACGCTCGTGCACGTCCTGCCGTTCTCGCACGACTTCTCGTTCAGCGCCCTCGCTTGGCTCTCGACCGTCGCCTGCGGGGCGCTCGCCTACGTGCTGATGCGCCGGTTCGACGTGCGGGCCTGGCTCGCGGGCGCCCTCGGCGTGTGCCTCGCGCTGTCGCCGACGCTGTTCGTCGCGTCGCTGCGCGAGGGCCGCAACGTCGATCCCGAGTCGGCGCTCGTGATGCTCGCTGGCGCGATCGCGATCGTGGACCGCCGTCCGGTCGCCTTCGGGGCGATCGTGCTCGTCGGCTGCTTCGTGCGCGAGGCGGCGCTGTTCCTGGTTCCGCTCGCCTATGCCGTCTGGGCCCACGGCGCGTGGGACCGGCGCGCGGCGCGGGACACGCTCGCGGCGTCGCTCCCCGCGCTGGGCGCGTACGCCGCGCTGCGCCTCTCCGTCCCGGCCGTCGCCCGCGAGCAGGTGCTCGGCTACGACTCCCTGCTCGGCGGCCGCCTCGAGGTGCTGCGCAAGGCGGCCGAGCAGCCGCTGACGATCCTGCGCCGCCTCGCGATCGCCTTCGGCCCGCTCTGGCTCGCCGCCCCCTTCGCGCTGCGCGACCTGCGCTTCGCCCGCCGCGGGCTCGTCCTGCTCGCCGTCTGCGCCGCGTCGATGACGTTCGCCCTCGACTGGGGCCGGATCGCCTTCCTCGCCGCGCCCGTGGTCGTCGTCGCCGGCGCCTGGGTCCTGAACGGCCGCCCACGCCTGGCGATCGCCGCCGTCGGCGCCTTCGCGGCGCTCGACGTCGGCTACGCCGTCTACATGGAGGACTTCGGCGGCGCCCAGGAGGGCATCATCGAGGCGCCGCCGACCCGCTATCCGACGATCTAGGTGTAGAACCTGATCACGTTGTTCATCCGGGCCTCCTTGGAGGCTGAGCGG
>JBBECV010000035.1:0-53929 GCA_040881635.1 Thermoleophilaceae bacterium
CACCCGCAACCTCACCCCCTACATCGCATAACCAGCCGTGGAACTACTCATCTAGGCGGGATGGTCGCCGCCGCCCTCAAGGGGCTCGCCGCACGCAAGCTGCGTGCGCTCAGCACGATCCTCGCCGTGCTGCTGGGCGTCGCGCTGGTGGCGGGCACGTACATCCTCACCGACACGATCAACCGGTCGTTCGACGACATCTTCACGACCGCGCTCGAGGGCACCGACGTGGTCGTCGTGCCGCGCGAGATCGTCCGTCAAGAGGGGAGCGAGCCGCCCGCCTTCCCCGCCGACGTGCTCGAGCGGGTCGAGCGCGTGCCGGGCGTCGAGCGCGCCGAGGGCGCGATCTTCTCGCTCGTGCGGATCACCGACGCGGACGGGGAGCCGATCGGCCAGACGTTCGCACCCCAGTTCGCGGTCTCCGCGACGGCCCGGCCGTTCGACACGCTTACCTACGTCGATGGCCGCGCTCCGCGGGAGCTGGGCGAGGCCGCGCTCGACGAGACGACCGCCGACCGCAACGGCATCGAGGTCGGCGACCGGCTCGGGGTCGTCGGCTCGGGGCCGCTCGAGCGCCTCCGCGTGGTCGGGGTCAACAAGCTCCCCGGCACGTCGACCGGCGGCTCGAGCTCGGTCACGCTGACGCTCGGGGAGGCCCAGCGCCTGACGGACAAGGTCGGCAAGTTCGACCAGATCTCGATCGCCGCCGCACCCGGACTCTCGCCAGCGGAGATCCAGCGGCGTGTCCAGCGGGCGACGCCCGACGACGTGACGGTCGAGACCGCCGCCGAGAACGCGAGCCGCGAGACCGAGGAGATCAGCAGCGACCTCGGCTTCCTCAGGGTCGCGCTGCTCGTGTTCGCGGGCATCGCGCTCGTCGTCGGCGGCTTCCAGATCTTCAACACGTTCTCGATCACGGTCGCGCAGCGGATCCGCGAGCTCGGCCTGCTGCGCACGCTCGGAGCGTCGCGCGGGCAGGTGCTGAGGACCGTCCTGATCGAGGCGGCGGCGATCGGCGGCGTGGGATCGGTGGTCGGCTTGGTTGCGGGCATCGGCTTCGCCTACGGCATCAACGAGCTCTTCAGGTCGTTCGGCATCGACCTCCCCAACACGGGTCTCGTGCTGGCGCCGCGGACGATCTTCGTCGCGCTCGCGCTCGGCGTCGGGATAACGCTCGCGGCTGCCCTCGCACCGGCCCTGAGGGCGACGCGGGTCTCTCCGATGGCGGCGCTGCTCGAGGCGGCCCTGCCCGAGAGCCGGCGGCGCGGGCGGATCGCGGCCGCGGTCGCCGGCCTGCTGGGCGTCGGCGGTCTCGCGATGCTCCTCCTGGGGCTCTTCGGCGACATCGACTCGTCCGGCTCGGCCGCCGGCCTGATGGGCGCCGGCTCGGCGGCGATCCTGTTCTCGGCGTCGCTCTACAGCCCGCGGCTGGTGCGCCCGCTCGCCTCGCTGGCGGGCTGGCCGCTCGAGCGCGTGCGCGGCCTGACCGGCCGGCTCGCGCGCGAGAACGCGATGCGCAAGCCGGGCCGCACCGCCGTCACGTCGGCAGCGCTGATGATCGGGCTCGCGCTCGTCGTCTTCGTCACCGTGTTCGCCGCCGGGCTCAACCGCTCGATCGCGAGCGCCATCGACGAGAGCTTCCAGGGCGACATCACCGTCCAGAGCACCGACGGCTTCTCGCCGATCCCATCCAGCGTGGCCCGCGAGCTGACCGGCGTCGAGGGCGTCGAGGACGTCGCCTCGATCCGATTCGGCTACGGACGGCCAGCCGGCGAGAGCGGCCGGCAGCGGATATCGGGCGTCGATCCAGGCTCGATCGCGAAGGTGTTCAACTTCGAGATCGTCGAGGGGCCTGCGGATGTCGTTTCAGGCCTTGACGACGGCGAGGCCCTGCTCGACGAGGGCTACGCCGCCTCGCGCGGGCTCGACGTCGGGGACGCGCTGACCGTCCTCACCCCGACGGGCAACAGGCCGTCGTTCGATGTCGCGGGCACGATCGAGGACCGCACCGACTTCCTCGGCAGCCTCGTCGTCACGCAGTCCGCGATGGAGCGCGAGCTCGGCGAGGCGCGCGACACGTACGTGCTCGTGGGCGTCGCCGACGGAGCCGACTTCGCCGCGGTCGACGGGCGCGTCGAGCGCCTCGTCGCCGAGCGGTACCCCTCCGCGGAGGCGCTCGACCAGCAGGAGCTCAAGCAGTCGCAGGAGGAGCAGATCGGCGCGCTGCTCGGACTCGTCTACGCGCTGCTGTCGCTCGCCGTCGTGGTCTCGATATTCGGGATCGTCAACACGCTCGCGCTGTCCATCCACGAGCGCACGCGCGAGCTCGGGATGCTGCGCGCCATCGGGATGACCCGCCGCCAGGTGCGGCGGATCATCCGCTACGAGGCGGTGATCACCGCGCTCATCGGCGCGCTCCTGGGCACGGCGCTCGGCGTGCTGCTCGCGGCGCTGATCTCGCGGCCGCTCGCCGACGAGGGCTTCGAGCTCGCCTACCCCGTCGGCCAGCTCGCCGTGATCCTCGTCCTGGCCGCGCTGGCGGGCGTCGTCGCCGCGATCGGACCCGCTCGCCGCGCGGCGAGGCTCGATGTGCTCGACGCGCTGTCCTACGAGTAGGCGGACGCGTAGCATTGCCGGCCGATGTCGCCACGGCCCTCCACCGCCGCCGAGCTGACCGACAAGCTGCTCGCCGGTGACAAGCGCACGCTCGCGCGCGCCATCTCGCTGGTCGAGAACGACGACCCGGAGGGCTGGGCGCTGGTGCGCGAGGTCTATCCGCGCACGGGGCAGGCGGCCGTCGTCGGCTTCACCGGGCCGCCCGGCGTCGGCAAGTCGACGCTGATCGGAGCGCTCACGACCAAGTACCGAGAGCAGGGGCGCGAGGTGGCGGTGCTGTCGATCGATCCGTCGTCGCCGTTCACCAAGGGCGCGCTGCTCGGCGACCGCATCCGGCTCACCGAGCACTTCCTCGACCCCGGAGTGTTCATCCGCTCGATGGCCAACCGGGGCGCCCTCGGCGGGCTGTCAGAGGCCTGCCTGCAGGCGGCGCTGCTGATGGACGCGTCCGGCAAGGACATCGTCCTGCTCGAGACGGTCGGCGTCGGGCAGGCCGAGGTCGACATCATCGATCACGCCGACACGGTGGTGCTCGCCCTCATGCCCGGGTCCGGCGACTCGATCCAGGCTCTGAAGGCGGGCGTGATGGAGATCCCGGACGTGATCGTGGTGAACAAGGCCGACCATCCGCTGACCGACACGATGGTCCGCGAGATCCGCGGCGTCCTCTCGCTCGGGCCGCAGGAGGGCTGGCGCGTGCCGATCGTCAAGGCGGAGGCGGCTCGTGGCGAGGGGATCGACGAGCTGGCGGACGCGATCGAGGCCCACCGCGACCACATCGAACGTGAGGGCACGCTCGCCGAGCGTCGACGGCGCAACCTGATGAACGAGGTGCTTGCGCTCGCGGCCGGGCGACTGCGCCGCCGCCTCGAGGAGTCGCTCGAGGGCGATCCGGCTGTCCGCGAGCTGCTGGACGAGGTGGTCTCCCGCCGCCTCGATCCCTCCACCGCCGCCTCCCGCCTGCTCGAGCGCGAGCTGTAGCTCGCGCCGAGATTGCGGCGCTGGCCGGCTGGCGCATAGCGGATCTGCTAAAAGACAGCGACGCGTGTGACAACTCTGCAACGCACGCTCGCCAGCGGGCCGGGCGACCGGCCTCGTCGTCCACCCGCGAACGTATGTTCGGATCACAACGAGCAAGCACGAAGGGAGGACTCAAGTGTCCGTAACTACGATCAAGGTCCCGGCCGCCCACGTCGAGGCCATCCGCGAGAGCCTGGCGGCGGCGAGGCACGATCTCGCCGGCGCCATGACCGGCGCCCGCGACTCGTCCACGGCGAGTGGATCGGCCGCGCGCGTGCGGCTCGCCGAGCTTGACGACCTGGTCGCCCAGATCGACGCCGGCGCCCACGCCGCAGGAGCGTCCCGCGATCTCACCGGCCCGAGGTCGGAGCTCTGGGCGGCTGCATACGACGCGGCCTGCCGTGCCGCGGAGCGGGTCCTCGACGACTGCAACGAGTACTGGCGCGGTGCGATCGCGGCGGCGGACGTCAGGGCCCGGATCGCGGACCTCGGCGCTCGCTTCGAGCTGGTCGACGTGCTCGGTCCGCCACCGCGCGCGCGGCCCTAGGCTGGCCCGGCAGGCGCGAGCGTGGGGGAGATGCTGACCTCCTCGGCCAGCTCTTCCTCAGCCGCCCCCGGTCCCTCCAGGACCAGCGCGAACCACGCCATCAGCTGCGGCCGGAGTGCCGGCAGGTCGGCCGGGCGCCCGTTCTCCGCGACATCGGCCACGACGTGCAGCATGCCTCCGAGCATCGCGTCGATCGTCGCCCCCGAAACGATCCGCGACCGGCCGTCGGTCGGCTGGGAGCCGTCCAGCTCTCGGTCGGCCGACGGAGCGATCATCCGGCGCAGTCCGGCCAGCGACTCGCGTTGAAGCCGGCGGGAGGCGGGGGTGGCAGCCGGCATCTCCACCAGCGACAGGTGCGCGAAGGCCGGTTCGCGGGCGAAGAACTCGAGGCTCCAGTCGAGCAGTGCGCGCAGAGCGGACCGCCAGTCGGATCGTTCGGCGATCGCAGGACCGGCGCCGGTCGCGATCTTCTCGACTACCGCTCGGTGGGCCTGTAGGAGCAGGTCTTCCTTCCCCGTGAAGTGCGTGTAGATGGCTTTTCTCGACACACGCGACTCGAGCGCGATGTGGTCGACGGTCGTCGCCGCATATCCGATCTGCAGCATCGAGCATGCGATCCCGGCGAACAGCCGCTCGCGCTGTGAGCGTATGACGAACTCCGGTGGCAGTCCATGGCTGCCTCGTGGCAATTTCTGTCCAGAGTCGCTCAAGCCATGTCCCCCGGATGCCATCCCCCAACGAAATTACACCGAGTTGGGGGTTTCTCGCAACTCTACCTTGTCCTAAAGCACAATGCGCCAAGGCTGAGCCCCGACGCGACCGCCATTCTCGCGCGTGTCGTGCAGGCTGAGGCGGGCGCGGCCGTTTCGTCGCAGTGGCGTTACGCCTGTCCATCTCGTGGTGGTCGCGACCCTCGACCATGTCGACATGCGAGGCGAGCGCGGGCAGGCGGCGGTCGAGTGGGTCGCGGTCATCCTGGTGGCGGCGATCGGCCTCGGCGCCCTGGCTGCCGTGGCACCGGTCGACGGGCGCTCGCTGGGCGGACTGGTCGCCCACCGGTTCACCTGCGCGGTCACGCGCGCGTGCGATGACGGCGACGACGCGCTGGTTCGTGCCTACGGCAGGGCCGACGCGGAGCTCGTGCGCCGTCACCTTCCAGGTTTCGTGTTCGAGCCCGGAGAGCGCCAGCTCCCCGTCGACTGGCGCGAGTGTCGCGATATCGCATGCGCCACCGCTGCCGACGACCGTGACCTCGACGTCCACCGCACGGACGCCGGTCGCCAGGCGACCGTGTTCACCCACCTCTTGCGCCGCGGCGACCACACATATGTGCAGTATTGGGCCTACTACCCCGACTCCAATACCGCGATCGCAGGTTCCGACAGGCTCTGGGAGCGGATCCCGCTCGCGCAGCTGGCCGGCAAGGCTCTCACCGGCTCGACCCAGTACCCCGGCTACCACCGCGACGACTGGGAGGGCATCGCCGTCCGCATCGACGGCGAGGGTCGCGCAGAGACGCGGGTCACCTCGCACGGGCACTGGCAGTGGTGCAAGCAGTCGCGCTGCGGCGGCCGTTGGGGGCCGGCGACGGGCTGGACCCGAGTGTCCCGCGGGAGCCATGCCGCACACGTGCCTCTCGACGCGCGGCCGACCGGCTTCGTCCGTGCCGTGACGCCGGTCCCGACCGGCTACCGCTACGTGCCGCTGATCCCGGGGCGCGACCTGCACGAGCGGACCACGACCTCCGCCGGGATCCGGCTCATACCGCTCGAGTCGTTGCCGCGGCGGGCGTATCGTCGGCTCGATCCGGACATCTCGCCGCCATGGGAGAAGGACGCCTACCACGACCCCGAGAGCTCCGAATCGTGACCGGGTACCGTTTGAGGGGAAGCCGGCGGCAGAAAGCGAGGATCGCCAAGATGGCCAGGACCGTTCGCGAGCAGCAGGACAAGCGGCGCGAGGAGAAGCTCAAGCAAGTCGACCAACAGGTCGAGGAGGGCTCCCTGGTGATTCGCAAGATGACGGCTGAGGAGCGCAAGGCGAATCCGCCGCGCCCTCCGAGGGAGCGCAAGCGCCGCTAGCGGCGCTCCGATAGGCGCCGCGCGAACGACCACATCGGCCGCAGGCACGGCACACGTGACGCCGCTGCCTTCGCCGGCGTGGCAAACTCCCGGCCCGCATGCGAGCTGGGAGGCTGACAGGCGGGTTGGGCGACGCGATCGCGCAGCGCGCCGGGGGAGTGAAGGTCCTCGCGGACGCCGGGGTCGTTCGCCCCGTTCGGCCGGACAAGCTCGCGCGCATGCTCCGGACGCTCGTCCGCTGGGGCCGCGGTCCTGCGGCGGGCTACATCACCTCCGCGATCGCGCACCCGGACGAGCCAGCGATCGTCGACGAGCTCGGCACGCTGACCTTCGCCGAGGTCGACCGGCGCACCGATGCCCTCGCCGACTCGCTCGCCTCGGCGGGGGTGAAGGAGGGCGACGGCATCGGAATCATGTGCCGTAACCACCGCGGCTTCGTCGAGGCGACCATCGCCGTCGCGAAGCTGGGCGGAGACGTGCTCTACCTCAACACCGCCTTCGCCGGCCCGCAGCTCACAGAGGTCGTGGAGCGAGAGCGGCCGACGGCGCTTATATACGACGAGGAGTTCACCGACCTGCTGACCGGCGCCGGCGAGGGACGACTGCGATTCGTCGCCTGGCACGACCGCGACGAGACCGCCGTCCCGACGCTCGACGAGCTGATCGACGCCGGCTCGGACCAAAAGCGGGCCGCCCCCCAGCGCGTCGGCAGGACCGTGATCCTCACCTCGGGCACGACCGGGTCGCCGAAGGGCGCGAACAGGGAGTCGCCGCAGTCGCTGGACCCGGCGGTGTCGCTGCTCTCGAAGATCCCGCTGCGCCGGCGTCAGACCGCATGCATCGCAGCGCCGCTGTTCCACTCCTGGGGCTTCGCGCACTTCACGATCGGCCTGCTGCTCAATTCGACGCTCGTCCTTCGCCGGCGCTTCGATCCCGAGGATTGCCTGGCCGCGGTGGCGGAGTCGCGTGCCGACTCGCTCGTCGTCGTCCCCGTGATGATGCAGCGCATCCTCGAGTTGCCCGCGGAGACCCGGCGCAAGTACGACACGTCGTCGCTGTCGGTCGTCGCCGCCAGCGGATCGGCGCTCCCCGGCGACCTCGCGACCGAGTGGATGGACGACTTCGGCGACACGCTCTACAACCTCTATGGCTCGACCGAGGTGGCCTGGGCGACGATCGCGAGCCCGGCCGAGATGCGAGCGGCGCCCGGGACCGCCGGTACGCCGCCGCGCGGCACCGTCGTCCGGCTCTACGACGACGGCGGCGCGCCGGTCCCCGACGGCGGCACCGGCCGCATCTTCGTCGGCAACGAGTTCCTGTTCGAGGGCTACACCGGCGGCGGCAGCAAGGACGAGATCGACGGCCTGATGGCCACCGGCGACGTCGGGCGCTTCGACTCGGCCGGTCGCCTCTTCGTCGAGGGCCGCGACGACGAGATGATCGTCTCCGGCGGCGAGAACGTCTTCCCGAAGGAGGTCGAGGATCTCCTGGCGCGCCACGACGCGGTCGCCGAGGCGGCCGCCGTCGGGGTCGACGACGCCGAGTTCGGTCAGCGCCTGCGCGCCTTCGTCGTGCTCGCGCCCGGCGCCGTCGCGACCGAGGACGAGCTCAAGGCCTACGTCAAGTCGAACCTCGCTCGCTACAAGGTGCCGCGCGAGATCTCGTTCATCGCCGAGCTGCCGCGCAACGCCACGGGCAAGGTGCTCAAGCGCGAGCTGCAGACGGCCGCCTAGCCGCTCGGAGATCTATCCGGGCGTCAGGTCGCGCTGCGCGTCGATGCCCCAGCGCTCGCCGGCGGCGGCCAACTCGGAGGTCAGCGGCCAGCGGTCCGGCCGCTCCTCGCCCTCGTGGTCGGGCACGCCGCCCTTGAGCGCCATGCAGCCGGTGTTGTCTCCGATCGCCCGGATCCGGGCGATCTCAGCCTCGTCGAGGATCACCTCCGCCGGCGTCGCGGCGAGCTCGGCGCGCTGATCCTCGATCGGCCGGGCGTCGTCGCCGGCCTCCTGGATCAGCGTCGGCACCGTGCACGCGACGGCGTCGTGGGCGAGATTCCACTGGCACGCCAGCTGCAGCGGCGTGAGGCGGTGCCGCTCGGCGATCGGGCGCAGCCGCTCGACCCGCTCGCGGCCGGCCTCGATCCAGCCGGCCGGCCTGAACGACCGGTGGTCGCGCGGTCCGAGGTCGTCGCCGGAGCGCAGGCCGCCCCAGAGCAGGCCGCCGTAGTCGACGACGCGCGTGATCACGCGCACGTCGTGCTCGGCCGCGGCGAGCGGCAGCTCGCCCGGCCATGGCTCGAGCGGGCCGAGGATCGTCATCGCCCAGTCGATCCGGTCGCCGAAGCGGCGCAGGCAATCGATCAGGTCGAGCGTGAAGCCATTCGCGGGACCGGGCGCGACTCCGATCGCGACCATCAGGCCGTCATCGCGCAGGGACGCCATCGCGTCCCAGACGACCTCGCTCGTGTACCCGGCCCGGTCGGGGTTGTGCAGCAGCAGGACGTCGAAGCGGTCGACGCCGCAGCGCTCGAGGCTGCGCTCGACGGCCATGCGCAGGTACGACGCGTAGCCGTCTGGACCGCGCAGGGACGGGTCGGTGAAGCGCGGGAAGCCCTTCGCGCCCTGGCGCTCGCCGGAGTAGAAGTCGTGCCCGACCGCACCGACCAGGCAGTAGTCGTCGCGCGGGGCATCCGCGATCGCGCGGCCGACGAGCGAGTCGGCGGCGCCCTGGCCGTAGACGTCGGCGGTCAGGACGGTGTCGATGCCGGCGCCGGGGCGCAGCAGCGCCTCGAGGCGGTCCTCGGCGATCGGCTCGCCGAAGTGCATGAAGCGGCCGCCGCTCCACGACCCGAGGGCCACGTGTCCGGGATCTCGCACGGGGCTCATCGTAGGTCAGCTCGCGTGGCCGCCAGATCGGCGGCGAGGTCGGGCCAGGTGGGGTAGAGGCGGGACTCGAGGGCGGTGAGGTAGTCGGTGGTGGCCTGGCCGCGGGTCGGGATGGTGGTGTCGGGGCCGGCGTCGGCTGCTCCGAGGAGGTCGGAGATGCGGGCCACCTCGATGGCGGCGGGGCGGCGGATGGCGGCGTCGGGGTCGGTGGTGGCTTTCTGGAGGAAGACGCGGAGGGAGTCGCGGTCGAGCTGGCGGGGGATCTGGCGCTCGTCGTAGACGACGAGGGCGGGGGCGGCGAGGCCGAGCTCGCCGAGGGCGGCGAGGCCGAACTCGTCGAGCTGGTCGGGCTCGAGCGCGCCGGTGGCGACGATCTTGCGGACTCGGGCGAGCAGGCGCTGGGCGGCGACGGGCGAGCTGGCGAGTCGCTCGCGGGTGTCGATCGCGGCGGCGATGCGGTCGCGGGAGAGCTCGAGCTGGCGGCCGGTGTCGCGGGGGAGCTCGTCGGGCGCGCCTCCGCAGGCTGCGACCGCCGCCGCGATCAGTGCGGCGAGGCAGAGGAGGATGCGGCGCACGCTAGGAGTCGGCGGCGCGGCGGGCGAGCTCGACGAGCGTGCGGGCGCCGAAGCCGGAGGCGCCCTTGCCGACGTAGGGACGGCCGAGGTCCCAGGCGGTGCCCGCGATGTCGATGTGGACCCAGGGGACGTCGGCGACGAAGTTGGAGAGGAAGTGCGCCGCAGTGATCGACGATGCCTTGCGTCCCTCGGGGGCGTTGTTGAGGTCGGCGTATGTGCCCTCGACGAGCTTGGCGGTCTCCTTGTGGAGCGGTAGGCGCCAGCCCAGCTCCCCGGTCGTCGAGCAGGCGGCCTCGACCTCCGCGACCCAGTCGTCGTCGTTGGAGAACAGGCCGGCGTGCGTGGACCCGAGGGCGACGATGATGGCGCCGGTGAGGGTGGCGAGGTCGACGATCCGCTCGACGCCCTGCTCGACGGCGTAGGCGAGCGCGTCGGCGAGGATGAGACGGCCCTCCGCGTCGGTGTTGTTGACCTCGATCGTCTTGCCGTTCATCGCCGTGACGATGTCGCCCGGCTTGACCGCGCGGCCGCTCGGCATGTTCTCGGTCGCCGGCACGAGCGCCGTGATCGTGACCGGCAGGCCGAGCGTGGCGATCGCGTCCATCGCCTCGAGCACAACGGCGCCGCCGGACATGTCGAACTTCATCTCCGCCATCTTGGCCCCGGGCTTGAGCGATATGCCGCCGGTGTCGAAGGTCACCGCCTTGCCGACGAATCCGAGGTGCGGGCCGCGCTCGCCCCCCTCGTAGCGCAGGAGGATCAGCCGCGGCTCGGCGTCGCTGCCCTGCGCCACCGCGGTGAAGGCGCCCATCCCGTGCTGGACGAGGGCGTCGCGGTCGAAGATCTCGACCTCGAGCGCGTCGTGAGAGTCGGCGATCTCCTGGGCTCGGCCGGCGAGGTAGACGGGCGTCGCGACGTTCGACGGCAGGTTCTGCAGCTCGCGCGCATGGTTGGCCGCCGTGGCAGAGACCTCCGCGCGCCGCGCCGACTCCTCCGAGACGCCGGCGCCCGCGATCTCGAGCGCCTCGAGGCCGTCGCCGTCGTCGCCGTCCGACGACTTGAAGCGGTCGAACGCGTACAGCCTCAGCAGCGTCCCCTCCACGATGCCGACCTCGGCGCCGTCGTCCGGCAGTGCCCATGACAGCGAGACCGCCCCGAGATCGCGCGCACGGGCGGCGACGGCGGCCGCGGCGACGCGCGCCGCCTCGCCGTCGAACTCGTCGCGCGAGCCGAGGCCCGCGACCAGCACGCGACGGTGGCCGCCTCCCGGCGCCTGCTCGTGCGCGACCGCGACCTTGCCCAGCCCGGGCTTGGCCTCGCCCAGCTCGACCAGCTCCTGGAGGTCGCGCTCGGGGAGGTGCTCGCCCTCGAAGAGGCCGAGCACGCGCGTGTCGGCGGCGGTCTCCTCAGGCGGGCCCGGGCGGACGCTGACGGCGATGTCGGACATGCCCGAGCAGTCTATGGACGCCGATCGGCGAAGGCCCTCCGATATGGTCCGCGCCCCAGGCGACCCAAGGAGAGCCCAGCAGCCATGCCCAAGACCGTCATCCTCGGTACCGCCCGCACCCCGTTCGGCAAGATGGGCGGAGCGCTCGCCTCCTTCGACGCGACCGATCTCGGCGGCCACGCGATCGAGCACGCGCTCGGGCGCGCCGAGGTGTCGGGCGATCAGGTCCAGCACGTCGTCGTCGGCCAGGTGCTCCAAGCCGGGCAGGGCCAGATCCCGTCGCGGCAGGCCCAGATCAAGGGCGGGATCCCGAGGGAGGTCTCCTCCGAGACCGTCAACAAGGTCTGCGCCTCGGGCATTCGCGCCGCCGGGATCATCGACCAGCAGGTGCGCGCCGGCGACCTCGACGTCGCGGTCGCGGCCGGCATGGAGTCGATGTCGGCCGCTCCCTACCTGCTGCCCAAGGCCCGCTTCGGCTACCGCATGGGCGACGCCAAGGCGCTCGACGCGATGGTCCACGACGGGCTCACCAACCCCTTCTCCGGCAAGCAGATGTTCGTCGAGGCGACCGAGGTCGGCGACGAGCTCGAGATGACCCGCCCCGACATGGACCGCTTCGCGCTGCGCAGCCACGAGCTCGCGATCCAGGCGACCGACGAGGGCCGGCTGCCGGAGGAGATCGCTCCCGTGACCGTGAAGTCGAAGAAGGGCGAGACGGTCGTCGAGGTCGACGAGGCGCCGCGCCGCGGCAGCACGCTCGAGGCGCTCGCCAAGCTGCCCGGGCTGAGCGGGCCCGACGGCTCGCACACGGCCGGCAACGCCCCGGGGGTCAACGACGGAGCCGGCGCGCTCGTGCTCGCGAGCGACGAGTGGGCGAAGGCCAACGACCGCCGCCCGCTCGCCACGATCGTCGCCCAGGCGGCGGTCGCCGACGACTTCCCCTACCTCGCGCGCACGCCCGCCAACGCGACCAAGAAAGTGCTCGAGCAGGCCGGCCTGTCGATCGACGACATCGACCTCTTCGAGATCAACGAGGCGTTCGCATCGGTCGCGATCAACTCGATGCGGATGCTCGGCGTCGACGAGTCGAAGGTCAACGTCAACGGCGGCGCGATCGCGCTCGGGCACCCGATCGGCGCGTCCGGCGCGCGGATCCTCGGCACGCTCGTCCACGAGCTGCGGCGCCGCGGGGGCGGCCTCGGCGTCGCCGCGATCTGCTCCGGCGGCGGCCAGGGCGACGCCGTCATCCTCGAGGTCGACGCCGCATAGCGGCGCGCTCAATGGCCGCCGACACCGAGACCACCTCCGGCCGCCCGTCGACGTCGCGCAAGATCCGCGTCGTCGTCGCCAAGCCCGGTCTCGACGGGCACGACCGCGGCGCGAAGATCATCGCCCGCGCGCTGCGCGACGCGGGCATGGAGGTGATCTACACCGGTCTCCACCAGACCCCTGAGCAGATCGTCGAGACCGCGATCCAGGAGGACGCCGACGCGGTGGGGCTCTCGATCCTCTCGGGCGCGCACATGACGCTCGTGCCGCGGATCGCCGAGCTGCTGCGCGAGCAGGGGCTCGACGACGTCGTGCTCGTCGTCGGCGGCACGATTCCGGCCGACGACGCCCCGGAGCTCAGGCGCCTGGGCGTCTCGGAGATCTTCACCCCGGGCTCGCCGGTCCAGCGAATCGTCGATTTCATCCGTAACGCCGTAGACTGACTCGTCAGTCAAAGAAGGAGAGACCTTGAAGATCTGCGTCCTCGTCAAAGAGGTACCCGACGCCGCCGTCGAGAAGCGCATCGATCCGGAGAGCAAGCGCCTCGATCGCAGCGGCGAGAAGAACCTGAACCCGTTCGACACGCACGCCATCGAGGCGGCGATGCAGCTGAAGGAGGGCGGCGCCGTCGAGGTCGACGAGATCGTCGCCGTCACGATGGGACCCGAGAGCGCCTTCCGTGCGCTCCACAAGGCCGTCTCGCTTGGCGCCGACCGCTCGATCCACCTGACCGACGAGGCGCTCGCCGGCTCAGACGTCTGCGCGACCGGCTACGCGCTGTCGAAGGTGCTCGAGCAGGAGAGCCCCGACCTGGTGCTGCTCGGCCAGCAGTCGGACGACGGCGAGTGCTACACGATCGGCGCGGTCGTGGCCGACCACCTGAGGATGCCGTCGCTCACGCAGGTGATCAAGATGGACGCCGAGGGCGACACGCTGCGCTGCGAGCGTCAGGCCGAGTACGGCTACGACACCGTCGAGGTCGCGCTGCCCGCCGTCATCTCGGTCGGCGACGCGATCAACGAGCCGCGCTACCCGTCGCTGAAGGCGATCATGGGCGCCAAGAAGAAGCAGCTCGACACCAAGTCGACGGCAGACGCCGGCATCGAGGCCGGCAGGGTCGGGCTCGACGGCTCGCGCACTGCGGTCCTCGCGATCAACCCGCCGCCGGCGAAGGAGGCGGGCGAGATCATCGAGGACGAGGACACCAACGAGACGGTCGAGAAGATCGTCAACTGGCTCGACGAGAGGAAGCTGCTGGCATGAGCGGGATCCTGACCTACGCGCTCCACTACGAGGGCGCTTTCAACAAGAACTCGCTCGGCGCCGTCTCCGAGGGCGCGAAGCTCGCCAAGGAGATCGGCGGCGAGGCTGCCGCGGTCGTCGTCGGCGGCGACGACCTGACCGACGACCTCTGCGCGTCGCTGGGAAACCACGGCGCGACCAAGGTGTACCGCGTCAGGGGCCCCGAGGGCCTGGGTGCGCCCGTCGTCGACGCGATGGCCAAGATCATCCAGGACGACGGCTACGGCTACGCGCTGTTCGGCGGCGGCCTGCTCGGCTTCGAGATCGGCGCCGGGCTTACCGCGCGCCTGAACGCCGGCGTCACGATGGAGGTCACCGCCGTCAAGGCGCGGGACGGCAAGCTCGTCGCCGAGCGGCCGATCCTCCAGGACTCGGCGATCGTCGACGTCGACTACGTCGGCGAGCCGGGCATCATCATCGGCCGGCTCAACGCCTTCGACGCGCGGGAGAGCGGCGGCACGGCGGAGGTCGTCGACGTCGAGGTCCAGTTCGAGGAGCACTCGAACCGGGCGACGATGGTCGAGCGCGGCGAGTCGCGCGGAGCTGACGTCAACATCGAGGACGCCGAGCTGCTGGTCGCCGGCGGCCGCGGCCTGGGCAAGGCCGAGGGCTTCCAGCTCTGCGAGGACCTCGCCGGTGCGCTCGGCGGCGCGGTCGCCGCCACCCGCGCGGTCGTCGACGCCGGCTGGTACCCCTACGCGGCCCAGATCGGCCAGACCGGCAAGACCGTCGCGCCGAAGCTGTACCTCGCGGCCGGTATCTCGGGCGCGATCCAGCACAAGGTCGGCATGCAGGCCTCGGAGAACATCGTCGCGATCAACAAGGACGCGAACGCGCCGATCTTCGAGTTCTGCGACCTCGGGATCGTCGGCGACCTGAACGCGATCATGCCGAAGCTCACCGACGCGATCAAGGCGAGGAAGGGCGGCTGAGCCATGGCCTCCGCGAACGGCAACGGGAAGGTCGCTCCGGCGGCCTACCCGCCTCCCGTCGACTCCCCGGACGAGTTCGTCAAGCGCTCGCTCGACGCCGAGGACGAGCGGATCGAGATCGGCGTCGCGATCGTCGGCGGCGGCACGGCCGGCCTGTCGTGCGCCAACCGGCTGCTGGCGCTGCTCGCCGACGATCCGGAGACGATGGAGCGCCTCGGCGAGGTGCCGGTCGCGGTGATCGAGAAGGCCAAGACCTGCGGCGGGCACAACCTGTCCGGAGCTGTCATGCGCCCGGAGCCGCTTCAGCGGCTCTACCCCGACATGACGCGCGAGGACTGGCGCAAGGAGGGCTTCGCCTTCGGCGAGGTCGAGAAGGAGGCGGTCTACATGACGCCGACCTCCAAGCGCGCGCTGCGGATCCCGCCGCCGCCGCCGTTCAAGAACCACGGCAACGAGGTCGTCTCCGTCTCGGCGCTCGCGCGCTTCCAGCAGCAGAAGGCCGAGGAGGCCGGCGCGTACATCCTCACCGAGACGTCGGCGACCCAGCTGATCGTCGAGGACGGCGCCGTCAAGGGCGTGCGCTCGGGCGACAAGGGTCGCGGCAAGGACGGCGAGCCGCTCGGCAACTTCGAGCCCGGCACCGACATCTCCGCGAAGGCGACCGTGCTCGCCGAGGGCTGCTGGGGCCACCTCACCGGCCCCGCGATCCGCGAGTTCGACCTCGGCGAGGGCCGTGAGCCGCAGACGTGGGAGCTCGGCGTCAAGGAGATCTGGAAGGTCCCCAAGCCGCTCGACCGCGTCATCCACACGATCGGCCCCTGGCCGGTCAGCACGTCGGCCAAGTACGGCCAGGTCGGCGGCACGTGGATCTACCCGATGAAGGACGAGAAGACCGGCGAGGACCTCGTCTCGATCGGCTTCGTCATCGACCTCGAGTACGCGGATGCGACGACCTCCGCCCACGACCTGCTCCAGACCTTCAAGACGCACCCGCTCGTGCGCAAGATCCTCGAGGGCGGCGAGCGCGTCGGCTGGGGCGCGAAGGCGCTCCCCGGTGGCGGCTACTGGTCGATGCCCAAGCTCACGATGCCGGGCGCGTTGCTCGTCGGCGACGCCGGCGGCATGGTCGACACCGTGGCGCTCAAGGGCGTTCACCACAGCATCAACTCGGGGATCCTCGCCGCCGAGGCGATCTACGCGTCGCTCAAGAACGACAGCGGCGACTTCTCCGCCTACGAGAGCGCGATCGAGGAGTCGGTCACCGGCAAGGAGCTGTGGGAGGTCCGCAACACGCGCCAGCCGTTCTCGAAGGGCTTCTTCATCGGCGGTCCGCTGGTCAACCTCTTCATCGCCACCAAGGGCAAGATCCCGGTGCGGCTGCCGTGGCACCGCCAGGACGAGCGGCCGATGTTCATCGGCAAGACGTCGAGGAAGTACCCAAAGCCGGACGGCAAGTACATCTTCGACAAGCTCTCGAGCGTCTTCATCTCGGGCAACGCGACTCGCGACGACGCGCCGAACCACATCCGCGTCCAGGAGAAGGTGCCGCGCGAGATCGCCGAGACCTGGAAGTGGATGTGCCCCGCGGGCGTGTACGAGATCCCCGACGACGCCCCCGAGGAGGGCGAGGTCGAAGTGATCGTCAACTACACCAACTGCGTGCAGTGCGGAGCGATCACCGCAAAGGGCGGCCGTCTCACCACCCCCGAGGGCGGAGACGGCCCTTTGTACCAGAACACGTAGAGCCATCTGAGTCCGTGGTCCAGGTAGCGTCCTGCGGCTATCGCTCCGAGTCGTAGATATCAGGGCCAGGCGGTACGGCGGGCGACCGTCGTGGGCGGGGGCTCGTTCGGAACGGCGATCGCGCTGCTGCTCGAGCGCGCCGGCGTCCGGACGACGCTGCTGTGCCGCACCGACGAGCAGGCGCGCGAGCTCGCCCAGGCACGCGAGAACCGCCGCTACCTGCCGGGCGTGGAGCTGCCAGCGGCGTTGAAGATCCGCCCGTTCGGGGCGCGCGAGGACCAGTTCCGCCGTCCCGAGCTGGTCTTTCTGGCGGTGCCGTCGAAGGGACTCGGGGAGGCGCTCTCGGAGATCGAGCGCCTCGGCGTCTCCGAGCACGCCGGGATGGTGTCCCTGGCGAAGGGGCTGCTGCCGCCGGCCGGCGCGCTCCCGACGGCCACGCTCGAGCGCGCGTTCGGCGCCGATCGGACCGCCTGCGTCGGCGGGCCGGCGCACGCGCGCGAGATGATCGAGACCGGCGCCGGCCTCGTCTGCGCCTCGCGCTCGGAGCGGCTCGCGATCCGGGTGTCGGAGCTGTTCCAGCGCGCCGGAGTCGTGTGCGAGGCCTCGGACGACCCGGTCGGCGTCGAGCTGGCGGGAGTCGCCAAGAACGCCGCCGCCGTCGCCGTCGGCGCGACCCAGGGGCAGGGGCTCAACGCCGCCGGCATGGCCGCCGCCGACATCTTCCTCGAGGTGCTCGCGCTCGCCGAGCTGTCCGGCGGCTCGGCCCGGACGTTCGTCGGCCGTGGCGGGACGGGCGATCTCGTCGCCACCTCGCTCGCGCCGGCGTCGCGCAACCGCAGCGCCGGCGAGCTGCTGGCTGCCGGGGTTCCCGCCGCGGCGATACCGGGGCAGCTCGGACAGGCCGTCGAGGCGCTCGAGACGGTCCGCCTGCTGGCGTCCGCGATCGAGCGGGCGGGGTTGGAGGCGCCGGTCACGTCGGCGCTCGCCCGCTTGATCGACGGCACGCTTCCGCTCGACGACTGGATCGCGATGGTCCGCGCGAAGCAGCCGCCGCCCGCCGGCTTCGGGCGCCCGCGCACGTGGTGGGCGCGCACGCGCGAGTGGCTGGCCCAGCGGCGCCGCACGTAGGCGGCGTCCCGCTAGACTGGCACGTCCCGATGAAGACCGACCTCCACCCCAACTACGTCGAGGCGCACGTCCGCTGCACCTGCGGCAACGACTTCACGACGCGCTCCACCAAGCCGGAGCTGCACGTCGAGATCTGCGCCAACTGCCATCCGTTCTACACCGGCAAGCAGAAGCTCGTCGACACCGGCGGACGCGTCGAGCGCTTCCGCCGCCGCCAGGCGCGCAACCGCGGCGCCGGCAGCTGACGATCCGGCGGGCGACCGCAACTCGCTCGGGGGCTGGCTGTTCCAGGGCGCATGGGCAGGTACACGCCGATCATTGCGCCGGCCGCCGTCGCTGTCGTCGTGGCAGCAGCCGTCGGGCTGTCATCGCCCGACGCCGCCGATAGCGCCCACAAGCGCGCGGCTACGGAGCGATCGAACGCGTCGGTCGAGCTGACCGAGTGCGCCCAGGGCCGTCGGCGTCGCGACCGCCGGGCGGCGTTTCGCGGCGAGATGGCGCAGGTGCCGGGCGTAGACCGCATGCGGATGCGCTTCCAGCTCTTCGAGCGGATCGAGCGTGGCGCCTGGCGACCGGTTCGCGCCCCCGGCCTCGGCACCTGGCACGCGTCGCGCCCCGGCGTCCCGGGCTTCGCATACGTCCAGCGCGTCGTCGGACTCGATCGAGCGACCGTCTACCGGGCGCGCGTCGCCTTCCGCTGGCACGGTGCCGACGGGGCTTTGGTGGCGCATGAGGACCATCGCTCCCGTGCGTGCCGCCAACGCGGCCGGCGCCCGAACCTCACGCTTGGGCGCAGGGTGCTCGTGCGACCGGGACCGGTGGTCGACGCCGCCCGCTACGGCGTGTTGGTGATCAACGACGGCGAGGGCGTCGCACGCCGGATCAGGGTGCTGCTGCGCGTCGACGGCGCCGACATCGCCACGCGGGCGATCCGGCCGCTCCAGCCCCAGCGGCGCCGGGTGGCGCGCCTCCTCGGGCCAGCCTGCACTGAGGAGGTCGAGGTCGTCGTCGACCCCGCCGACGCGGTCCGCGAGACCTCCGAGGAGGACAACGTCCTATCCGTCGTCTGTCCGCCCGCCGAGTAGGACCTGCAGGGTGGCCTTGAGGCTGCCGTTACGATGCTCTAGGTGAGCGTCGATCCGCAGAACGTGACCGCGAACGGAGGGAGCCCGGTCGGCAACGGCAAGCTCGAGGCTCCGCGCGACCTGCCCGTCGGCGGGCAGGCGGTGCTGGAGGGCGTGATGATGCGCGGCGTCTCGACCTGGGCCGTGGCGGTCCGCAAGCCGACCGCGCAGCAGCTCGAGGACGGCCAGCTCGACCCGACCGAGGGCGCCAAGGGCGAGATCGACGTCGTCACCGAGCCGCTCGTCTCGTACGCGAAGGAGCACCGCTGGGCGCGGCTGCCCGTGCTGCGCGGGATGGTCGCGCTGTTCGAGTCGCTGAAGATCGGCTTCAAGGCGCTCGGCATCTCCGCGAACGCTCAGCTACCCGACGACGAGCAGGGCGAGGAGCAGGAGATCGGCGGCGCCACCTGGGCCGGCACGATCGCCTTCGCGATGCTGTTCGCGATCGGTCTCTTCTTCCTCCTGCCGGCGTTCGCCACCAACCTCTTCAAGGACCAGATCCCCAACTCGCTCACGTTCGTCGTGATCGAGAAGCTCGTGCGGATCGGCGTCTTCCTCGGCTACATCTGGTTGATCTCGCGCCTGCGCGACCTGCAGCGCGTCTTCCAGTACCACGGCGCCGAGCACAAGACGATCTCCTGCTACGAGGCCGGGCTGGACCTGACGCCCGAGAACGCGCAGCGCTTCTCGCGCCTGCATCCGCGCTGCGGCACCAGCTTCCTGCTGATCGTGATGATCGTCGCCATCTTCGTCTTCGCGCCGCTCGGCAAGCTCGACTGGCAGTGGCTGTTCGTCTCGCGCGTCGTCGGGATCCCGATCGTCGCCGGCCTCGCCTTCGAGATCATCAAGTGGTTCGGCCGCAACCGCACCAAGCGCTGGGCCCGCATCCTCATGTGGCCCGGACTCCAGCTCCAGCGCCTCACCACCCGCGAGCCCGAGCTCGCCCAGCTCGCCGTCGCCATCGCCGCCCTCGAGGCCGTCCTCCAGTTCGAGGACCCGGCCGAGGTCACGGAGGCCGAGCGCGCGGTGATGGAGGTCGGCGCTTAGCGCAGCGCCGATCGCTGTCGGCAGTACGCTGGCAGTCCCATGATCGAGAGGCTGGTGGAGCAGATCGAGACTCGGTTCGCCGAGCTCTCGGAGCAGATGTCGGACCCCGAGGTGATCGGGGATCGGGAGCGGTATGCCGAGGTGGGGCGGGCGTACAGCGCGCTCGAGGCGGCGGCGGAGCTCGCGCGCGAGTGGCGGACGGCGGCGTCCGATGCCTCGGGGGCGCGGGAGATGCTGTCGGAGGATGGGGAGGATCCCGAGATCCGGGCGATGCTCGAGCAGGCGGACGCGAGGCTCGAGGCGCTCGACGAGGAGATCCGGCTGGCGATGGTCGAGCCGGACCCGAACGACGAGAAGAACGTGATCGTCGAGATTCGCGGGGGCGCCGGCGGCGAGGAGGCCGGACTGTTCGCCGGCGACCTCTACCGGATGCTGACGCGCTACGCGGAGCGGCGTGGCTTCGCGCCCGAGCCGATGAGCGTGTCCGACGGCGAGTACACCTTCGCGATCAAGGGACGCGGCGCCTACAGCGTCTTCAAGCACGAGGGTGGCACCCACCGCGTGCAGCGCGTCCCCGAGACCGAGTCCCAGGGCCGCATCCACACGTCGACGGCGACGGTCGCCGTGCTGCCGGAGGTCGAGGACGTCGAGGTCCAGATCGACCCGAGCGACCTTCAGATCGACGTCTACCGATCCTCCGGGCCGGGCGGGCAGTCGGTCAACACGACCGACTCGGCCGTGCGGATCACGCACAAGCCGACCGGCGTGGTCGTCTCGATGCAGGACGAGAAGTCGCAGTTGCAGAACCGCGAGCGCGCGATGCGGGTGTTGCGTGCGCGACTGTACGAGCGCGAGCTCGCCGCCCAGCAGGCCGAGGTCGCCGAGAGCCGGCGCTCGCAGGTCGGCACGGGCGAGCGCGCCGAGAAGGTCCGCACCTACAACTTCCCTCAGGACCGGATCACCGACCACCGCGTCAAGCTGACCAAGGGCGACGTGCAGCGCGTCCTCTCGGGTGAGCTCGACGACTTCAGCGCGGCGCTCGAGGCGGAGGAGAAGCGCCAGCGCCTCGAGGCCGGCTCGCTGGTCGAGACCTGATGCCGGCGGCGCGCGAGACCGGCGCGCGCGGCGGGATGGCCGCGATGACCGCGCGCGAGGCGGTCTCGTCAGCCGTGGACGCGCTGACGGCCGCCGGTTGCGACACGCCCCGCCTCGACGCCGAGCTGCTCGTCGCCGACGCGCTCGGGGTGGACCGGGCCGCGCTCGTGATCGAGCCCGCGACGGCCGTGCCGCCGCCGGCGGCGCGGATCGTCGGCGAGCGCGTGCGCCGGCGGATCGCGCGCGAGCCCGTCGCCTACATCCTCGGCCGCCGCGGCTTCCGCCACATCGAGCTCGATGTCGACCGGCGTGTGCTGATCCCGCGCCCCGAGACCGAGCTGCTGGTCGAGATCGCGCTCGAGCTGCCGCCCGGCGCGCGCGTGCACGAGGTCGGCGTCGGCAGCGGCGCAGTCGTGCTCGCGCTGCTCGACGAGCGCCCGGACCTCGTCGTCACCGCCTCCGACGCGTCGCCCGTCGCCGTCGCCGTCGCGCGGGCGAACGCCGAGCGGCTCGGGCTTCCACTCGAGCCGTTCGTCGCCGAGGGACTGGCACCGCCGGACGCGGGCGTGCGCGCGCCCGGCGCAGACGGCGGCTGGCCGCCAGACCTCGTCGTCGCCAACCTGCCCTACGTGCGCGAGGACGAGTGGGCGGCACTCGCCCCCGAGATCCGCGATTACGAGCCCCGCGGCGCGCTGGTTTCGGGCGCCGACGGGCTGAGCGCGATCCGCGCGCTCGTGGGTCAGGCGGCGCCCGGCATGTCGCTGGCGCTCGAGCATGCCCCCGCCCAGGCCGCCGCGGTGAGGGACCTGCTCCGTGAGGCGCGGACCCGCCGCGACCTCGCCGGCCGCGAGCGCGTGACGGTCGGGGTCGCGCCATGACGGCCGGCGACCCGCGGACCGGCGCAGCGACGCGCAGGCTCGACGCGTCGGCGGCCGCTGCCTTCGAGAGCTGCGTCGCCCACGGCGGCGTCGCGGTGTTCCCGGCCGACACGGTCTATGGCCTGGCCACCGACCCGGAGTCGCCGGAGGGCTTCGAGCGCCTCTACGCGCTCAAGCGGCGACGGCCCGACATGCCCAGCGCCGCGATGCTCTTCTCGCTCGCGGCCGCGCTCGACGCGCTGCCCGAGCTCGGCCCGCGCACGCGCGCGGTCTTCGAACGGCTGCTTCCCGGACCGCTGACGCTCGTCGTCCCGAACCCGCGGCGGCGCTTCCCGCTCGCCTGCGGGCCCACGCCCGAGCGGCTCGGCGTACGCGTACCCGCGCTCGACGGACCCCTGAAGCCGCTGCGGGCGGTCGCGCGGCCGGTGGTGCAGTCGAGCGCGAACCACCACGGCGGGCCGGACCCTCGTCGCCTCGGCGACGTCCCCGAGGAGATCCGCGCCGGCGCGGATCTCGTGCTCGACGGCGGCGAGCTGCCGGGGACCGCGTCGACCGTCGTCGATCTCGGCGGCTACGAGGACGATGGCCGCTACGAGATCCTGCGCGAGGGCGCGATGCCGGCGGCGGAGCTGGCACGCCGGCTGTAGCGGCGACCGCCGTCAGCGCGCTGGTACCGTGGCGCGCGTGACCGACCTCAGCCCCGACTACTTCGCGCGGCACGTCTCGGACGTCGATCCCGAGATCGCCGCCGTGCTCGACGACGAGCTTCGCCGCCAGGAGACGACGCTCGAGATGATCGCCTCCGAGAACTTCGTGCCGCAGGCGGTGCTCGACTGCCAGGGCTCCGTGCTGACCAACAAGTACGCCGAGGGCTACCCCGGCAAGCGCTACTACGGCGGCTGCGAGCACGTCGACGTCGCGGAGCGGCTCGCGATCGAGCGCGCCAAGGAGCTGTTCGGCGCCGAGCACGCCAACGTGCAGCCGCACTCGGGCGCTCAGGCGAACGCCGCGGCGTTCCACGCGCTGCTCGATCCCGGCGACCGCATCCTCGGGATGAAGCTCGACCACGGCGGCCACCTCACGCACGGAATGAAGATCAACTTCTCCGGCCGCCTCTACGACATCGTCGCCTACGGCGTCTCGGACGAGGACTCGCGCGTCGACATGGAGGCGCTCGCGCGGCTCGCGCAGGAGTTCCGGCCGAAGCTGATCCTCGCCGGCTGGTCGGCCTACCCGCGGCAGCTCGACTTCGCCCGCTTCCGCGAGATCGCGGACTCCGTCGGCGCCTACCTGATGGTCGACATGGCGCACTTCGCGGGCCTGGTCGCCGCCGGCGAGCACCCGAGCCCGATCCCGCACGCCGAGGTCGTCACGACCACTGTGCACAAGACCCTCGGCGGGCCGCGCTCGGGCATGATCCTCTGCCGCTCCGAGCACGCCAAGAAGATCGACTCGGCCGTGTTCCCCGGCCAGCAGGGCGGCCCGCTGATGCACGTCGTCGCCGCCAAGGCGGTGGCGTTCAAGATCGCCCAGTCGGAGCTGTTCCGCGAGCGCCAGCGGCGCACGCGCGCGGGCGCGGCCGTGATCGCCGAGGAGCTCGTCGGCGCTGGCGTCGACGTCCTCAGCGGTGGCACCGACGTGCATCTCGTGCTCGTCGACCTGCGCGAGTCCGAGCTTGACGGCCAGCAGGGCGAGGACCGCCTCGACGCGGTCGGCATCACCGTCAACCGCAACACCGTCCCCAACGACCCGCGTCCTCCCGCCGTCTCGTCGGGACTGCGGATCGGCACGCCCGCGCTCGCCACGCGCGGCCTCCAGGTCGACGACTTCCGCGAAGTCGGCCGGATCGTCGCCGCCGCGCTGACGGGAGGCTTCTCGGACGCCAAGCGAGCCGAGCTGTCCGGGCGAACGCGCGTCATCGCCGAGCGCTACCCGCTCTACCCACAGCTGACCAAGCCCGTAGCCACCGTCTAGTCTTCGCCGCATGCCGCATGCGGCGCCACGGCTCGACATCGAGCAGGCGATACGGAACCGCCCGCAGCTGCGTGGCGTCACCCATCAGTGGGCGTTCTTCATCTCGATCGCGCTCGGAGTGACGCTCGTCGTCACCGCGCCACCGGGCCGTGCGACCGTCGCAGCGGCCGTCTACGCCGCCTGCGTCGCGCTGCTGTTCGGGACGAGCGCGCTCTACCACCGCATCACCTGGCGCACGACCGCGGCACGGCGCTGGATGCGCCGCCTCGACCACTCGGCGATCTTCCTGCTGATCGCCGGGACCTACACGCCGTTCGCCCTGCTCGTGCTCGAGGGCACGCTCGCCGACGTCGTCCTCGCCGTCGTCTGGGCCGGCGCGCTCGGCGGCATCGTCCTCAAGCTGCTCTGGATCGACGCCCCGAAGTGGCTCGCCGCGCTGGTCTACGTCCTGCTCGGCTGGGTCGCCCTCGCCGTGGTGCCAGACCTCGTCGGCGAGCTCGGGATCACCGCGTCGGCGATGGTTGGCCTCGGCGGCCTGTTCTACACGGTCGGCGCGATCGTCTACGCGCGCGGCCGCCCCGACCCGGTGCCGTCCGTGTTCGGCTACCACGAGGTCTTCCACGCCCTCGTCATCGCCGCCGCCGCGCTCCAATACGCGGTGGTGGCGTTCTGGGTCCTGCCCCAGGCCTGACGACCGGCGCGGCTAGGCTGCGCCACAGATGAACGACCTCGACGTGCTCTGGGCGTTCCTCGTCGCCGCCGGCGTCGCCGTGCTGTTGACTCCGCTCGCGGCGGCCCTTGCGCGGCGGGTCGGGGCGGTGGCGCATCCGCGCGAGCGCGACCTGCACGACGCGCCGATGCCGCGGCTCGGCGGACTGGCGATCCTCGCCGGCGTCGTGGTGGCGATCCTGGTCTTCCTGCCGGGCAGCCAGGAGACGCGCGGCATCCTCGCCGGGGCGGCGGCGATCGCCCTCGTGGGCGCGATCGACGACGCGCTCGGCGACGGGCTGCACCCGGTCGTCAAGCTGCTCGGCCAGTTCGCCGCCGCAGCGATCCCCGTCTTCAGCGAGGTCCGCGTCGAGAACATCACGCTGCCGTTCGTCGACCCGCTCGACCTCGGCGTGTCGGGCTACCCGCTGACGCTCGTCGGCATCGTCGCGGTGATGAACGTCGTCAACTTCACCGACGGCGTCGACGGCCTGGCGGCTGGCGTCTGCACGATCGCCGCCGCGACGTTCGCCGTGATCGCGCTCTCGCTCGACCGCATCGACGCCGCCGTCCTCGCCGCCGCGACCGCCGGTGCAGCCGTCGGCTTCCTGCGCCACAACTTCCACCCGGCATCCGTCTTCATGGGCGACTCCGGCTCGAACCTGCTCGGACTGCTGCTCGCGTGCATAGCGATCCAGGGCGTGCTCAAGACGGCCGCCGTCGTCGCGCTCTTCTTCCCGCTCGTCATCCTCGCCGTCCCGGCCGCCGACGCGACCTTCGTCGTCGCCAAGCGGATCAAGTACGGCCGGCCGGTCTACTCGGCCGACCGCTGGCACTTCCACCACCGCTTCGCGAACATCGGCTTCTCCCAGCGCCGCACGGTCCTCTACCTCTACGCCTGGACGCTCTCGCTCGCCGCGCTCGCGCTCGCCCTGCGCTTCGTCCCCTACTCGGACGACGACGGCAGCCTCCGGCTCGGCTGGACGGTCGTGATGGCCGGCTTCGGCGCGCTCGCGCTCGCCGCCAGCCTCTACCTGGTCGTCGTGCTCGAGATCCTCAAGTTCCGCCGCTTCCGCGAGCGCCAGCTTCGCCACGCCGCCGAGACCGGCGAGTACCCCGTCCTCAGCGATACGGAGATCCGGCTCGAGATCGAGCACGAGGTCGAGACCGGCGAGTTCGACGCGCTCCCGCCGCGCCAGCCCCAGCACGGCCCGTAGCCTCGGACCCGTCAGGCCGGGCCGCTCTCGGCCTCGATCCGGCCGCGCTCGGCCCACGTTCGCGCTGCGGGGACCCCCGGGTCGCGGCGGAACGGCGAGCGCCCAGGCGAGGGCGACCGGTAGCGAACCAGCTTGGCGATCCGCTGGCGCTCGGCCTTCGTCGCATAGGCGCCGCGCGCGTAGAGCTCCTCGTAGCGCGGCACGAGGTCCGGCCGGTGCGTGCGGAGCCAGTCGAGGAAGATCGCCCGCACCTCGCCGCGCAGGTGCAGGCAGATCCCGCCGGCGCTGACCGCCCCGGCCTCACCGGCCAGCTCCAGGATCCGCTCGACCTGCTCAGGCGAGTCGTTGATCCCCGGCATCAGCGGCGCGATCAGGATGCCCGTTGGGATCCCGGCGCGATTGAGCTCGGCGACGGCCTCAAGGCGGGCGCGCGGGTTGGGGGTGCGCGGCTCGGTCGACCGCCACGCCGTCTCGTCGAGCGTAGGCACCGACAGGCTGGCGGTGAACCCGACCCGGTCGGCAAGCTCCTTCATCAGCCCGACGTCGCGAAGCAGCAGCGGCGACTTGGTCAGCACCGAGCACGGCGTGTCGGCGTCGCGCAGCGCCTCCCAGATCCCGGGCATCAGCTCGTAGCGCCCCTCGACCCACTGGTACGGATCCGTGTTCGTCCCCAGCGCCACGTGCTCGCGCTTCCACGACGGCCGCGACAGCTGCGCCCGCAGCGCCTCGGGCGCGTTCACCTTCACCACGATCTCGCGCTCGAAGTCCCGCCCCGGCGACAGGTCCAGGTACTTGTGCGTCGGCCGGGCGAAGCAAAAAGTGCACGCATGAGTGCATCCTCGATACGGGTTGACCGTCCAGCGGAAGGGGACGCGGGAGGAGTCGGGGACGCGGTTGAGCGCGGACTTGGCGCGCACCTCGTAGAAGCGGGTGTCGAGGGCCTCGGGGGCGTCGAAGGTGCGGACCGTCGCCGGCTCGCGGTAGCCGGGCAGCTGGCGCGTGGCCTCCTCGTCGACGCTCTGACGGTCCCAACGCACGAACGTATGTTCGCATACTCGCCGGGCGGAGGCTCCCCCGGCGGGCCGGTCTCGGCCGGAATGTGGCCGCAACTTGGCCCGGGGCGGAGAGGCGCACGGCGAGGGGCCCGTTTCGGCCGCAGTGTGGCCGCGATCGGCCCGTTGGGCCTCGTGGAGGAAGGGCTACTCGCCGTGGAGGGTCAGCACGAGCGAGCGGGGGCCGCCGCGGTCACGGTGCTCGCAGAGGTAGATGCCCTGCCACGTGCCGAGCGCGAGACGTCCGTCGCGGACCGGCAGGCTGAGCGACGGCCCGAGCAGCGATGCCTTGACGTGCGCGGGCATGTCGTCGGGGCCCTCGAGCGTGTGGCGCCAGTAGGGCGCATCGTCGGGGACGGCGCGGCTGAACCACGTCTCGAAGTCGGCGCGCGCGTCGGGGCTCGCGTTCTCGTTCAGAGTCAGCGACGCGGAGGTGTGGAGGATGTGGAGGTGCAGCAGGCCGGCGCGCAGATCGCCGAGCTCGGGCAGCGCCTCGACGACCTCACCCGTGACGAGGTGGAAGCCGCGTGGGTGCGGAGAGAGCTCGAGATCGCGGCTGATCCACATGGGTGGGAACGCTAGGCGATCGCCGATGCGCGGTTCGCCTTTGGCGCTGGCGCGAGGTCGCACCTATATTGGCCTCACTGGCTCGCACCCGGCGGGAAGCCGTCCTCCCGGGTTGGCGTCGCCGCGGGAGGACAGAGCAGACCATGGATCCAGGGGTGGCCGTCGCAGTCGCCGGAATTGCGGCTGTCGTGCTGACGGGAGCGCTCGTCGCGCTCGAGCGCCGCCGCATGGCGACGCGCATCTCCGAGCTGACCGACGCGGCTCGCCGCGACTCGCTGACGGGTCTGCTCAACCGGCGGGGGTTCGAGGAGGTCTTCGACGTCGAGCTCGACCGGGCGCGCCGCGCCGACCGCCCCCTGAGCGTGATCGTCGGCGACCTCGATCGCTTCAAGGAGGTCAACGACAGCCTCGGTCACGCCGCGGGCGACGACGCGTTGCGGGCGATCGGCGCCGCGATCGTGGCCGGCAAGCGCAGCTGGGACTCGGCTGCGCGGGTCGGCGGCGAGGAGCTTGCGCTGCTCGCGCCCGACACCGACGAGCACGGCGCATACGTGCTCGCCGAGCGGCTGCGCAGCGCGATCGAGCGGATGGGGGAGCCGGCCGGCGCCGCGCAGCTGACGGTGAGCTTCGGCGTCGCGAGCTTCCCGCTGCACGGCCAGACTCGGGCGACGCTGCTGCAGGCGGCCGACAAGGCGCTCTACGCCGCCAAGCGGCTCGGGCGCAACCGGGCGGTCATCTCGAGCGCCGAGGTCCCCGGGGTCCTGGCCCGTCCGCCGCGCGGGCGCGACGACGGCCACGTCGAGCTGGCCGCGCTGCTCAGCCTCGCCGAGGCGCTCGACGTGCGCGAGTCGGGCAGCGCGAGCCACTGTCAGCGCGTCGGCCGCTACGCCGAGCTGATCGCACGCGAGCTCGGGCTCGAGCCCGGCGCCGTGGAGCGCGTCCGGATCGCCGGCGTGCTCCACGACATCGGCCGCGTCGGGGTGCCCGACGACGTGCTCGGCAAGGCCGGGCCGCTGGACGAGGACGAGTGGCGCTGGGTCCGGTCGCACCCGGAGGTCGGCGCGCGCCTGCTGCAGACGACCGAGCTCGGCGACATCGGCTCATGGATCCTCGCCCATCACGAGCGTCCCGACGGCGGCGGCTATCCGCGTGGGCTAGCGCGCGACGACGTGCCGCTCGAGGCGTCGATCGTCGGCGTCGCGGACGCGTACGAGGCGATGACGGCCGAGCGCCCCTACCGGCCGCCGCTGGATCGCGGAACGGCGACGCGGGAGCTGCGCGAGGGTGCTGGACGCCAGTTCGACGAGGAGGTGGTGGGCGCACTGCTGAGGGTCGTCTGATCGCGACGAGGCCGTCCTCGGGCGCGCCGCTCATATAGAGTGCTGCGTCCCCTTGACCGCTCATGCAGTCCCAACATCCGAGGGGTCGGGAGAGGCTGGCTTGATCCTCACCCTGCTCCGCTGCTTCGACCTGCTGGTGCTCGCACTGGCCCTGCCGCTGTTCCTGATCGCCGGGCTGCCGGTGCTCGCCTACGCCGGCATAGCCGCCGCATGGCTGACCCAGCGTGGGGTCCGGGCGCTCGCCGTGCGCCGTGCGGTCGCGACCGGCGATCGGCAGGCGGCGCTCGGCGTGATGGCCGGCACGATGCTGGCGCGCCTCTGGCTGGTCACGCTGTCGGTGCTCGGCGTCGGACTGATCGAGCGCGACGCCGGCCTGCCGGCGGCGCTGCTGGCGGCCGCCCTCTTCACCGTCTCGTTCAGCACGCTGCTGGTCGTCAAGCCGCTCGAGGAGGCGGGGTCGTGAGGACCCGCAACAAGGTCTTCATCGGACTCGGCGTCTGGCTCGCGATCGCGATCGTGCTCGGCCTCGCGTTCGGCAGCGAGGGGCGCAACGAGGCGTTCCAGCCGCAGGAGGAGTTCCGGCTTCAGGCGTGGGTCGAGCTGACCGTCCTCGGCATCGACATGAGCATCAACAAGGCGGTCGTCTACCTCTTCCTCGCCGCCGCCGCGACGACCGGCACGATGGTCTACATCGCCCGCCGCATGCAGGCGCGGCCGAACCGGGTCCAGACCGCGGTCGAGGTCGCATACGACCTGACGCGCAACAACATCACGTCGCAGAACATGAGCGGCCCGATGGCGACCAAGTGGTTCGCGTTCGTCGGCACGCTGTTCTTCTTCATCTGGTTCTCGAACATGCTCGGCTACCTGCCGCTGCCGATCAACACCGAGCATCCCGTGAACATCTTCGGGCTCGAGGTGCCGGCGCTGGCGATCTACGCCTCGACCGCGAACCTCTCGATCCCGCTCGCGCTGACGCTCGTCGTCTGGATCGCCTACCACGTCGAGGGGGTGCGCGTGAAGGGCCCGATCGGCTTCATGAAGAGCTTCGTGCCGCCCGGCATCACCGGCGTCGGCGCCGTCCCGCTGTTCGTCATCGAGCTGATCTCGGACTTCGTCCGGATCATCTCGCTGTCGGTGAGGCTGTTCGCCAACATCCTCGCGGGCCACCTGCTGATCCTGTTCATGGCCGGCGGCCTGGTCGTGCTCCTCGGCATCTCGGTGCTCGGCGTGTTCACGCTCGGCATGGCGATCCCGTTCTTCCTGTTCGAGATCGGCCTGATCGCCACCCTGCAGGCGTTCATCTTCGCGATTCTCACTTCCATCTATCTCGGCGAGGCAACCGCCGAGCACCACTAAGGAGGACCAGTTGGACCTGCTGCTACCCATCGCCCAATCGGCTGACGCCCAGGCGATCACCGACGCCGGCAAGGCGATCGCCCTCGGCATCGGCGCGGGCCTCGGCTCGATCGGCGCCGGCATCGGCATCGGCTTCATCTTCGGCAAGGAGATCGAGTCGGTCGCCCGCCAGCCTGAGATGAAGAACGAGCTGCAGTCGATCCGCTGGCTCGGCTTCGCGCTGACCGAGGCCGTCGCCTTCTACACGTTCATCTTCGGCCTGATCGCCTTCTTCCTCTAGGCCGCGATCTTGGACGCACTGACGAACATCGCGCCGCTCGTCATCGCGGCCGAGGAGGCCGCCGCCGACGAGGGCGGCAGCTTCCTCGTCTCGCCCGACCTCGGGCTGATGCTCTGGACGCTGATCGCATTCGGCATCTCGATGCTGATCCTGCGCCGCTTCGCGTTCCCGCTGATCGGCGAGGCGCTCGACCGCCGGCGCGAGGCGATCGACGAGTCGATCGACGCCGCCGCCCGCACCAGGGAGGAGGCCGACAAGCTGCTCGAGGAGTACCGCGCGCGCCTGAAGGAGGCGCGCGAGCAGGCGGAGGACATCGTCGCCCGCTCGCGCCGCGCCGCGGACGCGCACCTCGAGGAGGCGCGCGGCGAGGCCAAGGGCTACCGCGAGGAGCTGATGGAGACGACGCGCAAGGACATCGAGGCCGAGACGCGCCGCGCGCTGGAGGAGATCCGCAAGGAGGTCGCCGACCTGACGGTGATCGCGACCGAGAAGGTCACGCGCAAGTCGCTCGACGACGGCGACCACCGGCGCCTGATCGAGGAGGCGATGAGCGAGGTCGACTTCTCCGCGCTCGCCGGCTCAGAGGAGAGCCGCTAGCGCGATGGAGGAGATCGCCGAGGTCTACAGCCGGTCGCTGTTCGAGGTCGCCTCCGAGCACGGCGTGCTCGACCGCGTCCACGAGGAGCTCGGCCAGTTCGCCGACGCGCTCGACGGCAATCGCGACCTGCAGGTGTTCTTCTTCTCGCCCTACTTCTCGTCGCAGGAGAAGAAGGACGCGATCGGCACGCTCGTCGAGGACGCGGACGAGAGCTTCGTGCGCTTCCTCGAGCTGCTCGCCGAGCGCCATCGGATGCCCGCTATCTTCCGTATCAGGCGTGAGCTCGACGCTATGTGGCGCCGCGAGAACCGGCTGCTGCCGGTGTCCGTGACGAGCGCCGTCGAGCTCGACTCCGGGCTCGTCGAGGACATCGGGAATCGGATCCAGGAGCAGACCGGCCAGCGCGTCGACCTCTCCAGCAGGGTGGACCCCGGCGTGCTCGGCGGACTGGTCCTGCAGGTCGGCAACATGGTGCTGGACGCGAGCGTGCGCAACCGGCTCGAGAGACTAAGGAAGCAAGTCGCCCAGGCGGCATAGAAAGGCCCCCACAGACCAATGCAGATCAAGCCAGACGAGATCACCAGCATCCTCAAGAGCCGCATCGAGGGCCTCGACGACGGCGGCGCGGACCTGTCCGAGGTCGGCACCGTCCTCTCGATCGCCGACGGCATCGCGCGCGTCCACGGGCTCGACAACTGCATGTCGCTCGAGATGCTCGAGCTGCCCAACGACGTCACCGGCCTCGCGCTCAACCTCGAGTCGGACAACGTCGGCGCCGTGCTGTTCGGCGACTGGGACAAGATCGAGGAGGGCGACACCGTCAAGCGGACGGGCAAGCTGCTCGAGATCCCGGTCGGCGAGGCGCTGCTCGGCCGGATCGTCGACCCGCTCGGCAACCCGCTCGACGGCAAGGGCGACCTGGCCACGACCGAGACGCGCCCGGCCGAGTTCAAGGCGCCCGGCGTCGTCCAGCGCCAGCCGGTCGAGGAGCCGATGCAGACCGGCATCAAGGCGATCGACTCGATGATCGCGATCGGCCGCGGCCAGCGCGAGCTGATCATCGGCGACCGCCAGACCGGCAAGACGCAGATCGCGCTCGACACGATCATCAACAACCGCGACACCGGCGTGATCTCGATCTACGTCGCGATCGGCCAGCGGATGTCGACCGTCGTCCAGGTCGCCGAGACGCTGCGCGAGCACAACGCGATGGACAACACGATCATCGTCGCCGCGCCCGCCGACGAGGCGGCGCCGATCAAGTACATGGCGCCCTACGCCGGCTGCGCGATGGGGGAGTACTTCCTCTACAAGGGCGGCCACGCCCTCTGCGTCTACGACGACCTCACCAAGCACGCGTTCGCCTACCGCCAGATGTCGCTGCTGCTGCGCCGCCCGCCGGGCCGCGAGGCATACCCCGGCGACGTCTTCTACCTGCACTCGCGCCTGCTCGAGCGCGCCGTCAAGCTCAACGACGACCTCGGCGGCGGCTCGCTGACCGCGCTGCCGATCATCGAGACCCAGGCGAGCGACGTCTCCGCCTACATCCCGACGAACGTGATCTCGATCACCGACGGCCAGATCTTCCTCGAGGGAGACCTGTTCCGCTCGGGCGTGCGCCCGGCGATCAACGTCG
Source organism: Thermoleophilaceae bacterium (assembly GCA_040881635.1). Classification (GTDB taxonomy): domain Bacteria; phylum Actinomycetota; class Thermoleophilia; order Solirubrobacterales; family Thermoleophilaceae; genus JAAYBF01. The sequence goes on from JBBECV010000035.1 coordinate 32,418, forward strand.
GCATCTCGGTCTCGCGCGTCGGCGGCAACGCCCAGCCGAAGGCGATGAAGAAGGTCGCCGGCAAGCTGCGCATCGAGCTCTCGCAGTACCGCGAGCTCGAGGCGTTCGCCCAGTTCGGCTCGGAGCTCGACGCCTCGACGCAGGCGACGCTCGCCCGCGGCGAGCGGCTCGTCGAGACGCTCAACCAGGACGAGCTCAAGCCGTGGCGCGCGGGCAACCAGGTCGCAGCGATCTACTCGGGCACCGGCGGCTACCTCGACCGGATCAAGGTCGAGCGGATCGTCGAGCTCCACGAGACGATGCTGCAGCGCCTGCACTCCGAGAAGTCGGAGCTGATGGCCAAGCTCGACGCCGGCGAGTGGTCGGACGAGGTCGAGCAGGAGCTCGGCGCCGCGATCGGCGAGGCGATCGACGACTTCGGCCCCGACTTCGACGTCGAGGGCAACCCGCTCGAGGAGGGCGAGTCCGACCGGATCCTCTCCGAGGAGGAGCGCCAGGCACCGGGCGGCAGCGTCGACGAGCCCGCCGCGGAGCAGCGGGAGGCGGCGACGGTCTAGCCGGCCGGCCGCCTCGACTCGCCCATGGCCTCCCAGAAGGACGTCAAGAACCGCATCTCGTCGGTGCGCAACATCCAGAAGATCACGCGCGCGATGGAGATGGTCGCCGCGGCGCGCCTGCGCCGCGCCGAGCAGCGGATCGCCGCGCTGCGCCCCTATGCGGGCGCGATCCGGCGGATGACGCGGCGGACCGTCGAGGCGGTCCAGCACATCCCGAACATGCCGTTGCTCGAGGAGCGCGAGCGCGTCGAGCGCGTCGGGTTGCTGCTGGTGACCGGCGACCGCGGTCTAGCGGGCGCGTTCAACTCGCAGATCGTCCGCGCCGGCGTGCGCCGTGCCGACGAGCTGCGCGAGGAGGGCTCGGACACCGTCTGGTACGCCTCCGGGCGCCGCGGCGTCGGCTCGCTGCGCTTCCGCGGCCGTGACGTCGAGGGCGCCTACGAGGGATTCACCGACAGGCCGGCGTTCGCAGACGCGCGCGACATCGCGGGGGACCTCGCAACCGCCTACGTCGACGGCAAGGTCGACCGCGTCGAGATCATCTACAACGGCTACGTCTCGGCGCTCACCCAGACCGTGACGCGCGACGTGCTGCTGCCGCTGCAGGCGATCGAGGAGCTGGCGGGCGACGCCGGCGAGGGCGACGGCGGCGCTGAGGAGGCGGCCGAGGAGGAGCGCAGCCGGCGGACCCAGTGGCTCTACGAGCCCGAGCCGGAGGAGATCCTGCAGCGCCTGATCCCGGACTACATCGAGATCAGCGTCTTCCGGGCGCTGCTCGAGTCGACCGCGTCCGAGCACGGCGCGCGGATGACCGCGATGCGCAACGCTCAGGAGAACGCCGGCGAGATGATCGACGGCCTGACGCTCGAGATGAACCGCCAGCGCCAGGCTGAGATCACGCAGGAGATCATGGAGGTCGTGGCAGGCGCCGAGGGGCTCACGTAGCCGGGAGCGCACGGCTCGGCCGTGCGCGATCGGTTGTGAGCCTTCGGCGATCTGACCCGCCCGAAGAGAAGACTTAGGCAAGCAAGGAGAAGACGGACGTGGAGGCAGCAACCCAGAGTCGAGACGCAGCCCAGGTCGTCGGGCGGGTCGAGGAGATCACCGGCGTCGTCATCGAGGCGGTGTTCCCGAACGAGCAACTGCCCGAGATCTTCAACGCGCTCGAGGTCGAGATCCCGGCGCAGCAGGCCGGCGCGGCGCCGACCACGCTCGTCTGCGAGGTCCAGCAGCACCTCGGCGACGACCGCGTGCGCGCGGTCGCGATGGACGCGACCGACGGCCTGAGCCGCGGCGCCGAGATCCGCGACACCGGCGGCCCGATCACCGTCCCGGTCGGCAAGGGAACGCTCGGGCGCATCTTCAACCTGCTCGGCGAGCCGATCGACGGTGCCGGCGATGTCGAGGCCGACGAGCGCTGGCCGATCCACCGCGCGGCCCCGACCGTCGAGAACCTCACGCCGACGCGCGAGATCTTCGAGACGGGGATCAAGGTCGTCGACCTGCTCGCGCCCTACGCGAAGGGCGGCAAGGTCGGCCTGTTCGGCGGCGCCGGCGTCGGCAAGACGGTCCTGATCCAGGAGCTGATCCACAACCTCGCCAAGGAGCACGGCGGCCTGTCCGCGTTCTGCGGCGTCGGCGAGCGTTCGCGCGAGGGCAACGACCTCTGGCTCGAGATGACCGACTCGGGCGTCATCGACAAGACGATGCTCGTCTTCGGGCAGATGAACGAGCCGCCCGGCGCCCGCATGCGCGTCGCGTTGTCCGGCCTGACGATGGCGGAGTACTTCCGCGACCAGGGCGGCCAGGACGTGCTCCTGTTCATCGACAACATCTTCCGCTTCGTCCAGGCGGGCTCGGAGGTCTCGGCCCTGCTCGGGCGCATGCCGTCGCAGGTCGGCTACCAGCCGACGCTCGAGACGGAGATGGGGCAGCTCCAGGAGCGGATCACCTCGACCCGTCAGGGCTCGGTCACGTCGGTCCAGGCGATCTACGTCCCCGCCGACGACCTCACCGACCCGGCGCCGGCGTCGGTGTTCGCCCACCTCAACGCGACGACCGTGCTCTCGCGGTCGATCTCCGAGAAGGGGATCTACCCGGCCGTCGACCCGCTCGACTCGACCTCGACGATCCTCAAGCCCGACATCGTCGGCCAAGAGCACTACCGGGTCGCGACGCGCGTCCAGGAGATCCTGCAGCGCTACAAGGAGCTCCAGGACATCATCGCGATCCTCGGCATCGACGAGCTCTCGGACGAGGACAAGCTCGTCGTCCAGCGGGCGCGCAAGGTCGAGCGCTTCCTGTCGCAGCCGTTCCACGTCGCCGAGGCGTTCACCGGCACGCCCGGCCAGTACGTGCCGATCGACGACACGGTGCGCTCGTTCAAGGAGATCGTCGACGGCCAGCACGACGACATCCCCGAGCGCGCGTTCCTGCTCAAGGGCACGATCGAGGACGTGGTCGAGAGCGCCCGGAAGGACGGCTAGGGAGCACCGTGGCGCGCTCCACGTTCCCAGTCGAGGTCCTGACGCCGGAGGGCCGGGCGTGGGAGGGCGAGGTCGAGATGATCTCCACCCGCACCGCGGTCGGCTCGATCGGCGTGCTCGCCAACCACGCGCCGCTGATGGCGATGCTCGAGCCCTCGGAGCTGAGGCTGTACACCAGCCGCTCGGAGACGCCCGAGCGAGCGGAGACGGTTCGCTTCGCCCAGGGCGAGGGCTACCTGCAGGTGGTCGACAACTCGGCGCTGCTGATCGTCGAGGATGCGATCGCCCCCGACGCCCTCGACCGCCCCGCGCTCGAGGCGCGCCTGGGGGAGGCGCGCGACGGGCTCGATCGCGCCGAGCCCGGCACCGAGGAGCACGCCCGACTTCAGCGCGAGATCAAGCGCGCAGAGACCTTCCTCGCCGTAGAGGCCTAAGCAGCGTCTCGGAGGGCGGCGAGGTCACCATGGTCGGCGAGCTTGCGCAGCGCGCGGTCCTCGATCTGGCGGACCCGCTCCGCGGATAGCCCGAGGCGGCGGCCGGTCTCGCGCAGCGCGACCGCCTCGCGTCCGCCGAGGCCGTAGCGCAGCGTGAGCACGTCGCGCTCGGGGCTGGGCAGGCCGCCGACGACCTGGCGCACCGTGCGGTCGCCCTGGCCCTGCTGGACCTCCTCGTCGGGGGTCGCGGAGTCGTCGGCGATCAGGTCTCCGAGGGCGGTCTCCTCGGCGTCGCCGACGCCGCGGTCGAGGCTCGTGGGCGTGCGGTCGGCCGCGCGGATGTCCTCGACCTCGGTCGCCGTCAGGCCGACGACGTCGCCGATCTCCTCGGGCGTCGGCTCGCGCTCGAGCTTCGCGGCGAGCTCGCGCTCGGTGTCGCGGATCTTGCGCGCCTGGCTGGCGATATGGACGGGCAGGCGGACGGTGCGGCTCGAGTTCGCGAGGCCGCGGCCGATCGCCTGACGGATCCAGAGCGTGCCGTAGGTCGAGAACTTGAAGCCCTTGCGCCAGTCGAACTTCTCGACCGCGCGGATCAGGCCGAGCATGCCCTCCTGGATCAGGTCTCCGAGCGGCAGCCCCTGGCCCTGGTACTTGCGCGCGATCGAGATGACCAGGCGCAGGTTGGCGTTGACCATCCGCTCCTTGGCGGCGAGGTCGCCGCGCTCGACGCGCTTGGACAGCTCGACCTCCTCTGCCGCGGTGAGCAGGGGATGACGGGCCGCCTCGTTCATGAACTGCTGGATCGAGTCGGTCGCGATGTCCGTACCGGTGCTGCCGCTGTGCTCTGTCGTGGCGATTCCCTTCATATCGACTCCGCGGGGAGGGGAGTATAGCTTACGTTCGGTAAGTTGCCTACCGCCAGGAAGCGGCGTTCTCCGCTCGCAGGGCGGACGGCCCTTATGCCGGCAGCGTCACGTCCGGGGCATACCCGGGAATCGCGCAACCAACGCAGACAAAGCCTCCCCGCCAACCTGAACTTTGGGGTTCAGTTTTGTCCGGTGGACGACACGCGGCCGCGGAACTTCGTCCGGCGGGCCGAACCGACGTCTGCGGACCGAGCCTAGCGTGGCCCCTCCACCACCGAAGGAGACGAGACGCGGATGGCCAGAGCGACGATCACGGACTGGAGACCGGACGACGAGGCGTTCTGGGAGCGCACCGGCAGGCGGGTGGCGCGCAGGAACCTCACGTGGTCCGTCTTCGCCGAGTTCCTCGGCTTCTCCGTCTGGATGCTGTGGAGCGTCACGGCCGTGAAGCTGCCGGACGCGGGCTTCGACTTCACGACCGGCCAGCTGTTCTGGCTGGTGTCCCTCCCCGGGCTGGTCGGGGCGACGATGCGCTTCCCGTACACCTTCGCGCCGGCGCGGTATGGGGGACGGACATGGACCGTTATCAGCGCGCTGCTGCTGCTGATCCCGTCGATCGGGCTCGCCGTCGCCGTCTCGAGCCCCGAGACCCCCTATTGGGCGTTCCTGGTCCTCGCCGGGACCGCGGGCTTCGGCGGCGGCAACTTCTCGTCGAGCATGGCCAACATCTCCTTCTTCTATCCCGAGCGCCACAAGGGCGCGGCCCTAGGCCTCAACGCGGCCGGCGGCAACATCGGCGTCGCGGTGGTCCAGAAGCTCGTGCCGCTGGTGATCGGCGGCGGTCTCGTCGGCGGCGCGATTTTGGGTGGCTCGACCGGCGAGGAGGGGCTCTACCTCCAGAACGCCGGCCTCGTGTACGTGCCGCCGATCCTGTTCGCCGCCCTGATGGCATGGCGGCGGATGGACAACCTGGCCGACGGCCGCTCGAGCGTCCGTGAGCAGGCGCGGGCGCTGCGGCACAAGTACTGCTGGATCGTCACGGCGCTCTACATCGGAGCGTTCGGCTCGTTCATCGGCTACTCGGCGGCCCTGCCGCTGGTCGTCATGACGCAGTTCTCCGGGGCCGACCCGCTGACCTATGCCTTCCTCGGCCCGCTCGTCGGCTCGCTGTCGCGGCCGGCGGGCGGCTGGCTGTCGGACCGCATAGGGGGCGCTCGGGTCACGCTCGCCGCGTTCGCCGGGATGTCGATGGGCGTGCCGGTCGTGCTGGCGGCGCTCCATAGCGGCTCGCTCGGTGCCTTCCTCGCGGCGATGATGATGCTGTTCGTGCTCGCCGGCATGGCGAACGGATCGGTCTTCCGCATGGTCCCGCCGCTCGCCCGCAAGGCCGCCGTCGAGAGAGCGGGCAGCGGCGATCGCGCGCTGGCGGCCGCCCGGCGGGAGGGGGCGGCAGTGATCGGGTTCAGCGCCGCGATCGCCGCGTACGGCGGATTCCTGATCCCCGAGGGCTTCAAGCGCTCGCTGGAGGCGACCGGAGAGATCGACGCCGCCTTCTATGCCTTCCTGGGCTACTACGCGGTCTGCCTGTCGGTGACCTGGTGGTACTTCGTGCGGCGGAGCTTCGCCGTCGGCTGGGCTCCGAGCCTCGCGGACGTGCGGGCTTAAGTCGGATGGGCGACATCGGCGCAGTGGTCCTATCGCGGGCTGCCGGGTCGGGCCGGGATCAGCGCGCGTGCGAGCGAGCACAGGGCCTGCTCCCGGTCTGCCGCCGGCTCGCGAGCGACGATCGCCCCGGCGGCTGCCAGGAACGCGCTCGCCGCGGTTCTCGCCGGCATCCCGGCCACGCCTCCGCGCCACTCGGCGATCCGGCTCGCGATCCGCGTCCGCGCGGCGACCGCGATCGGATGGCGGTCTTGCAGCACGAGTGGCCAGCCGGGCGACCGGCGTGCGTAGACGGCCACCGCCGTGCCCGGGTCGTCGCTGGCGAACAGCGCGTCGAGCAGGCGCTCGGCCTCGTGCTGCACGCACGCCTCGACGACGCCATCGCGCGATCCGTAGCGCGCATAGAGCGTCGGCTTGGCGACGCCGGCCGCTCGCGCCAGCACCGCCGCCGAGGCACGCTCGATCCCCTGGTCGGCGAGCACGGCCGCCACGGCTCCGAGGTCGAACGTCGCGAGGTGGGCGGGCGACACGGGCGAGAGGCTACAGCCAAGCCGAACTGAAGGGTTCATCTTCCTACTCGTGTCGGGGGACCGCGGGGGCTTGTTGGACATCTGGCGGTACCGGCGCGCCCGTTGGCGGGCGAGCCTTTCCGAATGAGCGCCTCTCCAGAGCCCGTGGACCTGCTCGTAGTCGGTGGCGGCATCGCCGCCCAGGCGGTCTGCGAGGCCGTGCTCGAGCGGCAGGCCCGCACCCGCGTCATGCTGGTGTGCGGCGAGCCGCGGCTGCCCTACGACCGCGTCAAGCTGTCTTCGCTGCTCGCCGGCGAGGTCGATCCGCTCGCGCTTCAGCTGCGGCCCGACGACTGGTACGCCGATCGCGGCGTCGAAGCCGTCCTGGGCCGTCGTGCCGTCGCGCTCGACCCCGACGCCGGCATCTGCGAGCTGGACGACGGCCGGAGCATCTCGTTCGACCGCTGCGTGCTGGCCACCGGCAGCGATCCGCTGATGCCGCCGCTGCCCGGCCTCGATTGCGCCGCCGTGCACCCGTTCAGGGGGCCGGAGGACTGCGAGGCGATCCTGGCCGCGGCCGCCGGCGCCAGGCGGGCGGCGGTCATCGGCGGCGGGCTGCTCGGGCTCGAGGCCGCCTACGGGCTCGCGACGCACGGCTGTCCGGTGAGCGTGGTCCATCTGATGGGCCACCTGATGGAGCGCCAGCTCGACGAGGCGGCGGCGGCGCTGCTCGTCCCCGCGATGGAGCGGCTGGGCGTCGAGATCCTGCTCGAGCGCCGGACCGAGGAGATCGTCGGCGATGGCCGCGTCGAGGGCCTGCGCTTCGCTGGCGACGAGCGGCTCGACTGCGATCTGGTCGTCGTCTCGGTCGGCATCTCCCCGCGCACGGATCTCGCGGCGATCGCAGGGCTCGAGGTCGAGCGAGGGATCGTCGTCGATGACCGGATGACGACCTCCCATCCGCGCGTGCTGGCCGTCGGCGAGTGCGCGCAGCACCGTGGCGTCGTCTACGGCATCGTCGCCCCGATCCTGGACCAGGCGGAGGTGCTCGCCGCCGCGCTGGCGGAGGACGATGGCAGCTACGACGGGTCTGTCCCGTCGGCGAAGCTCAAGGTGATGGGGGTCGACGTCGTCAGCGCGGGCGACCCGGAGGGCGATCGCGCTGTCGTGGCACAGGAGGACGAGAGCTACCGCAAGCTGATCCTCACGCAGGGACGAGCGACGGGCGCCGTGCTCGTCGGCGACACCCGCGGTGCGGAGCTGCTCGTCGATGCCGTGCGCACCCGGCGCGCCGTCGACGACCCGCTGGCGCTGCTCCAGGAGGCCAGCCGCGCGAGCGCCGGAGACCTGCCCGACACGGCGCAGGTCTGCAACTGCAACGGGGTCTGCAAGGGCGCGATCCTCGAGGAGATCCGCTCGTCCGGGCTCGGCTCGACGGCGGAGGTGGTCGCCGCGACGCGCGCCGGGTCGGGTTGCGGCTCGTGCAAGCCGGTCGTCGCGGAGCTGCTGGCGCTCGAGCGAGGCGGCGCCGCCGAGGAGCCGGCCTATCTCTGCCCGTGCCGCAAGCAGACGCGCGAGCAGCTCGCGGCCGTCTGTCGCGAGCGGGAGATCGACTCGGTCTCCGGCCTTGCGAGCGCCTGCGGGGCTGGGCGCGACTGCGGCGCCTGCAAGCCTGGCCTGGCCTACCTCGTCTCCGAGGTCAACGGCAACCGCCACCGCGAGGAGCGCCACGCCCGCTTCATCAACGACCGCGTCCACGCGAACATCCAGCGTGACGGCACCTTCTCCGTGGTGCCGCGGATCCGCGGCGGCGTCACCTCGCCCGACGAGCTGCGGCGAATCGCCGACGTCGCCGACCGCTACCAGGTCCCGATGGTCAAGGTCACCGGCGGTCAGCGCATCGACCTTCTCGGAGTGCGCAAGGAGCAGCTTCCGGCGATCTGGGACGAGCTCGGGATGCCCTCGGGCCACGCCTACGCCAAGGCGGTTCGGACGGTGAAGACCTGCGTCGGAACGGACTTCTGCCGCTTCGGGCTCGGCGACGCGATCGGCCTCGGGATCGAGCTGGAGCGGCGGATGGAGGGCCTCTACACGCCGCACAAGGTCAAGAGCGCGGTCGCCGGTTGCCCGCGCAACTGCTCCGAGGCCTACGTCAAGGACATCGGCCTAGTCGCCGTCGAGGGCGGCTGGGAGATCTACGTCGGCGGCGCGGCGGGCTCGACCGTGCGCAAGGGCGACCTGCTCGACCGGGTCGACCGCCAGGACGATGCGCTGCGGCTCTCGCTCGCCTTCCTCCAGCACTACCGCGAGCATGCGGACTACCTCGAGCGGACCTACGCGTTCGTCGAGCGGGCCGGCATCGACTCGGTGCGCCAGGCGGTGCTCGATCCCGAGCGCCAGGCGCTGCTGCTGGAGCGCTACGCGATCGCCAAGGCGGCCGCCGACCCGGACCCCTGGCGCGAGGGCGGCGATCCGGTCCATCCACGACAGTTTGCCGACCTCGACAGCGAGCCGGCGGAGTCGCCGTCGTGAGCGGCTTCGAGCGCGTCGGCCGCGTCGAGGACATCCCGTCGCTGGAGGGACGTGCGGTTACCGTGGCCGGTAGGCGGATAGCGGTCATCCGCCTCGCGAGCGGATTCGTGGCGATCGACGGCGCATGCCCCCATCGGGGCGGCCCGCTGGCCGACGGCATCGTCGGCGACAGCTGCGTGACCTGCCCTCTGCACGGCTGGCGCTTCGACCTGCGGACGGGTGCGCCGGTCGGCGGGGGCGCGGCCTCAGGCGTACGCACCTACGAGGTGCTCGAGCGCGACGGGGAGCTGTACGTCAGCGTGCCGGCGGAGGGCATCGAGGCGGCGTGAGATCCACCCGCCGAGTGCGGACCCTCTGCCCGTACTGCGGCGTCGGCTGCGGCCTGATCGCCGAGGTGAGCGACGGGCGTCTCGAGCGGGTCGAGGGCGATCCCCTTCATCCGGTGAACCGCGGCGCCACCTGCCGCAAGCCGCTCCACCTGCCGGAGGCTGTCGCCGCGCCCGACCGCGCCACGTCGGTGCTACGGCGCGACTCGCTCGGCAAGCGCTTCGAGCCGTCGACCTGGCGCGCAGCCGTCCCCGCGCTCGCGCGCCGCCTACGCGACATCCGCGACGAGCGCGGCGCAGACGCGATCGCCGTCTATGTGTCAGGGCAACTGCTGACCGAGGACTACTACGTCGCCAACAAGCTGGTCAAGGGCTATCTCGGGACGAACAACCTCGACTCGAACTCGCGCCTGTGCATGTCGTCGGCGGTCGCCGGCTATCAAGGCGCGTTCGGCGCCGACGGGCCGCCGCCCGCCTACGCGGACATCGACAGAGCCGACTGCCTGCTGCTGCTCGGCACCAACACGGCGGCCTGCCACCCGATCGTCTGGACGAAGGTCCGCCGGCGGGCGCAGGAGGGCGCCGACCTGATCGTCGTCGACCCGCGCCGCACCGAGACCGCCGCATCCGCCGACCTGCACCTGCCGGTGCGGCCGGGCAGCGACCTCCCGCTGCTCAACGCGATGCTGCACGTGATGGCCCGCGAGGGCCTGATCGACGAGCGGTTCATCGCCTCGCGCACCGAGGGCTTCGAGCAGGCGCTCGCCACGGCCGACGAGTGGCCGCCGGAGCGTGCCGCGGACGCCTGCGGGCTGCCCGCCGAGCAGATCGTCGAGGCCGCGCGGCGCTTCGGACACGCCAAGCGGGCGATGGTGCTGTGGTCGATGGGCGCCAACCAGTCCACCGTCGGGACGCTCAAGAACCGGGCGATGATCAACCTCTGCCTTGCCACCGGCAATCTCGGCCGGCCGGGGGCCGGGCCGCTCTCCCTGACCGGCCAGCCGAACGCGATGGGCGGCCGCGAGACCGGTGGGCTAGCGAGCTCGCTGCCCGGTTACCGCTCCGTCGCGCAGGCCGAGCACCGAGCCGAGATGCGGCGGCTGTGGGGCATCCCGGCCGACGCGCCCGGCATCTCGCCGACGCCCGGGCTCGCGGCAACCGAGCTCGTCGACGCGCTCGAGAGGGGCCGCGTCGCCGCCGTCTGGATCGTCGCGACCAACCCCGTCGCCTCCCAGCCGGACTCCGAGCGGTTCGCCGCCGCCCTGCGGCAAGCCGACCTCGTGGTGGTCCAGGACGCCTACCATCCGACGGAGACCAGCGCGCTCGCCCATGTGGTGCTGCCGGCGGCGCAGTGGCCGGAGAAGGAGGGCGTGATGACGAGCTCCGAGCGCCGGATGGGACTCGTCCGCAAGGCGATCGACCCGCCGGGTGACGCCCTCCCCGACTGGCAGATATTCGCGCGCGTCGGCCGCGCGCTCGGCCACCGGGATGCGTTCGCCTGGCGAACGGCGGCGGAGGTCTACGCGGAGTTCGCCGGCATCACGTCCGGTCGGCCCTGCGACCAGTCGGGCGTGAGCCACGAGCGCCTGCGCCGCGAGGGAACGCTCCAGTGGCCGTGCCCGAGCTGGGGCCCGTCCGGGGAGGGCCACGACGGGACCGTGCGCCTCTATGGCTCAGGGCCCTTCCCAACCGGCGGCCGCGCCAACTTCGCGGCCACGCCGCACTCCGATCCCGAGGACGCGCCGGACGAGTCCTTCCCGTTGGTGCTGACGACAGGCCGCGTCCCGGGCCAGTGGCACACGATGACGCGCACCGGCAAGTCGCCCGGGCTGCTCGACGCGGACCCGGAGCCGTTCCTGGAGTTGCACCCGTGCGACGCCGAGCGGGCGGGGGTGCGCGACGGGGGCAAGGCGGCCGTCCGGGGGCGGCGGGGCGAGACGCGGCTTACCGTGCGGGTGACCGAGACGGTCCCCGAGGGCACGTGCTTCGCGCCGTTCCACTGGGGGGCCCTGCATCTCGAGCCCGGCCAGGACCCGGTCAACGCGCTCACCTCGAATGCGCTCGATCCCGTCTCCAGGCAGGCGGAGCTGAAGGCCTGCGCCGTGCGGGTCGAGCCGGCCGGCCGGCGCGAGCGAGCGGCGCGTCGCGACGGGCGCGAGCGGCTGCTCGTCGTCGGGGCGGGCATGGCGGGCCAGGCGACCGTCGAGGCCGCACTCGCCCACAGCCCCGATGGCTTCGAGGTCACGCTGGTCGGACGCGAGCGCGAGCTGCCGTACGACCGCGTGCTGCTGTCGCGGCTGCTCGCCGGCGCGATCGGCGAGCCCGACGTGCTGCTGCGTCCCGCGGCTTGGTTCGACGAGCACGACGTCGAGGTCCTGACCGGGACGGCTGTCGAGCGGCTCGACATCGGCCGGCGGCGGGCACTGCTGGACAGCGGGGCGGTTCGCGAGTACGACAAGCTCGTCCTCGCCACGGGGTCGCGACCGGCGTTGCCGCCGATCAAGGGGCTGGCCGAGTCGGGCGCCGTCGCCTTCCGCTCGCTGAGCGACGTCCGGCGGATCCTCGCCGCGGCGCGCCCGGGACGGCGTGCGGTGGTGATCGGCGGCGGCCTGCTCGGACTCGAGGCGGCGTATGGCCTCCGCGCGCGCAACGTGCGCGTCACGGTCGTCGAGGCGGCGGATCGCCTGATGCCGGCACAGCTCGACGGGATCGGGGCGGGGCTGCTCGGACGGGCCATGCGGTCGCTCGGGATCGAGGCGATCGTGAGCTCCGGCGTCGCGCTGGTCACCGGCTCGGGGGCGCCCGAGTCGGTGGTGATGGCCGACGGGTCCGAGCTGGCGGCCGACATGATCGTCGTCGCCGCGGGCATCCGTGCCGAGGTCGAGCTTGCCAAGCGTGCGGGACTCGAGGTGGGACGCGGCGTCATGGTCGACGACGAGCTGCGCGCCAGCGCCGCCGGCGTGTGGGCCGTCGGCGAGTGCGCCGAGCATCGCGGCGACGTCTACGGCCTGCTGGCCCCGGTGCTGGCGCAGGCTCGCGTGGCAGGTGCCAGCGTCGCCGCACGCCCGGCGGCCTTCCACGGATCGACGTCCGCCACCACTCTGAAGGTCTCCGGCGTCGATCTCTTCTGCGCCGGCAGCCCCGAGGCGGGCGACGGCGACGACGAGATCCTCTCGCTCGACAGTCGCCGCGGCATCTACCGGCGGCTCGTGTTGCGCGACGGCCGGCTGCGCGGCGCGACCCTGCTCGGGGACGTGAGCGACGCCCCCCGCCTGCGCGAGGCGCTCGACACGGGCGTGCCTCCCACCGACGACCTGTTGGCAGCGGGCGGTCGCCGCGACGCGAGCGCGACCGGGGCGGAGCTGGTGTGCTCGTGCAACGCGGTCTCCGCCGACGAGATTCGGCATGCGGTCGCGGCGGGGGCGGACTCCGTCGTGGACGTCGCCCGCGCCACCGGCGCGACCACCGGCTGCGGAAGCTGCTCGGGGGATGTCGAGCGCATGCTCGCGCGCCTCCGCGCGGATCGCGAGCGCGAGCTGGGAGAGATCACCGCGGCACGAGGTGCGTAGCGTCAGGCGGGCAGGGCGCGAGCCATGATGGCGTCGGCATCGACGCCCTGGGGCAGCGTGCCGAGGACCCGCCCGCCCTCGCCGCGCAGCCGGGCGGCGCAGAAGGCGTCGGCGACCGCGGACGGCGCATGGCGGACGAGCAGCGATGCCTGGAGAGCGACGCCCAGGTCCTCCACGAGGGCCCGGGCCTGCCACTGCGGGTCGCCACCGTCACCCGCCAGGGCGGCGACGCTGCTCTTCAGCCGGTCGACGTGGGTGTCGAGGTCGCCGTTGGCGCCGGCCGCTGACTCGACCTCGGCGAGGAAGGCGGGGAGGCCCTGCGGCTCCTTGGCCAGCGCGCGCAGCACGTCGAGCGCGGCGACGTTGCCCGAGCCCTCCCAGATCGAGTTCAGCGGGCTGTCGCGCAGCAGCCGCGGCATCCCCGACTCCTCGACGTAGCCGTTGCCGCCGAGGCACTCGAGCGCCTCGATCGCGTGGTGGGGCGCGCGCTTGCAGACCCAGTACTTCATGACCGCGGTCGCGAAGCGGCGGAACGGCGCGTCGGCGTCGTCGTAGGCGCGGGCGATCCGCAGCGCGGCGGCGGTGGCCGCCTCGGACTCGAGCTGGAGGTCGGCGAGCACGTTGCGCATCGCCGGCTGCTCGGCGAGCAGGCGGCCGAAGGCCGAGCGATGGCGGGCGTGGTGGACGGCCTGCGCGGTCCCCCAGCGGATCGAGGCGGCCGAGCCGAGCAGGCAGTCGAGGCGCGTGTGGTTGACCATCCGGATGATCGTCTGGACGCCACGGCCCTCCTCGCCGACGAGCCGGGCGGGCAGGGCGTGGAGCTCGACCTCCGACGACGGCAGCGAGCGGGTGCCGAGCTTGTCCTTGAGGCGCTGGATCTGGAAGCCGGGCTGGCCGCCGGGGCGGCTCGGGCCCTCGATCAGGAAGCAGGAGAGGCCCTCGGAGGTCTGCGCCAATGTGAGGAAGACGTCGCAGGGCGGATACGAGCAGAACCACTTGTGGCCGGTGATCTCCCACCAGCCGTCGCCGGCCGGCACGGCACGGGTGGTGTTGGCACGGACGTCCGAGCCGCCCTGCTTCTCGGTCATCGCCATGCCGGCGATCGCGCCGGAGCTCGGTCCGTAGGCCGGGCTGACCAAACGCGGCTCCCACTCGGCGGCGAGCTCGGGGCTCTCGCGCAGTGCCGGGACGACCGCATGGGTCATCGACACGGGGCACATCACGCCCGCGTTGGTCTGCGACCACGTCGCGAACAGCGCCGCCCGGACCACGTGCGCGCCCGGCTGCGGGTCGTGCCACGGCAGGCCGTGGCACTCGCGCTCGATCGCCTCGCGCAGCAGCCAGTGCCACGACGGGTCGAGCTCGATCTCGTCGATGCGGTTGCCGTAGCGGTCGTGCGTGCGCAGGATCGGCTCGTTGCGCTCGCAGCGCTCGGAGTGGGCGATCGCCTCTGGGCTGCCGGCGAGCTCGCCGGCAGCGCGGAGGCGGTCGACGCCCCAGCCGCCGCCCTCGCGCTCGACCGCCTCGCCGAGCGCCGTGTCGGCCTCGAAGACGTTGTAGGGCGCGAACGGCGGCGCCTGGTTGGCGACGTCGTGCGTGGCGCGCGCGGGGGCGGATGAGGTCTGGGTGTTCATCCGCCCCCCAACGCTACTTGAGCTTGATCCTGACCGCCAGGCCTCCGTGGTCCGACGCCCACAGGCCCGAGCGGGTCCGGCTGCGCCGCGGGTGGGTGCCGACGATCCGCGCGTTGAGCGGGCGCAGCCTGCCCTTCGCGAGGACGTCGTCGATGCGGTGCGTGAACGTCGCCGGCCCCATCAGGCCCGGATCCTGGATGCAGCAGGCGTGGCCCGGGCGGTTGGGGTAGAGCCACGGCCAGGTGTCGCGCAGGCCGGCGTCCACGAGCACCTGCCAGGCATCGGGCTCCGGCCCGGGGCCGGTATCGCCCTCCGGATCGGAGTTGAGGTCGCCGACGAGGATCACCCGTCCCCTGACGCGCGCCGGGCCGCCGGGTGCGACGAGCTCCGCCGCCTGAGCGGTGCGGACCTCGTTGCCGAATGCCTCGAGGTGAGTGTCGACGAAGCGGAAGCGCTTGCCGCGCAGCTTGACGTCCGCCCACGCGAAGCCGCGCGTCGACGTGAACGTGCCGGCCTGCGTCTCGAGGGCGATCGCAGCGTCGAAGTTGCCCCCGCCGCGACGGAGGATCCGCATGCCCTTGCGCTTCTTCGCGAGGATGACGTCGCGCATCGTCAGGCGGACGTCGAAGTCGCCGCTCGTCGGGCCCTCGACGTCGGCCTCGGTGGTCTTGCGGACCACCATGTACCGCTGTCCCGTGCGCTCGAGCGCGCGTCGGAGGATCCTCACGTAGTCGTAGACCACGTTCGTCGCCGGGGCGGGGCCCTTGGGGCCGGTGCGCCAGAGCGCGACCTCCTGAAGCCCGATCAGGTCGGGCTTAGTCCGCCGGATCTCACGCGCGATCAGCCTCGCGCGCGCCGGGAAGTTCGTTGCCTGCACCTGCTGGAAGCCCGCGGTGGCGGCCGCCTCGAAGTCGGCGAGGGTGGGCGCGAGGACGATCGGGAGCAGATCGGTCCCGAGGTAGAGGTTGCGCGTCATCACGGTGACGTTCGCCCTCTGCTTGGCCTTCGCCTTGCCCTTCGCCTTGCCGCTGCCGCTGCCGTCGCCGTTGGCCTGGACGGCCGGTGCGAACGCGACGGTCGCCATCAGGGCGAGCACCACCGCGACCAGGCGGCGTGCGAGCGTGCGATTCATTCTGTGACGTCCTTCCTGCTGGATTGAAAGCCCCCGCAGGCACCTCCCGTCGCCAGCGTAGCCCAGCCCGGCGCGGCGCGCGACGGTTGCCTGGCCGCAATCGCTCGTGAGCTTGAGGTCAGCCCTCCGGTTGGCAGTCGACCCACTCGTGGTACGCGGACACCGTCGTCCGGAAGTGGCGCAGGAAGCCATCGAGGCCCAGCAGCTGAAACGCGAACGGCCAGGGGTCGCAGAACCAGACGCTGGCCTCCCATGTCCGGCCGTCGTCGGCGTCGCCGAGCCTGAGACCGACGTGCGCCGGCGCTCCCTCGACGACCTGCCCTCCGATGGCGAAGGTCTCGCTCTGCGACTCGTCGATCTCTATCCCGGCGGCCGTGGCGAGATCCCGTGAGAAGCGGGTGCGCATCGCGCCCGTGTCGACGAGGCAGCCCAGTGCCGCCACCTCGATGCCCTCGAGCCATACGTCGACCACCGGGCGCGGCGTCAGCTGGCCGCCGGTCGGGGCAGGCAGGTGCCGGAACGGGTACCTCACGCGGGGCCGGACCCGCTCGCGTGCGCGTCGCTCTCCGGGACGCGGAACATCGACTCCGCCTGCTCGCCGTGGCGCGACAGCCAGGCGATCACCTCGGCCGGGCTCCCGGCGCCGACCAGCACCTCGTCACCTCTGATCGCAACCCACTCGCCGATGTGGGGCCGCAGGCGCTCCGCCGTGGAGGACGTCCCTCGCCTCTCGTCGCCGGCGTCTGCGGGAGGCGTCGAGCGCCGGGCTGTCGGAAATCCCAGGCCGCGCAGGATGCGGCGGGCGTGATGAGTGGTGAAGTCGGCTCGATCGAGGCCCGTGGCAACCGCGAGGACCTGCTTCGGCGGATATCGCCGGCCGGCGACGACGACGTAGTGGTCACGGATCGGCTCGGGCATCACTCGTGAGAGGGCGCGTGCGATCCGCCCCGAGTCGAGCTCGAACTTCCGACCGCTGATCTGGGCTGTCCTGGTCAAGGCGGTGCCGTCTCCGAGGCGGTTTCTCTGAGTCGTCTCTATTCTACGCGAACGAGGAAGCGCCGAGGGGCACTCTTGTGACGCTCGTGCATCAGGCGGGCGACGGGTGAGGGGCGGTGGCGCCTCAGCGAAGGCGTACGGCCGTGATCGCGGCGTCGACCCGTGCGGCGGTGCGGTCCCAGGTGAAGGTGGCGGCGCGAGCGACTCCCGCGGCTGAGAGGCGGTCGTGCTCGGTCGGGTCGGTCGCGGCGGCGATGCACGCGGCGGCGAAGGCCGGCGCGTCGGCGGGATCGACATAGAGCGCGGCGTCGGCGCAGGTCTCCGGCAGGGCGCCGCGACGGGTCGTCACGACGGGGGTTCCGCATGCCATCGCCTCGAGGCACGGGAGGCCGAAGCCCTCGTAGAGGGACGGTAGGGCGAAGGCGGCGGCCCCGGCGTAGAGGGCGGGGAGGTCGGCGTCGGGCACGTAGCCGAGGCGGCGGGCGACGTGCGTGGCCAGGTGTCGCCCGTCGTCGGCTATGTACGCGCGGGCGCCGCCGGCGATCGCCGTGTCGAGGCCGGCGTCGGCGAGGGCGGGGGCGATGCGGTCGAGCAGGGCGAGGTTCTTGCGCGCCGACGCCGTGCCGACGGCGAGGACGTACGGGCGCTCGAGTCCGAGCCGGCCGCGCACGGCCGTGGCATCGATGCCGGCGTGGAAGGCGGGATCGACGCCCAGCTGGACGGCGGCCGTCCGCTCGGGCGGCATCCCGAGCAGCTCGACGAGCTCGCCGCGGACGGTCTCGGACGGGGCGATCGCCAGGCGGGCGCGGCGGGCGACGGCGCGCAGCTGGGCGCGGTGCCAGGCGCCGTAGGCGCGTCCGTACCAGTCCGGACCGACGAGCGGCGCGAGGTCGTGGACGAGGACGACGTTGCGGCGGCCGGCCAGCGGCGCTGTGTTGGCGGGCGAGAAGAGGAGGTCGGCGCCGCGGGACGCGAGCGGGAGCGCCGCCTGCTCCCAGGCGTGCCCGGCGCGGTGGGCGAGCCGCCGCGGCGGGCGGATCGCGCGGTAGCGCTCGGGGGCGAGCGCCGGCAGGCGGGCGACCAGCTCGCGCGCGACGCGCTCGACGCCGCCGATCTCGCCGCGGACGGCGGCGCGGGCGTTGATCGCGACCGGCGCCTTCACGCGGTCAGCTGCTCGATCAGCGCCCGGAAGCGGGCGGACGCCGCCGTGCGGTCGAACGCCGCCTCGGCACGTGCGCGCGCGCCGCGGCCGAGCTCCGCGGCGCGGGCGACGACGTCCGTCAGCGCCGCCGCGGCGGCCTCCGCGTCGCCGGGCTCGTAGAGGGCGCCGCAGGTCGGGTCGACGATCTCGATCGGGCCGGCGGCGGCCGGGGCGGCGACGGGGCGCCCGCAGGCGAGCGCCTCGACGAGCGCCATCCCGTACGGCTCGCGGTCGGAGCAGTGCAGCAGGCAGGTCACGCCGGCGAGCGCCGCCGGCACGTCGTCGATCGGCCCGGCGAGGGCGACGCGCTCGGCGAGGTCGGGCCGCTCGGCCCGGCGCTCGATCCGCTCGAGCAGCGCGGCACCGGCGTCGCCGAGCGGCGCGCCGGCGATCCGCAGGCGCAGGTCCGGCACGTCGCGAGCGGCTAGGGCGACGGCCTCCAGCGCCAGGTCGGGCCGCTTCCAGTCGACGATCGCGCCGAGCAGGAGGGCCGTCGGCGGGTCGGCCGGCGGCGCGCCGGACGGTCGGAAGCGGTCGAGGTCGACGCCGGGACGCACGACCTCGACGGGGGCGCCGAGCAGACCCTCGGGGTCGAGGTCGTCGGCGATCGCCTGCGAGAGGGCGACGACGAGGTCGGTCCGCCCCGCCGCGACGCGGACCGCGCGGCCGACGAGCGGGCTCGGCAGCAGGTCGTTGTGGTGGAAGACGAACGGCCGGTTCGGCCGCAGCCCCCGCAGCGCGCCGGCGCACGAGAGCAGGCCGCGCATGCTCCAAGCGACGACGCAGCCCGGGCGCAGCCGCGTGACGATCCTGCGGACCTCGCGGCTCTGGAGTCCCATCCTCGCCGGCATCGCGAGCCGGTCGCGGGCGCTGGCGCGCAGCTCCATGCGGCGCTTGCGCAGCGGCACGACGGCGATGCCGGCGGCGCGGGCGCGCTCGGCGAGCGGCCCCTCCGGGCATGCCAGCGCGACCGGTCCCGGCAGCGCGTCCGCGTGGTCGAGCAGGATGCGCTCGGCGCCGCCCAGTAGAGACGTGTAGCTGACGAAGAGCGCCTGCGGGGGCGTGGGCACGCGGGTCGAACCTACCATTGCCGCGTCCAGCGATGACCGAGCTCACTCCAACCCTCACGGTCGCCGTCTGCACGCGCGGGCGGCCGGAGCGGCTGCGGGCCACGCTCGACGCGCTCGACCGGGGGGCGCCCGGCGTGCCGGTGATCGTGGTCGACCAGGGCGACGGGCCCGATCCCGCGCTCGCGCGGCGGGCGTCGAGCGCCGACGGCCGCCTGCGCGTCGTCCACGACCCCGGGCGCGGGCTGTCGCGGGCGCGCAACATCGCGCTGCGCGCGGCGGACAGCGACTGGATCGCGTTCGTCGACGACGACTGCGTCGTCGCCCCGGACTTCGGCGCTGCGCTCACGGCCGAGCTGCGCGTGCATCCCGACGTCGAGTGGATCGCGGGCGATGTCCGTGCCGGGTACGTGGAGGGACCCGGCGCGGACGATCTCCCGCCCGTGACCACGTTCCCGGTCGACCGCAGAACGATCGTCCGCGGCGGCCGCACGCTGCCGGGGGCGATCGGCTTCGGCGTCCTCTTCTGCGTCCGCCGGGCGACGGCCGAGCGGCTCGGCGGCTGGGACGAGCGGCTCGGACCGGGCGTGGCCGACTTCCCGGCGGCCGACGACATGGACTTCAACCACCGGTTGCTGCGCACCGGCGCCACCGCGCTGCTCTCGCCGAGCGTGCGGGCGGTGCACGACCAGTGGCGCTCGCCCGGCGAGGTCGTCGACCTTCATCGCGGCTACTCGCGCGCGTGGGCGGGATTCGCCTGCAAGCACCTGCGCGGCGGCGAGCTCGGCGCCGCGCGCCTGTGGCTGTGGGGCGCGGTCGACGTGCTCGACATGGCCGCCAGCGCGGTGCGGCGGCGGTCACGGCTGCGTGGGCGGATCGCGCTGGCGAAGCTGCGCGGGCTCCTCGAGGGCACGGCGCTCGGGCTGCGGAGGCGCTGGTGAGCGATCGGGTCCGCGGCACGGCGGCGGGCGCCCCCCCGGAGGAGGGTCCGGCCGGCAGCGGCGACGAGCGGCTCGGCTTCCCGCTCGCCGAGCTGCGCGGGCGCACGGTCCGCGGCGGGCTGCTGAACGCGGTCTTCATGGGCGGCGGCGAGGGCCTCGCGCTGCTGCAGGGGCTGATCGTCACGGCGCTGCTCGGTCCCGTCGCTATCGGCCTCTACGGCATCGTCACGACCACCGCGATGACGATCGTCCAGCTGCGCCGCGTCGGCATCGACGAGGCGTTCGTCCAGCAGGACGCAGAGCGCCAGGAGGACGAGTTCCGGCGTGCGTTCGGCGTCGAGCTCGGCGTCGGCCTCGCCGGGACCCTGCTGATCGCCGCGCTCGCCCCGCTCGTCGCCGTCGTCTACGGCGACGGCGAGCTGCTGTGGCTGACGCTCGCGGTCGCCTACCTGCCGCTGGCGTTCTCGCTCCAGGCGCCCCAGTGGGTGTTCTTCCGCCGGATGGACTTCCTGCGCCTGCGTGCGCTGCAGCTCTCGATCCCGGCCGTGACGTTCGCGGTGACCGTGCCGCTGGCGATCGCCACCGACAGCGTCTGGGCGCTGGTGATCGGGCCGCTGTGCGGCAACGCCGTGGCGGTGGTGGCCGGGATCCTCGTCTCGCCGTACAAGCTACGGCCTAGCTTCTCGCGCGCGGCCGCCGCTCGCTACCTGCGCTTCTCGTGGCCGATCTTCGTGACGGCGCTCGCGGTGCTAGTCGCCCAGCAGGGGCAGATCCTGGCGTTCACGCTCGACGAGGGGCTCGCCGCCGCGGGCTTCATCACGCTCGCCTTCACGCTGACCCGCTACGCCGACCGCGCCGACCAGATCGTCGCCACGACCATCTACCCGGCGATCTGCGCCGTCGTCGACCGCGTCGAGACCCAGCAGCGCATGTTCGTCGCGGCCAGCCGCCTGACGCTGGTGTGGGCGCTGCCCTTCTGCGGTGGCCTGATCCTGTTCTCGCCCGACCTGGTGAACCTCGTGCTCGGAGACGAGTGGGACCCCGCGGTGCTGCTGATCCAGGGCCTCGCGGGAGCGGCGGCGCTGCAGCAGATCGGCTACGTCTGGTTCTCGTTCTACCGGGCGCGCGGGCGGACCCGGCCGCAGGCGGTCGAGTCGGCGGCCATGGTCGCCGCCTTCTTCGTCCTCGCCATTCCCGGCCTGATCCTGTTCGGCTTCGAGGGCTTCGTCGCCGGTCGGATCCTCGTCTCGCTCGCGATGCTCGCCGTCCGCGAGCGCTACGTGCGCGCCCTCTTCCCCGAGCTGCGGCTGGCGCGGCTGGCCCTGCGCGGCGCGACGCCCGTCGCCGCCGGGCTAGCGGTCGTCCTGCTCTGGCGCCTCGCCGCCGGCGCCGGCGAGCGCGAGCCTGCCGAGGCGCTCGCCCAGCTCGCCACCTTCCTGGCTGTCACCGGCGGCGCGACTTGGCTGATCGAGCGCCCGCTGCTGCGCGAGGTGGCAGGACAGCTGCGGCCGGCCGCTGCGTAGGCCGCCCGGGGCCACGGGTACGGGTACGTTCTTGACAGCCGTCCGCTGGTGCGCCTAGAGTCTTCGCGCCAAGTGAC
>JBBECV010000036.1:0-9673 GCA_040881635.1 Thermoleophilaceae bacterium
CACCCGCAACCTCACCCCCTACATCGCATAACCAGCCGTGGAACTACTCATCTAGCGCGCGTCGAGGTTTCAGCCGGGCGAACCCATCCCACTTGGGGGGTCGCATGGGCCATCAAGTGGGACCGGTTCGGGATGACGCGGTGCGCCGCCGCCTTTCTGGGCGGTAGGTTGCCTGGCCATGACGATCGTCGTCTACGAGAAGCCCACCTGCACGACCTGCCGCAACCTCGCCAAGCTCCTGACCGAGCGGGGCATCGACTTCGACACCGTCGAGTACCACGTCGAGGGGCTGACCGAGCGAGAGGTCCGCGACCTCGTCGCCAAGACCGGCGGGCGACCGCAAAAGCTGCTGCGGATGCGCGAGGACGGCGCCCGCGAGCTGGCCGATGCCGACGACGACACGGTGATCGCGGCGATGGCCGAGCGGCCGGAGCTGCTCCAGCGCCCGATCGTCGTCAACGGCGGCCGCGCGGTGCTCGCCCGCCCGGTCGAGCGCGTGCTCGAGATCCTGTAGCGCGCCGCCGCTGCCTCTAGCCTCGGTGGCATGCCACCGATCGCGCTCGCCGACGGAACCTGGATCCTGATGCTCGTCCTCCTGCTGACGCTGATCGGCGTCATCTACGGCTTCTACACCCGCGAGGGCAGCGGCATCTCCAGCCATCCCCACGACGCCCCGACCGACGCCCCGGGCGCTCAGGGCCCGAGCGACGCTTCCGGAAAGGACCAGGGCGAGGGCTCGACCCTCGACGAGCACGGCACCAAGTAGCCGTTAGTTCGGGTTTCTTTGGCGATCGACCTGGGTCGCTCCTATACCGCGGATGTCGACCTAGACAGGTTGAGGACGGCGTTGAACGCACTCACCCGAGCGGAGCTCGAGCGCCGATGGCCTGCTCCGCGTTAACGACGACGCCCGGGTTCGGGACTGGACGACCGTCGCCGCGTCTGTAAGAATCCCTTCTTATTGCCCAATCGGGCATAAATCGCGTCATTATGAACGCCCCCCCGGACGATCTCCAGTGGTTGAGTGAGCCGCGCATGTTGGGGCTCTGCGGTCTCGCGCGGTCTACGTTCCAGAGCTGGGTCCGAGCGGGGCTGGACATCAACGATCCGGGCGGCGCGTACGGGGAGGGAGCGGTCCTGCGAACCGCGTTGCTCGTGCAGGTGCGCGAGCACCTGAGTCTCGATGACATGGTCGGCGCGTGGCGCGACTTCACGGCCTCGGGAGCCGCAACGGAGTTCCTCAATCACGCGCGTTGCCTGCGAGAGGACGGCCGCCTCGATCTCGTGATCGAGCCGGAGCACGCTGGCATGGCGATCGCGCGCAACGACGAGGAGCTGATTGCCGCGGTGCGCCATGGCAACGCGCCGCGTCCTGTGATCGTCGTCGATGTGGCCGATCGCATCTTGCATGTGCTCCAAAGCTTCCGCCGCATGGCGAAGCCTGGGGCTCGTCCTACGGAGCGACGCCGTGGTCGTCCAAGGCGCTCACAAGGCCTGCGGGCCATCGATTCGAGGCGAGACTCGTGAGGCGGGCTCCATGCTTCACGCCCGTCTCTCGCGCGGAGCGCTGGGCTCGGAACCACCGCCGCTTTCTGGCGCTGGTCCACATGCGATTCGAGCAGTCCGGCGATTGGCCCAATGCCGAGCGTCTGCAGCGCCAGGTGACCCGTGTTCATGACGACTTGGACGTAATCGACTGTGCAGAGAGCTTGCCTGGGCGCCTCGGTAACTACCTCCCCGATGGCCGGATATCTCTGTCCGTCCGTGCGCTCGCGTACGTCGATGATGCGGACGAGCTGATCGGTGACTTTGTGCGGACGCTCCGGTTGGCCGTGCGTCGCTACAGGGACGAGGACGCGAGTCCTTCGCCCGTCCTGAGGGAGAGTGACCTCGCCAGCCTCGTCTCGGATCCCGGTCGCCTTCGGCGGCTGCTCGCCTTGCTGATCGTCGAGCGGGCCATCTTCGCGGAGGTCGAGGGAGGGACCGCTGCGGTTAGGATCACGCCTGAGGCGAGGCACTTCGTCGGCGTGCGAACGTTGGAGGACTACCTAAGGGTGCGTGAGCGACTCGCCCGGAAGTCGATGACTCGAAGGCGGCGAGGAGTGGTGACGCGGCTCCCAAGGTGGTTCCGGCGGCGGCAAGTCTCGATCGGCGAGTGGATCGTGATCGGGCTGGTATCCAGCCTAGGTGCGGCGATCTGCGTCGCGATCGTTGGCGCCCTCTGACGGCGTCGGCCCTCGGCCGGGTTGGATGGAGCTGAGGGGACTCGAACCCCTGACCTCTGCCATGCGAAGGCAGCGCTCTTCCAGCTGAGCTACAGCCCCAGGACCCGTCTGGGCGGGCTCCCCATGGTACCGGCGTCGGCCGGAGGCGGCGGTCGGCAGCCATCGAGGGCGTTGCGTAGGCTAGGGGGCGATGGGCGTTCTCGATGACGCGATCCGGGCCCACCTCGAGCTGAGGCGCCAGCATGGGGCGCCCGAGGCGGAGGTCCAGCAGAAGGCGCAGGAGGCGCTCGGAGCGCCTCGGCGCGAGGAGGCCGAGCGCCAGGGCGAGCCCGGCCCCGGCGACGAGCCCCCGGCTGAGGCGCCCGTGCCCGACTCGGGCGAGGAGACGCCCGCCCACGGCGATCCGGCGACCGAGATCATCCCGCCGTCGGACGTGGACGAGCCGCCGGCACCCGCTGACCAGGACGAGCCGGACGCGTCGTCGCCGCCGACCGATCCGGAGGCCGACGCCGCGGCGGAGCCGGACTGGGGCTTCGACGACGCCGTCGTCCCAAGCGGCGACACGCTTCCGCGCGGCTTCGAGCCGGTCGACGACGCGCCGCCGGCCGAGGGCGCCGACGGGGAGGACGTGCTCGAGGAGACGCCGGAGTTCCTCCAGGAGACGCCCGAGCACGACCGCCTCTGGTTCGAGCAGAAGCCGCCGCGCGACTTCGACTTCGACGAGGAGTAGGGCCTACCCGCGTCCCGCCGCCGTGGGAGCGGGGGGCGTCGAGCGGCGCGCCTCGCCCTCGGCGCGCCGCGGGTTGACGATGCCCGCCAGCGAGATCAGGCCGCCGACGATGGCCATGCCGCCGCCGACGGCCATGCCGGTGCGGTAGCCGGCGACCGACGACGCCTCGACCTGGCGCCGGACCGCCGGCCGGCGCGACGAGCCGCCGGAGAGCGCCTGCGCGTCGGCCGCCGCAGAGCGCGCGTCGGCGGGGAGGCCCGCGATGCGGTCGTCGAGCACGGCGTCGAAGCGGGCGGCGACGACCGCGCCGACGACGGCGATCGCCAGCAGCGACGCGACGCGCGCGATCTGGTTGTTGACGCCGCTCGCCACGCCGGCGTTGTGCTCGGGCACCGCGCCGAGGACGGTGCTCGTCAGCGGCGCCACGGTCATCGCGAGACCGAGTCCGAACAGCAGCACGCCGGGCAGGAGGTCGCTGATGTAGTCCACGTCGGCGCCCAGCCTGCCCATCCAGATCAAGCCGATGCCGGAGGCGATCGGGCCGACGCCCATCAGCGCACGCGGGCCGATGCGATCCGACAGCGCGCCGAAGCGCGGCGACAGCAGCCACATCACGACCGTGATCGGCACGAGCGCCAGACCGGACTCGACCGGGCTGTAGCCGGCCACCTGCTGGAGGAAGATCGTCGCGAAGAAGGTCGCCGCGCCGAGGCCGCCGTAGACGCCGAGCGTCGAGACGTTGCCGACCGCGAAGTTGCGCGAGCGGAACAGCTCGAGCGGCAGCATCGGCTGCGCGCAGCTGCGCTCGCGCCGGATGAACGCCGCGAGCATCAGCAGGCCGGCCACGCCCGGTCCCCAGACGCGCGGGTCGCCCCAGCCGTAGACCTGCTGCTCGATCAGCGCGAAGACGGGTCCTCCCAGCCCCAGCGACGCGAGCGCCGCGCCCAGGTAGTCGATCTGGCCCGGCGCCTGCTCGTCGATGCTCTCTTGCACGCCCGCGCGCACCACCGCCAGGGTGAGCAGCACCAGCGGCACGTTGATCGCGAACACCCAGCGCCACGACGCCAGCTCCACCAGCCCGCCGCCGGCGAGCGGGCCGAGCACGAACGCAATCCCGGTCCACGCGGTCCACTTGCCGATCGCCGCGCCGCGCTCGGTGCGCGGGAACGTGGCGGTGATCAGCGCCAGGCTCGCGGGCACCAGCAGCGCACCGGCCGCGCCCTGCAGCGTCCGCGCGCCGATCAGCGTGTACGGCCCCGGCGCCAGCGCGCACGCCAGCGAGGTGATGCCGAACGCGACCAGCCCGGCCGCGAAGACCCGCTTGCGCCCGAGCCGATCCCCGAGCGAGCCGCCGACCAGCAGCAGCGCCCCCAGGGTCAGCAGGTACGCCTCCACGATCCACTGCTGCGCCGCCAGCCCCGTGTCCAGCTCGTCCCGGATCGCCGGCAGCGCGATGTTCACCACCGTCCCGTCGAGGAACACGATCCCCGACCCCACGATCGCCGCGACGAGCGTCAGCCGCTTGGTCCGCTCGTCCGCCACGCGTCAACGGTGGCAGACGCGCGCGCAAGGGCCGTCCGCGGGGCCTGTCAGGACGTGGTGCTCGTCACGGCGGTCCAGCACCGTCTCGGGGCGGCAGCGGAGCGGGCATGAAGGGCCACGGCTCGTCGCCGGTAGCCGGTCGTGGCCCTCGGCTGGTGCTGCATCCTGGAGCGTTACTGTCGCGATAGCCGCGATACTTAAATAGCGCGGGCCAATTGCGGCGAGTATTGAAGCTCGCGTTAGAAACGCCGAGCTGCGACGGCGATATCGCTTGATATCATTTGGACATGCCTGACCTGCTCATCCGCGACGTCCCCGCAGAGGATCTTGCGCGCATCGACGCCCAGGCCGCACGCTTGAAGATCTCCCGCACGGAGTACCTGCGTCGGCGGCTTCACCAGGAGGCCTCTCGTCCATCGACGCCCGTGACCTCGGCTGACATGCAGCGGTTTGCGGCTCGCTTCTCGGACCTGGAGGATCCTGAGGTCATGCGTCGAGCCTGGTCGTGACTCAGGCGGAGGAGGCCGCGGGCTGGCTGATCGACAAGTCGGCGCTCGTCCGGCTCGCAACCAGCTCGCGCGTCGACGTGTGGGCCGAACGCATCGAGCGGGGACTCGTGCGAATCGCGACCGTGACCTTGCTCGAGGTCGGCTATTCAGCGCGTGGCGCCCAGGATCTCCGCTCGGGCTTCAGCGAGCCGCCCGTCGCCGCGATGCCCGTCGAGTACGCAACGCCGACGTCCGAGGATCGCGCGGTCGAGGTCCTGACTCTGCTTGCCGACCGCGGCCACCACCGGGCGCCGTCCGTGCCCGACCTGCTCGTCGCCGCCACAGCCGAGACCGCCGGTCTCGCCGTCTTGCACGACGACAAGGACTTCGAGCTCATCGCTGAGATCACCGGGCAGCACACCGAGCGTCTCAGCGCCTGAGCGACGCCATCCCGCCCATGGAGCCAGCCGGGCTCGAACCGGCGACCTTCGCGTTGCAAACGCGACGCTCTTCCAACTGAGCTATGGCCCCGCAGCGGCAATGTTCGCACGCGGGTGGGTTGGCGCCAAGGGCCGCCTACTGCTCGGGGGGCCGCAGGAGCGCGCCGGCGACGCCGAAGCCGACCATGCCGAGGATCACCAGGGAGATGACGACGAGCACGTCGAAGCCCTCGCGGACGATCACGTCGATCGTCAGCGTGCCGAGCAGGACGAGGAACATCAGGGTGCCCACGAGGGCGACGTTGCGGCCGGTCATCCGAGCACCGGGCTTCGCCGGGCCTGCGTGTAGTCCTCGTGCACGCGGTTCGCGAACAGCTTGATCGCCAGCAGCCCGAAGACGAAGCCGCCGATGTGCGCGAAGTAGGCGACGCCGCCGGCATCGCCCTCCCCGACCGGGCTCGCGAGGTCGGCCGCACCCGCGGCGAGCTGCAGCAGGATCCACGCCCCGAGCACGATCAGCGCCGGCAGGCGGATCACGGTGAAGAAGATCACGATCAGCACGAGCGTCACCACGCGCGCACGCGGATAGAGCAGCGCATAGCCGCCCAGGACAGCTGCCACGGCGCCCGAGGCCCCGATCGTCGGCACGGCCGCGTCGGGCTCGACGAGCGTCTGCAGGCCGAGCGCCACCAAGCCCCCGATCAGGTAGAAGCCGACGAACCGCAGCCGCCCCATCGAGTCCTCGATGTTGTTGCCGAAGATCCACAGGAACAGCATGTTGAAGCCGATGTGCAGCAGGCCGCCGTGCATGAACATCGAGGTCAGCAGCGTCAGCCAGGTCGGCGCGAGATCCTCCGGCGCCTGCCCGCGCACGCCCTCCTGCCCCTCGCAGATGACCTGTCCGCCGTCGGCGAGCGCGCACTGCCTACCGGGGTGCGAGATCTCGTAGGGGATCGCGCCGTACTCGGCGACCGTCTGGTTGAACTCCCGTTCGGAGTCCAGGAACGCGCCCTGGAAGAAGAGGAACATCCCGACGTTGATCGCGATCAGCGCGACGGTCAGGAACGGGAACCGCCGCGTCGGGATGTCGTCCTTGAGCGGGATCAAGTGGCGGCTGCGGCCAGTGCATCCGCGCCGGCCGCCCGCTCGAGCGTCTGCTCGGCGAAGTAGCTCGACCGCACCAGCGGGCCGGCGGCGACGGCCTCGAAGCCCATCGCCTGCGCCTCGCGCTCGAGGTCGGCGAACTCGTCCGGATGCCAGTAGCGCACGACCGGGAGGTGGTCGCGCGTAGGCCGCAGGTACTGCCCGACGGTCAGCACCTGGACGCCATGCTCGCGCAGCACGCCGAACGTCTCGAGCAGCTCCTCGCGCGACTCGCCGAGCCCGGTCATCAGGCCCGACTTGGTGACGACCGCGTCGCCACCCATCTCCTTCGCGTTGCGCAGCACGCGGCAGGAGCGCAGGAACTTCGAGCCGCGCCGCGCGAGCGGGTACAGCCGCGGCACCGTCTCGACGTTGTGGTTGAAGACGTCGGGCCGCTCGGCGATGACGCGCGCGAGCGGCATCTCCTCGCCGCGGAAGTCGGGCGTGAGCACCTCGACCTTGGTGCCCGGGGCGAGCCGGCGGATCGAGCGGATCACGCCGACGAACGCCGACGAGCCGAGGTCGGGCAGGTCGTCGCGGTCGACGCTCGTGATCACGGCATGGCGCAAACCCATCCGCTTGACCGACTGCGCGACCCGCAGCGGCTCGAGCGGGTCGTTGTGGGTCGGCTTGCCGGTCCTCACGTTGCAGAAGCCGCAGCGGCGCGTGCAGGTGTCGCCGAGGATCATGAACGTCGCGGTGCCGCGCTCCCAGCAGTCGCCGATGTTCGGGCAGGCCGCCTCCGCGCAGACGGTGTGCAGCCCCTCGCCCTCGATCATGCCGCGCAGCTCGCGGTAGCGCTCGCCGCCAGGGGCCGGCACCTTGAACCAGCGCGGCTTGCGCGCGCCGAACTCGAGCACCTCGCCGAGCCCGAGGTCGCGCGCGCCGCCCGGGTTGGCGCGCGAGCGGGTGCGGTGCTGGCGCTGGGGCTCGACGCTCATGCGACGGCCGATGCTATCGGTGCGTCGGCGGTTGCCATCAGCGCGGCGGCGTGCAGACGGCGGCCCGAAACGATGCGCTGGCGGAGGCCGAGCGACTCGGCGAGGCGGTGCGCGAGGCGCTTGCGGAAGCAGGACATCGACGCGATGCCGCCGTGCTGGGCGGCGACGGAGGTCATGCGGGCGTCGTCGATGCCGCAGGGACGGATCCAGGAGAAGGGCTCGAGGTCGTTGTCGACGTTGACGGCGAGGCCGTGGGTGGTGACGTGGCGGGAGACGTGGACGCCGATCGATGCGATCTTGGCGTCGCCGGCCCAGACGCCGGTGAGGCCGTCGGGGACCTCCGCGGCGATGCCCTCGTCCGCGAGCGCGGCGATGATCGCGTGCTCGACCGCGTGGACGTAGGCGCGCACCGAGTCGACCCTGACGATCGGATAGCCGACGAGCTGGCCGGGACCGTGGTAGGTGACCTGGCCGCCGCGGTCGGAGTCGTGGATCTCGATGCCGCGGGCGCGGTACCAGTCCTCGCCCATCGGCAGGTCGCCGGGGCCGGTCCGCCGCCCGCGCGTGTAGACGGGCGGATGCTCGAGTAGCAGCAGGCAGTCCGGGATCGCGTCGGCTTGGCGGGCCTCGCGGAGGCGCTGTTGCAGCCTCAGGGCGTCGCCGTAGGGGACCTCGCCGAGCGTCGTGACCCACAGGTCCGCCACGCCCTCGATGTTAGACCGGCGTCCCCGCCGGCCACGGCGCGCCGCCCGGCTACGCTCAGCGCGTGAGCCGCGAGCGCTTCTGGACCAGCCGCCTGCGCTGGCGCCTGCGCGGGGCGACGCAGTGGCCGGCGTTCGCGCTCGTCACGCTCGCCGACGCGGTGGTGCTCGACGCGCTGCCGCCGATGGCGACCACCGGCCTGAACCTGATCGAGGGCGTGCTGATCGCGACCTTCGGCAACCTGCTCCTCGTCGGCGCGGTCGCGCCGCCGCTCGCGCGCCGGCTGGCCGAGCGCGAGGCTCCGGCGCCGCAGCCGGCGGGCGCCGCGCCGGCCCCGCGCGAGGCGCGGCGCGACGTGCTGCGCGACCGTACCGCGACGGTCCTGCTGCTGCTCGGCCTGGTCGGCATCGTCGTGTCGGGCCTCGCCAACCGGCCGGTGATCGTCTCCGAGACCGAGGCCACCGAGCGCAACGCCGAGGTCGTGCGCGACTACGTCGTCCACTCGGGCGACGACGAGCTGCAGCGCAACCTCGAGACGGCGAACACCGTCCGGCTCGGCGACGGCTACTTCCGGACCTGCATCGCCCGCGACGACCGCGAGCGCCACTTCTGCCTCTTCGTCGACACGCGCGAGCGGCCGCCCGAGGTCGTTCGCGACCCCAGCGCCGAGCCGAACACCGTCTACGAGAACCGCTGATCCGCAGCGCGAGACGTCGCTCTCGGCGGACATGGCGCCGAGAGCCACGCTTCGCCGTCGGCTCGCTCAGTGCGAGGCGATCAGCTCCACCCCGAGCTCGCGCGCCACGCCCTCGCCGCCGCGCGCCATCACCCAGCCGTGGTTCCACTCGAACACCGGCCGCGCGACCGGTGCGACCGCGTTCATCCACGGCTTGGTCGTCCCCACTCGCCACTCGTAGGTGACCGCCGTCACGCCGTCCTGCTCGAACAGCCGCCACGTCCCGGTCCCGTCGAGGTCGCCGCGCGCCCGGCCAGACATCCGCAGCGGCATCTCGACCTCGACGACCTCGAACTCGAACTCGACCACGTACGGCACGAAGCTGCGCCAGCGCACGCGGTAGCGGCTCCCGACCCGACTGCCGTCGCCGCCGTCGAGCTCCACCGTCGAGACCACTCCGCGCCACCATCGCGGCCACGCCGTCACGTCCTCGATCACACGCCAGACCGCCTCGCGCGGCGCCGGCAGCAGCCACGTCGTGAGGAACTCGTAGCTGGCCACGGGTCGACCCTAGCTGTCGACCCCGGCCCGTCCATCGCCCTGCGGCGGCCACCACCCCCGGTTCTCACTCCAGGTTCGCCACCACGTGCTTGATCTGCGTGTAGTCCTCGAGCGAGTAGACCGACATGTCCTTGCCGTAGCCGGACTCCTCGCGCTGCGATCGCAGTAACGGTACGTTCTTGACAGCCGTCCGCTGGTGCGCCTAGAGTCTTCGCGCCAAGTGAC
>JBBECV010000037.1:0-50276 GCA_040881635.1 Thermoleophilaceae bacterium
TCATCTCGGCGACGTTCGCGCCCTTGCCGCCGAGCAGCTCACGCAGCTCGCGCGAGCCCTCCGAGAGCTCGTAGACGAGCCTGCGCTCCATCGCGGGAGTGTCGCCGCTGGGGGCCTCGGCTGTCGAGTGGCTGTCGCTCACGTGGCGGGCCGCCCCGAGAAGGGAGGATGGGATGCGGAGCCGGAGCCCATCCGCCTTCCGGCGGCGCCCCGGCTCCACATCCCGGGGAGGAGAGAATCGAAGCTTAGCATACTTGTATACCAGTGCGCTGGGTCGAGCTCGCGATTGCGGGCCGACGTGCATGGCGGCGGGCGTACGCTCGGACGGCGGCGGCCGACGGTCGCGAGCGCGATCGTCGGCGCGCGAGACGCCCGCCAGCTGCGCGAGAACCTCGGCGCCCACGGTTGGGAGCTGAGCGACGACCAGGTTGCCCGGCTGGACGCGGTCAGCGCGGCCCCGGCGCCCTACCCCTACTTCCCGTACGAGCGCCAGGAGGCCTTCGCCCGGCTGAATCCGCCGCTCACGGGCGTCGGGAGCCGCGGCTAGGCCACGGCTCGCCACCACACGCGCTGCGGCCGCGTGCCGACCTCCACCTTGCTGAAGCCGGCGCCGCGCAGCCTGGCGCCGAGCGTGTCGGGGTCGACGACGTTCTTGATGTCGCCGACGTGGAGCAGGTAGAAGAACGGGCTGAGACCGGGGCGGCTGTCCGAGCCGGCGAACACGCCGCCCGGGGCCAGCACCCGCCGCACCTCCGAGAAGAGGCGGTCCTGCAACTCGACCGTCGGGATGTGGTGGAGCATCGTGAACGAGACGGCGGCGCTGAACCGGTCGTCCTCGAAGGGCATCTGCGTCGCGTCGCCGTTGACGACCTCGACCGTCTGCGCCGGCATGCGCGCCGCGAGCGCGCCCGCGAGCGCCTCGTCCAGCTCCAGCGCCGTCAGGCGCGGCGCGCGCGTGCGCAGGATGTCGGTGGTGAGGCCCGGACCGGGACCGATCTCCAGCACGTCGTCGCCCAGGTCCACGCCCTCCAGCTCCTGGGGCAGCATCTCGGTCCGGACGTACTCCGCCCACTTGGGGCTGGCGCAGAATCTACGGTGCCATCTGTTCATGTTCATGCTACGATAGGTTATCACAAGTGCAACACGTCCGTTTCATAGACGAGCCACCTGAGTTGCTCGATGCGGCCGCCGCGGTCCTCGCCGACGGTGGCGTTCGCGGCTTCACCCTCGATCGCGTCGCGACCGTCGCGGAGATCTCCCGCGCGACCCTCTGGCGCCGTGGCGTGACGGTCGAGCGTCTCCTCGACGGCCTCCTGCAGCGACTGTCGGACGACTACCGCGCGACGATGTGGCCGGTGCTCACGGCGAGCGGGTCGGCGGCGGAGCGCCTCGAGCGGGTGCTGTCGGCGCTCTGCCAGATCGCCGACCGGCACCTGCCGATCCTCCAGGCGGACGACCAGCTGTTCCACCTCGCCGAGGGGCGCAACCCGGGCGCGTTCGTCGAGCCGATCGAGCGGCTGCTGCGCGACGGAGCCGTCGACGGGAGCACCGACCCGGAGCGGGATCCCGAGGAGCTCGCGATGACGCTCTTCAACACCGTCGTGTGGTCGTTCGTGCATCTCCGGTCGCGGCACGGGTGGACGGCGAGGCGCGCGGCGGAGAACGTGACGCGGCTCGCGCTCCACGGAGCATCGCGACCCGGATGACCCTCGCCCCGGCGCTCGGCCGCACCCGTTTCCACGGCGCGGAACATCCGCTAGCCGAGGCTCCGGGCGAACTTAGCATCGCGACCCGACCGGACCTCCCGGCGAGTCGCCCATGAGAGCATCCACGCCATCCCCATTCATCTCGCGCGCCCTCTGGGACGGGGAGTAGGTGGCGCGAAACGTCGTCATCACGGGCGCCGGCGAGGTCGGCAGGGCGATCGCCGACGGCTTCCTCGAGCGCGGTGACAACGTCCACGTCTGCGACGTGCTCGCGGAGTCCGTCGAGGCGGCGACGGGCGTTCACGAGCGGCTGCGGGCGTCCGTGGCGGACGTCGGCAGCGACGAGGACGTCAAGCGGCTGTTCGACGAAGTCGGCGAGTGGATGCCGAGCGTCGACGTCCTCGTCAACGGAGTCGGGATCGGCGGCCCGCGCGCGGCGACCGAGGACACCGATCCGGACGACTGGGGCAAGGTGCTCAACGTCAACCTCGTCGGGATGGTCCGCTGCATCCGGCATGTGGCTCCCGGGATGAAGGCGAGCGCAGGCGGCTCGATCGTGAACTTCTCCTCGTGCTCGTCACAGACCGCGCCGCCGAACCGGTCGGTGTACGTCGCGAGCAAGGCGGCCGTCGACGGGCTGACGCGCACGATCGCCCGCGAGCTCGGTCCCCACGGCGTCACGTGCAACGCGATCCTGCCCGGCGCGATCGCCAACGAGCGCCTCGCGCAGATCGTCGAGACCAAGGCCGCGGCGCGTGGCCAGGCGCCCGACGAGTACCTCGAGGAGGCGCTCCGGTATGTCTCGCTCAGGCGCATGGTCGAGGTTCGGGAGATCGCCGACTACGTGGTCTTCCTGTGCTCGGACCAGGCCCGCGCGATCACCGGGCAGCTGCTCCGCATCGACGGCAACTTCGAGTGGGAGGACTAGGTGGCCTCGCCGACCGACACGGGGTCCGACGCGGTCCGCTGCATCGAGCTGCGCTGGCAGGGAGAGCCTGAGGCGATCTGCAGCTGGGTCGTCGACGGCTCGATCCTGGTCGACCCCGGTCCCGCGAGCTGCGTCGAGGCGCTGGTGGCCCAGCTCGACGGCGAGCCCGAGCTGGTGCTCCTCACGCACGTCCACCTCGATCATGCCGGCGCCTCGGGCGCGCTGGCCCGGCGCTTCCCCAGCGCCCGCTTCGCGATCCACCGGTCCGCCGTGCGACACCTGGAGGATCCGTCGCGGCTGCTTGCGAGCGCGTCGCGCGTGTATGGAGACCGGCTGGAGGAGCTGTGGGGCTCGGTCGAGCCCGTGCCCGGCGAGCGGATCGTGGCCCTCGACGGCGGGGACGAGATCGATGGTTTCGAGGTCCTCGCCACGCCGGGACACGCCGCCCACCACCTAACCTACGTCCACCCGGCAAGCGGGACGGCGTTCACCGGCGACGTTGCCGGCGTGCGCTCGACGCGCGCCCGCGAGGCGTTTCCTCCGACGCCGCCGCCGCAGGTCGACGTCCCCGCGTGGCTCGAGAGCATCGAGGCGCTGCGCGAGCGCCGCCCGGAGCGGCTGGCGCTGACCCACTTCGGCGCGTACGAGGACGTATCGCACCACCTGTCGACCGTCGCCGAGAACCTGCGCCGCTGGGCCGCCCTGGCGCGCGAGGTCGACGCCGTCGAGTTCGAGCGGCGCATCCGCGAGCAGATCCGCGCCTCCGGCCCGGCCGGCGCGGGAGACGCGATCGAGCGCGGCCTCGGCCCCGACCACTGCTGGGCCGGGCTCGACCGCTACTGGAGCACGCGAGCGGACGAGGCCGGCACCCTGACGGATCTGAAGGAGGCGAAGGCGTGAGCGAGCTCTCCGACAGCGCGACCTGGAGCTTCGGCGACACCTACGAGACGGTCGAGCGCCTGCGGCGCGGCATGCCTCCGGCGATCATCACGTGCGCGCTCAACGGCGGCGTGCAGGGCAAGGAGGCGCACCCCGCGATTCCCGAGACGCCGGAGGAGATCGCCGCGGCGGCGGCCGAGGCCTACGAGGCGGGCGCCTCGATCGTGCACATCCACGGCCGCCACCCCGACCGGCCGTGGGACGCGACCGACTCGCCGGACGTCTACCGCGAGATCAACGCCCGCGTGCGCGAGCGCTGCCCCGAGATCATCGTCAACAACACCACCGGCGGCGGCATGAGCACCACCATGGAGGACCGGCTGCGCTGCCTTGAGGCCGCGCCGGAGCTGGCGTCGCTCAACATGGGTCCGGAGATGACGCGCTTCCGCATCAAGCCGCGCCCCGCGCCGCTCCCCGGAGCGCACGACGGCCTGGACTACGACGGCTGCACTCCCTACACCTACGGCTATCTCGAGACCCTCGCCGGCAGGATGCGCGACCTCGGCGTGCGGCCCGAGATGGAGACCTACCACGCGGGCCAGTTCTGGGTCACGCATGCGCTGATCGAGCGCGGCCTGATCGAGCCGCCGTACGTGCACCAGTTCGTGATGGGCTACCAGACGTCGGTCTACCCGACGGTGGAGAACCTCTGCGGGCTCGTCCGCGAGCTGCCCGCGGGGTCGCTCTTCTTCGTCTGCGGCATCGGGCCGTTCCAGTTCCCGATGACCACCGCCGCGCTGCTGCTCGGAGGCCACGTGCGCGTCGGGCTCGAGGACAACATCTACCGCTCGCGGGGACAGCTGCTCGACGGCAACGGCGAGGCCGTCGCGCGGATCGCGCGCATCGTGCGCGACGTCGGCCGCGAGGTGGCATCGCCCGCGCAGGCCCGCGAGATGCTCGGCCTCGGCGCGCCACGGGCATTCGACACGTCATCAGACACGCCAGCGATTGAGAGCGATCGATGAGACTCGCAGTAGACACAGGTGGGACGTTCACGGATCTGGTCGTGAGCGACGGATCGGCGCTCCGGCTGTACAAGGCGCCCACGACCCCCGAGAATCCGCCCGACGGCGTGTTCGACGCGCTGGGGCGCGCCGCGGCTGACATGGGAATCGGCCTCGCGGAGCTACTCGGCGGCGCCACCGACTTCATCCACGCCACCACGCATCCGATCAACGCCCTGCTCACCGGCGGGGCGGCCAGGACGGCGCTGCTCGTCACCGAGGGGCATCCCGACATCCTGCTCTTCCGCGAGGGCGGCCGGGCCGACCCGTTCGACTTCTCGACGCCCTATCCGGACCCGCTGATCCCGCGCGCCCTGACGTTCGAGGTGCCGGAGCGAATCGGGTCGAGCGGCGAGGTGGTGCGCCCGCTCGACGAGGACGCGCTGGGCGAGATCTTCGAGCGCCTGCGGGAGGAGGCCGTCGAGGCGGTCGCCGTCTCGTTCCTCTGGTCGATCGTTAACCCCGCGCACGAGGCGAGGGTCGGCGAGCTGCTCGCCGAGCAGCTTCCCGGAGTGCCGGTGAGCCTCTCGCATGCGGTCAACCCGTCGCTGCGCGAGTACCGCCGGACGTCGTCGACCGGCATCGACGCCGCGCTCAAGCCGCTGATGAGCGAGTACTTCCGCGGCCTGATCGAGCGCCTGCGCGGCGGCGGCTTCGACGGCAGGGCGCTGATCGTTACGTCGCAGGGCGGCGTGATGGAGGCCGAGGAGATCGCATCGAAGCCGATCCACTCGGTCAACTCCGGCCCGGCGATGGCGCCGGTCGCCGGACGCCACTACGCCGCCCTCGACACCGACGCGAAGACGGCGATCATCGCGGACACCGGCGGCACCACCTTCGACGTCAGCCTCGTCCGCGACGGGCAGATCCCCTGGACGCGCGAGACGTGGATCGGCGCCGAGTACCAGGGGAACATCACCGGCTTCCCGTCGGTCGACGTCAAGAGCGTCGGGGCCGGCGGAGGCAGCATCGCGCGGGTCGACGAGGGCGGGCTCCTGCACGTCGGCCCCGAGAGCGCCGGCGCCACCCCCGGACCGGCGTGCTACGGACAGGGAGGCACGCGCCCGACCGTGACGGACGCGTGCCTCGCGCTCGGCTACATCGACCCGTCCTACTTCCTCGGCGGCGCCATGAAGCTCGACGTCGACGCCGCACGGACGGCGATCGACGAGCACGTCGCGAGCCGTCTCGCCACGAGCGTCGAGGAGGGCGCCGCGGCGATCGTCCGGATCGCCACCGACAACATGGTGCACGCGATCGAGGACCTGACGATCAACCAGGGCATCGACCCGCGCGACGCGGTCCTCGTCGGCGGCGGCGGGGCCGCCGGCCTCAACCTCGCGATGATCGGCGCGCGGCTCGGCTGCAGCCGGGTGCTCGTCCCGGACGTCGGCGCCGCGCTCAGCGCGGCCGGCGCCCTGCTGTCCGATCTGTCGGCTGACTTCGCCGCGACACTGTTCACGACCAGCGACGCCTTCGACTTCGACGGCGTCGGGCGCCTCCTCGCGGGCCTGCGCGGCGACTGCGAGCGGTTCACGAGCGGAGGGGACAACGGCCGTCCGGCGACGTTCGAGCTGTCGGTGGAGGCGCGCTATCCGCGCCAGGCGTGGGAGCTGGAGATCCCGATCCCGGGCGGGGACCTGCCCGACGCCGACGCCGTCGAGCGCCTGGTGGAGTCCTTCCACCACGCGCACGAGCAGGTGTTCGCGGTCAGCGACCCGGGCTCGTCGCTCGAGCTGGTCACCTGGCGCGCCCGGGCACGGCGGCCGCTCGGCGGCGACGGCAGCGAGAGCCTCACCCATGACGAGGCCCCCGAGGAGGTCGGCAGCAGGCCGGTCTACTTCGCCGAGGGCGGGTGGAGCGACGCGCAGGTCGTCAAGTCGGCCGCGCTCGCGGCCATGACGCTGACCGGTCCCGCGATCGTCGAGAGCTCGTTCACCACCGTCGTCGTTCCGCCCGAGGCCACCTGCGAGGTCGGCCCGAGCGGGTCCCTGATCATCACTCCCCCGGGGGTCCAGTCATGAGTACCGCCGAAGCAGCTCCCCGCGTCTCCGACCCTGTCGAGCTGGCGCTCACATCGAACCGCCTCCGCGCCGTGGTCCGCAAGATGAGCAACACGCTCTTCCGGACGGGGCGCTCCGGCGTGCTCAACACCGCGCGCGACTTCTCGTGCGCGATCGTGACGGCCGATCACCGGTTGCTGATGACCGCCGACAGCCTTCCGATCCACGTCATGAGCGGCCCCGACCTGATGTCGCGGTCGCTCGCCGAGTTCCATCCGACCCTGCGCAGAGGGGACGCGTTCCTGCACAACTCGCCCTACCACGGCAACTCCCACGCGGCCGACCACTCGCTGCTCGCGCCGATCGTCGACGCTGACGGCACCCACCGCTTCACCGTCCTGGTCAAGGCGCATCAGGCCGACTGCGGCAACTCCCAGCCGACGACGTACATGAGCGACGCGGCCGACGTCTACAACGAGGGCGCGCTGATCTTCCCCGCGGTCCAGATCCAGCGCGACTACGAGGACATCGCCGACATCGTCCGCATGTGCGAGGCGCGCATCCGCGTCCCGTCGCAGTGGCGCGGCGACTACCTCGGCATGCTCGGGGCGGCGCGGATCGGCGAGCGCGAGCTCGGCGCGCTCGGCGAGGAGCTCGGCTGGGACGCCCTGCTGGGGCTCTGCGAGCAGTGGTTCGACTACTCCGAGTGGCGGATGGCCTCGGCCATTCGCGCGCTCCCCGGCGGCGAGGCGCACGCCGAGTCGCGTCACGACCCGGTGCCGGGCGTGCCGGACGGCATCCCGATCCAGGCCGACATTCGCGTCGAGCCCGAGGACGCCAGCGTCGAGATCGATTTGCGCGACAACCCCGACTGCGTCCCCTGCGGGCTCAACCTGACCGAGTCGACGGCCCGCACGGCCGCCTACGTCGGCGTCTTCAATTCCGTCGGCACGAGCGTCCCCGCCAACCACGGCAGCTTCAGGCGCATCCGCGTGCATCTGCGCGAGAACTGCGTCGCCGGCATTCCCCGCCATCCGGCGAGCGCGTCGGTCGCGACGACCGGCGTCGCCGACCGCGTCACGAACTGCGTCCAGCGCGCGTTCGCCTCGCTCGGCGACGGCGCCGGGATGGCCGAGGCGGGAGCGCTGATCCCGCCGGCCGGCGGCGTCATCTCCGGGCGCGACCCCCGCACCGCCAAGCCGTTCGTCAACCAGATCATCCTCACCGTCACCGGCGGCGCGGGCGGGCCGCGGTCGGACGGCTGGCTGACGCTGGCGCACGTCGGCAACGGCGGCATGCTGATGCGCGACAGCGTCGAGGTCGACGAGCTCGCCTATCCGATCCGGATCGAGGCGACGCGACTCCTGACCGACACGGAGGGGCCCGGCCGCCGGCGCGGCACGCCGAGCGCCTACGTCGAGTACGGCCCCGTGGATTGCGTGCTGCACGTCGCCTACGGCAGCGACGGTACCGCGCAGCTCGCGCGCGGCGCGCGCGGCGGCGGCGACGGGCCGCTGGCCGAGCAGTACAGGCGCAAGCAGGACGGCTCGCTCGAGCCGCTGCCCGCCGTCGGCGTGCCGGCGATCCAGCCCGGCGAGACGATCGTCTCGATCTCCACCGGCGGAGCTGGGTACGGCGACCCGTTCGAGCGCGACGTCGAGCTCGTCGCCCACGACGTGCGCGAGCGATGGCTGACGCCCGACCGGGCGGCCAGCGTCTACGGCGTCGCGGTGGACGAGAAGGGCGTCGTCGACGCCGACGCGACCCGAAAGCTGCGTGCCCGATGAGCGCCGTGGGACGACCGCTCGACGGCAAGGTTGCGAT
The DNA here is from genome assembly GCA_040881635.1 of Thermoleophilaceae bacterium. GTDB lineage: Bacteria > Actinomycetota > Thermoleophilia > Solirubrobacterales > Thermoleophilaceae > JAAYBF01. Next base: position 8,405 of record JBBECV010000037.1, read on the forward strand.
CGTCACCGGGGCGAGCTCCGGCATCGGCTCCGCGACCGCGGTCGCGATGGCGACGGCGGGGGCGGAGGTCGCGATCGTCGGCCGCAGCATGGACCGGCTCGAGGCCACGCGTGAGCGGATCGCCGAGGCCGGGAAGGAGGCCTGCGCGATCGCGGCCGACCTGACCGCCGAGGGGGCGCCTGCGGAGGTGGTCGCCCAGGCGACCGAGCGCTTCGGCGGCCTCGACGTCCTCTTCAACGGGGCCGGGCTGTTCGAGCTCGGGCCGTTCGAGGAGAGCCTCGAGCTGCTCGACCGCCAGTGGCAGGTCAACGTCCGTGCGCCGTTCGCGCTCACCGCGGCCGCGATGCCGCACCTGCGCGAGCGCCGCGGCGCCGTCATCTTCATGTCGTCGGGGGCGGGCCACGGCGGCTTCTCCACCGGCAGCGCCTACTGTGCGACCAAGGGCGCGATCGAGCTGCTGACCAAGGCGCTCGCGATCGAGGAGGCCCCCAACGGCGTGCGCGTCAACGCGATCGCGCCCGGCAACATCCGGACGCCGATGAACGAGGGGCTGCTCGCCGACCCCGACTACGAGCGCGCGATGATCGAGGCGACTCCGCTCGGCCGGATCGGCGAGGTCGACGACATCGCCCCGCTGGCCGTCGTGCTGGCCTCCGACGCGTCGAGCTACATGACGGGCCACAGCCTGCTCGTCGACGGCGGCTGGAACGCGCAGTAGGCCGCGGTAGGCGCGCCTGAGGGGGCCGGCTTGAGCCGGCCCCCTCCTCCTCCGCGGCGGTGGTGTCGCCGCCGGCCGCTACTCAGCTATCAGCTGAAGAGCCGCTCGGTAGCGAGCGCGGCGCCCTCGGCGAGCACGCCGAGCTTCGCCCAGGCGACGTCCTCGGCGACCAGGGTGTAGCCGGCGAAGGTGCCGAAGCCGCAGTCGGTGCTGGCGATGACGCGGGTCGGGTCGCCGATCGCGTCGGCGTAGTTGCAGATCCGGTCGGCGACGACCTCGGGGTGCTCGAGGTAGTTGTAGCTGACGTCGATCACGCCCGGGATGACCGCCATCGACTCCGGCGGCGGGTACTTCGCGAACAGCTTGTACTCGTGCTGGTGGCGCGGGTTGGCGCCCGGCAGCGAGATGCCGCCCACCTGAGCCTCGTACAGCCGCGAGAGCAGCGGCTCGAGGTCGACGTCGTCGAAGTGCGGGCTGTCGGAGTTGCCCCAGCAGACGTGGAGCCTGACCCGGTCGGCGGGGATGTTCACGAGCGCCTCGTTGAGCGCCTCGATGTGCATCTCGAACCGCTCCAGGAACTCCTCGAGCGGACGCTCGCGGAACATCAGCTGACGCTCGAAGGCGAGATCGGGGGCGTCGAGCTGGAGCACGTGGCCCTGCTCGACGACGTACTCGTACTCCTGACGCAGCTCGCGCGCGAGGTCCATGACGTACTCACGGTCGTCGGCGTACGCGGGGTTGTCCTTCGAGCGCAGCAGGGTCGTCGAGACGATGCCCGGCGTCGCGGCGGTGACGAAGGTCTCGGCGAAGGCCTTCCCGTTCTCTCGCGCGCGCGCGAGCCCGCCGGCGAACAGCTCCATCTCCTCCTTGACCGCGACGAGCTCGGAGTCGTAGACCACGCGGTCCTGCGCCTCAGGCAGCACGTACGTGGAGCCGGTCTTCGCGAGCTGGCCCTGCTCGTCCTCGCGAATCTGCATCTTGAGCTCGAGGTACTTCGGGAACCGGGTGTAGTCCATCGGCGCGCCGCGCTGGCCCTCGCCACCGAAGCCCGTCATCCGGTCCTTGACGTAGTTGGAGAACCCGATCCGCGGCAGCTCGCCCTCGCCGCCGATGTCGATGCCCGCCTCGAACTGGAGCCTGATGATCTCGTCGAGATCCTGCGCCACTCGCTCGCGGAACGCCTCGCGGTCGACATCCTCTCCGGCCTCCATCTTGACGAGCATGTCCAGGAGCTCCTGGCTCCGTGGAAGGCTCCCGACGTGGGACGTGAGTACTCGGTCTTCACTGATCTTCATCGTGTTCTCCTTGCCGGGGCCGCGCCGGGATGTCCCGGGGGCCGGTCGCGTGCGCACCAGGCATAACTATCCGCGCCCGCAGGCGCCGCCCTCAACGTGAATTCCGCCGCGCGGAAGTGATGTCGCGTCCGCGAGCAGGGGCGGACAGGCTATGTGGTCGTCGGTGAGCGACTGATAGCGCAGCGCGACCGCGAGCGCCGTCGCCTCGTCCCGCGCGACGAGCTGGGCGGCGAGCGGCAGGCCGTCGCCGGACCGGCCGCTGGGGACGGTCGCCGCGGCCAGCGTGCAGATGTTCGCCGGCGCGCAGAATCGCGTGAGCACGCGGTTGATCGGCGGCCGTCCCGAGTCGCCGGCCGCTGCTGAGACGTCGGCCCTCGCCGGGGCGGGCGCCGGCGTGGTGGGCAGCAGCAGCGCATCGCACGTCGAGAAGCAGCCGAGCAGGTGCTCGGTCAGTCGTCGTAGGGCCTGGAGCGCGCGGACGATCTGGTCGGCGTCTACGCGCTCGCCCGCCTCCAGCAGCGCGCGCGCCCCCGCGCCGTAGTCGTCGGCGCGGGCCGGATACCAGCCTGCCTCGCGGTGGGTGAGCAGAACCTCCCGCGTCAGCACGACGGCACGCGGCGCGTCCCAGTCGGCGAACGGCGGCAGCTCGACCGGGACGACGCGGAGGCCGTCACCCGCGAGCGCGTCCGCGACCCGGTCCAGGCCCGCCGCGACCTCGGGATGAAGGTCGCCGAGCGCCTCGGGGGCGGGCCGGCCGATGCGGGGGCGGCTCGGCGGCGGGTCGTCTTCGACCGCGATCGCCCGCCACAGCAGCTCGACGTCCGCGGCGCCATGCGCGATCGGCCCACAGGAGTCGAGCGACGGCGCCAGCGGCAGGATGCCGGTCGTCGGTACCCGCGTCGCCCGCGGCTTGAGGCCGGTGACGCCGCAGAGCGCCGACGGGATGCGGATCGAGCCCGAGGTGTCGGTCCCGAGCGCACCTAGGCACATCCCCGCGGCGACCGCGGCCGCCGAGCCGCCGCTGGAGCCGCCGGCGATCCGGCGCGTGTCCCACGGGTTCGCCGTCTGCGGGGTCACGATGCCGGAGGCGAGCTCGTGCGTGGTCGTCTTGCCCAGGATCACGGCGCCGGCGGCGCGCATCCGCCGCACTACCTCCGCGTCGTCGGCCGCGGCGACGTTGCCCGCCAGCACCCGCGATCCGGCGGCGGTCGGCATCCCGGCGACGTCGATCATGTCCTTGACCGCCACCGGGATCCCGTGCAGCGGCGTCCGCGGGCCGTCGCGCTGGATCTCGCGGGCGCGATCGCGCGCCTGGCGGCGCGCCCCGTCCGCGTCGAGGAACGCGAACGCGCCGATCTCCGCGTCGAACGCCTCGCAGCGGCTCAGGCAGGCCTCGACGAGCTCCTCCGGCGCGAGCTCTCCGGCGGCGATGCCCGCCGACGCCTCCGCGAGCGATCGCAACGCCATCGTCAGCTCTCGCGCTCGTCCGCGGGGCGGCGCACCGCGAGCGTCTCAGGTCGCCGCGCGTCGCCCTCGATCGCCGCGCCGTAGACCGAGCGGGCGCGCTCGTGAGAGACCAGGCCGTCGCGCACGTCGGCGAGGACGAGGTCCGTGTCGCGGTCGCCCGGCGCGCCGTATCCGCCGCCGCCGGCGGTCAGGGCTCCGATGCGCTCGCCCGGCTGGAGGCGGAGGCTCATGACGGGCTCGGTGAGCTGGCGGCGCCGGCCCGCGGCGTCTTCGACGAAGACCGTCGCGGTCGCTCCGGCTAGGCCGCCGTGGACGCCCTGCGCGGGGGTCTGCATCCCGTCGAGCGTGTACGACACCTCGAGCTCGTCGTGGAGCGGGCCGTAGACCACCTCGGCGCCCGGCCCGCCGCGCCGGGCGCCGGCGCCCTCGCTGTCCGGACGGATCCGGCTGCACTCGACCACGATCGGGTACTTCTGCTCGAGCACCTCGACCGAGTCCCGGTACAGCACCCCGGCCGTCACGGGCTCGAGGTAGGACAGCCAGCCGTCCGTCCGCGCCGACGCCGGGCCGCCGGCCGTCCCGATCAGCAGCTGGGTGATGTAGTGGCGGCCGCCGTGGCGCCCGTCGCGGCCGTAGATCACGCTGTGCGTCGGCGGTATCCCGCTCGGCCCCTCGGCCAGTCCGGTGCCCGGTGCGTGGCGCGCGAGCGCGGCCTGGGTCATGCTGATGATCCGGTCGGTGACGTTGGTGGTCGCGAGCGAGCAGCACGTCGGGTGCTCGGGGATGCCGGCGACGCAGCCGCGTCGGAGCAGCACGTCCACCCGCCGCATGCTGCCCGAGTTGTGCGGGATCGACGGATCGAGGGCGTTGAAGATGCCGACCAGCACCGCCGCGCGCGCCGTCGCCTCCGAGGTGTTGATGCCCGCCGGGACGCAGTCCGGGTTGTCGCGCAGGTCGGCGGCGATCCGCCCGTGCTCGGGATCGCAGTCGAGGTCCACCTTCAGCGGCACGCCGTCCGGCACGCCGGGGAACGGGTCGTGCCTCGTCGTGCCGGTCACGCGGCCCGCCGGGAGTTGGGCGATCGCCTCGGCCATCCGCCGCTCCGAGTACCCGAACCATGCGTCGAAGAACGCCCGCACGGTGTCGGCGCCATGCTTGCGCACGAACCCCTCGAGCGCGCGCTCGCCCACGCGCGCGGCGCCCAGGGCCGCGAGGTAGTCGCCGTACCAGATGTCGGGGACGCGGATTCGCCGCCGGCACATGCGGACGATGTCGTCGACGTCGCGGTAGGCCCTCTGGATCCGGACGCACGGGAAGCTCAGCGCGCCCTCCTCGTAGACGTCGCGGGCCTCGCCCATGTACGTGCTCGGCCGGGCGTTGCCGATGTCCGCCTGGTGGCCCTTCGCGCAGGTGGTGAAGACGTGCACGCCGTCGACGAAGACGGGCGCGAGGATCGTGTGGTCGGCGTGGTGGGTGTTGCCCAGGTACGGATCGTTGTGCAGGAACGCGTCGCCGGCGGCGAGGTCGTCGTGGTGGTCGCCCATCGCGCGCGTCAGCAGGTCGGAGCCCAGCGCGTGGATCGGCAGTGCCTCCGCCGTGTCGAGCAGCCGGTCGTCCGCCGTCACGATCGAGCAGGAGAAGTCGCGGCCGGTTGCGAGCACCGACGAGCGCGCCGCCCGCTGCATCGTGTTGGTCATCTCGCGGCAGATCGCCTGGATCGCGTTCGACATGACCACGAGCAGGACGGGATCGAACTCCGCAGCCGCCGCCTCGCGCTCGGCGCCGGTAGCCGCCGGGCCCGTCCGCCCGCCGCTCACGCAGACCTCCCGGGCTCGTCGCTCGCGGCCCCGACGGCGGGGGTCGCGCCGGCGGTCGGCTCGCCGGTCGCGATCCGGTACTGCCCCGATGGCGTCACCCGGAGCGTCGCCCCCGGGGGCACCACGACCGTGGTGCTCGGCTCCTCGACGATCGCCGGTCCGGCGATCCGCTCCCCGTCGCGGAGCTCGTGGGCACGGTGCACGGCGACGTCGCGCATGCCGCCGCCGATGTAGACCGGGCGCCGGCTCGGCTCGGACCCCTCGGCGACCGGCCGCGGCGCGAGCGCCGGCTTGTCGAGCACCTGCCAGCCGCGCGCCCGCCAGTTGACGCACTCGACGACCTCGGCGTCGTCGCGGACGGCGAACGTCTGCTGGTGCGCGTCGTGGAACGCCGTCGCGAGCCGCTCGACCGCGGCGTCGTCGGTGAGCGGCAGCACGCCGTCGAGCCGTACCTCCAGCTCCCACGCCTGGTGCGCGTAGCGCGCGTCGACGGACAGCTCGCGCGCCTCGCGCCCCGACTCGGGGATGCCGGCGAAGAAGCCGTCGAGCTCGCGCCCGAGCTCGTCGATCGCGCTGCCGGCCCCGTCGCGGTCGAACGCCGCGGTGGTGGTGAAGAAGGCGCGGCTCGTCTCGTGGACGAGGTCGGAGAAGAGGCCGCCGACCGCCGACAGGCAGGACGCGAACTGTGGGATCAGGACCTCGGGACAGCGCAGCTCGCGCGCGATCTCCACGATGTTGAGCCCGCTGGCGCCGCCCCCGGCGACGATCACCGACTCGCGCGGGTCGAGTCCCTGGCCGATCGTCACCTCGCGCACGAGGTTCGCCATCGCGTCGGTCGCGACGCGCAGGACCCCCTCGGCAGCCTGGTGGAGGCCGAGGCCGAGGGGCTCGGCGACGTCCCGCGCGAGCGCGTCCTCGGCCGCCCGCAGGTCGAGCTCGATCCGGCCGCCGAGGAAGTAGCGCGGGTCGACGAGGCCGAGCACGAGCGCCGCGTCGGTGACCGTCGGCCGCGTGCCGCCGCGTCCGTAGCAGACGGGCCCGGGGTCGGCGCCCGCGCTCTCGGGCCCGACGCGCAGCAGGCCGGCCGAGTCGACCGACGCGATCGAGCCGCCGCCGGAGCCGACCGATCGCGTGTCGACCGCCGACATCCCCGTCATGTGGCCGACCCACTCGTCGCCGAGCCACTTGGCGCCGGTGTAGCCGACCGCGCCGTCGCGCACGAGCGACACGTCGAAGCTGGTGCCGCCGGTGTCGACGACGATCGCATCCTCCTCGCCGCCGTCCGCGGCGACCGCGGCACGCCCGGCCACGGGCGCCATCGCCGGTCCGGAGTCGACCGTGTGGATCGGCTGCTCGGACATGTCGCGGAAGGGCATCATCCCGCCGGAGGTGTGCGTGACCATCAGCGGCTCGCCGCGGAAGCCGAGTGCTCGCAGCTCGCTGTCGATCTCGTCCAGGTGCTCGGACATCAGCGGCTTCAGCGCGGCGTTGATCACGGTCGCCGACGCGCGCCGGTACTCGCGCATGATCGGGTTCAGCCGGTGGGACAGCGTCACGTCGACGCCCGGGCAGCGCGCGGCGAGGATCTCGGCGACGCGCAGCTCGTGGCTCGGATTCGCGACCGACCACAGCAGGCAGACGCCCGCCGACCGCACGCCGACCTCGCTGAGGCGGTCGGCGATCGCGGCGACCGCGTCGGCGTCGAGCTCGCGGTGGACGCCGCCGTCGGCGAGGATCCGCTCTGGCACCTCGAACGTGAGCCAGCGGGGGACGAAGGGCGGGGGGTAGTGGACGGCAAGGTCGAACGGGTCCGACTTGCCGCCCTCGCGGTAGAGCAGGATGTCGCGGTGGCCCTCGGTCGTGAGGAAGGCGGGCGGCTCGTAGTCGCCCTCGAGGATCGCGTTGGTGGAGCGCGTGGTCGCGTAGACGAACTGCTCGGTGCGCTCGAGCAGCTCCTCGACCGAGAGGCCGACGTGGGCCGCGGCCTCGCCGAGCGCCCCCACGACCCCGCGGACCATCTCGCGCGGGGTGGTGGGGGACTTGAAGGTCCCGACGAAGGTCCCGCCGTCGCTGAGGGCGAGATCGGTGAACGTGCCACCGGTGTCGACGGCGATGCGGAAGGTCATCGGTCCGGGCGTGGTCAGGAGCCGGGGCGGGTCGTCATGACCATCTCGTCGGCCCAGCCGGTCTGGAACGGAGCCAGCATCTCCATCGTGAAGGCGACCTCCGAGAACAGCCACTCGCCGTCGACCCGGCGGTAGCGGTCGTCGTAGCGCCCGAACTGCCACGCCGCGACGTCCGCGCCGCCGACCTTCAGCGTGCACGGCTCCCAGAGGTACCACTGGCCGTCGGCCGTCTCGCCATCCGCGGAGGGCTCGATTCGCGAGCACATCACGCACGTCGCCTGCCACGCGAAGCGGGTCGGCGACGTGAGGAAGTGGTCGCGTATCTCCTCGCGACCGTCGTAGCGCCCGAACTTGCCCCCGTCCCAGACGCCGTCCTCGGTGAAGAGGGCGGCGATCGCCTCGGCGTCGTACGGCGCGTCGCAGGCGTGGGCGTAGCGGACCTTGAGCGCCTTGATCTCCTCGATCGACTCCAGCCGCGCGAGGCGCGCCTCGAGTGCGGCGAGCCTGTCGGCGCCCATCAGCCGCCCTCGGGCAGGATCGCCACCGCGTCGACCTCGATCAGGAGGCCCGGGATCGAGAGCCCGTGGATGCGGACGGCGGTCCCGACCGGGCCCGGCGGCTCGAGGAACTCCTTGCGGACGTCGAGCATCGTGCTGAAGTAGTCGCCGATGTCCGCCTCCTCGCCGTCGTAGACGTAGTAGGTGTTGAGCTTCACGACGTCCTTCATCTCGGCGCCGCCCGCACGCAGGATCCTGCGGATGTTCTCGAAGGTGAGCCGGGTCTGGACGCCGATGTCGCCCTCGCCCTGGACGCGCCCGTCCTCGGTCGCCGTCTGCCCGCTGACGTAGACGAAGTCGCCGACCTTCAGCCCCTGGGACATCTTGGCGGGGGTCGCCCAATCCCACGGGTCGTCCGGTGGTTGCAGTCGCAGTCTCTCCATCGTGTCTCCTGTCGGTTGGGGTCTCACGTTGCCTGCTCGGCGGCCGCCTGCCTGCCGGCGCGCTCGGCGGCGGTCGCCGCCTCGTCGACGGCGAGCGACTCGTCGCGCACGTCGCCGGTCACGACGACGCCGTACACGGCCCGGGCGCGCTCGCGGCTGACCCAGCCCCGCAGCACGTCGGCGAGCACCGCCGCCGGGTCGCGCTCGAGCGGGTCTCCGTAGCCGCCGCCGCCACCGTCCTTGCCGAGCACCCACTCGCCCGGCTGGACCTGCTCCACGACGCAGTTGCCGAGTGGCGACGGCTTGCCGTCGCGGTCGATCTTCGCGGCGTGCGCGAGCGATCCGGCGCCGCCGCCGCGGACGCCCTTCGGAGGCGTCCGATGGCCGGTCATCGTGTAGACGATCGTCATCGGGTCCTCACGCGGCCCATAGATGATCTCGCCGCAGGGAGCGCCGCGGTGGCGGCCGGGCCCCTCGCTGTCCGGGACGAGCCGGATAGACCGGATCCGGATCGGGTACTTCTGCTCGTCGATCTCGACGCTGTCGCGGTACATCAGCCCGGCGACGACCGGGATGAACCAGGTGACCCAGCCATCGCAGCGTGGGCTCGCCGGACCGCCGTTGGTCCCGAACATCATCTGGTTGACGTACGCCGCGCCGTCGCGGCGACGGTCGACGCCGGAGATGACGGCCAGCGGGACGCCGGTCGAGAGCCCGCCCTCCGCCAGGCCCCAGCCCTCGCCGAGCTCGGCGAAGGCCGACTGGGTGACGTTGACCAGCAGGTCGCCGACGTTGGTCGTCGCCATCGAGCACGACGTCGGGTGCAGCGGGATGCCGACGACGCAGTTCTCGCGCAGGTGGACCCGCAGGCGCCGGAAGCTGCCCGCGTTGTGGGGAAGATCCTCGCCGAGCACGTTGAAGACGCCGGTCATGGCGTTGTTCATGGCGCACGCCGCCGACTGGTTGAGGCCCGCCGGGACGCAGTCGATGTTGTCGCGCAGATCGACGTCGATCATCCCCTGCTCCGGGTCGATGTCGATCGTCACGCCGATCGGGACGCCGTCCGGGACGGTCGGGATCGGATCGTGCGCCCCGGCGCCGGAGATGCGCCCGGCGGGCAGGCGCCCGATCGCGTGGACCACGCGGCGCTCGGAGTAGTCGAACCACTCGCGGACGAAGGTCCCGATCAGGTCGACGCCATGCTTGGCGACGAGCTCCTGGAGGCGCTTCTCGGCCAGGCGCGCGGAGCCGACCGCGGCCAGGTAGTCGCCGTACCACTGGTCGGGCACGCGGATCCGGCGCCGGCACATCCGGATGATGTCGCCGATGTCCTCGTAGTCGCGCTGCACCCGGATGCACGGGAAGCTGAGCGCGCCCTCCTCGTAGACGTCGCGCACGGTCGCCATGTAGGTAGTCGGCAGCGCGTTGCCGATGTCGGCCTGGTGCGCCTTCGTGCAGGCCGTGAACAGGTGCTCGCCGTCGACGAAGATCGGGACGAGCACCGTCTGATCCGCGTGGTGGCTGTTGCCGAGGTACGGGTCGTTGTGCAGGAACGCGTCGCCGGGGGCGAGGTCGGGGTGCAGCTCCTGCATCGCCTCGGTGAGCAGGTGCGAGCCGAAGACGTGGACGGGCAGCCCCTCGGCCGAGGCGAGCAGCTCGTTGCTTGCCGTCACGATCGAGCACGAGAAGTCGCGCGCCGTGTTGAGCATCGCCGAGCGGCCCGCGCGCAGCATCGTGTTCGCCATCTCGCGCACGACGGCCTCGAACCTGTTGGCCAGCACCGTCATGGTCACGGGATCGAGCCCGAGTGGCGCGGTCTCGGTGGGGCTGTGGGCTTTCGTGGGCGTGGCTGCCATGGGACCCCGTCTACTCGAGCTCGAGCAGGTAGTTCCCGAGCGCCGTCACCGAGGCGGTCGCGCCCGGGTAGACGACGATCGTCGTCGTCGGCTCCTCGACGATCGCCGGGCCGGCGATCGTCGAGCCCGGCCCGAGTCCCTCGCCGTGGTGGATCGCGGCCTCGACCCGGCCCGCCGCGGGGAAGAAGGTCTCGCGGGCCCCGATCGGCTCGGGCTCGTGGGGCGCGGCCGTCAGCCGCGGGAGGCCGGGATGGTCGAGGAAGGCGGTCAGCCGGCCCTTCCAGTCGACGCACTCGACGGTCTGCCCGGGCTCGCTGACGGCGAAGACGCGCTCGTGCTCGCGGTGGAACGCCTCGACGAGGCTCTCGACGGCCGCGCCGTCCTCGAGCCGCGCCGCGGTCAGCGCGACGTCGAGCTGCCACGCCTGGTGGGCGTAGCGGGCCTCGACGACGAAGTCGCGCTCGGTCCGCCCGAGCCCCCGCTCGGCGAGGCTGCTGGCGAGCTCGTCCATGCGCTGCTCGAGCTCGGCGAGCGTGCGGCCGACGCCGTCGTGGTCGAAGTCCGCCGTGGTCGTGAAGTGGCTCGCGCTGTACTCCGCCTTGACGTCGGAGTGCTGGATCCCGCACGCGCTCAGCGCTCCGGCGGTGCGCGGCACGAGGACGCGGCGGCAGCCGAGGGCCTCGGCGATCGGCACGATGTTCAGCCCGGCTGCGCCCCCGCCGGCGAGCAGCAGGCTCTCGCGCGGGTTGACGCCCTCCTGGATCGTGATCTCGTGGATCGCCTCGACCATGTTCTCGCTCGCGACGCCGACGATCGCGTGCGCCGCCTGCTGCAGGTCGGCGTCGATCGCCTCCGCGATGCGGGCGACGGCGGCGCGCGCGAGGTCGACGCGCAGGGCCATGCGCCCGCCGAGGAAGAAGTCCGGGTCGAGGTAGCCGAGCACGGCCGCGGCGTCGGTGACGGTTGCGCGGTCGCCGCCGCGTCCGTAGCAGGCCGGACCGGGCTCGGCCCCGGCGCTGATCGGCCCGACGCGCAGCAGGCCGCCGGGGTCGATCCACGCGATCGAGCCGCCCCCCGCGCCGATGCTCTTGACGTCGACCGACGAGACGCCGGTGACGTCGCCGGTGAAGCGCTCGCCGAGCCACGCCTCGCGCGTGAACTTGATCTCGCCGCCGCGCACGAGGCTCACGTCGAAGCTCGTGCCGCCGGTGTCGCAGACGATCATCTCGTCGCCGAGCCCTTCGGCCTCCGCATAGGTCCGGCCGGCGACCGGCGCCATCGCGGGCCCGGCGCGGACCGCGTAGATCGGCCGGTCGACCAGCTCGGGCACGTGCATGACGCCGCCCCCGGAGGTGGCGGCAAGCGTCTCGCCCGTGAACCCCGCCGCGCGCAGGTCGGCCTCCATCTCCGTCAGATGCGCCTGCATGAGCGGCTTGAGCGACGCGTCGATCGCGACCGACGAGGCGCGGCGGTACTCGCGGATCGTCGGGTTGAGCCGGTGCGAGAGGGTGTACGGAACGCCCGGCAGCTCCTGCTCGATCAGCTCGGCGAGCAGCGCCTCGTGGGCAGGATTCGCGATCGACCAGAGCAGGCAGACGCCGACGGCCTCGACCCTCGCGGCGCCGAGCTCGCGGACGACGAGCCGTGCGGCCGCCTCGTCGAGCGCCGTGACCACCTCTCCCTCCGAGTCGATCCGCTCCGGGACCTCGAACGTGAGGTGGCGCGGGACGTACGGCTCGGGGAACGCGGTCGAGAAGTCGAACGCGTTCGACTTGCCTCCCTCGCGGAGCACGAGGACGTCCGCGAACCCCTCCGTGACGAGCATCCCGGTGCGCGCGGTCGTCCGCTCGACCGTGGCGTTGGTCGCGCGGGTGGTGGCGTAGATGAAGAGGTCGCTCTCGGCGAGCAGCTCGGGCGGCTCGATGCCGATCGCCGTGGCGATCTGTCCGAGCGCGGCCTCGATGCCGGCGAAGATCCGCTGGGGGGTCGTGAGCGACTTCCCGACGCGCACCGTCCCGGACGGGTCGGTCACGACCACGTCGGTGAAGGTGCCACCGGTGTCCACCGCGATGCGGTACGCCATGCCCAGAGCAGCATCTCGGCTGGCGGCGGGAGGGGAAACCGCCAGCCTTTGACCAGGGCATGAGAGCGACTGATGCTGCTCGGCGGCCCCGCGCCGGACCGCCGATGGAGGCCGGGGTCAGCGCGTCCAGCGTCCGAGCAGGTAGTCGTGGAACGCCACGACCCCGCGCGGCAGGATCCGGCGCGTGCTGTAGCTGATCGCGACCTGTCGCTCGAGCGGCGGGTCGGGCGGGACGGCCACGACGCCGTCGGCGCGCTCGACCGCCGAGACCGGCAGCAGGCAGAAGCTCCCGCCCGCACGGATCAGCTCGATCATCAGCCAGAACTCCGTCACCTCGACGGCGGGGTCCGGGTAGCGGTCGACCGAGCTGAAGAAGCGCTGCGTCACCGCCGGGGTGGCCACGTCGCGGCCCAAGCCGACGAAGTCGCGCTCGGCCAGCTGTGCGATCGAGAGCCGCGGCGACGCGGCGAGCGGATCGCGCTCTGAGAGCACGACGCGGAACTCCTCGCTGTCGAGCGCGCTCGACTTGATCCCGTCGCGCGGGTCGGTCTCGGCCAGGACGAGGTCGAGCTCGCCCGCGAAGAGGGCGTCACCCAGCCCGCGCGCGTCGCCGGTCACGAGCTTGAAGAGGAAGTCGTGCTGCTCGCGGCGGAAGCCGGCGACGTACGGCACGGCCTGCTGCGCGAGCGACGGCACCGCGCCGATGCGCACGATCGTGCGGTCGCCGTGGCGGATGCGCTGCATCGCGCCCTCGGCGGCGTGGATCCGGGCGATCAGCTCCTGCGCGTGCGGGAGCAGCGCGGCTCCCGCGGGGGTCAGCTCGATCCGCTGTCCCGAGCGGTCGATCACGGTGACGCCGAGGATGTCCTCGAGCGCCTTGAGGTCGTGCGAGATCGCGCCCTGGGTCTTGTAGAGGCGGTCCGCCGCGGCGGTCAGCGTGCCGGCTCCGACGATCGCCAGGAAGGTCTCGAGGTGGCGTACCTGGATCTTCGACACGCCTGGGGCTGCCTGTCCGGAGCGGGCGGTCATCGCGGTCTCGAACCTCCATCGGTCGGCCAGGGGGTAGGGCGGCCGACGTTAGACCAACGGGGGTGCGGCCGTCGCCCTCGCGTGTCCGGCCACAGGTCCATTAGCAGCGTGCATCGCGTGACCATCGGGCGATGCTTGCCAGCGGTCCGCCCACCACGCATGCTTGCCGCCATGAGCTTCGAGCTCGACCTCACCGGCCAGGGCGCAGTCGTCACGGGCGCCAGCTCCGGAATCGGCGCCGCGATCGCCCGCGGGCTCTCCGCCGCCGGTGCTTCGGTGCTGCTGATCGGGCGCGACTCCACGCGCCTCGAGGCGCTGCGCGAGGAGATCGCCGCGGATGGCGGAACGGCCACCGAGCTTGCGGTCGACCTCTGCGCCCCCACCGCCGGCGCGCGCATCGCCGGCACCGCGATCGAGCGCTTCGGCCGGCTCGACACGCTCGTGCACTCGGCCGGCCTCTTCCTGCTCGCGCCCGCCGAGGAGAGCCTCGAGATCCTCGACGACCAGTGGCAGGTCAACGTTCGCGCGCCGCTGGCGCTGACGGCGGCCGCCCTGCCCCACCTGCGCGAGGCCCGGGGCTCGGTGCTGCTCATCTCGTCCGCGGCGGGGCTGCGGGGGGTGCCGCAGGCCGCGGCCTACTGCGCGACCAAGGGGGCGGTCGAGCTGCTGAGCAGGAGCATCGCGCTCGAGGAGGCCGCCAACGGCGTGCGGGTCAACACGATCGCCCCCGGCAACGTGCGCACGCCGATGAACCACCACCTGTTCGAGGATCCCGACTACGCCCGCAGCCAGATCGACGCGACGCCGCTGCGCAGGATCGGCGAGGTCGACGACATCGTCGCCACGGCGGTCCTGCTGGCATCCGGCCGGTCCGCCTACACGACCGGGGCGACGGTCTCGATCGACGGCGGCGTCACGGCCGGCTGACCCGATTGGGGAAGACCATGAGCACCGTCGATCGCATACTCACCACCCATGGCGGGAGCCTCCCGCGCAGCGAGCGGCTGCTCGACGTGCTGATGCGCGTCGAGGCGGGCGACGAGGTCGACCGCGCCGAGTTTCGCCGGGTCGTGGCGGCCGACGCGGACGAGGCGATCGGACGCCAGCTCGACGCGGGCGTCGACATCGGCGGTGACGGCGAGCTGCCGCGGATCGGGTTCTCGAACTACGTCAAGGACAGAATGAGCGGCTTCGGCGGGGTCGCCGACCGCGGCCCGCTGGCCGACTTCGTCGACTTCCCGAAGTACGCCGAGCTCAAGCAGCGGACGATCGAGGGCGGCGCGCAGCTCGCGAAGACGGCGACGATCCACCCGGTTCCGCAGGCACAGGGCCGTGTCGCCTACGACCCCGAGCGCAGGGCGGTCGAGGAGGAGATGGACCTCTTCGGCGACGCGCTCGCGCGTGCCGGCGGGGACCGCGGCTTCGTCGACACCTTCGTCACCGCGGCGAGCCCCGGCATCATCTCGACGACGCTGCTGCGAGCCCCCGACAACCCCGCCTACGCGGACGACGGCGAGTACCTCGCGGAGCTGGCGACCGAGCTGCGCAAGGAGTACGAGTACATAGTCGAGCAGGGCCACATCCTCCAGATCGACGCCCCCGATCTCGCGATGGAGCGCCAGATCATGTTCCGCGAGCGCCCGCTCGGCGACTTCCTCGAGCGCGCGGCGCTCCACGTCGAGATCCTCAACGAGTCGCTGTCGGCGATCCCGCGCGAGCGCGTGCGGATGCACGTCTGCTGGGGCAACTACGACGGCCCGCACGTCGGCGACGTCGCGCTCGAGCCGCTGCTCCCGATCCTCTACGAGGCGAACGTCGGGGCGATCTCGCTGCCCGCCGCCAACCCGCGCCACCAGCACGAGCACAAGGTTCTGCGGTCGTGCCCGCCGCCGGAGTCGCTCGTGCTGATCCCGGGGATGATCGACGTCACCTACAACTACGTCGAGCATCCCGAGGTGGTCGCCGACCGGATCTGCCAGTGGGCGGACGCGATCGGCGACCCGAGCCGGGTGATCGCCGGAACCGACTGCGGCTTCAGCACGTTCGCGGGCAACGTCCTCACGGCCGAGGACGTCGTATGGGAGAAGCTGGAGGCGCTCTCCGAGGGCGCCCGCATCGCAACCGCCCGCATCTGGGGCTGACCCGGCGCTGGAAGCCGTACCAGCATGCGCCATCGAGGAGGCTGCCTGAATGAGCCCTAGCAACGGACCCCGTCCCAACCCCGGCCGCATCGCGGCCTCGGCGCTCGTCGACGGGCTTGCCGCGAGCGGCGTGGAGGTCGCCTTCGGCCTCGACGACCCGCGCGGGCTGTTCGCCGAGCTGAGGCGATCGGACGCGGTGCGGCCGTTCATCGTCCACGACGAGCGCGCCGGCGGCTACATGGCCGACGCCTACGCGCGCCTGACCGGGCGGCCGGTGGTGTGCTCGGGGATCAGCGCCGCGGGCGCGATCAACCTCGCGCCGGCGCTGCTCGAGGCCTGGCGCTCGTCGGTCCCGCTGATCCCCGTGATCGGCGAGTTCCGTCCGCCCGAGCCCTACCTGCACGCCTTCCAGGAGGGCCCGCACCTGTCGCTGCTCGGCGAGGGCCTGGTGAAGGACCGCGTGCTGGTCGAGCGCGCCGAGGACGCGTTCGCGGGCGGGCTCCGCGCCGGCCGCCTGTCGCTGACCGGCAGGCCGCGCCCCGTGCTGCTGCTCGCGCCCGACAGCCTCCTCTGGGAGGAGGAGGCCCCCGCTCGCGGCTCCGCGGACGATCGCCGGCGGCTGGCGGACGTCGGCCCCCCGGCTGCCCCGGTCGAGCGCGTCGCGCAGGCGCGTGCGGCGCTCGCCGCGGCGAAGCGCCCCGTGATCTACGCCGGTGGCGGCGTGAACATCGCCGGCGCCCACGACGAGCTGAGCAAGCTCGCGATGCGCTACCGGATCCCGGTCGTCACCTCGATGAGCGGGAAGGGCGCGATCGCCGAGACGGATCCGCTCGCGCTCGGCGTCAGCAGCGCGTACACCAGCGGGGAGGGCGGCCGCGGAGCGCTGGCGCTGCGCTGCCTGCGCGAGGCCGACGTCGTGCTCGTCGTCGGCTCCGACATGGATGCGCTGGCGACGGTGGACTGGACGTGGCCGGGCCCGGACGCGACGCTCGTGCGGATCGACATCGACCCGTCCGAGTTCCTCGGGCTGCCGGCGATCAACCTCTGGGGCGACGCCAAGCGCGTCCTCGCGCAGCTGGTCGCGGAGGCTCCGCAGGCGACGCCCGAGCGCGAGCAGTGGCTGACCGAGCTCTCGGCCGCCGTCCGCTCCGCGAGCGACGACGTCAGGGAGGCCGACCTCGCGCGCGACGACGACGGCACGGTCTGGCCCGGCGCGGCGCTGCAGGTGGTGGGCGACGACCTGCGCGCGGGGGACATCGTGATCGGCGACGCGTCCTACAGCTCGAGCTGGGTGCTCGACCGCCTCGTCGTCGACCGGCCCGGCCGGCGCGTGCTCGCCCCGCGCGGCAGCGGCATGCTCGGCTGGGGGCTGCCCGCGGGGATGGGCGCCGCGCTGGCGTGCCCCGGCCAGCGGGTGACGGTCGTGACCGGGGACGGGGCGCTCCAGTACTCGCTCTGCGAGATGGAGACCGCGGCTCGCGCCGGGCTCGCCCTCACCGTCGTGCTGCTGAACAACGGCGTCTACGGCTCGCAGCGGCTCTCCAACCTGCTGGCTCAGGAGGCCGACTACCAGGACCTCCACTTCGGGGCGGGGACCGACTACGTCTCGCTCGCCCGGTCGATGGGATGGGAGGCGGTCAAGGTAGGCTCGCGCGAGGACTTCGCCGACGCCCATCGGGTCGCACGCGACCGCGGCGGGCCCTGGCTGATCGACGTGGCGGTCCACCCCGACTCGCGGCCGCCGCTGTCGAAGTTCGACGGCGCCGTGCCCGAGCTCCAGGTCTGACCGAGCGCCGCCCCCCCGCGGCCGTCGGCTCAGACGACGCCGGCGTCCTTGAGCCGCGTCAGCTCCGCCTCGTCGAGCCCCAGCTCGCGCAGGTAGACCTGCGCGTTGTGCTGTCCGAGCTCGAGCCCGGGGTGCTCGATCCGCCCGGGCGTCGCCGACAGGCGCGGCACGACGTTCTGCATCAGGAGCGAGCCGAGCTGCGGATGGTCGACGCGCGTGATCGTCTCGCGCGCGAGGTACTGGGGGTCCTTCACGATGTCCGCGATCGAGTGCATCGGCGCGATCGCCCCCTCGTACTCCGCGAACGCCTCGAGCACCTCCTCGGTCGTCCGCTCTCCGATCCAGGCGCCGATGATCTCGTCGAGTTCGTCGACGTGCTCGACGCGGCCGGTGTGGTCGGCGAACCACGGCTCCTCGATCAGGTCCTCGCGGCCGACGATGATCATCACGCGCTCGGCGATCGCCTGCGTCGTCGCCGACAGGCCGAGCCAGCGGCCGTCCTTGGCCTGGTAGGCGTTGCGGGGGGCGACGTACTTGGAGGCGTTGCCGCTGCGCTCCTGGACGATGCCGAGCTGGTCGTAGACGGTCGCCTGCGGGCCGAGCGCCCAGAACAGCGCCTCGTAGATCGAGAGGTCGATGATCTGACCCTCGCCCGAGCGGTCGCGCCACGACAGCGCCGCGAGCGTCGCGAACGCGCCGACGAGCGCCGCCACGGTGTCGCCGAGCGCGAACGGCGGCAGCGTGGGCGGGCGGTCGGGCCAGCCGTTGCAGTAGGCGAAGCCCGACAGCGACTCGGCGAGCGTGCCGAACCCGGGCAGGCTCGCGTACGGCCCGGTCTGCCCGAACCCGGTCGTCCGCACGACGACCAGGCGCGGGTTGATCTCGCGCAGCAGCTCGGGGTCCAGGCCCCAGCGCTCGAGCGTCCCGGGGCGGAAGTTCTCGATCAGCACGTCGGCGTCCTCGACCAGGCGCTTGAGCAGCTCGGCGCCGTCGGGGTCCGAGAGCTTGAGCGTGATGCAGCGCTTGTTGCGCGAGGCCACCGTCCACCACAGGCCGACGCCGTCCTTGCTCTCGCCCACGGTGCGCAGGGCGTCGCCGCGGGGATGCTCGATCTTGAGCACGTCGGCGCCGTAGTCGGCGAACAGCGACGCGATCAGGGGCCCGGCGAACAGGGTCGCGCAGTCGATCACCTTGAGCCCCTCGAGCGCGTTCGGGGCGATGCCGGCGTCCTTGGTCACGTGTCCTCCCGGTTGCCTTGGAGCGCAAGGATGCGCTCGGCTCGCCGTACGCTCGCGATGTCGATCATCTCGCCGTCGACCTCGATCGCCCCCCGCCCGTCGGCGGACGCGCGGGCGTGGGCCTCGAGCGTCCGCTCGGCCCAGCGCCGCTCCTCCTCCTGCGAGAAGACCTCGTTGGCGACCTCGGCCTGCGACGGGTTGAGGCAGACCTTGCCGGCGAAGCCCAGGCCGCGGGCGAGCTTGGCCTCCGCCTCGAAGCCGTCGCGGTCGCGCACCTGCAGGTAGGCGCCATCGTAGGGCGCCGCGATGCCGGCGGCGGCCGACTCGAAGACCAGGCGGGCGCGCGGCAACAGGAGCTCCTGCCCGCCGGGCAGCGGCGACAGGCCGCACTCGGCGGCGAGGTCGAGCGATCCCAGCGCGAGCGCGCGGACGCCCGGGGACGCGGCCACCTCGCCCGCACCCAGGACTCCGGCGGCGGTCTCGATCACCGCCACGATCGGATGCCGCTGGCGCCCGGCGAGCGCGCGCAGCGTCGCGGGCGTCGCCTTGGGCACCACGATCGCCGCCAGCTCGAGTCGCTCGGTGAGCTCGAGATCCGCGTCGAGCTCGCGGGAGGACATGTCGTTGACGCGCACCATCGGCCGGGGCGGGCCGCGATGGCCTGCCAGGAGCGATCCGGCGACCTCCCTCGCGTTCGCCTTCTCGGCCGCCGGGACGCTGTCCTCGAGGTCCGCGATCACGACGTCGGCGCACGAGGCGAGCGCCTTGCTCAACTTGCGCGGGTCGTTGCCCGGTGCGAACAGCAGGCTTCGGACCCCGTCCGTCAAGGCTGAGGCGCTCCCCCCGGCGTGGCGTCGTCGACGTAGTCCTCGATGTACGCGCGCACGATCGAGTCGATGTCCGCGTCGGCGGGGAAGCCGAGCTCGAGCGCGCGCGTCGCGTCGGTCTCGCGCATCCACTTGCTCGCGATCTCGTCCACGGCCGGATCGGGCTTGACCTCGAGCTCCGCGAGCGGCCGGTCGCCGGCGACGCGGTGCACGCTGTCGATCAGGTCCCTGACGGTCGCGCTGACGCCGGGGCACAGGACCGTGCGGTCGTCGCCGAGCCGGTCGGCGTCGATGTCGTGCAGGTACAGCAGCGTTGCGGCGACGGTGCGGTAGCCGATGACCGGCACGCACACGTCGTAGCCGACCGGCACCACGTAGGGGCGACCGGCGAGCGGCTCGCGCACGATCGAGCTCGCGTAGGCGGAGATCGCCGCGCTGGGGGCTCCGGGCCGCACGACCATGGCGGGAAGCCGGGCTCCGCGCGCGTCGACGAGCCCCCTGCGCGCGTAGTCGTTGATCAGCAGCTCGCCGACGGCCTTGGTCATGCCGTAGGTGGTCTGCGGGTTGTGCCGCGTCCCCTCGGCGACGACGGTCGGCATGTCGGCGCCGCCGTACACCCCGAGCGACGACGTGAGCACGAGCCGCGAGCCCTCGCGCTCGCGCAGCGCGTCGAGCAGGGCGCGCAGGCCATCGACGTTCGACCGCAGCGCGGCGTCGAAGTCGGCCTCGGCCGCCGCCGACGGGGGCGAGGCGAGGTGGAACACCGAGAGGCCGTCGCTGTCGATGTGGGAGCCGATGTCGGCGACGTCCGCGACGACCACCTCGACCCTGTCGTCCCGCGGCGCCTGCGCCTCGACCATGTCGAGCAGCACGAGCCGCTCGAGGTCGGGGCGCTCGAGCAGCAGGTCGACGAGGCGGCTTGCCATGAATCCGGCCGCGCCGGTGACGAGCGCCTTCACAGGACCAGGGTGGTGCCGGTCGTGTTGTGCAGGAACTGGTCTGGGAACTCCTCCAGGACCAGCGAGATCATCCGTATCCCCGAGCAGTGCATCGGGGCGATGATCTCCGGGCCGATCTGGCGCAGCTCCTCGATCGTCTTGTCGGCGGTCTCCGCGGGCACGCCGGGGAAGCCGGTGTGGAAGCCGCCGATGACGGCGTGCACCTGCTCGACGCCGGTCAGCTTCTGCGCCTGGCGGATCGTGTTGATCATCCCGGAGTGGCCGCAGGCGGTCAGCACCACGAGCCCCTTGCCCTCGACGTTGAGGACGACGGCCTGGTCGTCGATCGTCGCGTCGTCGTCGATCAGCTCGCCGTCGCGCTCGAGAAAGACGCCGGCCGGGCCCTCCGGACGGATCGGCACCGGCGGCTCGAACGGCGTCGGGTCGCGCGGGATCTCGCCGGTCGCGAGCGTCCCGGGCCCGAGCTCGACGGCGTCGCGCGCGTCGACGACGATCCCGTTGGCGCGCTCGATCCGCTTGCGCTCGAGCCCGCCGTTGACCTTGAAGAACTTCTCGCCCTGGTCGTCGATCGCATGCTTGGGGAGGAAGGCGTCCGGGTGGATTGCGACCGGCAGCGCGCGCTCGCGCTCGGCGAGCAGGGGGAACAGGCCGCCGTAGTGGTCGAGATGGCCGTGGCTGATCACGCAGTGGTCGAGCTGCTCCGCCGACAGGCCGAGGGCGCGGAAGTTGTGCAGCAGCACGCTGCCGCTGAGCCCGGTGTCGAAGAGCAGGTGGCGGCTGAACCCGTTGCTCTGCAGCTCGATCCAGTAGGAGATCCCGTTCTCGCTGTGGATCGGGACGCCGTTGGGCGGGATCATGTGCTGCAGCATCCCGAACCGCTTCACGTCCTCCTTGTCGGGGAGGAGCATGTCGACGTGGTTGTCGATGACGACGGTGATGCGAGCGTGCTCGACCGAATCCAAGGCTCGTCCCTTACTCGACGCGGGTCTCGACCAACATAGCCCCGGCCGACTTGGGCTTTCCCACGGCTCGGAGGCCGTTTGGTGGGCGTTTGCCCCTAGTCGCGCGCGACCAGGCGCTCGGCGGCGTCGCCCCAGAGCTCGCCGAGCGTCGGGTGGGCGTGGATCGTCTGGGAGACGTCCTCCGGCGAGGCGGCCATCTCGATCGCCAGCACCGCCTCGGCGATCAGCTCGGAGGCGTGCGGGCCGACCATGTGGGCGCCCAGCAGCGCGCCGCTGTCGCGGTCGACGACCCACTGCGCCAGTCCGTCGCGGGTCCCGAGCGTCGCGGCGCGTCCGGACGCCGCGAGCGGGACCATCGCCGCCTCGGCGTCGAAGCCCTGCGCTCGTGCGTCCTCCAGCGTCAGCCCGGCGCTCGCGATCTCCGGGTCGCAGAAGACGACCAGCGGGATCGCGTTGGGAGCGAACGCGACCCGGCGTCCGCAGAGCGCCTCGGCCGCGACGCGGGCCTCGGCGGTGGCCTTGTGGGCGAGCGCGGGCCCGGGGGCGAGGTCGCCGATCATCGCGATCCGGTCGTGGATGCGCCGGTCGGGCGCGTCGGCGCGCGCGTCCGCGAGGCCGGCGCGGTCGAGCTCGAGCCCGTCCGCGTTCGACGTCCGCCCGACCGCCACGAGCACCCGCTCGCAGTCGACGGCGACGGTCTCGTCGCCGCTCTGGCACGACAGCCGCTCGCCATCGTGCTCGAGCGCCAGCGTGCTCGTGTGGACGGTCACCCCGAGCGCGGCCAGCCGCTTGCCGAGCGGCTTGGTGACGATCGCCGGCAGCTCCGGCAGCAGGCGGTCGGTGGCTTCGATCACCGTGACCCGCGATCCCAGCTTGGCGAACGCCACGCCGAGCTCGAGGCCGATGTAGCCGCCGCCGATCACCGCGAGCGAGCCCGGGAGGGCGTCGAGCGCGAGCGCGTCGGTGGAGTCGAGCACGCGCTCACCGTCGCGCGGCAGCGCCGCCAGGGCGGTCGGGCGCGAGCCGGCGGCCAGGACGGCATCCTTGAACTGGAGCGAGAGCGGCATCCCGGCGCCGTCGTTCTCGACCGTCGCCCTGTCGGGCGCCGCCAGCGACGCGCGGCCCTTGACGACGCGCACGCCGGCGCCCTCGAGCAGGCGGGCCACGTTGCCGGCCAACCCCGTCACGAGGTCGCCCTTCCAGCTCTGGAACCGCTTGCCGTCGAAGGCGGGCCGGCGCGGATCCAGGCCCGCCAGCTCGAGCTCGCCCGACCTCCAGCTGTGCGAGGCGACCTCGATCAGGGCCTTGCTCGGGATGCAGCCGACGTGGAGGCAGGCGCCGCCCAGCCCCTCGGCGCCGTCGGCGTCGACCAGCGTGACGTCGCGTCCGAGCTCCGCGGCCCGGAGCGCCGCGGTGTAGCCGCCCGGCCCGCCGCCGACGACGAGGAAGTCGACCTCCTCGAACATGTCGCCGACGACCATCAGGACGAGCCGAGGGCGAGCAGCGAGGGGTCGCCGACCAGCTCCTCGACGGTCGTTATGAAGTTGCCGAGCTCGGCGCCGCTGACGACGCGGTGGTCGACCGAGACCGAGAGCGGCAGCATCGGCCGCACCGCCGGCTCGCCGTCGACCGCGACGACGGCGTCGCGCGTGCGCCCGAACCCCGCGATCGCGACCTCGGGCGAGCGGATCATCGGCGTCCCGAACTGGCCGCCGTAGGCGCCCGTGTTGGTGACGGTGAAGGAGCCGCCGGTGAGCTGTGACGGGGTCAGCTTGCGCTCGCGAGCGGCGTCGCCGAGCGCCTGGATCTCGCGCGCGAGATCGAGCAGCGAGCGGCTGGCGGCGTCGGCGATCACCGGCACCATGAGGCCGTCGGGCGCGTCGATCGCGACGCCGACGTTGACGCTGCCGTGCACCGTCAGCAGCTCCTGCTCGGCGTCGAAGGTGGCGTTGAGGGCGGGGTGCGCCTCGAGTGCGGCGGCGGCGACCTTCACCAGCAGCGGTGCGAAGCCGGTCCGGATGCCCTCCTCGCCGGCTCGGTGGCGCAGCGCGCGCTGCAGGCGCACGAGCCCGGTGGCGTCGACGTCGCGCAGCTCGGTGATGTGCGGGATCGCCCACGCGGCGGTCATCGAGCGCGCCATCGCGCGCCGGATCCCGCGCAGCGGCTCGGGGGTGCCTCGCTGCGGGGCCGTGGCGCCGCCCCGGTTCGCCGCGGGAGCGCTCGGCGGGCCGTCGACCGCCTGGCGGACGTCGCCCTCGACGATCCGCCCGCCCGGGCCCGAGCCGTCGACGGAAGCGAGGTCGATGCCGAGCTCGACCGCTAGGCGCCGCGTCGCCGGCGCGGCGAGGACGCGGCGCGGAGCTGCGCCGAGGGCGTCGCCGGCGACCTTCCGCGGCGCCGCGGGCGTGGGCTCGGGCGCCGCCGGCTCCGCCACGGGGGCGCCGTCGGACGCGGCGGGCACGTCGCCGTCGACGGCGACCGTGAACAGGACGGCTCCGACCTCGACCACCTCGCCCACGTCGGCGCCGATCGAGGCGAGCGTCCCCGTCGCCGGGGCGGGCAGCTCGATGCGCGCCTTGTCGGTCTCGACCTCGACGACGGGCTGGTGCTCCTCGACGGGGTCGCCGACGGCGACCTTCCACTCGACGACCTCGGCCTCGGTGAGGCCCTCGCCGGTGTCGGCAAGATGGAACGCGACCTCGCCCATGTCAGGCCTCGAGCAGGGTCTTGACGGCCGCGACGACGCGGTCGCGCGAGGGCAGGTACCAGTCCTCGACGCCCGCTGGCGGGTAGGGGGTGTCGTAGCCGGCGACGCGCGCGATCGGCGCCTGCAGCGTGTAGAACGCCTCCTCCTGGGCGGTGGCGACGACCTCGGCGGCGAAGCCGGCGGTGTAGGGGCTCTCCCCGATGACGACGGCGCGCCCGGTCTCGGCCACGGCCTCGCGGATCCCGTCGACGTCGAGCGGGACCAGCGTCCGCAGATCGAGCACGCTCGCCTCGATGCCGTCGCGCGCCAGCTCGTCGGCGGCCTCCATCGCGACCGTGACGCACGAGCTCCAGCCGACGAGCGTGACGTCGCCGCCGCTGCGCAGGGCCCGCGCCGACCCGAAGGGGATCACGTAGTCGTCCTCGGGGACGTCGACGCGGCCGCGGCGGTAGCCGCGCAGCGGCTCGCAGTAGATCACCGGGTCCGGATCGCGGATCGCCGCGGCGAGCAGGCCCTTGGCCTCGACCGGATCCGACGGCATCACCAGCTTCAGGCCGGGGCAGTTCGCGAGCTGGGCCTCGAGCGCGTCGGCGTGGTGCTCGGGCGTCCGCGCTCCACCGCCGAACGGCGTGCGGATGGTGACCGGCATCTCGAACCGGCCGCCGGAGCGGTACCGGATCCGCCCGAGCTGAGGGCCGAGCTGGTGGAACGCCTGGTGGAGGAAGCCCATGAACTGGATCTCCGCCACCGGGACGAGGCCCGCGACGGCGAGCCCGAGCGAGGATCCGACGATCGCCGACTCCGCCAGCGGCGTGTCCACGACTCGGTCGGTGCCGAACTCGTCGACGAGGCCGTCGGTCGCCCGGAAGACGCCGCCGAGCGTCCCGACGTCCTGCCCGAGCACCATCACGCGCTCGTCGCGGCGCATCTCCTGCGCGAGCGTGTCCCGCACCGCCTCCACGAGGTTCAGCTGCGGCACCCTCAATCCTCCGCTCGGCCGATCGCGCTGGCGCGCTGCGCGGCGAGCCGGGCCGGCTCGGACGCGTAGACCTGCTCGAAGATCCGCTCGGGCCCGGGGGCGCTCCTGGCGCTCGCCTGGGCCCACGCCTCGTCGACGGTCGCGTCGACCCACTCCGCCATCTCGCGCTCGGCCTCGTCGTCGAAGCCTCCCCGCGCGGCGAGGTAGGCGACGGCGCGCTCGATCGGGTCCTGGCGGCGCCACTCGTCGAGCACCTCGGCGTCGACGTAGCGGCTCGGGTCGTCGGCGGTGGTGTGCGGGCCCATGCGGTACGTCATCAGCTCGAGGATCGTCGGCCCGCCGCCGTCCCTGCACCGCGCGACCGCCTCCTGCGCGCAGTGGTACGTCGCCTGGACGTCGTTGCCGTCGGCGACCACGCCGGCGAAGCCGTAGCCCTGCGCACGGCAGGCGATCGTGTCGCCGGCGCTCTGGCGCTCGCGTGGGGTCGAGATCGCCCAGCCGTTGTTCTGGACGACGACGACGAGCGGCGCCCTCATGACGCCCGCCAGGTTGCACGCCTCGTGGAAGTCCCCCTCCGAGCACGCCCCCTCGCCGATGTAGGCCATCACGACGCCGTCGAGCCCGCGGCGACGGAGGCCCCAGGCGAGGCCGGCCGCGTGCGGGAGCTGCGCCGCGAGCGCGATCTGCATCGGCAGGACGCGCACGTCCTCGGGGATCGCGGAGCCGAGCGGGTCGCCCTTCAGGGCGAGCAGGTAGCGCTCGAGCGGATAGCCGTGCCGGAGCATGGCCGGCAGCTCGCGGTACTGCGGGACGATCCAGTCCCGCGAGGGGTCGAGCGCCATCGCCGTGCCGACGACCGCGGCCTCCTGGCCGTGGACCGGGGGGAAGGTGCCCAGCTTGCCCTGGCGTTGCAGGCTCAGGGCGCGCTCGTCGACGGCGCGCGACAGTCGCATCCAGCGCAGCGCCTCGATCGTCTCCTCGTCGGAGAGCGGCGGATCCACCGCTCCCGCCGGCGAGCCGTCGGGCTCGACGATGCCGAAGACGCCGGGCGCGACGGCCGCGCTGTCGGTGAGCGGCTTCACGTGTCGAGTGGCTGGTTCGGGATCTGCATCGCGAGGCGTGGGTCGAGAACGCTGACGCAAGCTAGCCCGAAGGCGGGTGGTTTTAGCCATGAGTTTCGGGTTGGGCTTTGGGGGGAAATCACAGCCGCTTCGGGCTTACGCTGAAGCGCATGCAATCCCCCGCGTCCCTCCTCGAGCACGAGCGCGTGACGCTTCGGCGCGGCACTCGCTCGGGGCTGTGCTGCATCGCCGCCGTCCACTCCACCGTCCGCGGGTCCGCCTGCGGCGGCGTGCGGCTGTGGCAGTACCCGAGCTTCCGCGCCGCCCTGGAGGACGCTCTCCGGCTGTCGCGGGCGATGACGTACAAGAACGCCGCGGCGAGGCTCGCGCACGGCGGCGGGAAGGCCGTCATCGCGCTCGCGGCGGGCGAGTCGCTGGAGGGCGAGCGCCGGCGCGCCGCGCTGCTCGACTTCGGCGACCTCGTCGAGAGCTTCGGCGGCAGCTTCCAGACCGCCGGGGACGTCGGCACGAGCGCCGACGACATGGTCACGGTGCGCGAGCGCACCGAGCACGCCCACGGCCTCCCGGAGAGCCACGGTGGCGGCGGGGACACCGGCGTCGCCACGGCCGCCGGACTCGAGCTCGCGCTGGAGGAGACCTGCCTCGCCCTCTACGGCGACGAGCGACTCGGACAGCGGTCCTTCGCCGTCATCGGCCTGGGGAAGGTGGGGGCCGGGATCGCGCGCCGCCTCGCCGCTCACGGGGCGAAGCTGACCGTCACGGACATCGATCCCGCGCGGCGTGGGCTCGCCGAGGAGCTCGGGGCGTCGTGGGTCGATCCCGCCGACGCCGTATCCGCCGACGTCGACGTCCTCGCGCCCTGCGGGCTCGGCGGGCTGTTGACGCCCGAGACCGTCGCACGACTGCGCTGCGACGGCATCGCCGGGGCGGCGAACAACCAGCTCGCCGACGAGTCGGTCGCCGAGCTCCTGCAGCGACAGGACATCCTCTGGGCTCCCGACTTCATCGCCAACGCCGGCGGCGCGATCCAGGCGCAGCTCGTGGACGTCGACGGCGGCTCGGCCGCGGACGTCGCCGCCCACCTGCCCGTGATCCGCGAGAACCTCCGCGTCATCTTCCGGCAGGCCCGCGAGCGTGGGACCACTCCGCTCGCCGAGGCCAACCGCGTCGCCGAGCAGCTGATCGTCCCGCCGGCCGACGCGACGAGCTAGGTCCGGCCGGCAGCCGCCGGCCGGCTGGCTAGGCGGCGGGCCGGCTGAGGAACGGGCTGAGCTTGGAGGCCGCCGCCTCGAGCATGTCGACGGCGATCCGCAGCCGCGGCAGGTCCGCGCGGCTGGCGGGCGCCGTCATCCCGATCGAGTAGCGCGGCGGTCCGCTGCTCGACGGGATCGCCACGCCGACGCAGCGGACGCCCGACGCGTACTCCTCGTCCTCGATCGCGAAGCCCTGCTGGCGGACCTGGTCGAGGTGGTCGAGCAGGCGCTCGACCGTCGTGATCGTCTTCGGCGTGAAGCGCGCCAGCACCGGCTGGTCGCCATAGAGCTGGTGCGCCTGCTCGCGGCTGAGGCCTCCGAGGAGCGCCTTGCCGCCGCCGGACGCGTGCGCGGGCAGGACGCCGCGCGGGGCGAGGGCGGATTCCTGTGCCCCACCGGGAGTCATCTTCGCGATCGACACCGTGTCGGTCCCCGACAGGAGCCCGATCGCGACGGTCTCCTGCACCCGCAGGCTGACGTCCTTGAGGATCCGCCGGACGCCCTCCGCCGGCCGGCGCTGTTGCATGCAGGCGCCGCCGATGACGGCCGTCTCGAGCCCGAGCCGGTAAACCCCGGGGCTGCGGGCGTGCTCGACGAAGCCGGACTCGGCGAGGGTGTTGAGCAGCCGGTGCGTGGTCGCCTTCGGCAACCCCGTGACGCGGCTGAGCTCGTCGAGCGACCACTCGGAGCGGCGGGGGGCGGCCATCACCCGCAGCAGCCCGAGGGCCCGGTTGACCGATCGAACGCCGCTCGTCGGCGCCGCGGGCTGGGCCGCCGAGGGGAGCCGGCAGACCGCGTCGAGCTCCTCGAGCTCCGGATGAATTGCCACTACTGAGCCCGTCATGAGACCAAGAGTACGGCGGCCGCCTTTGGGAGATTCAACGAACTTCGACCATCGATGGGGGGAGGAACGCACTTCTCCGATTCGAGAAGTGGGATTCCCACGGGCCCTGCTGTATCTTGACTCAGGTGGGCCTCGTGCATTCCCCTACGCGTGGCGACTCACGCGAGGTGGTAGACACCACCGAGTGGGAGGTCGTGGCCTCGGCCTGCCGGCGCGTCAACGCGCGGCTGGACGTGTTGACATCGCGCATCGTCGACCGCATCTGGGACGAGATCCCCGCCTACCGCGAGGCGGCGATCACGGGCGAGGACCACCACCACACCGTCTCCCAGCATCAGCGGATCGTCCTCGACGCCGTGATGGGTCAGCGCGAGCTCACCGCGGAGGACGTCGCCTTCGCGAGCGAGATCGGCCGCCGCCGCGCGACGCAGGGGCTCCCGCTGCACGCGCTGATCCAGGCGTACAACGTCGCGTACCGTGAGCTGTGGGCGGCGCTGATAGCCGAGGCTGGGGCGTCGCGCGGCGAGATCCCCGGCGTGATGGCGCTCGCCGCGGGACAGACCTGGGACTCCGTTCAGCGCCTTAGCGCGACCGTCGCCGAGGCCCACGAGGAGTCGGCGCGAGCGCGGGACCTCCTGCGGGCGCGGATCCACCGGCGGTTCATCGAGCTGCTCGCCGCGAGCGATGTTCCCGAGGAGGTGCTGTTCGACCTCGCCCGCTCGCTCGGCTTCGATCCGGACGGCAAGTTCCAGGCCCTCTGCATCGCGGCCGGCAACCTCGAGGGCGAGCAGCTCGAGCGCCTCGAGTCGGCCGTCCGGCACATCGGGCGCGCGCGCTGCATCGTGCCCGACGGCGAGCTGATCGTCATCCTCTGGCAGCGGGCGCCCGCGTTCGAGGTGCAGGAAGCCGTGGAGCGCGTCGCCGGCGGCCATCCGGCGGGCGTGGGGGTGATGCGCGAGGGCCTCTCGGGCGCTCGGCTGAGCATCGGGGACGCCGAGCGCGCGCTCGCGATCGCGCTCCGCCGGCGCGGCGACGTGACGTTCTCCGACGACTGGCTCGCCTGCGTCGCGTTGCAGCTCGAGGAGCGCCTGGCGGTGCTGCTCGAGCCGGGCTTCCGCGTGGCCGAGGCCCAACCGGAGCTGCTCGAGACCGTCACGAGCTTCGCCGAGAACGGGTTCTCGATCGCCGCCACCGCTCGCGCGCTCTACCTCCACCCGAACACGGCGACCTACCGCCTCGCCCGCTGGAAGGAGCTGACCGGTTGGGACCCGCGCTCGTTTAGGGGGCTCACGAAGGCGGTCGTCTGCGGCGCCCTGGGCGAGCGAGTGGCCCGCGACGTGACGGAGCAGCCGTCGCATGAGCACGGCGCCGGGCGCGGCTAGCCCGCCGCTGGGGTCGGGCCCGCCGACCCCGAAGGGCCGGCGCACGCAGCGGCGGATACTCGACGCGGCGCGCGCGGTCTTCGCCCGGTCCGGCTACGTCGGCGCGCGCATGAGCGACGTGGCCGACGAGGCGGGGCTGTCGATGGGCGGCCTCTACCGCTACTTCGGCAACAAGGAGGAGCTCTTCGCGCAGCTGGTCGCCGGCCTTCACGACGAGCTCTTCGAGACCAGCACCGGCGGCGAGACGACGCTCGCCGACGACCCGGAGGCGACGCTGCTCGCGGCGAACCGGGGCTACCTCCACGTCTACGCCGAGAACCGGGACGTGATGCGGGCGCTGATCGAGGCGGCGAACGTCGACGACCGCTTCCGCGAGCAGTGGTGGCGGATGCGCGCCCGGCACGTCGAGCGGTTCCTGTGGGTCTGGCAGAGCGCCGGGGCAACGCTCGAGGAGGCGGAGGCCCTGCTGGTCACCGAGGCGCTGGCGGCGATGGTCGAGGAGAGCGCGTACATCTGGTTCGCCCACGGCGACGCCGACGGGCGCGAGGTCGACGTCGACGCGGCCGCCCGCGCGGTGACGCACATCTGGCGCCGGGCGTTCTTCGACTAACGCGCGCCGAGGCGCTCCGGCGGGCCGCAGGCCGACGCCCGCCTTCCCGATCTGCCAAAATCGATTGCGACGTCGCTTTTACTAACTACGGGGACGACCACGATGAACGCTCACGCTGCGACCGACGGGACCAAGACGACGAACTCGTGGGGCTGGCCCCCGACGATCGGCGAGAAGCTGGACCGGGCCTTCGGCTGGCGCGACCTGACCGAGTCCGAGCTGGCGCCGATCGCCGCCGCGGGCGAGCCCGAGCGCGTCAACCGCGACCTGGTGCGCGCGATCGGCGATCACGGCCTGCTGCGCGAGCTGTTCCCGCCGCTCGACATGGACGATCGGCGCATCTCGGCGGTGACGCTGTGCCTCCTGAAGGAGAGCCTCGGCCAGCGGTCGACCGCGACCGAGGACGCGCTCGGCCTCCAGGGCCTCGGCTTCCATCCGATCTACCGCTGGGGCTCGGCCAAGCAGGTCGACGAGTGGTACGAGCCAGTCGTGAGCGGCGCGGCCGTGGCCGCGTTCGCGATGACCGAGCCGGAGGCGGGGTCCGACGTCGCGGGGATCGAGCTGAGGGCCGAGCGCGACGGCGACGAGTGGTCGCTCAGCGGGACGAAGATCTGGATCTCCAACGCGCCCGACGCCGACGTCTACACGGTCTTCGCGCGCACCGCCGACGGGGACGCGCACACCGGCCTGACGGCCTTCGTCGTCCCCGGGGACGCCCCGGGGCTGACGGGCGAGCCGCTCGACCTGATCGTCTCCCACCCGGTCGGGCGACTCGTCTTCGACGGCGTGCGCGTGCCGGACTCCGCCGTGATCGGCGAGGTCGGCCAGGGCTGGGAGATCGGCATGCGGACGCTCGAGCTCTTCCGGATCAGCGTCGGCGCGTTCGGCCTCGGCGTCTCGCAGGCGGCGCTCGACGCCACGATCGCCTTCCTGCGCGAGCGCAAGCAGTTCGGCGCGCCGCTGGCCGCCCAGCAGGCGCTCACGCACCGGATCGCCGAGTTGACGTCGCTGCTGGTCGCCAGCCGGCTGCTGATCTACCACACCGCCGAGCGCTACGACGAGGGCCAGCCGAACGCGCGCCTGTCGGCGATGGCCAAGCTGCGGGCGACCGAGACCGCCCAGCAGGTCGTCGACGCGTGCGTCCAGCTGCACGGCGCGCGCGCGCTCGAGCAGGGGCACCTGCTCGGCCACCTCTACCAGGAGGTGCGCGCCCCGCGCATCTACGAGGGGACGTCGGAGGTCCTGCGCGAGATCACCGCGCGCTCGCTGCTGCGCGTCGCGTCATAGCGGACGCGCCGCGGCGGCGGCGCGGCATGACGCCTGACGGTCGGCTGGTCCCGGCCGTCAGGCGAGGTTGATCCAGACCGTCTTGTTCTCGAGATAGGCGTCCAGGCCCAGGCGGCCGTGCTCGCGCCCGACGCCCGACGCCTTGAATCCGCCGAACGGCGCCGACGGGTCGCCCGCCCGCCACGTGTTGACCCAGACGTCGCCGGCCTGGAGCAGCGCCGCGAGCGTGTGCGCGTTGGAGATGTCGCGCGTCCAGAGGCCCGCCGCCAGGCCGTACTCGGTGTCGTTCGCGCGCCATGCGACCTCCTCGATCGAGTCGTAGGGCAGCGCCACCAGGACCGGGCCGAAGGTCTCCTCGCGCGCGATGCTCAGGTCGTCGTCGGTGGCGCTGAACAGCGTCGGCTCGACGAAGTGGCCGTCGCCGTCGTGCCTGCCGCCGCCGGCGACGAGCTCCGCCCCCTCGGCCTTGCCGGACTCGATGTAGCCGTGCACCCGCTCGAGCTGCTCGGCCGAGATCAGCGGCCCCATGTCGGTCCTCGGGTCGAGCCCCGGCCCGAGCCGGGTGCGCGCCGCCGCCTCGACGAGCCCGGCGACGACCTCGTCGTACTGGCGGCGGTGGACGAAGAGGCGCGAGCCGGCGTTGCACGCTTGGCCGGTGTTGTAGTACATCGCCTGGTAGGAGCCCTCGATCGCCGCCTCGAGGTCCGCGTCCGGGAGCACGATGTTCGGCGACTTGCCGCCGAGCTCGAGCGTCACGCGCTTGAGCGCGCGTCCGGCCTTCATCCCGATCTCCCGGCCGACGGCCGTCGAGCCCGTGAAGGCGACCTTGTCGACCTGCGCGTGCTCGACGAGGGCCGCGCCGGTGTGGCCGTCGCCGGTCACGACGTTCAGGACGCCGTCGGGCAGATCGGCGTCCAGGGCCAGTTGGCCCAGGCGCAGGGCGGTCAGAGGTGTCTGCTCGGCGGGCTTGAGCACGACCGTGCAGCCGGCCGCGAGCGCCGGGGCGATCTTCCAGACGGCCATCAGCAGCGGGAAGTTCCACGGGATGATCTGGCCGCAGACGCCGACGGGCTCCTTGCGCGTGTAGCAGTGCATCCGCGGCCTGGCCACGGGCAGCGTCTCGCCGGTGATCTTGGTCGGCCAGCCGGCGAAGTAGCGCAGGTGCTCGGCGGCGAGGCTGACGTCGATCCGCCTCGCCACGCCGACCGGCTTGCCGTTGTCGAGCGACTCCAGCTCCGCCAGCTCGTCGGCGTGGGCGTCGATCGCCTCGGCCAACGCGAGCATCACCTGGGTGCGGCGGGCGGGCGCGACGGCGCTCCAGCGGCCGTCGTCGAACGCCGCGCGCGCGGCTCGGACGGCTCGATCGACGTCCTCGGCGCCTGCGTACGCCACGTCGGCGATCTTGCGCCCGGTGGCGGGATCGGACGTCTCGAAGCTGCGGCCGTCGGCCGCGGCCACCCACTCGCCGCCGATCAGGAGCTCGTGCCGAGCCGTGGCGAACGCGCGTGCCGCATCGGAGAGCGCCTCGGGCAGGGAGGCGGATTCGATCCTCACGGCGAGTGATCGTACGGTCGGCTCGCGGTCGCCCCGAGCGAAGGTTCCATGGCGTGGAACGGCGCGCGCTCGTGCGCCGCATTAGCGGCCTTGATCGCCAGCACCCGAGTTCGTCTTCTCGCCGGATCGGGCCCCCGGCCACTGTCTACGCTTGGCTCTCGGATCGCGACGACGTCTACACCACGACAGGACAGGTTGGAATTGGCGATGACATCCCCAGCTGGCACGAGGGCCATGACGGTCGACGAGGCGACGGGAGCGCGGATCCTGCGCTGCTACGTCGGTGGCGAGTGGGTCGAGGCCGACGCGCCCGGCGGGGCGCTGGAGGACCGCAACCCCGCGACCGGCGAGCTGTCCGCGCTCGTCCCGCTGTCGGGCAGCGACGACGTCGACGCCGCGGTGCGTGCCGCCCGCGAGGCCCAGCCCGCCTGGAGCGCGGTACCGGTGCAGCGGCGGGCGCGCGTCGTGATGGCGCTGCGGGAGGCGCTGTGGGCGCGTCGCGAGGACATCGCGCGACTCGTGACGGAGGACATGGGCAAGACGCTTCCCGACGCGCGTGGCGAGGTCCTGCGCGGGATCGAGTCGGCCGAGGCGGCCGCGGGCATCCCGCACCTGCTCAAGGGCGAGAACCTGGAGGGCGTCGGCCCGGGCGTCGACGTCGAGCTCGTGCGCCAGCCGGTCGGCGTCGTGGCCGCGATCACCCCGTTCAACTTCCCGGCCATGATCCCGCTGTGGTTCCTCCCGTACGCGATCGCCTGCGGCAACAGCTTCATCCTCAAGCCCTCCGAGCGAGACCCGCGGCCGGCGCAGCTGATGTTCGAGCTGATCGACGAGCTCGACGGCCTGCCTGCGGGCACCGTCAACCTCGTCCACGGGGGCCGCGACGCCGTCGACGCCCTGCTCGAGCATCCGGGCGTCGATGCGATCTCGTTCGTCGGCCAGGCGTCGACCGCGCGGCACGTCGCCGAGCGCTCGGCGGCCACCGGGAAGCGGTTCCAGGCGCTGGGTGGGGCGAAGAACTCGCTCGTCGTGATGCCCGACGCCGACCTCGACGCGAGCGTGCCCGCGATGATGTCGTCGGCGTTCGGCGCCGCGGGCCAGCGCTGCCTGGCCGGCTCGGTCGCGGTGCTGGTCGGCGACAGCCGGCGCCAGGACGAGGTGCTCGACACGCTCGTGCGGGCGGCCGCGGGCCTCTCCGTCGGCCCCGGTGACGAGGAGGGCGTGGACGTGTGCCCGCTGATCGCCCCCGAGGCACGCGAGCGGGTGGTCGCCGCGCTCGACCGCGCCGCGGCGGACGGGGCCGAGATCCTGCTCGACGGCCGCGGCGAGGCCGGCGGTCCCGGGCAGACGCTCGTCGGGCCCTCGATCGTCGTCACCGACGACCTCGAGTCGGATCTCGTGCGCGAGGAGATCTTCGGGCCGCTGCTGGCGGTCGTGCGCGCCGCCGACCTCGACGAGGCGCTCGCCTTCGTCAACGGCTCGCGCTACGGCAACGCCGGTTCGATCTTCACGCGCTCGGGCGCGGCTGCCCGGGCCTACCGGCAGGGCGCCGAGGCGGGGATGCTGGGCGTGAACATCGGCGTGGCGGCGCCGGTCGCGTGGTTCCCGTTCAGCGGCTGGAAGGACTCGATCGACGGCGACCTGCACGCGAACGGGTCCGACTCGGTCGAGTTCTACACCCGCAAGAAGGTCGTCACCTCCAGGTGGTGACGGGCGCGGAGCCGTCCCGTTTCGTCAGACGGGATCTCGCGGATCGGGCCCTCGGGATCGGACTATCGTCGCGCCATGCCGTTGCCCCACCACGTGCGCCCCGCTGCGCGCGGACAGCTTCCCGGGCGGTCGCGCCTCGCATTAGCGATCTTCATGGGAAGGACAACGCATGGTCCTTGCTCGTCTCCTTGCGACAGGCGAGCCTCGACCCGCTGGAGCGGAGAAGACATTCTCAAGAGGGAGTTGTGACATGCCCAGATCGTGCCATGCCGTTCGCTTTAGGACTTTCACGCTGTGTATCGCGCTAGCGGTCATCTCGGCGCTGGTGCTCGCCGCCTGCGGAGGCGGTGACGACGAGGCGGGCACTGCCGGCGACGGCATCCCCGAAGGCCCGATCGTCATCGGCGCCGCGGTCGCCGAGTCCGGCGTGCTGGAGGCCTACGACTCCGGCCCGCTGAACGCGGTCAAGGCCGCCGTGGCCGACATCAACGCCGATGGCGGCATCGACGGCCACGACCTCGAGGTCGTGGTGTCGGACACCACGTCCGACCCCGCGCGAGGCGGCAGCGCCGCGCTCGACGTGATCGCCCAGGACGCCGTCGTGGTGGTCGTGAGCTGCGACTTCGACTATGGGTCGGGCGCGGCCCAGGCAGCCGCGAGCAAGGGAGTCCTCGCGATCTCGACGTGCGGGGCCTCCGACAAGTTCAATCCCGACGTCCTCGGACCGCTCGTGTTCACGATGGCCAACCGCGCCCAGGACGAGGGCACGGTCATGGCGCAATGGGCCTACGAGGAGAAGGGCCTCCGCCGCGCATACCTGCTCGAGAACAACTCGCTCTCCTACGGTGCCGACAAGTGCGCCGGCATGAGGGACGCGTTCCCCCAGTACGAAGGGGCGGAGATCGCCGGCCAGGCCACCTACAAGGAGGGTGAGACCCGCTTCGCCGCGCAGATCTCGAACATCCGTAGCACGAATGCGGACTTCATCTTCATCTGCGACGGCACCGATGGCGGCATCCCGGCCGTCAAGCAGATCCGGGCGGCCGGCATCGACGCCGCGATCCTCGGTGGCGCATCGTGGGACGGCGACTACTGGGTCGACGCCGTGCCGAACCTGTCCGACTTCTACTTCGCGACGTACGGCTCGGTCTTCGGTGACGATCCGCGCGAGAGCATCAACGACCTCTTAGCGCAGATCGAGGAGGAGACCGGACGCAAGCCGGTGACGTCCTTCGACCTCACGGGCTACGCGCTCGGCGAGGCGGTGGGGCTCGCGATCGAGCGGTCGGGCAGCGTCGAGGGCGAGATCCTCTCGGAGGAGCTCGAGAAGTTCGACGAGGAGCCGCTGATCCTGGGCCCGACGACGTTCACCGACACGAAGCACATCACCCCGCTTCGGCCGATGACGATCATCGAGATCCAGAACGGCGAGCCGAGCTTCCTCGAGCTCTATCCGTCTGACGCGTAGGCCCCGCCGGCCGACGTCGACCCGCTGATCGATGGAAAGGAGCAAGTCCGAGATGGGAGGTGGCGCGGCTGCCCTCGAGGCCGAAGGCGTGACGGTCCAGTTCGAAGGCCTGGTCGCGCTCTCAGAGGTCTCGTTGCGCCTCGAGCGCAACGAGACCCTGGGGCTCATCGGGCCCAACGGCGCCGGCAAGACGACCCTGCTGAACGTGCTGAGCGGCTTCCAGAAGCCGTCGGCCGGCAGGGTCGTCTGCGACGGCCGTGCCGTGACCCGAGTCGGCGCGGCCCGGTTGGCTCGCATGGGCGTCGGCCGGACGTTCCAGGGCTCACGGCTGTTCCCGAAGCTCTCGGTGCTCGAGAACGTCAGCCTAGGAGCGCTGGGAGTCGGCGCCTCTCCGCGCGCCGCGCGCGAGAAGGCGTGGATGTTGCTGGACCTGTTCGACATGAGCGACCGCGCCGACGACGGTGCCGACGAGTTGCCGCAGGGCCTCGAGCGCGTGCTGGGCATCGCCCGTGCGCTCGCCTCGAGCCCCCGCTTCCTGCTGCTCGACGAGCCCGGCGCCGGGATGAACGCGGACGAGGGCGCGGAGCTGATCGAGCGCATCGTGCGCATCAAGTCCGAGCAGGGATGTGGCGTCCTGATCGTGGAGCACGACATGCACCTGATCATGGCGCTGTCCGATCGCATCCACGTGCTCGACTACGGCAAGACCCTCTCCGAGGGAACACCCGACCACGTCCGCAACGACCCGGAGGTCGTGCGCGCGTACTTCGGAGACATGGAGGTGCCGGCCGATGCTCGTCGTTGAGAACCTCGAGGTTCGCTACGGGAAGGTCGCCGCCGTGCGCGGCATCTCGCTGAGGGTCGAGGAGGGCGAGCTCGTGAGCGTCGTCGGGCCCAACGGCGCCGGCAAGTCCTCGACGCTGCTCGCCCTGGCCGGCGCGATCGAGCCGGCGGGCGGCTCGATCGCCTTCGACGGCGAGCGGGTCGACGGCCGTGGCCCGGAGGCGGTGGCACGGCTCGGCGTGAGCCTCGTCCCCGAGGGCCGCGGCGTCTTCACCCAGCTGACGGTGGAGGAGAACCTGCGCCTCGGCGCGACCCTGCGCAAGGACCGCGAGGCCGTCGAGGAGGATCTCGAGCGCGAGCTCGACCGCTTCCCCGTGTTGCGCCGCTACTTCAAGTCCAACGGCGGCAAGCTCTCCGGCGGAGAGCATCAACAGCTCGTGATCGCACGTGCGCTGATGTCCAGCCCGAGGCTGCTGCTGCTGGACGAGCCGTCGTTCGGGCTCGCGCCGATGCTCGTCGACAAGGTCCTCGACACGGTCTCGGAGCTGCGGTCGACCGGCGTCACCGTGCTGCTCGTCGAGCAGCTCGCGCACCGAGCGGTCGCGCTCGCCGACCGCAGCTACGTACTGAGCAAGGGTGAGGTGCAGGCGTCGGGACGCGCCGACGAGCTCGCCTCCGCCATCGACCTCGAGAGCGCCTACCTCGGAGAGAAGGAGACGACCAGATGAGTGAGCTGGTGCAAGCGCTCGCCGACGGGCTGGCGCTGGGGAGCGTCTACTCCCTCCTCGGCCTCAGCATCGCGCTGCTGTTCGGCCTGATGCGCCTCGCCAACTTCGCCCACGGCGAGCTGATCATGGTCGGCGGGTACACGATCTTCCTGCTCGCGGGCGCGCCGTTGCTGGTCGTGCTCGCGGTCGTGACCATAGTCGTGGTGCTGGTCGCGCTGACGATGGAGCGGCTCGCGTTTCGCACGTTGCGCGAGGCGGAGGTGACGACGAAGCTGATGGCCGCCTTCGCGCTCGCGTTCCTGTTGCAGAACATCGCCCTCTACGCCTTCGGCGGCAGGCCGAAGGCGACCGACATCGGGTCGTTCGCCAACGGCTCGCTGTCGGTCGCCGGGATCCATCTCGGCGTACTCGACTTGATCAACGTCGCCGTCGCCGTGATCCTGCTCGGCGGGCTGGCCGCCTTCCTGCGGCGGTCGCCGATCGGCACGCAGATGCGCGCCGCGGCCGAGGACTTCAGGATGGCCCGGCTGCTGGGCGTCAAGGCCGATCGCGTCATCGCGACCGCCTTCGGGATCTCCGGCCTGTTCGCGGCGGTCTCGGCGGTGCTGCTGCTCGCCCAGACCGGTGTCCTGGTACCCGACATGGGCCTCGAGCCGGTGCTGGTCGCCTTCATCGCCAACGTGATCGGGGGCATGGGCCGGCTCGTCGGCGCGGCGATCGGTGGCTTCCTGCTCGGTCTCGCGACCGTCTTCCTCCAGACGTACCTACCAGTCGACCTCGCGCCCTTCCGCGAGGCGTTCGTGTACGCGGCCGTGATCGCCATCCTGCTCGTTCGCCCTGAGGGCCTCTTCGGATCAAAGGCACTGGCCGCTCGTGTTTAACCTTCGTCGCTTCAGCACGCCCCTGATACTCATCGCGCTCGTCCTGCTGGTCGCGCTCGTCGGCTCGACCGGCTCCGAGGAGTTCCAGCGAACGATCGCCACGATGCTGATATTCGTGACCGCGACCGTCGCGCTGTACCTCTTCGCCGGCAACTCCGGAGTCCTGATGTTCGGCCACGTCGCCTTCATGGCCGTCGGCGGCTACGTCACCGCGATCCTCAGCATCCCGGAGGGACTGCGTGAGGCGACGCTGCCCAACCTGCCGGGCATCCTCGCCAACACCTACGTCGAGCCGACGGTGGCGATCCTGATCGGAGCCGTGCTCGCCACCGTGCTCGCGCTCGCGGTCGGCATACCTCTGATGCGCCTGCACCACATCGCCGCGGCGATCGGCACGCTCTCGCTGCTGGTGATCGTGCACGTCATCGCCACCAACTGGACGAACGTCACCAACGGGCCGCAGACGCTCGTCGGCGTGCCGCTGTACACGACGATCTGGAACTCCTTTCCGTGGGTCGCGCTGGTGATCGTCATCACGTTCGCGTACCAGCAATCTCGCTGGGGCAGGCGGCTGCGGGCGTCCCGCGAGGATCTGCTCGCGGCCCAGGCGATCGGCGTCCGCGTGACGTTGGAGCGGATGGTGGCGCTGGTGCTCAGCGCCTTCTGCCTCGGCATCGCCGGCGGGCTGCTCGCGCTCTTCCTCGGCGCGTTCGGCCCGGAGGAGTTCTACTTCAAGCTGACGTTCCTGACGATCGCAATGCTCGTCATCGGCGGCTTCCGGAGCCTCAGCGGCGCCGTGATCGGGGCGTTGGTGTTCTCGACCCTGTCGGATGTCCTGAGGGAGCTGCAGGACGGCGGCATCGACGTGCTCGGGGTGGGCATCCATCCCAAGCCAGGGCTGCAGAACATCGTGCTGGCGGCGGTCATGCTGGCCATCCTCGTGTTCCGGCCCGACGGGATCACCCGCGGCCGGGAGCTGGGCTGGCGCGGCAAGAGCACCCGCCCGCCTGGCAGCGTCGCGCCGGCCGCCGCCGCTGCGGACGCGGCGCGTTCGAGCGACGTATCCCGCGTCGGCTGAGCGGTGCTGGGGACAGGATCAGCGACCGAGACGCGCCGGACGATCCGCGGAGCCTGCCTGCTCGACTGCCCCGACACCTGCGCCACGCTGGTGGACGTCGACGGGGACACGGTGCTCGGGCTGCGCGGCGATCCCCAGCACCCGTTCACCGCCGGCAGCCTGTGCCCGAAGGTCCACGACTACGAGCGCCGGCTCTATAGCCCGGATCGCGTCCTGGAGCCGCTGCGGCGGGTCGGGCCGAAGGGCAGCGGGCGGTTCGAGGCGATCACCTGGGACGACGCGCTCGACGAGATCGCCGAGCGGCTCGGGACGATCGCCGCCGAGGACGGGCCGGAGGCGATCCTGCCGTTCAGCTACCTGGGCAACTACGGCCTGCTCAACGGGCTCGCCGTCGGCGACCCCTTCTTCCATCGCCTCGGGGCGTCGGTCTGCGAGCGCAGCTTCTGCGACTCCGGGTCGACGACTGCGCTGAGGATGACCGTCGGACGCACCGTCGGGATGGACCCGGAGAGCTTCGCGCACTCGCGCTACATCGTCGTGTGGGCGTGCAACGTCCAGGCGACCAACCTGCACCTGTGGAAGTTCATCCGCGCGGCCCAGCGCCGCGGCGCGAAGGTGGTCGTGATCGACCCGCTGCGCACCCGCACGGCGGCGAAGGCGGACTGGCACATCCCGATCCGGCCAGGGACGGATGCCGCGCTCGCGCTCGGGATGATGAACGTCATCGTCGGCGAGGGCCTCGTCGACACGGACTACGTGGACCGCCACGCCGTCGGCTTCGACGAGCTAGCCGAGCGCGTGCGCGACTATCCCCCTTCGAGAGTGGCGGCCGTCTGCGGCATCCCCGAGGAGGACGTCGTCCGCCTGGGGCGCGAGTACGCGCTCGGCCAGCCGGCGGCGATTCGACTCGGCGTGGCGGTCGAGCGGCACGCGAGCGGCGGCCAGGCGATACGGGCGATCTCCTCGCTTCCGGCGCTCGTGGGCGCGTGGCGCCGGGTCGGCGGGGGCCTGCTCCAGCTCACCTCGCCCGCGTTTCCGATCGACTGGCCGGCGCTGCAGCGCCCCGACTGGATCCGGCCCGGCACGCGCGTGGTCAACCAGTACCGGCTCGGCGCGGCGCTGAGCGGAGAGCTCGGCCTCGATCCGCCGATCCGGGCGCTGTTCGTCTACAACAGCAACCCGCTCGTGACCCTGCCCGAGCAGCGGACGGTCGCGGCGGGGCTCGCGTCGGACGACCTCTTCACGGTCGTGGGCGACCACTTCCTGACCGACACGGCGCGGTACGCCGACATCGTGCTGCCGAACGCCACCATGCTCGAGCAGTTCGACATCGTCTGCCCCTGGGGACAGCTGTACGTGACGCTCAACCAGCCGGCGTCGCCGCCGCTCGGCGAGTCGGTCTCGAACCGCGAGATGTTCCGCCGGCTGGCGGAGCGCATGGGCTTCGACGACGAGATCTTCTTCCTCGACGACAGGGAGGCGGCGCGCCGGGCGCTCCGCTGGGACGACCCGTCGCTCGCGGGCATCACGCTCGAGCGGCTGGAGGAGGACGGATGGGCGCGCCTGAGCCTGCCGGGGGCCGACGAGCTCGCGCCGCACGCGCAGGGCTCGTTCCCGACGCCGTCCGGCAAGTGCGAGCTGAAGGCCTCGCTCGCCGAGGGAGGCAACTTCGTCGTGCCCACGCTGCGCGAGGGCTATACCGAGCTCCAATCGGGCGAGCCGCTCGACCCGTTGCCGCACCAGGCGGGCTACGACGGCGATCTGCACGGGGCCGATCGCCACCCGCTCATCCTGCTCACGCCCAAGGCGCAGAGCTACCTCAACTCTCAGTTCGCCAACATGCCCCGTCAGCGCAAGCTGCAGGGCTCGGTGCAGAGCGTGCTGATCCACCCCGACGACGCCGCCACGCGCGGGATCGCCGAGGGAGAGCTCGTCCGGATCGCAAACGACCGCGGCGACGTCCGGGCGCTCGCGACGCTCACCGACGAGGTGGCGCGCGGGGTGCTCGTCTCGCCGCTCGGGCACTGGCGCGACTCGCAGCCGGGCGAGGCGACCGTCAACGCGATCACGGCCCCCGGGCTCGCCGACATGGGTAACGCGCCGACCTTCTCCGACACCGCCGTCGAGGTCCACGCGACGACCGCGGCCGCGTCCCGCGAGGCGTCATGACCGTTCGCCAGCGCACCGCATCCGAGCAGCAGCGGCCCGCCGAGGAGGGCGAGCGGATGCCTGGGGGTCGTTATGGGCGGGTTGGGCGGTTGTTGGCGGTGGGTCGTTGCGTG